>CAYMTR010000032.1:0-38100 GCA_964393405.1 uncultured Prolixibacteraceae bacterium
CCTTCTGATCCGTAGTCAGATGCTCTATCCAATTAAGCTACAAGTCCTTTTTTAAAACGCGGTGCAAATATATATGAATACCTTATTAAATCCAAATTGGTTTAATAAAAATCAGTTTATTTAACCTTCAAATGTTTTTCTTTTTTCTATGATATCTATTAAATCTTCCTCGGAATACCTTTTTATATTGGTAATCAGCACGTCTTCACTCAAGTATGAACCAAATTGATTACATTCCTCTATAATGGACTTAATTAATTCAGGTATAGGTGCTTTTAGAGGGAGTGTAATTATAAATGAAGCAAATCTTTTTGTAAAATCACATTCTTCAATTTCTCCATGGTATTTAGTAACGTTGAATTCTACTTCTTTTCTTAGTATTTTAAACTGTAAGTTTGTTAGAACGATATTCGAATTTAAATAGGGAAAAACAACATTATACCTAAAATTACCGTTTTTGCCGCCCAAGCCTGTCGAAATAAAAACAAGTTGTTCTTCTAAAAGTGAACTTTGGATTATCAATTTGCTATGATGCAATGCTAATGTTGCCCAATCCCTGATTTCTTTTTCTGCTGAATTGCAGTAATTTTCAATTGCTCTGTATGCTTCAACAGAATCAAATGTTGAGAGTTTTTGAAGAATTATTTTATTATTGAATTCTGATGAACACGAATTATTTAGATTGTTTATGAGTTCTGGTATTTCATCTTCAGGAGTGATATGTAAGTTATTAATTGTTTCGAAAAACTCCTTTTGGACATTGATATCAACAATTTGTTCTATTAGCATATAGTTTTCTGGTATACTATTCAAAACTCCTTTTATGTTACTGTAAGTATGTTCAAATTTATTATCGGCCATATGCTTTTTCATTTTAAAAAGATACCAGCTTATTCAAAACTAATAAAAACGATCTTTTTCTTAAATTATACATTTAGCAATTCCGAAATCTTTTTTGATGGATTCTCAGAGTTGAAAATATAACTTCCGGAAACAAGTACATTTGCTCCTGCTTCAAATAATTTTTTACCAGTTATTTCATTGATGCCTCCATCAACTTCGATTAAAATATTAAGATTTCTTTTTTCAATCATCTCTTTGAGTCGGACAATTTTTGAATAAGTTGATTCAATGAAGGACTGCCCTCCAAATCCGGGATTGACTGACATTAAAAGAACCATTTGTATTTCAGGGAGGATTTCTTCAAGCGAATCAACAGGAGTATGAGGATTAAGGCATACACTCGCCATTATTCCTTGTTCTTTTATATGGCTTATTGTGCGGTTAAGATGTTTACATGTTTCCATGTGAACAGTGATATTCGCTGCTCCGGCTTTGGAAAAAGGGATTATATACGGATCAGGATCTTTTATCATTAAATGCACATCTAAAGGCTTCTTTGCTATCTTACTTACTTGTTTGAGAATTGGAATGCCAAACGATATGTTTGGAACAAAAACTCCATCCATAACATCATAGTGAATCCAATGGGCTTCACTGTTGTTTATCATTTCGATATCCTTCCCCAGTTCCAGAAAGTTTGCAGATAAAATAGATGGCGCAATGTATCTCTTCATTTGTATTTTATTCTCTAATGGTCTTAATCAAAATTACTTATATTTTAGCTGGGATAAAATAAAAAAAGCCCCGAATAATAAGGGCTTAATATTTTATTCACCTAAATAAGTTTTTAGTAGTTTGTTCCTATAATTATTTTTTAATTTTTTTATCGCTTTTTCTTTAATTTGCCTTACCCTTTCTCTGGTTAATCCAAATACTTCTCCTATTTCCTCTAAAGTATGCGGTCGGGTTCCATTTAGCCCAAAATAAAAACGTATAATCTCTGCTTCTCTCTCTCCAAGAGTTGATAATGATCTCTCTATTTCTTGTTGCAGAGAATTATTTAGAAGTCCTTTGTCCGGGCTGGGTGCATCAAAGTTGAGAAGAACATCATACATCGTGTTGCCATCTTCGTCTCTTATAGGGGCATCCATAGAAATATGATGTCCCGATGCTTTCATTGCTTCTTCTATTACTTCAGGTGTCAATTCCAGCATATCTGAAATTTCTTTTGACGTAGGCTCCCTCTGAAATTCTTGTTCAAGATGATTGAATGCTTTATTGATCTTGTTGATTGAACCAATCTTGTTTAAAGGCAATCTTACAATTCTTGCCTGTTCAGCTAAAGCTTGCAGAATAGACTGGCGAATCCACCAAACCGCGTACGATATAAACTTAAAACCGCGAGTCTCATCAAAACGTTGGGCTGCTTTAATCAGCCCTAGATTCCCTTCATTGATAAGATCCGGTAAGCTTAAACCTTGATTTTGATATTGTTTTGCTACTGAAACAACAAAACGTAGATTTGACTTAATCAATTGTTCAAACGCTTCCCTGTCGCCCCTCTTTATTTTTTTTGCAAGTTCAACTTCTTTATCGGGAGATAAAAGTTCGACCTTTCCTATTTCGTGTAAATATTTATCTAATGAAAGTGTCTCCCTGTTAGTGACTTGTTTAGTAATCTTCAGCTGCCTCATACACCCTAGTTTGGCTTCTAAAATAACTAAAAATTTATATTTTATTAATTTTTAACTCTATAATTTATAAGAACATGAAAAGATATATATGTAATGTTTTGAAATACAGAAATATAATAATATAGAATTTATCGTAAAATTTGATTTATAAACAAATATTTTTTTAAAAATAGGGTTACCAAATTTTGTTTTTATTTAATTCCTTCTGATATCTTAAAGCATTTTTGTTGTGATCTGAAAGATTTGTAGCAAAATTATGAAACCCCGAAAAATCTTCTTTGGCACACATAAATAGGTAGTTGTGTTTCTTAGGGTTCAAAACGGCATCAATTGATGATGTCTCAGGGAAGTTTATTGGTCCAGGTGGCAATCCCGCATACTTGTATGTATTGTAGGGAGAATCTGTTTGTAACATTTCATTTGTTATCCTCCTTATACCAAAGTTTTGTAAGGCGAATTTAATTGTTGGATCTGCCTGCAGAAGCATACCTCTCTTTAGTCGGTTAATGTACAATCCGGCAATTATAGGTTTTTCTTCTTCTTTTGCTGTTTCTTCCTGAACAATTGATGCAAGTATTGTTACTTCAATAGGAGTAAGACCTTGCGCTTCAGCTTTTCCTTTTCTTTCACCATTCCAAAATCTTGAGTACTCAACTTTCATCCTTTCAATAAATTGATCGGCATTAGTAGTCCAAAAGAATTGATAAGTGTTGGGAATAAACATGGCAGAAAAGGTCTCTGTTGTAAAATTAAGGTTCGAAATAATATTTGGATCTGAAAATTTTGACAACAGCGAAATTGAATCAGTCTCAATATAATCGGATATTTTACCTGCTAATTCATTAAATAGCCTGACGTTGCTAAAAGTTAGATTTATAGGATCCTGATTTCCGGATCTCAACTTATTTAATATTTCATTTGTTGTCGATCCTTTTTGAAGTTCATATCTTCCGGGTTTAACATTCTCCCAATATTTTTTCTTTTTCGCAACCCATCTGAACGCTTTGATATTATTAACTATCTTTTTATCAATAATTTCATTTTCAAGATCGTCATAGTTTGTTCCTGTTTTAATATATAAAACAGTATTTTCTTTAATGTTAGGCTTGAAAATATATCCATATAATTCAAAAGCTTTAAATCCCGAAAAGATTAAAAGCATTCCGAAGATTGAAATTGACAGCTTTCCTAGATTCGGGAATAGCATAGTTTTATTTTTTATCTCTATAGCCATAAATTACTTTTTCTGCAAAATTAATAATTGTACGTCATTCAAATCCTTCTGATATTGATTTCTGATAAAAACATTAAATTAGCGTTCTTTTATTAGTCGTTTACTAAAAAGCAAAGGATATGTTCAAGATTAATCTTGCTGATAATATTTATTTTCTCGGAATCAATGACAGGCGGTCGCAGTTATTTGAGAATTATTGGCCTTTACCTAAAGGAGTAACTTACAATTCTTATCTTATAGTTGATGAAAAGGTTTGCCTGATCGACACAGTCGATAGAAAATTTACAGATGAATACTTCAATAGGATAGATGATATTCTTTGTGGGAAGATGATTGATTACTTGGTAATTAATCATGTTGAACCAGATCACTCCGGTTCAATTAAGGCTGTTTTGGATAAGTATCCCGACATTTCTGTTGTGGGTAATAAAAAAACTTTTCCCATGCTTGAAAATTTTTATGGATCCTTCAGCAATTTCTTAGTTGTTGACGATGGGGATTCTCTTGAACTTGGAAGACATAAATTAAACTTTTATACTATCCCAATGGTTCATTGGCCTGAAAGTATGGTAACGTATGAATCAATGACTGGTATATTGTTTTCAAATGATGCTTTCGGAAGTTTTGGTGCTCATGAAGGGGGAGTGTTTGATGATGAAATTGATATTTCGTATTACGAAGAAGAGATAATGAGGTATTTTACAAATATTGTTGGTAAATATTGTCCTCATACTCAAAGAGCTTTGAATAAACTTGAGGGCTTAGATTTAAAACAAATAGCACCCTCTCATGGTATAATTTGGCGAAACAACATTGATTATATAATTGGTAGATATCAAAAGTGGAGCAGTTATAAGTCGGAAAACGGTGTTGTCATTATTTTCGGTTCTATGTATGGGAATACAGAAAAAATGGCCGATGCTATTGCTCGGGAATTATCAGTAAAGGGTGTGAAAAATATTAGGGTTTATGATGCATCAAAAACTCATATTTCATATATAATCAATGAGATATTCAAATTTAAAGGTTTAATTTTAGGCAGTTGTGCTTATAATAATGAAATGTTCCCTGCAATTGAAACTGTTGTTACAGAAATAGCTCATAAAGGGATTAAAAATCATTTTTATGGTTTATTTGGCTCGTTTAGTTGGAATGGAGGAGGTGTAAAGAACCTTCAAAAAGTTGCTGAATCTGAAAATTGGGAACTGGTGAGTCAAGCAATCGAAATAAAGGGGTCTCTAAAAGAATCAAATTATAATGAAATTGTCATGCTGGCTGAAGCAATGTGGAATAAATTAGCTCAGGAATAAAAAGAATAAAAAATAAAAAGGTTGTTAATTTTAGGTTTTATACTTTGAAACTAACAACCTTTATTTGCTTGACTATCTTTTCTTTCTTAAAAGTTTACCAAGAAACGACATTCCCATTTGGGCAACATCATCAACTGCAGAGCCATCTCCGTCTCTGTCTAGTAATTGATTGAACAAGCTTTGACCTTGTTTCGCATTTCCACCCTGATCTCCAAGCATTGAAGAAAGGATGTCAGTAATACCTCCAGAAGAATTGCTCTTGTTTTGTTTTCCAAGATATCCCATTACCATTGGAGCTGCCATTTCAAGAATGTTTCCGATAGCAGAAGAACTTAGTCCTGTCTTTTGTCCTATCAAATTTTGAGCTACTTCTTGTTTGCCTCCCAAAACATGTTTTAATATGCCTTGTCCGTTTCCAATAGCTGGATTTTGAATTAAATCTGATAAATTGTCCAAAATACTACCGTCATGATCTCTGTCTAAAGCATTTTTTAAAGAAGATGCACCTTCTTCTGTAGAACTGTTTTTTGCAAGTGCACTAACAATAAAAGGTATTGCTGCTGAAAGTGCATTCTTTGTTTGATCCGGAGTTGCATTTATTTTTTGACTGATTGATCCTATCGAATCATCAGGAATTTGCGATAAAAGTGAATTCAAAAAATCTGACATGATATTTAATTTTATAGTAATTATTTTTGTTCATTTTCTGGCTCAGATGTATTCTCCTGTTCCTTTTTCTTAAATTGTTGAGATATATCATCGACAACATTTTCAGCTTTGTCGGCTAAATCTTTTCCAACAACTTTGGCTTTTTCAACTACATCTTCCAGTTTATCTTCCATCTTATCTGCAAAAGATTTTATTTTTTCTTTGATGCCACTTTTTTCAAGTTCATCAATTTTTTCTTCAACGAAGTCTTCAGCTTTATTTAGAAATTGATCAACCTTCTGGTATCCTTCGCTTTGTTTCATTTTCTCCATTTTTTCATCAATGAAATCACCTGCTTTGTCAGCAATTCCTTTTGCTTTTTCAAAAAAGTCTTCCTTTTTCGTCCCTTCGTCCTGTTTTTGTTCTTCCATATTTTTAAAGTTTTATTAATCAGGTATCAATTTACCAAATTAATTCAAAAAAGAAAAGAATTTTTGTTCTTAACCTGTTTGTACAATTTAACATATTGAGTTTGATGAGAATTCTATTTAATCTCTTGTGGATTAGGGAGCTTGTTGTCTATTTCTGACTTTGGTAAGTTTTCTGGAATAATATTACTATCCTCAGTTCTAAATATATCATATTTGTTTACCGGTCTTACTTTTCCTCTCCATTTAAAACCTTCTAGTCGGGTTTCTGGATCCAGCCCAATTTTAATCGGACTCATAGTGCCGACAGGAGTTGTGATAAAGCTTATTCTATTTATTTTATTTTCATTAAGATATAGAATAATGTTGCTACTTTCTGCTTTGTTTACCCCAACAAAATCCTTGTCATCGGATGGATAATATATGGATTGGCCATTACCACTAACGTTAATCTGATATAAATTGTTTGATTCACCAATTAATCCAACCATGTTTTTCCCTTTAATTTGATTGTATTTCAAAGAATCCATCTCTTGGATTATAAAAGAATTTTCCTTTAAGAATACTTTGTTTGGTGGCTTTTCGTAGTTCTTCATTTCAATGAAATCTGCTGAAAGCTGATTGCTTTCTGACCAGATTACAGGATTTAAAAAAAGCTGAATGGTTGAGTCTTTTGTAAAATATATCAAAGAGTCGCTCAAACCCTGAAGATCACTTTTATAAAATCGCACTTTATTATAGCAGATAACAAGTTTCTGATTTATTTCTGATGTGTCAGGTTTTGTAAATAAAGTATCTGCATGAAGAAAAAGTGAATCATTGTTAAAGTATTGTATAAATAATGCTGAATCTGTCATTAAGGCATTTTGAGTAAAATCATTATATACTGCGTTGTCTCCTGCTATTATTATTTTGTTTTTGAAATCGTTTATAACAACGTTACTCCTTGCAAATCCTTTTCCTGTAATATCTTCATAGTAAATATAATCTCCCTGTAACTGGCTTTCCCCCCGCCTTATTGTTGAGTTTTTTAATAACTCTGAAATATTCTTTTTTGTATCAAACCATCCCTTTTCTGAATATAGATAAGAACTGTCACCAATTATATGAGTCGGCCCCAGTATAGTAACAATTTCACTGACAGTATTGTATTTCATTGTATCAGAGGTCATCGTATAATCTTTATTGACCAATTTTACACTGTCCTTAAAAAACAACTCGTTTTTCTGAGAGTAATACCTGCCTATTATGCTAGTAAGTACATTAGTGCTGTCAATAATTTTTCCTCCTGAATTGTAGTACCCTATTTCACTTTTTGTATCAAAATCAAGAGTATCAGTTGTGAGGGTTAGTTTAGGATCTTTTAACTTTACTTTTCCAATTGCTTTCGCCATGCCTTCATTTCCCTTGTAATTTATGAAATTGGAATACATATTTAATGTATCGTTGCTTATAATATGAACATTTCCAAAAGCATCTACTGAATTTGAAGCTGAATAGAACCAAGCACTATCACAATACATGACGATGTTTTCATGTGAAAGTTTTACGTTTTTTATTAATCTTTGAGCATTTTGAACTTCAGATCTGTCGTAAATCAGATATTCTGCTTCTTCAATCCTTATCTCCTTTTTTGTTTTTGTCTGGGCAGTTGTGCTTACATAACTGAATATAGCCAACAATAATAAAGAAAGCCTGACCAATTCAGGCAGGCTCTTTGTTATTGTTGAAATGATTCTGTATGTTTTCATTTATTTCATTAATTGCGAAATAATATCGTCAACTGATATGTTTTCTGCTTCTGCCTTATAATTTTTGATAATTCTGTGCCTAAGTATCGAAACAGCAACTGCCTTTATATCATCTATATCAGGGGAATATCTTCCATTTAATGCTGCATGAGTTTTTGCCCCAAGAACAAGATATTGAGATGCTCTTGGACCAGCTCCCCATTTCAAATAATTGTTGGAAACAGAAGGAGCAAGGGGAGTATTAGGTCGTGTCTTCGATGCAAGTGTAACAGCATATTTTAATACATTATCATTAATGGGGATTTTCCTTATTATGCTCTGGAAATCAAGAATTTCACTTTTCTGTATCACACTTTTTAATTCTACTTCAAAAGCTGAAGTAGTATTTTTGACAATAGTAAGCTCATCATCATATGCAGGATAATCAAGCCACAATGAAAACATAAATCTGTCGAGTTGTGCTTCCGGCAGAGGGTACGTGCCTTCTTGTTCAATTGGGTTCTGAGTTGCCAACACAAAGAAAGGTTTGTCAAGCTTGAAATGTCTTCCTGCTGATGTAATCGATTTTTCTTGCATTGCTTCAAGTAATGCAGACTGAGTTTTGGGAGGAGTACGATTTATTTCATCAGCAAGAATGATGTTTGCAAATATAGGGCCTTTGATAAATTTGAATTCCTTGTTGTGGTCTAGAATTTCTGTTCCGATTATGTCTGATGGCATTAAATCAGGCGTAAACTGTATTCTTTTGTATTCTAAGCCAAGAACCTGTGCAATTGTGTTGACAAGTAGTGTTTTAGCTAAACCGGGAACTCCAATCAGTAAACAATGCCCCTGACTGAATATTGAAATTAATACTTGCTTGATTATTTCGTCTTGTCCGTATATGGCTTTCTTTATTTCTGATAACAGTTCTTCATTTTTATTGTGAAGAGCATCAATGGCTTCTTTATCACTACTATATTTCATTTGATTTTTTTCTTTTTAGCTTCTTTCTTATTCGAAATGATATGTTTTCATTGCTTCGAAATTAACTTATTTTATCCAATTTTTATACTTAAAATCACAATTGAGATAAGTATCATCTATTCGGATATATGTTTTTGACTGTCTTTGTCCAATCCATTCCTGAATTGCTTCATTTCTTTTCTTATCAAGATATAAGCTACTTACTAGTTGATAATCTTCATTCAAATTTGCCCTATGGGCCTCAACCTTGTTGTTGAGTTTCACTATCTGCATTACTTCACGTCCATTTTGGTCAATGGTAATGAATGGTTTTGAAATTTCATTAATTTCTAGTCCTATAAGTTTCTTTGAAATCTCAGGTTGAAGCATGCCAACTTCAAATTTGGATGATAAATCATTGGGGTTTATTACTATTCCACCGTTATTTCTTGAATTTTTATCCATAGAATATCTGAAAGCTGCTTCATCAAATTTCAATTCTCCCTTTCTGATTGCAGATGCAATACTGTCAAGAAGAGTTAAGTTTTTTTCTTTTACTTCAATACTGATTTTTGGTTTTAGTAATATATGACGGCATTTAATTTTTTCTCCTAGGCGATCTTCCATTTTGATTATGTGATATCCTGCTTCACTTTTTACAACATTAGACACCTGACCAGGCCTTAGCGCAAAGGCAGCTGCGGAAAATGCGGGATCCATGGTTGCTTTTCCAAAATATCCTAAGTCTCCTCCAGATTTAGAGCTTGGACATTCGGAATACAATACTGCAAACATTGCAAAGTTTTCTCCTTCTTCAACCCTCTTTTTTAAATCGCGTAACTGATCTTTGATTTTGTTTTCTTCATCTTCAGATATGCTCGGAATGATTGTGATCTGCGAATACTCATACTGTGCGTTTACCATCGGTTTTTCTTCCTCAGGAATGTCACGATAGAAATACCTAACTTCAGATGGAGTTACTTTTATCTTTTCGATTATCTTGTTTTTCATTTGACTGCTAAGGATCTCATTGTTTATGACATCACGGAGTTCAGATTTTAGTTTTACAATGGGCTTCTTGAAGTAATTTTCAACTTCCTTCTCAGAACCCAAATGCTGTACAAAGTATTGAACCCTGGCATCCATTTGTTGATTTATCTGATTGTCAGTGACGATTATCAGGGTATCCATCTCGGCTTCTGCAACCATGAGTTTTTCAACCAATAAGGTTTCAAGTATTTCACATTTCATGTCTCTGTCACTTGTTATTCCTTGGGCCTGATTCTGTAAGTAAATAGATTCTATTTCAGATTTGAGGATAACATTTGTTCCTATGATTGCAACTATTTGATCTATAATTTTATCCTGAGCATATATACTACTTGATAGAAAGGTAAGTAGCAATATTAACGGCAGGTTTATCACTTTTTTTCTCATAATCATTTTTGTCAATTATTTACTTTGAACTTTTTATATTTGAGGGCATCTTTATATAAGCTGTCTTTTATTTCTCTGAAAAATTCTATCTTTTTATTGTTGATTATTGTACCCCTTATCTGTGGCTCGACAAAATCTAATGGAGCTTTATCCCCGGGTAAATGATAATCTGTTATGGCAATAATATGTAACTCAGTTCCATTTTTTTTAGATATTATTTTTTCCTTTTCTAATAAATCATTTAAATCCTCTACAGAATATTTTATTGAGTTTAATAGGTTGTCGAGATAAATCCATTGATTTTCAAAATCATCGTATTTTTTTGCATATCTGAAAACATAATCTTCAAATCTTTCTATCTCTGATTCTTTTTTGCTTGCTAAAATGTTAAGTATGCTCTCCGGTACTGATACTTCTGATGGAAATATTATATACTTTACCTTAACAATAGCTGTCGTTAATATATATCTGCTTATATTTTTCCTGTAATATCTTTCTATTTCGTTATTTGTTATTTCTTGATCGATAATCGGTCGACTAATATTATCCTTATAACGCTGTATCAATAGCTCTTCACGATACATTTCAATCTCTCTGTCAAGCTTCTGTTCTTTTGGAGTAAGCTTAGATTCTGCTTCTGATACCAATAACTGTTGTTTGATCCAGGAATCAATATAATCACGGGCAACAAGCTCTGAATCTTTCTTGTTTATAGGCAAAGGTATTGCTTCTCTTAACTCTGAAAGCTTAAGAGTCTTCTTAATTACTTGTGCAATTACCGGATCATCTGTTTTCACAGTTTCCTTTTTGCATCCACACATAATAAACAAGAAAAAGAAGTATAGCAGTATATATTTATATCTCACTTTTTCTTACCAATACTTCTTACTTTTTTCAATACTTTTTTGTTAACTGAAACTTTGTATTTTTTGCGAAGTTGTTTTAACCATTCTTTTTCAATCACTGACTGATAGTCTGATATATATAACCCTCTTGCTTCATCTAATGTTTTAATTCCATTCGGTTTTACTTCTCCTTTGACAAAATAGAGGTTATCTTTAAAATCTCTTGATTTTTCAGTCTTCCATATCAAATGATCAATATGACGGTTTCCACCTTTCTCCCATCTTCCCTTGGTCACTGTGGCATCTGCTTTGCCGTCAGTTGTAACTTTCTCCTGAAGTATTTCCGGATCAGTTATGCCTTCATTAAGAAGCTGTTCTATGGTGTTTTTGGCTTCTTCTGTTTTACACATTATGAAAAGACCGTCAAAATGCTCCTCAAATAAGTATTTGTCTTTATTCTGATTGTAGTAGTTTTCAAGTCCTGTTGTGTCATCAGAAGCTTTATTCCAAACTTCTTTTTCCATTATTGAGAATAGTAAAATCCCATCATGATACTCCTGTAACAAATTTCTAAATTCAGGATATTTTTGTTCAAGACGGGCATCTTCATAATTACTTATTGATGTTTCTTCAAAATCCCATAGCTTGTCTTTCAAATGGAATTTAACTGTTTTGTTACCTTCTTTCGACTTTGTTTGTAAAAATCGGTAAAACTCTTCACCTGTATAGTCTTTCCCAGCATAATTAAATAGCGCAATCTTGCCACATTCTTCTGGAAATTCCCCTGTTACAGTGTCTTTCTCAAATTTGTTTACCAATTCGTGAAACTTTTTTTGATTCTCAGTGTAAGCTTTATAACCGTATTCATCTTTCATTTTTTTGAAGAAAACAAGCTTGCTGTACCTGCTACGCTGTGAGTCTTTTTTAACTTTTTCTGTGAGCTCTCCTTTTATTTCTTCAAATGTTGGTACTCCCTTTCTTTCAAGTCTTTTTACGATGTGCCAACCGTAAATTGTTTTAACGGGTTTTGAATATTCTCCATTCTTTTGAAGTGAAAATGCAGCATCCCTGAATTCTTCTACATCAAATTCTAAAGAAATAAACTTCATTACTCCACCATTCTTTCCTGATATTTTGTCTTCTGAATGTTTCTTCGCTAATTCTTCAAAGCTTTCCCCGTTTTGTAAAAGGTTGTATATACTGTCAATTCTTGATTTTACTTTTGCAACTTCTTCAGGCGATACCTCTTCATTATTGCTGAACTTCAGCATTATATGTGCAACTTTGACTTCTCCTTCTGATTTTCTTAAATCATAGACTTTTACTAAATGGTATCCTAAATTAGTGCGTATAGGTACACTTATTTCACCTACATTTGTATTGTAAGCGCCATTTTCAAAAGGTGTAATCATTCTGAAGGCACTGAAATAACCAAGGTCGCCTCCGTTTTCTCCGGCTCTTGAATCATCCGAATATTCTGCAGCAAGTTCCTCGAATGTTTTTTCTTTATTAATATACTTTTGGCGCACTTCCATAGCTTTATTATATACCTTTAAAGTGTCTTCCGGTGTCGGTTCTTTATCTAGTTTGAATAAGATGTGACTTGCTTTAATTAAGTTGATTGTACGGTAATATGCCTCCTTTATCATAGTATCAGTATAACTGATATCTGTAAGGTAAGACTTTGCTAGCTCATCACGATATCCTTTTAATTCATCTATGAATACTTTCGTTGTGTCATATCCCCGGTGTTCAGCTTCTACAACTTTCAACTTAAAGTCAATGAACATTTCCATGTATTCTTCAGGTGTTTTTGCTTCGCTGTCATCGTTTAGGTTACTATTGTTCTTTCGATATATTGATTCGAAATCATCCTTGGATATTTGCTTTCCATCAATTGTTACTAAAACATTTTCTTTTTTGGCATACAGCGACACTGAAATAATGAACGAGAAAATTAAAAAGGTTAAAATTTTTTTCATGAATATTAGTGTTTAAGCATTAATCAATATTATACACGATCAGAATATTTTCTAATCTCTTCCTAACGATTCTTTACTTAGTTTATTGTGGTATGCTATAATTAGGTGCTTCTCTTGTTATTGCAACATCATGAGGGTGGCTTTCAATTACTCCTGCTGCTGAAATCCTTGTAAACTTAGCGTGGTGCAATACTGTGATGTTTTTTGCTCCGCAATAGCCCATCCCTGCTCTTAGTCCTCCAGTGAGTTGATATAAAACTTCATCTAAGGTTCCTTTGTATGGTACTCGCGCAGCAATCCCTTCTGGTACAAGCTTTTTGATGTCGTCTTCCATGTCCTGAAAGTATCTGTCTTTCGATCCCGCTTGCATCGCTTCAACTGACCCCATACCCCTGTACGATTTGAACTTTCTTCCCTGATATAGTATTGTTTCTCCCGGCGACTCTTCTACTCCGGCAAACAAACCGCCCGCCATTACAGAATTTGCTCCGGCAGCTAAAGCTTTTACAATATCTCCAGAATATCTTAATCCTCCATCAGCAATAATTGGTACTCCTGAATCTTTAAGAGCTTTTGCTACATTGTATATTGCAGATAATTGTGGCACTCCAACTCCGGCTATTACTCGGGTTGTACATATTGAGCCCGGTCCAATTCCTACTTTTACTGCATCTGCACCTGCTAAAACTAAATCCGTTGCAGCTTCTGATGTTGCTATATTCCCAACAACAAAATCTTTTTCAGGATATTTCGCTTTTGCTTTTCGTAATATATCTAAAACATTTCTTGAATGCCCATGGGCACTGTCCATTACTATAGCGTCAACGTCTGCTTTTACCAACTCATCAATTCTGTCCAGACTGTCACCGGTTATTCCTACTGCAGCTGCAACTCTTAGCCTTCCTTTAAGGTCTTTACAGGCAAGAGGTTTGTCTTTCGCTTTGGTGATGTCTTTATATGTTACTAATCCTATAAGTTTATTGTTTTTGTCTACAACAGGCAACTTTTCAATTTTATGCATCTGAAGTATGTCTGCCGCTTTTTCAAGATTAGTCGATTCGTTTGTTGTTATTAGGTTTTCGCTTGTCATAACCTCACTTATCGGTTTGTCAAGCCTTCTTTCAAAGCGAAGATCTCTGTTAGTAACAATCCCTACAAGAATTCCATTTTTATCTACAACAGGTATCCCTCCAATCTTGTATGTCTTCATCAATTCAAGAACATCAGCAACAGTTTTTTCCCGTTGAACTGTTATCGGTTCATATATCATACCATTTTCAGCACGCTTTACAGTCATTACCTGTTTAACCTGTTCCTCAATGCTCATGTTTTTATGGATGACTCCTATTCCACCTTCCCTGGCAATGGCAATAGCCATCTTTGACTCAGTAACTGTGTCCATAGCAGCCGATACTATAGGTGTATTAAGCATTATTGAGCGTGAAAATTTAGACGATAAATCCACTTCTCTCGGTAAAACTTCTGAATAGGCAGGTATCAAAAGGACATCATCAAATGTTAAACCTTCTGAAAGCACTTTTTCTGATAGAAACGACATATTATAAAGTTTTTAATTTTGTGTGCAAATCTAAAAAAAATCAACCAATCTTTCCCGTTTTATACATCTATTAAAACCAATTATTGTTTTAGATTTTAATAAAAAATGTTAAGTTTATTTTTTGGCAGAACTTAAAGCAGATATTTTGAATGAATATGTCAACATATTAAAGAAATACTGGGGATACCAATCTTTCAGACCTCTACAGGAAGAAATTATAGCGTCAGTTGCCGAAGGAAACGATACTCTTGGCCTTATGCCTACCGGCGGTGGAAAGTCTATTACTTTTCAGGTGTTTTCACTTTCCCGTGAAGGTATTTGCATTGTTATCACTCCTTTGATTGCCCTCATGAAAGATCAGGTGGAGAACCTTAAAAAGAAAAATATAAAGGCAATTGCTATTCATTCAGGAATGACAAGAGATGAAATAAGAGTTGCCCTTGATAACGCTACCTGGGGCGATTACAAATTTCTTTACCTTTCTCCAGAAAGAATTTCTACTGAACGTTTCAGAGAACGACTCATTAAAATGAACGTTAACCTGATCGCTGTCGACGAAGCTCACTGTATTTCTCAGTGGGGCTACGATTTCAGGCCTTCTTACATGAAGATTGCCGAACTTCGGGAAATTCTGCCGAATGTTAAGATTATGGCTCTTACTGCCACTGCAACTCCTAAGGTTACTGATGATATTCAGGATAAACTCCTTTTTAAAAAGAAAAATGTTCTAAGAAAAAGTTTTCTTCGAGAAAACCTGATTTATAAAGTCAGGGAAGAAGAGGATAAAAATGGCTACCTCGTCCGAACTATTAAAAAATCAAAAGGATGCGGAATTATTTATACCCGAAGTAGGAAAAAAACAAAAGATATTGCAGAATTATTAACTCAAAACGATATTAAAGCTGATTATTATCACGCCGGACTTTCATCCGAAACCCGTCATAAAAGGCAGGACGACTGGCTTAATGACAAGTCAAGAGTAATCGTAGCTACAAATGCGTTTGGAATGGGTATCGACAAACCGGATGTTAGGTTTGTAATCCATGCTGATGCTCCTGATTCTGTTGAAGCTTATTTTCAGGAGGCAGGTAGGGCAGGGCGCGACGGCAAAAAATCAGTTGCGGTACTACTCTATAACAATACCGACACTGTCAGGCTTAAAAAAGGAATTAAAGAAAAATTCCCGGAAATTGATTTTATTAAAAGGGTCTATGAAGCTCTGTGCAATTATCTACAAATTGCTGTTGGTTTCGGCAAGGGTAGGAACTTTGATTTTAAACTTGATGATTTCGCTAAATCATATCATTTTTCAATTGCCTATGCTGCAAACGCTCTGAAAATTCTTGAAATGGATGGCTATCTCGAACTTACTGATGAACTGAACAGGGCTGCTATGGTTCATTTTGTCGTAGACCGTGATGAACTTTATAAATTTCAGGTAGCAAACTCAAATTTCGATGCTTTTATTAAGTTAATACTGCGTTCTTATACTGGAATGTTTACTGAGTATGTGCCTATAAACGAAGAAATGCTTGCACAAAGGGCTAATATTAGCAGGGACCTTGTTTATAAATACCTAACTAATTTGGCTGCCAATAAAGTGATTAATTATCTGCCTCAAAAATCAACGCCTTTTATTGTGATGACCCGGGAAAGAATTGAAATTTCAAGAGTGGTAATATCTAAAGAAAACTATCTTGAAAGGAAAAAAAATTACGAGAAACAGGTAGAGGCTATTATTGATTATTCAACGAACTCTTCTGTTTGCAGAAGTAGTCAACTTCTGAATTATTTTGGCGAAAAAAATTCTGCTCGTTGCGGATATTGCGACGTCTGCTTGGAATTAAATGATCTTGGACTAAGTAGCACCGAGTTTGAAAGGATTAAGTCTGATATTAAATCTATCTTGACTAAATCTCCTATGCTTAAGCATGAACTATTCTTTAGTCTGAAAGGAAATGAAGCTAACAATCAGATTGTTATTCGATGGTTGTTCGACAATCAGAAAATTGTAGAGAGAATTGATGGGAAAATTGAATGGGATAATTCATAACTTCCCATTGAAAATTAACCTGCTTTCTGCTTTCATCCTAATAAATGTTTTGGATATCGTTAATTTAATGACAGTTCATTATGCTATCTGTAAGGGTCTTATATATGTCAAATATTTCTTTGTCTCCTTTCACCATTTTTAGATGCTCCTCAATGATGTTCATGTCTTTTCTTAAAGCAGGTCCTGTCTGCGCATCAAAGGGCTTCATCTCTTTTACTTTTAATGCAACTTCTTCTATTAATGGAACTAAAATATTAAAGGGCAAATCGCTTTTCTCTGTTATTTTTTCTGCCATATAGTACATGTGATTTACAAAATTTGAGGCAAAAACAGCCGCCAGATGTAATTGCTTTCTTTGCACAGAGTTTATCAGTCTTACATCAGTTGTGATTCTTCTCGAAAATTCAAAAAGCAATTCTTCGTTTTCTTTTGCATTTGCTTCAATGCAAAAGGGTATTATCTTAAAATCCGGCTCCCTGCTTTTTGAAAATGTCTGAAGTGGGTAAAGAACTCCATAGTTATCCGAATGTTCTTTTAATATTTCAATAGGTAAGCTTCCTGATGTATGCACAATAAGTCTGTTGTTGAAGTCTACTTGATCCAGTAATGATTCATATGCACTGTCTGTTACTGAAATAATATAAATATCAGCATCTTTAATTATTGATTCAGCTTTTGTTGTATACGTGCTGTTTGTTTCTTTTGCTATTGTTGATGCCGATTGTGCTGTGCGGCTGTATACCTGAACTATTTCGTGTCCGATACCAATCATGGCTTTTGAAAGTCTTGTTGCCAGATTGCCTGCTCCTATCAATACAACTTTTTGCATATCTAGATTTTTTAACAAAGATATGTTCTGTACTTTTAATTTGTTAGTTTATTGATCCAATAAAATCTTTTTTTGAGCGTTTTATCGTAACTTTGACTTGGGAATTTTTTAGGGGAGTACTCTTGTTAAACTAAATCTCAATGCAATGAAAAGAATTTCTTTTTTGTTGATTTGCTGCTTCCTTGCTTTAAATTTCTCATCATGCGAAGCTCATGCCGATATCTTCTCTTCAAGAACCGAACCTCTCATCATTGACCACAACTGCTGCGATATTTTCATAATACCTGTTGCCGACTTCCAAAAGGCTAAACAGAACTTAGTTATCGCTTATGGTCATACTTCCCATGGAAGCCAAATTATAGCTGGTATGAATGGACTGGATGGTTTTATGGCAAAGAAAGGTTATTCCGCAGGTACTTTTGATTTTAATTCTGATGGATCCGGTGGTGCACTGCAGTTACATGATAGTCCTTTTGACGATGCTTATGACCTTGGAAATCCCGATAGAACTTCCTGGGCCGATGCTACCAGAAATTATTTGAATAATCACTCTGAAGTAAACGTAATTATGTGGTCTTGGTGCGGGCAAGTATCCGGAGCTTCTGAAGATGAAATTCAAACTTATCTAAACCTAATGAATGATCTTGAAGCTGAATTCCCTGCTGTTGTTTTTGTTTATATGACAGGCCATCTCGATGGTAGTGGTATTGAAGGTCAACTCAACCAACGTAACAACATGATCCGTAAATATTGTACTGACAATAAAAAAGTTCTATTCGACTTTGCCGACATAGAAAGCTTCGACCCGGGCGGAGGTGTTAATTATATGGAATTATACTGCAATGACAATTGCGATTATACCGATCTTTTTGGAAATAATAAAAACTGGGCTACCGAATGGCAAGAATCTCATGAGGAAAACGTTGACTGGTACTATTGCGACGCAGCTCACAGTCAGCCATTGAACGGAAACAGAAAAGCTATGGCTGCTTGGTGGATGTTTGCAAATATCGCTGGCTGGTCAAACAATAGTGCGTCTATTCTATCTGATCATAAAAGCTTCGAAAATTTTGAGTGGTCCATTGCTCATAATTATTTGAATTTCACCTTAAATGGAGATGAATCTGTTAAAAGTTTTAAGATTTTTAATATTCTTGGTGATCAGATTATTAATGGAACTAGTAAGTTGATTTCAGATAACGCTGGTTTTTATTCGATCCCAATAAGCGTTATACCTGTTTATGGAATGAATAAACAATTGATCTTCAATGTTACAACAAAAAATAATAATTATTCAGCAAAATTTATCCTGAACAAATTTTAATATATGCGTGGAGATTTTTTTATATTGAATAATCAGTTCCTTCTTGCTGACAATTTTAGCGAACAGCTTGAACAAGGTGTTGTAGTTTACGAAGTTATGAGGATTATTGACGGTCACCCCCTTTTCTTTGAAGATCATTTCAGCCGTCTTATCAACTCATGCGAACTTATCCAAATGAATATTAATGTTGAAGTAGGGGAACTTCTTGATAAAATTACCGGCTTAGCCCTGAAAAATAATATACTCATTGGGAATGTTATGGTGAAATTTGTTTTCGACAGACACATTCATAATGAAGTTATTTATTTTATTCCTCATTCTTATCCTTCTGGTGAGGATTATTCACGCGGAGTAAAAACAGATTTCCTTTATGCTGAAAGGGTTAATCCCGAAGCTAAGGTCGAACAAGGAATTAAGCAACTGGCAAATCAAAAACTTAAGGACTCGGATCTGTATGAATTGGTTCTCGTCGATAGGGATGGTTATATTACTGAAGGTAGCCGTTCAAATATATTTTTAGTGAAAGGGAACAAACTTTTTTCTGCTCCTCTGAATAAAATTTTGAAGGGCATAACCTTGATTAAAGTTCTTGAATTGGCTAAACATTACAAGATTGATGTAATCTTTGAAAATATTTCCGCTGACAGGCTAAGTGATTTTGAATCTGCTTTCATAAGCGGTACTTCTCCTGGAATTCTTCCAATAAGTTCTATAGGCAGTTTTAAATTCGAAACCACAAACAGCCTTATGCGAAGATTGATGAAGCATTATAATGAGATGATTGTTCAGGATATTGCCAAATATTCAGAGATCTAGTTATTTTTGTGCTCTGAAAATATTTAATTATGGGAAGAAGCCGCAGTAACAGGCCATTTATTGAGAATGTCGAAATTTCTGACATAGGTGCAGAAGGAAAAGCTATCGCAAAAGTCGATGATGTTGTAATTTTTATTGCTAATGTTATCCCCGGCGATATCGTAGATATCCAGATTACTAAGAAAAGGAGTAGGTATCGCGAGGCTAATGTAGTAAATTTCATCAAGTTTTCTCCCGACAGGATTGAACCTTTCTGCTCCCATTTTGGTGTTTGCGGTGGATGCAAATGGCAAAGCCTTCCATACGAAAAGCAGCTGTTTTATAAACAAAAACAAGTTTACGACCAACTGAAAAGAATAGGCAAAATCGATATGCCTGAAATAATGCCTATTAAAGGGGCTTCTCAAACTACTCATTATAGGAATAAACTTGAATTTACTTTTTGTAATCAGCGCTGGCTCTCAAGAGAGGAGATCGATTCCCAAGAAGAAATTGTCAATAAAGGTGCACTCGGTTTTCATATACCGGGAATGTTCGATAAAGTGCTCAATATTCAAAAATGCTGGCTTCAACCTGAACCTTCCGATTCAATAAGAAATTTCATTAGGGAATATTCAGTTGAAAACAATCTCGAGTTTTTTGATATCAGAAAACAGCTTGGTTTCCTTCGCAATATTATTATCCGCTCTTCTTCAACCGGAGAAGTAATGCTTATTGTTGTCTTTTTCAGGGAAGATAAACTGAAAAGGGAAGGACTTCTAAATGCAGTGGCTGACAAATTTCCAGAGATCACTTCACTGATGTATGTTGTCAACGGCAAAGGCAATGATACTATAATTGATCAGGAAGTTGTTTTGTATAAAGGGAATGGTTTTATTTTTGAAGAAATGGAAGGCCTGAAATTTAAAATTGGACCTAAATCATTTTACCAGACTAACTCATCACAGGCATACGAACTTTATAAAGTCGTAAGGGAATTTGCCCAACTTTCCGGTAATGAAACCGTTTATGATCTTTATACCGGAACCGGTACTATTGCAAACTTCATCGCCAGGAATGCCAAAAATGTAATAGGTGTTGAATATGTTCCTGAAGCTATTACCGATGCTGTATTAAATTCTGAAATCAATAATATCAAGAATACTACCTTCTTTGCCGGTGATATGAAAGATGTTCTTTCTTCTGAATTTATTAACGTTCATGGTAAGCCTGATGTTATTATCACCGATCCTCCCCGTGCCGGTATGCATACTGATGTTGTTGATACAATTCTTGAAGCTGCCCCTGAACGTATTGTTTACGTCAGTTGTAATCCTGCTACCCAGGCCCGCGATCTTGAATTAATGAAGGAACTCTACTCGGTTGAAAAAATCCAACCTGTAGATATGTTTCCACATACTCATCATGTAGAGAATGTAGTCTTATTAATAAAAAATAATCAGGGGATTATGAAGAATTGATTTTATATCCATATTGATATAAATGGTGTTACAAAGATTGTCTCGGGTCTTAGATTTATTATATCAGTTGATAATCTTAATCCGATATTTAAATATTTGTTAATTGAATAACTGCAATCTAAAGCTATCTTCAATCCTATATCATCTGATTTATTGTTTATAATCTGGGGAAAAAATATCTCATAACTTTCAGTGTCAAATTTTTGATATTTATATGTTAAAATATCTTCTAAAAAATTTCTGTAAACAACTCCGGCTTCGGGGGTGATTATAATTCTTTTAAAATTCAAGGATTTTGAAAATGAGATATAATAAACGTGATATTTTATTTGATAACTATTCTCCCAATATAATCCAAGATCATCGTTATAATATTGCTTAAGATCAGCTATATCAAATCCAATATTAATTTTAAAACCTGTTTTAAATTGATATTCAAATGAAGTGAAGTACCCAATTCCACTAATAGTTTTTGGTTTATATTTTGGATTCGAATTATTATCAGCGTTTTTGAATAATTCCTCAGAATAAAAATTTCTAATAACTTGATTGTAAATACCGACACCACTTTTCAAACCTACACGATTTTCCTGTGCAACCAATCTTAAACCTAATAAGTTTATAAATAAAAATATTACAATACTAAATTTTAGAAATTTCATATTTATTTTTAATTGAGATAATTCATTGAATTTTAGGTTTGTGTAATTTATATCTTAACACAATCTCCCCTGATATGGTATTGAAAATATTTTTTTTATACATATTTATTCCTGTAATAAAACTAACTGATAATTCCTCTGACATATTAATCTGATTAATAATGGAAACGCCTGCTCCATAATTAATCCCCTTTTCAAAATAACTTGGATAAGCTTTAAATCCTGATTCTGAATCTATGAAATATTCATTTATCACATAACCATCAGTAAAAGAATTAACTAAAAGTCCAGGTGAAAACAACAGCTGATACTTTTTTATCGTAATAAGTGATACTGTAGCAAATAATGAAATTTCATGATGAACATATTGAGATATCTTGTCAAGTTCATCGTCTAAAACAATTTGTTCAGAGTTTGGAGAAAAAGAATTAGAAGCAAATTGATAACCAATTCCAAGGTCAAAATGTTTTACCAATGGTATTGAAACAGAGATGCCTACATTTGGTCCAATAGAATTGTTTTTATTGTATAAATAATTTGTTCCTATGGAATTCGAAATAGTTATTTCCTGAGCTTTTAATCCAATTGGTACATTAAGAATGGATATCAGCACAATTGAATATTTAATTATATTTTTGAGTATTGGTTTATTCACGATTTGTTAAATTAATTGATTGCAAAACCTATTCCAGTATAGAAAATTGAAGATTGGTATTTAAAAAAAGAATCATACCCGGCATTGAAAACTATAGGAAATCTCTTTATTGCTTTTACATATAATTGCACATTAATTGATAATCCTAGTGAAACCCCGTCAAGATATTCACCCATTAAAAGGATATATGGGGAAGAATCATTTTCCTTGTACCAAAACTGATAAAATTTTTTAGAGAAATATCCTAACGCAGGGCCCCCTCCAAAATAAAATGAAAAAAGTTTTGTATTAATAGGACATATTGAATACTTTGTATCAAAGTATAAATATGCTTGTTGATCTAAAAAATCGGTGTATACATTATTGTTTCGCACTAAATAGTAAATATCTTTTCTAAGATATTGACCTTCCCCAAAGTTGAGATTTAAAGATAGTCTACCATGATTTAATTCCCAGTTTAAAGAATTTTTAATTATTATTCCATTTAAGTCTCCCTCTCCAAATTTTCCGTAATTGACTGTATATTGATAATTGATTTTTTTCAGTCCATTTGCTATAGGCTTATCACCAAAGCATAAAACTGGAATGATAAATATTATTAGTAGTAAAATTTTAAAGACAATCTTCATAGTTTTAAAGTTTAGGGCTGCCTTAAAGGTTTAATTATAACTTATATTCGAATTGATTCTGTGCTTCAATTCAAATTTAATATTCCTAAAAATTTCTTTAAGACAGCCCCTTTATGTTAATAATTGTTTTCTCTTACTGCTAAACAAAACATAAATTCACCTCTTACACCTCTGTATATTGCTTGATATTTTTCACTAAATGCGCCCCATTCTGAATTAGGGTTTGAATTTAATGCAAAAAACCAATCTCTTGGATAATCAAGATAGTAGATTGGGGAATCTTGAGTCTGAATAGTTGACTTCCATGATCCAGAATATTCGAATGCTCCATTGGCTTCACCTGAATATCCATTTGATGTAGTTTGAGTTGTTACATTAGGCACTGTTCCAGTGGAAGCCCCGCCTCCTGAAGATGAATTTCCAATGACTTTAATAGATGCTGTTGTTTTAACAGAACCAGAAATTTCACGAGTGCCGCTTGGATCATCTTCAAAAACAAACATAGAAATTTGGGTCAGTTCAGTTTTCCATTCTGCCAAAAACAATGCATTAATATCCACAGGAAGCAACAATGCAATTTGGGTTCTTGATATATCTTTTCTAAATCCTTTTGGTACTGCAGTTACCTGTCCATTAGTCAAGTTTATATCTCCAGTTACATTCCCAAAAAATATTTCAGATCCCCCTTCAAAAAGACCATCATATTGTTTAAAGCAATATACCGCTCCTACTCTAATTTCAAAATGCGTACTTGGAAGGGTAGTCGCCACACTTTTAAGTTGACCGTTGCCATTTTCATAGCCCAGTTTTTCAGCTGGCACTATTAAGTAGCAAAGATTTTTCAATGCATATTCATCATTAACAATTGTATCTTTATACCCAACAATTTGATTATTTTCAGATATTGCCTGAATCCCTTTATTAATACTATCATTGACAAGTGGATGATAAGAAATAGTTGGAATTCTATTGTTCTTCGGGAACATTTCTGCAGGATATGGAATATATAAAGCCAAATTGTTAGAAACTAAATAACTTTTTAGATCGTTTATTGACCCGGATTTTAATTTGTTTTCAGAAATAACTTTATCGAAGCATTTTTCGAATAATGTAGTTTCAATATTTTCACTCTTTAATTTTTCGTTTGAAAAAGGAGTAAACAAATCACTAAAACGAATATAATCGTCATTATACATTTTAAGTTTAATTATTCTATCCAGTTCGTTTATTAATTCATCATTATTTGCAAATTGAGCGATAACAATTGAAGCTTCATCCATTTTTGAAAGAAGAACTTGTTGATCCAAATCAAATAAAATATCCCGATCAATATCATGTTGTTCTTTTGTACAAGAAAAAAGAACTGATAGGCTTAGTATAATACCAAATATTAAATTTTTATTCATAATTTTAGGTTTTAATACCGAGAGGCAACTCGGTGTTTTTTTATTATCATTAAAAAAGGCAGCATGTTTACATTTTCGTATCGTGTTGCCTTTATAATTGCTGAATTTATTGGGCATACTCTAGCACGATATGACATTAATCATCTCATAGGCAGGCTAAAAAATGTTGATTAAATTTAATCCAAAAGTATTTTGGACTTTAGAATTATATTAAATATTTTCTTGAATAGTTAATTATGGAAAGATATACGATTTTTTCATATTGGAATATTTGTTTTTTGATTAAGGGATAAATATTATCTATATAAATTTATAATTTAATCGTTTATTTTTTAAATTAAACAATATGTGTTTTGTCATAAATTCTTAAAATATTTATGGGGGGGGGATTAACTTATTGAATTACAGAGTGCAATTGCATAAATCAGATATATTAAATTGTTTTGATAAGTTTGAATAATCTAACTTGATGTTCAATTATTCTCTAAAATTTTGGAGCCATTAAAGAATGTAAATTGTTAAATCCCAAAGTTATTCAATATATTTCCAGATTATCCCAATATTCCTCGCATGCATTTCCTTAACTTCTTTGTTGATGGAAACTACATCGCTATATTGCTCAAATACCTGACTGAAACTTTCTGTGTTTTTCAATTCGTCTATTGAAATCCCCTTGGCTTTCGCTTTTTGGACAAGCTCCAAAACTTTCTTGCAATAATCATTTACAAATTCAAGGTTCTTCCTCTTAAGTGGCTTCTTGCCATGCGTAGTCAAAATATATTCAATCTCATTTCCTTCCTTAAGAATCCTGTTCATAGACCTGATCCAGTTTTTTATTTCATTTACCCTGCTTAAGTAAAAACTGGGCATCCCCTCTTCTTTATACGATCCGAGGTGAAATAGATTTCCTGTGCATAAAACTTTTTCTTCAGGAATATATACTGCAACATCTGCATCTCCATGCCCTTTTCCCATATAGGTTAGTTTTATTGTCTGCTTGCCAGCCTTTAGCGTAAGAGTATCTTCAAATGTTAAATCAGGATATCTGACTTTATAATTGTTAATAAGGTCATTTTCGTACGATTTATATAGGTCAATTGCTTGGTTTATTGAGTCAGACAATACTCCTTGTGTTTTTATCGTGTCAAGAACAAAGGATTTGTAATATATTTTTTTTCGAAGGAACTCTACTGTTTGCCCTAAAAACAAATCATCATAATCCTTTATTTCTCCCATACTGTTATTATGCGCAACTATACTGCTCTTGTTGAAAACGCAGTTGCCTCCCGAATGGCACGAGTGCCCGTGGGTATTGATTACATATACATATGTGGAATCATTGAATTTATTTTCAACCGATTCTTTTATCATCTTAGCATTGGCAGGTGAGTTTTGTGTATCTACCAAAACTATCCCTTTTTCTGTTTTGATGGCAATAGAATTGATTATATCATTAGGCCAACCTAAGGTGTGTAATTGTTTTCTTCCCGGTGAAACAGTAATAACGTTTTCAGTAATCTCTTTCACAACAGTATTCCCCGCTTCACTTATCTGAGAAATCAATAAAATTCCAAATATTACTATTACTGCACGCATCTCTTCTCTTTATCTTTATCCTTCAAATGTAACTAATTTTTTAAGCCTTTATAATCTGAACCTGATGGATTTTGAAAAACTCTTAATCCAAATTCTGGTAAGATGGCTATAATATGATCAAATATGTCTGATTGTATGTTTTCATATTCAACCCAACGCAGTTCTTTACAGTAAACATTAACCTCAATCGGTAAACCTGTTTCTCCGGGTTGTAAATGTCTGATTAGTATTGCACTATCATTATCAATCATAGAATGATTCCTAAAATATCCTTCCATGTAGATTCTGAAAAGTTTAAGGTTTGTCAAGTTGCTCCTTGCTTCTTCTATAGTTGAAACTGGTAATAATTCAGTTATTCTTTTGTCGTTCTTATATGTATTAATGATATCATCATCGCAAAACTTAATGCTAGTCAAATCAATGTTTATCCACCGCCTTATTCTTCTAACGCCCGACTCATCCATCCCTTTCCAGTTTACAAACGATTCTGAAACAAGTGAATATGTTGGCAGGCTTATGATTGTCTTGTCGGCATTTTGTACTTTAACTGCAGTAAGGTTTATTTCAAGTACAGTTCCTGAAGCATTTTTAGATGGCATTTCAATGAAATCTCCAATTTTTACAAGGTTGTTCATGTTAATCTGTACCCCGGCCACAAAGCCAAGTATGGTGTCCTTGAAAACCAACATCAACACTGCTGCTGCTGCTCCTAATCCGGTAAAAAGTGTAAGCAGACTTTTATTAAACATTATCGAAATGAAAACCAGAAAACTGATAAAATATACTATGATTTTCACTAGTTGTACAGCCCCTTTTATCGACTTCTCTCTCGATTCTGAATAATTAACTTCATATATCTCACTTAATGAATTTAATAAAGCAATGATTAAAAATACTATTGCAAATAAATAATATACATTACTTATTTTTAACAGATAGGACTGCAAAATTGGGTAATACTCATTTGCATAACCCGAGAAGAAATATATTACTGTTGCAGGAATTAAGTGTGCTGCCCCCCTGAAGAGCCTGTTCTTGACCATTATGTCATCCCACTTAGCTGTTGTCTTGCGAACAACACGATGTATTACAGTAACTAGTATCTTATTTATTATAAAATATAACAAAAAGGCAAGTACAATAATAGCGGCTCCAGCTATTATGACAGTTACTTTTTGGGAATATACTTCACTTCCCGAAATTGTAAACATCCATTGATAGATAAAATCTCTGAATAAATTCATTATTATTCGTATTTTAATGCAACTTTTTGATTTTAATGCAAAATTGGTATTTATTTTTAAAATTCAATGTCTTTGTAAATCTTCATGTCATGATACGGCTCATAATTTTATTTTTCCTTTTATTGTCATCTGTTTATTGTTTCTCTGAAAGCAAAACTGATTCTGTGTTTAATGAGCGAACCTTTCGATATGACTTTGAATTTACATGTAACCCGGATTCATATTTTGTTGTTCATAAACAGTCGAAAATTCTTCAATATTCTTATTCTGGCACTATGATAAACAAAAAAGATCTTGGTAATTTCAGATATCGGGTTCAGGATATTATAAGCACTGATATGTTGTTTGTTAAGGGCTTCTGCTCTTTGTTCGGAGAGTGGCTTTCAACTGCCGCTTCTGCTAATGAAAACGCTTCTTTTTATCATGCTTTGTTTTTCCCTGAACCTAAAAGCGATTTTATTTTGCATATCGACAAACGTGATAGTTTGAATAATTGGATTAATATTTATTCTGATTCCGTAAGTTTAAATGATCTTTCAATAATAACTGAAAAGCCTGATGTTTACGATGTTGATACAATCAAATTCTCAGGTAAATCTTCCGAAATAATTAATTTATTAATTCTTGCTGAAGGTTATACTAAAAATGAAATGGGCAAATTCTCAAAGGATGCAAGAAGAATGACTGATTCTCTTTTTTCTTCAAAACCGTTCGATGAATTGTCTGATCACTTCAATGTCTATGCAATTAAAATCCCTTCAGTTGAAACCGGTAGCGATATTCCTCAGCGGAAAATTTTTAAGAATACGGCCTTCAATTCTTCTTATAACACTTTCGGCACCGAGAGGTACCTAACTACTTTGGACCTAAAATCTGTTTACGATTGTCTTGATGCTATCGATTGGAATCATATTATTCTCCTCGTTAATACAGATTTATACGGTGGTGGTGGAATTTATAATAATTACAGCATTACTTCAGTCGACGACCCCAGATCTGCTTTCGTTTTTATTCATGAATTTGGACATTCTTTCGCCGGACTAGCAGATGAATATTATACTTCTGAAGTTGCTTATCGTGATCTATATCCCGAAGGGCTTGAACCATGGGAATTGAACATCACTTCTTTAATTGATTTCAAATCAAAATGGGCTGATATGATCTATAATTCAACTCCTGTGCCTACACCCCGCGATCCTGTTTTCTCAAATAAAGTTGGTGTTTTTGAGGGAGGGGGATACGTATCTAAAGGTATTTTTAGCCCTTTTCAGTCATGCTGGATGAAAGAAAGCAAGGCTAAAGGTTTTTGCCCTGTGTGTGTCGAAATTATAAGAAAAACTATTCTTGAGTGATTCTTACTTGTTGAGGTTCGACATCCTTAGTTTAATCGCTGTTAATACTTTTTTGGTGTATAGAGGAAAATCTCCATTTAGTATCCATCCATAATATCCGGGCTGCTCTTTAAGTACTTTTTCAACCGACATACCTTTGTTTTTACCAAAATTAAATATCTCAACTCCATTTTCATCGTACACTATTCTCCCAAGGAAATCAACATTACGGTCGTAGGATGAGAATTCTGATAATTTGTCTACATCATTAATTATCGGAACAGTTTTTTTTCCGTTGTTGTCTTCGTATTCTGTTTCTTCATATCGGTCAAGCTGAGCCTTTAATACTTCATATGTAGCTTTTGTGTCTGCCATTGCACTATGGGCGTCTTCAAGAGGTTTATTGCAATATAATTGATAAGCGGCAATAAGTGTCCTCTTCTCCATTTTATGGAATATTGCTTGTACATCAATAAACTTCCTCTTCTTAAAGTCTATATCTACTTCTGCGCGTAAAAATTCTTCTGCCAGCAATGGTATGTCAAATCGATTTGAATTAAATCCTGCTAAATCACATCCTTCTATGAAATGTGCTAATGTCCTGGCTACTTCTTTAAATTTGGGACAATCTTTTACATCTTCATCATATATGCCATGTACTCTCGATGCTGATTCCGGGATGGGCATTTCAGGATTGATTCTCATCTGTTTTTCTTCTTCCCGGCCATCTAAATTTATTTTAAGCAACGCTATTTCTATTATCCTGTCAGAAGCTATGTTTATCCCAGTTGTTTCTAAGTCTAAGAAAACAAGAGGATTCCGCAAATTTAATTTCATATCTTTTTGTTTATAAAAAAAGCGCTGTTTTGAAGCAGCGCTTTCCTTTAGTTTTTGTTTGCCTTACGAGTTAATCATCATTGGCATTAGCAACATTAATACATCTTCTTCTTCTGATTCTTTTTCTGCAGGTAGCAATATCCCCGCACGAGAAGGATCCGAAAGTTCTAGTTTTACTTCTCCTGATGGTAGGTTTGAAAGTATTTCTAACAAGAACGATGATTTGAATCCTATTTCCATTTCATCTCCTTCATAATTGCAATTCAACCTTTCAACTGCTGAAATTGAGTAATCAAGATCTTGTGCAGATACTACCAATTGGTTACCTGAAATTTTTAACCTTACAAGATTGCTCGCCTGATTTGAAAATACAGAAACCCTTCTGAGTGTATTGTAAAGCTCAAGCCTGTCAATCTGCATTTTGTTTGGATTGTTTGTCGGTATCACCGAGTTGTAGCTTGGATACTTGCCTTCAACAAGCCTGCAGATTACTTTATATTTCGAAAGACTGAAAAATGCATTTTTTTCATCAAATTCAAGCTTTACAGCAAAGTCTTCTTTTGGTAAAAGGTTCTTCAATAATGCAGCCGGCTTCTTTGGTAAAATGAATGAAGATTCGATCTCTGCCTTAACATCATTTCTTTTGTACCTTACAAGTTTGTGGGCATCCGAAGCAACAAAAGTTGCTTCCTCAGGTGATATCTCAAATAATATCCCATTCATCACAGGACGTAATTCATCATCTGCTGTGGCAAACAAAGTTTTTGTTATCCCCGAAAGCATGGCTTCATGGTTCATCGAAACTGTTGTTGCATTTCCTGAATGTATCTGCGGTACTTCAGGATATTCTTCTCCGCTTTGTCCGGCAACACTGAACTTGCCATTTTCAGAAAAAATTTCAACACTGTATTTTTCATTGTTGATCTGAAATGTTAGTGGCTGTTCAGGAAACTCTTTTAATGTGTCAATCAATAACTTCGCCGTAATGGCAACTTCACCAATACCTTCTGCATTCTCAAGATCAATCCATGTGATCATTGTCGTTTCAAGGTCCGATGCTGTTATTGTTAATTTATTGTCCTCAAGATTGAAGAGAAAATTGTCCAGAATAGGTAATGTACTTTTTGAACTAATTACCCTGCTGATTGAAGTAAGGTGATTCAATAATTCTGTACTTGATATTACAAATTTCATTATATCAGTTTTTTAGCAATTATTTTTTTGTTTAAAAATTAAATCAAATATACATGAAATACTCTTTATTCTAATGCAACAAAATAATAAAAGTCAAAGTTTTTACCAAATTTTACTAACAACTTTTGACTTTCTTTGAATATTTCTTTTTTCTAAGGTAGTTAAATGTTATCCCAAATACCAGAAATACAAGCAGTGGCAATATTATGTTGATAACTTGCCATTTTTCTTTTTCTTCCCTAAGCTTGACTTTATCAAGCATCCTTAGCTTTAAAGTTCTCGACCTGAGTTGCATTATCCCGGTGTCATCAGAAAGGTAATCTATGCAGTTCATTATAAAATCTCTGTTGCCAAAGGTCTGCCCCGAAAATTGATCATAACCTAAAGGCAAAATCTGAGGACTTCCGTTTCTTATCCTTACTTTGTTTTTTATTATCCCTCCATCCGAAATGACTACCATTTTTGTCTCTTTGCTTTCTGTTATAAGCTCGGAAGGATTTATCCCCATTTGCTGAGTCATCCTGTTTTTAAATACAGATTCAAATTTTCCTTCAAGTTGAATACCAAATGGTATATTTGGAATGTTGAATAATTGTTTGTCAGGGGGGGCTGTGGCACTCAACAGACTTACTTTTACTGGCGTTGTAACCGATCTCCCATAAGGTGAGGTTGTTAATATGTAACTTCCCTTCAATCTTTCGTTTTCACCTACCTTTTCAAGAGAACCCGGAAACTCCAAAAATATGTTATTCAAATTTTTGCTTAATGAACTTTGCTGATTTGGCGTTGCTAAGGGTGAATAGTAAAAGGGCGCAGGCACAAAATTGCTCGGCTGACCAGGAGGTGCAGTGTTGATAGGATATTGCATGCATACTGCGTCTTGTATCAAATCTGAATTTAACCTGACTCCATACTTGAAAAGCTGATCCCTTAAATTCAAATCCCTCTCAAAAGCTATTGTAGTCAGACCCTTAGTTAGGGAATCAATCGATGAATAAACCGGATCGATACACCATAATGTTTTTCCTCCATTCATTATAAACTGGTCTATCGATAACTTATCCTCTTCTGAAAATCTTTCCTGCGGATCTGCGATTATTAGTATTTCGGTTTTGTCATAATCTAGTAAATCTGATGATTGTATGTTCTTTACTTCGTAGTTGCTTCTAAGATTGTACCTTATATCTCCTGTTTCATATTCATCAGCTTCTCCATGCCCCCTGAGAAATGAAATCTGCTTTCTTTTATCATTTTGAAGATATCTTATCGCTCGTGCAAATTCAAACTCAAGTAGTTCTATTGATTGCCCAATATTTTCATCTCCCGATAATACCTGATTATTTCTCAATAGGTTCAGGGTTATAGCTTTATTCCCCGATTGCATAATAAGCCCCGGAAATATCTGCCTTGTCGACAATCCTTCTGTGGTTTTGTGTTCAAGGTTTATTGGTTGTATGCCTGCCTCAATCAGACCGTTAATTAATTCATTCCTCTCTTTTGTGTCTGCAACTTCATATACATCAAATTCATGGTAAAAAATTCTCTTCGGAGAATATGAATTGAAATCTTCTATTTTCTCAATTATCGACTCCTGAAAATCTTTCATCCCCGAAGGAAGTTTCCCAGTCAGATAAATCTCAATCTTAATTGTTTCTTTCTGATTCTTGATTATTTCCTTCGATATGTCTGATAATGAATATCTTTTCTCAGCTGTAAGGTCTATCCTGAATAGCCGTTTGCTGACAAGAATTGTTGAAACTACTAAAACCGCCAAAACCAGTCCTATTGTTTTGATATTGAGATATCTTGATATTTTTCTTCTCGACAAAACCACACTTGTAAGCGAAAGTATTATTAGCGTCGAAATAATGAAATAGAAAAAGTCCCTCGAATCAATAACACCACGGCTTAGCGATAGGTAGTGGTCGTTTATTCCAAGTGCATAAAGTATATTTTTCATACCGGAAGCCATGTTCATACCTGCGGCATAGTCAAATCCTAAAAAGCAGACATACGACAAAACTACAGCTGTTAGAAACGAGATAGCCTGATTTGTTGTGATTGATGAGGCAAATAGACCAATTGCAATATATGATGAGGCAAGAAATAACAATCCTAAATATGAACCCCATGTGGCTCCTGTATCTATGTTGCCAACCGGATTGCCCAGTCTATAAACCGAAAAGAAATATAGCAGTGTTGGTAATAGTGAAATAACAACAAGTACCAGAGAAGCAAGGTATTTGGCTATTATTACTCCTGAGGTAGAAATTGGTCGAGTGTATAGTATTTCAATAGTCCCAAGCCTCTTTTCTTCTGCAAACATCTTCATCGTTATTGCAGGTATTAGGAAAAGATATAACCACGGTGCTAATTCAAAAAATGCTTTCAGCGACGATCTTTGTCCGTCTATCAAATTGCTTCCTCCCGGTATTACCCATAAAAACATGCTTGTGCTTATCAGAAAAACAGCAATGACAAGGTATCCCGTTACAGATGCGAAAAATGTATTCAATTCTTTTTTGAGCAGGGTAATCATTTCTATTTTTTTACTTTATTGATCCAACTATTTGTTCCGCAGTAATTTTTGCAGCACCATGCGATGATAGTTTTTCTGATATCTCAGTATAGCTTTTTAGCATTTCTTTTAGGTATTTCTCGTCAAAAATAATTTTATCAAGCTCTGCTTTTATGTTTTCAACTGTTACCTGACTCTGAAAAAGCTCTCTTACAACTTCTTTTTCTGCAACTAAATTAACCAACGAAAAATATTTGGTTTTTAATATCTGATTGCGGAAAAGTTCAAGAAACCATCCCATGCCCATTTTGTAACATACAACCTGGGGAGTTCCTAATAATGCTGTTTCAAGTGTTGCAGTCCCGGAGGCTACAACAGCTGCTGTACTGCATCTTAATAAATCATAAGTCTGGTCAAAAATTATATTTAAGTCTTTCTTTAAAATACTTCTGTAGAATTCATTTTTGTTGCCCGGTGCTCCTGCAATAACAAACTGGTATACTTTAAACTCTTCCGGTAATTGCTCCATTATTGGAAGCAAAGAACTTATCTCATTCTTTCTGCTTCCTGCAAGGATAGCGATAATTGGTTTTTTCTCAAGCTTGTTTTTTTTGCAAAATTCTTCATGTTCAACCCTTTTCTCAAGTTCTTTAGCAATAATATCAAAAACAGGGTTTCCTACATAGCTAACCTTGTAATCGTATTTGCTGTAAAACGATGTTTCGAATGGAAAAATGGTGTACATCTCATCTACATATGCTTTTACCTGCTTCACCCTCTTTGTATTCCATGCCCAAAGTTTGGGAGAAATGTAATAAAGAGTTTTAATTCCTTCTTTCTTTGCATATTTCGCCATTCTGAGGTTAAATCCAGGATAATCAATCAATATGATAGCATCAGGATTAAATTCCTTTAAGCGGGTCTTGCATAGTTTGAAGTTTCTTTTTATCGATTTTAAATTAAGCAAAACAGGCAGTATGCCCATATAAGCCATCTCTCGGTAATGCTTTATCAAAATTCCTCCCTGACTTGCCATGCGATCTCCTCCGCAATACATAAATTCAGCTCCCGGATCAACAGTTTTAATTTCTGCCATTAAATCAGATCCGTGCAAATCGCCTGAAGGTTCTCCAGCAATCAAAAAGTACTTCATCTTAATTAGATAAATCTGTATGCTAAAACAGCAAATCCATATATAAAGCATGCCATGACTATGCCTTTAGATCCTGTCATATATTTTAACTGAAGGAACAGATAAAACAATGGTAGGTCTGACAAAACACAAAGACTCATTATCTTGAATAACAAACCGTAGGTATGCAGATTTTGGATATACAGCGAAAAGGGTACATCTCCGAACTTTAACAGATAGTAAATAAAGAATATTAATATTGGGAGTATTAGTCCGAATGCTAAACCCCAAATTATTTTATCAAAAAACGGTTTCTTTTTTATCATATTTTCCAGTTTTTCAAGTTTTCTAAGTATGAGTGGTCTGTTAAGTCTGTCTTTATTGGAACTACCGAAACCATACCCTCTGAAAGCATGTGATTGTCTGTATCTGTCAACCCATTATCCATGCTTTTGAAGTATCCCGTGATCCAGTAATATGATCTGTTGTGTGGGTCCTTCCTTTCTTCAAATTCATTTACCCATCTGCCGGTTCCCTGTCTGCATATCGCTATCCCATTGGGCTTTCCCTTAGGTATGTTTACATTTAAACAAGTTCCTAGGGGCAATCCGTTTTCAAATATTCCTGTTATTATTTTTCGCGCATATTCTTTCGAATAAGAAAAATCAGCATCCGGGTCATACTCACATAACGAAAATCCAACTGCCGGAACTTCATGAATGCAACCTTCTATTACTGCTCCCATGGTTCCCGAATAATGTATGCTGATTGATGAATTAACTCCATGGTTAATGCCGGAAAGTATAATATCTGGCTGACGGTCAAGAAGTTTGTCAAAAGCTATTTTTATGCAATCTACCGGGGTGCCTGTACAGCTATAAGAAGTACAGTGACTTCCATGTTCGTGCTTTGTTAATCTGACAGGCGTTTCTACAGTTAAAGCCATCGACATTGCTGAACGTGGACCATGAGGGGCTACAACAATCACATCTCCAAACTCTTTCCCAACTTCAGTAAGTTCTTTCAGCCCTTTAGCTCCGATACCATCATCATTACTAATTAAAATTAATTTTCTTCCCATTCTTAGCGAAGTTTGTTCTCTACAAATATTCTGGCTTTGCTAAAACATTCAAAAATGCTGTCACTTAATGACATTGTATTGAATATTTTCCTAATATATTCTCTCTTGTTTACTATTGAAAAGCTTTCACTGAAGTTAAGGTCATAAACCAGCGATAGCTGAAGCATCTTAAAATCAGCTACTGTTCGCAATTCACTCTTTTCCGGCATCTCTCCCGATAACATGCTTAGCATTACCGGTCTTGATACTTCATCCGATTCTTTGAGTTGATAAGTAAAGGCAGGATTCTTAAATACATTTTCATCAGAAAACTCCTTTGTAGATAAATCCAGAATGTCAATTTTATCAGCATCCCTCAGTATTTTACATACAAACACTACCGCAGGGTTCTCATCTTTTGAAATGGTTTTCTTGTTGTGATAGTAAACCGATTTTGTGACAATATTCTTAGCTAATTTGGGTAATGAGTCAAGCCATCCCTCTTTCTCGATAAGCTTCAACGCTATATCGGCGTGGTCTTTAGTTTCAGAATCCATGAAACTCTTGAAGATTTTGAATTGTTCGAACCTCCCAACATCATGCAACAATGCCGAAAGCTCAGCTATCAATATAGTATTTTCATCACATTTTAAGCTTCTTGCGAGAACTTCAGTGTATCCAATTACTCTGTTAATGTGTTCTCTCTTGAGATTGTAGTTGTAATTCTCAATTTCATCTTCACTCTCGAATGAATGGATGTAATCCATCACTTTGTTGCATATTGAGCTGTAATCCCTTATCAATATGCTGGTTGCGACTTTGTCTATTTTTTCAATGATGTGGGTCATAATCTTAGGTTTCTCTTTACAACAAAAATACCTAAATTTTTCAATCAGTCCGAAGGAAGTTGATATTATTAGTATTACTGTAATTTTCCTTAAAATATAATTCCCTCAGGTATTTTAATTTCAGGAGCCCTCTCAAAATCAAGCATTGCATTTATCAGCTTCAGCTTACAATATTTTAAAATGTCGCTCTCCTTAATATTTCTTTCTTTTACAATTCCTTGATTTAATAAAAACTCCCTCTGTGTGCCTTTAAGAAGGGGGCTGTCAGAGGTATACCAATTTTCTCCGTCAAAAAAAATAATGTTCGCTGAAAACGAATCGCTTACCATACCATTCTTGATAATTATTATGTCGTCGCATTCTCCTCTTTGCCCGAAAAGATATTCTAAAGTTGTTCTGTCTGTTGTTTTATATGTGTAGTCAATAGTCTCATTATGTACTACTTTGCAACTTTTAATGATTCTTTGTTCATACAAAGAAATTTCGGTAATTATGTTTCCGTCAGAATACTTAACCCTACACTTGTATCTTTCGTCTGAAATATCTTCTGGAATAATAATATGCTCATTCAAATCAATATCCTTGTTCAACCCAAGATATTCTTTTAATCCATTATTGAACCTTTTATTGTGCAGCTCTATGTTGTGAAGTCGCTTATTCTCAATCAGTATTGCTTCTGTTAATGGGTACATATATTTTATTTATTAATTCATTATACTCATCAGTACAATCGCTTTGAGCCGTTATTCCTCCGCCACTCTTGTAAGTCAATAGACCATCAATGCTTTCTATGTAACGTATTATCACACAACAATCAAAGTCCTTTCCGTCAAAATAACCTGCTATTCCTGTATAAAAGCCTCTTTCGTAGTTTTCAACTGTTTTAATGATTTCAAGGGTCTTCTTTTTGGGCGCTCCAGTAACCGAACCTGCAGGCAGCAATTTGAATATCATCTCTCCCGGATTATTTATTGCATCTTCATCCAAATCACCACTGATCATTGAACTTACCTGAAGCAGCTTTTTCTCTTTGGATATTACTTCATCAATATACCTGAATTTTTCAACTCTCACATTTCTTGCAACCATGCTGAGGTCGTTTCTTAATAAATCGACAATAGTGGCGTGCTCAGCCTGCTCCTTGGCATTGCTTAGCAAACTCTCACTTGCGTTGGGCTGCGCTGCGTCAATGGTTCCTTTCATCGGATGTGTGAATATCTTATTCCCCTTTGTTTTAATAAATATTTCGGGTGAAAAGAACACAAATTCATTCTTGTATAGAAGTTTATATTTTGCTTCAGACCGATGAAATATTTCATTAAGCGACAAATTTGTTGATATAGGGGTAGGCAATGTAAGGTTTACTAAATACGTGTCTCCTTTTTTCAGAAACTCCTGAATAAGGTAAAATTTCTCCTTATATGCTGAAAAAGAAACAGTTTTCCTTTCAAATTTGAAATCATAATCGTCCAAAGTTGTTTCTTTGAAATTACGTATGTTGTTGAAGTTAAAAAGTATATCCTTGGCAAAAGCCTCATCAGGGTCTGCAACTATGCAATTTTGCATTTCATAGTCAATAATAAAGAGGAATTTATCACCTTTTTTAGCCCGATAATTGATTTCCTTTATTGCACATTTTTTGTCCATCAAATACAAAATTACTATTTAGAGCGTTAGTTTGATTATTTGCATAAAAAATGGGAACTTACTTTCAAAACTATCGAAGTTTTTTAAATTTGTGGCGCTAAGTAAAAAAATGGTCCTATAGTTCAATGGATAGAATTTCAGATTCCGGTTCTGACGATGTGGGTTCGAATCCCGCTAGGATCAC
>CAYMTR010000033.1:0-38034 GCA_964393405.1 uncultured Prolixibacteraceae bacterium
GTCCTCAGTTCTATCTTCGCACACTTGACGTAACCGGAGAGATTCGTTTACCTGAAGGTCGTGAAATGGTTATGCCTGGTGACAATGTTTCGATAGAAGTAGAATTGATTTATCCTGTTGCATTAAACATAGGTCTCCAATTTGCAATTCGTGAAGGAGGACGTACTGTTGGTGCAGGTCAGGTTACTGAAATTGTATCATAAATAATTTTGATATCTTATAGTTCCGGGTTATCCCGGAACTATTTATACGAATGATCTCAAGTCGGGAGTAAAAGTAAGTTCGACTCTTACCATTCGTACAACATAAAAAAAGGATGATGAAAATCAAAACTTACATTCAAGAGTCTTATAATGAATTGGTACACAAAGTAACGTGGCCAACTTGGAAAGAACTACAAAGTAGCGCGATAATAGTTATGATAGCTTCCATCATAATTGCACTGGTGATATTCCTTGTGGATTCTGTTTTCGAGAATCTACTGGAATTTATTTACAGTCTTTTTTATTAATCTACTGGAGGGCAGTAATGAGCGAGATCCAAAAGAAGTGGTATGTTCTTAGAACCATTGGGGGAAAAGAAAAAAAAGCGAAAGAATATATCGAAGGTGAAATTTCATCTGCCGGGCTCCAGGAATATGTTTCCCAGGTTCTGATACCCACTGAAAAGGTGTATCAGATTAGGAACGGTAAGAAGATCAGCAAAGAGCGTAACTTTTTCCCCGGTTATCTTTTAGTTGAAGCAGCATTAGTAGGCGAGGTCGCACACATTCTAAGAAATGTTACAAATGTGATTGGCTTTTTAGGTGACACAAAGGGCGGAGAACCCGTTCCGATGCGTCAGTCAGAAGTTAACCGCATCCTTGGAAAGGTTGATGAACTCTCCGCAAGTGATGAAGAACTTACGATTCCATTTGTAGTAGGTGAAACAATTAAAGTGATCGATGGACCATTCAATGGATTTAACGGAGTTATCGAAGAGGTAAACGAAGAAAAGAAAAAGTTGAAAGTGATGGTTAAAATATTCGGTCGCAAAACACCTTTGGAACTTGGTTTTATGCAAGTCGAAAAGGAGTAAACAACAAAAATTAAAATTTTGTTATGGCTAAAGAAGTTGCTGGAATTATTAAACTCCAAATTAAGGGTGGTGCAGCTAATCCATCACCTCCGGTTGGACCAGCATTGGGGTCAAAAGGTGTAAACATTATGCAATTTTGCAAGCAATTTAATGCCCGCACGCAAGAGTTGGCAGGAAAAGTGCTTCCGGTTGTCATAACTGTTTTTGCAGACAAGTCATTTGACTTTATTGTAAAACAACCACCTGTGGCTGTTCAAGTTCTCGAAACAGCTAAAGTAAAGAGCGGTTCTGCTGAACCACACGTTAAAAAAGTTGGTTCCCTCTCCTGGAAACAGGTAGAAGAAATCGCTCAGGATAAGATGTCTGATTTAAATTGCTTTACTTTAGAATCTGCAATGAGAATGGTTGCTGGTACTGCCCGTAGCATGGGGATTACTATCACAGGTGATTCTCCATTTAATTAACTCTAAAATATTGATTAAAATGGCTAGAATTACTAAGAATAGAAAACTTGCTTTAGAAAAACTTGAGAAGGGTAAACTATACTCGCTGGCTGAAGCTTCAAAATTGGTAAAAGAGATTTCTACTACCAAGTTTGATTCGTCGGTTGATATTGATGTGCGATTAGGAGTTGACCCCAGAAAAGCTAACCAAATGGTTAGAGGTGTGGTTTCATTGCCACACGGTACCGGAAAAGAGGTTAAAGTGCTTGCATTAGTTACTCCTGATAAAGAACAGGAAGCTAATGAAGCAGGAGCAGATTTCGTAGGATTGGACGACTATCTTGAAAAAATCAAGGGAGGATGGACCGATGTAGATGTCATTATTACAATGCCACCTATTATGGGTAAATTAGGTCCTCTTGGTCGTATTCTTGGTCCTCGCGGATTAATGCCTAATCCTAAAAGTGGTACTGTAACTATGGAAGTTGGTAAAGCTATCAAGGAAATCAAGCAAGGAAAAATTGATTTTAAAGTTGATAAATATGGTATTGTTCATACATCAGTTGGTAAAGTTTCATTTGATCCTGAAAAACTTGTTGACAATGCGAAAGAATTTATTGGCACAATCTTAAAATTGAAACCATCGGCAGCCAAAGGTACATACATTAAAAGTATTTATCTTTCAAGCACAATGAGTCCGGGGATTCAAGTAGAACCAAAAACTGCACAGGATTAATTTGTGAATTATGAAGAGATCAGAGAAACAAGAAATTATCGATAACCTTACACAGGAGATCAATTCATTCAATCATTTTTATCTGGCAGACATTTCGAATTTGAATGCAGTGTCGACAAGTGAACTTCGTCGTATTTGTTTTCAGAAAGATGTAAAACTGATTGTAGTAAAGAATACTCTTTTAAAAAGGGCAATTGAAGCATCTAATAAAGATGCATCAGAGCTCTTTAACGTTCTAGAAGGAAATACATCATTAATGTTCAGCGATTCAGGCAACGTGCCTGCAAGGTTAATACAAGATTTTCGTAAAAAACACAAAACTCTTGATAGACCTTTATTAAAAGCTGCATATGTTGAAGAGTGCGTTTATATTGGGGAGAATCAGCTTGAAATACTGGCTAACCTTAAGTCAAAGAACGAACTTATCGGCGATGTTATTGCCCTTCTCCAATCTCCAGCGAAAAATGTTATTTCTGCTTTACAAGGAAGCGGAGGACAGAAAATTGCCGGGATTCTTAAAACTTTATCAGATAAAAAGTAATAAATATTTTATAACATTTTAAATCGTTGTTACAATGGCAGATTTAAAAAAACTTGCAGAAGAATTAGTTAACCTTACTGTTAAAGAAGTAAACGAATTAGCAGGAATTTTAAAGAGTGAATATGGTATTGAACCCGCTGCTGCTGCAGTAGCTGTTGCTGGCCCTGCTGCCAGTGCTGATCCTGCAGAAGAAGCTGTTCAAACTGAGTTTGATGTAATCCTTACATCAGCAGGTCAGTCAAAGTTAGCTATCGTTAAATTAGTTAAGGAACTTACAGGTCTTGGTCTTAAAGAGGCTAAGGAAGTAGTTGATGCTGCTCCAAAAGCCATCAAAGAAAAAGTTTCTAAAGAAGAGGCTGAAGCTCTAAAAGCGCAATTAATTGAAGCAGGAGCTGAAGTTGAACTTAAATAAGGTCTACAACCCATAAGGGTTGCAATGGTTTAGTCCCAATAAAATAGGGACTAAGCCTTTTTGTGTTTTATATTTTAAGTTCAATAAATACATCGTATAAATGTCTTTGAATACTGTAAATCAAAGAATTAGTTTTTCTTCAACGAAAAATACATTCGAATATCCCGATTTTCTTGAAATTCAAATCAAGTCATTCATTGAGTTTTTCCAGCTTGGTTCGACTCCTGAAATGAGAAAAGAAGAGGGTTTATATAAAGTTTTTATCGAAAACTTTCCAATATCAGATACCCGGAATAACTTCGTGCTTGAATTTATTGATTATTATATAGATCCTCCACGTTATTCAATAACCGAATGTATCGAAAGAGGACTTACTTTTAGTGTACCACTTAAGGCCAAAATGAAGTTATACTGTACGGATCCTGAACATGAGGATTTTGATACAGTTGTTCAAGATGTTTATCTTGGTACCATACCATATATGACAGAACGAGGTACGTTTGTCATTAATGGTGCTGAAAGGGTAATAGTTTCACAGTTGCATCGATCACCAGGAGTATTCTTTGGTCAAAGCATGCATGCTAATGGGACAAAACTTTATTCAGCAAGGATTATTCCTTTTAAGGGATCATGGATTGAATTTGCAACTGACATTAACAATGTTATGTATGCATATATTGATCGCAAAAAGAAATTACCTGTAACCACTCTTTTGAGAGCTATTGGTTATGAGGGAGATAAAGATATTTTAGAAATTTTTGGTTTAGCCGATGAAATTAAAGTTTCAAAAGCAGGAATCAAAAAATTAGTTGGCCGTAAACTTGCAGCACGTGTTTTGAAAACATGGGTTGAAGATTTTGTTGATGAGGATACCGGTGAAGTTGTTTCTATTGAAAGGAACGAAGTCATTATTGATCGTGAAACAGTAATTGAAAATGATCATGTAGATTTAATAGTAGACTCAGGAGCCAAAACAATATTACTGCATAAAGAAGAAGCTAATCTACAGGATTACGCTATAATATATAACACTCTTCAGAAAGACCCTTGTAATTCAGAAAAAGAAGCTGTATTACATATATATAGGCAATTAAGGAATGCTGAACCGCCTGATGAATCAACAGCTCGCGAGGTTATTGAAAATCTTTTCTTTTCTGATAAGCGTTATGACCTTGGTAATGTGGGTCGTTATAGGATCAATAAAAAATTGAATCTTAGCATCGACATTGATACAAGGATTCTTACTAATGAAGATATTATCGAAATTATAAAATATCTGATTCAATTAGTTAATTCAAAAACTGATGTTGATGATATTGACCACTTATCAAACAGAAGAGTAAGAACAGTTGGGGAGCAGATGTTCAACCAATTCGGAATTGGTTTAGCAAGAATGGCTAGAACAATAAGGGAAAGAATGAATGTAAGAGACAATGAGGTTTTTACTCCAATCGACTTAATAAATTCTAAAACACTTTCTTCTGTAATAAATTCATTCTTTGGAACAAATGCTTTGTCTCAATTCATGGATCAAACCAACCCTCTTGCAGAAATGACTCATAAACGTCGTATGTCTGCTTTAGGGCCAGGTGGTTTATCAAGAGAAAGAGCAGGTTTTGAAGTAAGGGACGTACACTTTACCCATTATGGAAGGTTGTGTCCGATTGAAACTCCTGAAGGTCCAAACATTGGATTGATCTCATCGCTATGCGTTTATGCAAAGATTACTGACCTTGGTTTTATTTCAACTCCATATCGAAAAGTAAGTAACGGACAGGTTGATTTAACTGATGGGGGAGTAATATATCTTACTGCTGAAGAAGAGGAAGGTAATGTAATTGCACAAGCTAACGCTAAGCTTGATGACGAAGGGAAATTTATTAACCCAAAAGTAAAAGCGAGAAAAGAAGGGGATTATCCTCTTTCTGATGCAGCAGATGTTCAGTTAATGGACGTTGGTCCTAATCAGATTGCATCTATTGCTGCATCTTTGATTACTTTCCTAGAGCACGATGATGCGAATAGGGCATTGATGGGATCAAACATGATGCGCCAAGCAGTACCTTTAATAAAACCTGAAGCTCCAATAGTTGGGACAGGTCTTGAATCAAGGGTTGTAACAGATTCAAAGGTGCACATAACTGCAGAAGGGAATGGGGTAGTTGATTATGTTGATGCAGATCAAATAGTAATAAAATATGATAGGACGGATGATCAACGATTTGTAAGTTTTGAACCAGATTATAAGACATACAAGCTTCCGAAATATGATAAAACTAACCAAGGTACAAGTATTACACTAAGTCCTATTGTAAGGAAAGGACAAAGAGTTGCGCCCAAACAAATTCTTACTGAAGGTTATGCCACTCAAGCAGGGGACTTAGCTTTAGGGAGAAATCTGAAGGTCGCTTTTATGCCTTGGCAGGGATATAACTATGAGGATGCTATTGTAATTTCAGAAAGAATTGTTCGAGAAGATATTTTTACTTCAGTTCACATTGACGAATATTCTCTTGAGGTAAGAGAAACAAAAAGGGGAATGGAAGAATTTACTTCTGACATACCAAATGTGAGTGAAGACGCAACAAAAAATCTTGATGATTATGGCTTGATCAGAATTGGTGCTAATGTTAAGCCTGGAGATATACTTATTGGAAAAATTACTCCGAAAGGAGAATCAGATCCATCTCCTGAAGAAAAACTTTTACGAGCTATATTCGGAGATAAAGCTGGCGACGTGAAAGATGCTTCTTTAAAAGCTTCTCCCTCATTGAGTGGGGTAGTTATTGGGAAGAAATTGTTTTCACGTGTAATGAAGGACAAAAAAGGAAAGACTTCCTCCAAACCTATGCTTGAACAAATTGATGAGGCATTTGATAATCAAATCTCGGTTTTAAGAGCTGATTTGGAAGATAGAATATTCCAATTAATAAATAACAAAACCTCTCAGGGCGTTCGCGACTATTATGGAGCTGAGGTTATCGGGAAGGGAGTGAAGTTTACATTAAAACAATTGCAAGAGATAGACTACCTTACCATTAATCCTAATAAGTGGACAACAGATAAGGATAAAAATGACATGATTCATGACCTTATTAACAATTATGTTGTTAAGCACAAGGAATTTGAAGCAGTAGCCCGTAGAGAAAGATACAATGTGACAATTGGAGATGAACTTCCGGCAGGAATCATCCAATTAGCAAAAGTCTATATTGCCAAGAAACGCAAATTGCAGATTGGTGATAAAATGGCAGGTAGGCATGGCAATAAAGGTATTGTATCCCGAATTGTACGTGATGAAGATATGCCATTTTTGGAAGACGGAACTCCAGTTGACATAGTACTAAACCCATTAGGTGTACCTTCACGTATGAACTTGGGTCAGATTTACGAAACTGTTTTAGGTTGGGCTGGGAAAGAACTTGGAATTAAGTTTGCTACACCAATTTTTGATGGTGCTACTTTAGAACAAATAAATGAATATACTGAAAAGGCTGGAATACCCGGATACGGACGTACCGTTTTGTATGATGGTGAAACCGGTGCTCCTTTTGATCAACCAGCAACTGTTGGCATAATTTATATGTTAAAATTAGGTCACATGGTTGAAGATAAAATGCATGCCCGTTCTATAGGTCCATATTCACTAATTACTCAGCAACCATTAGGAGGTAAAGCTCAATTTGGAGGTCAGCGTTTTGGGGAAATGGAAGTTTGGGCACTAGAAGCTTTTGGAGCCTCTCATATATTGCAGGAGATTCTTACTGTTAAATCAGACGATGTAATCGGACGTGCTAAAGCATACGAAGCTATAGTTAAAGGTGATCCAATGCCTCAGCCAGGTATACCTGAGTCATTGAATGTATTGCTGCATGAGCTTCGTGGCTTAGGTTTGAGTGTTAATATGGATTAATTTGAAATCGAATAATATAAAATAAATGGCTTTCAGAAGAGAAAATAAAGTAAAGAGTAGCTTTAGCAAAATCTCTATCAGCTTGGCATCTCCGGAAGAAGTATTAGAAAGATCCCACGGGGAAGTCTTAAAGCCGGAAACGATTAACTACAGGACATACAAACCTGAACGTGATGGATTATTCTGTGAAAGAATATTTGGACCTGTAAAGGACTATGAATGTCACTGTGGAAAGTATAAACGTATTCGTTATCGTGGAATTGTTTGTGACAGATGCGGAGTAGAAGTAACAGAGAAAAAGGTTAGAAGAGAGCGAATGGGACACATTTCACTTGTTGTCCCAGTTGCACATATCTGGTACTTTAAGTCACTTCCAAACAAAATTGGATATCTTTTAGGATTACCTACAAAGAAGCTTGATTCAATTATTTACTATGAACGTTATGTAGTAATTAATCCGGGGATAAAGCAAAAAGAAGGAGTAAATTATCTTGATTTCCTTACAGAGGAAGAATACATTGATATATTAGATACTCTGCCTAAAGAAAATCAGATGCTTGACGATGACCATCCAGACAAGTTTATTGCTGAAATGGGTGCCGAAGGTTTATATAAACTTTTGGAACGAATTGATCTCGATGAGCTTTCTTATGATTTAAGGCACAAAGCGAGTACTGAAACATCTCAACAGAGAAAGAATGAGGCTTTAAAAAGGCTTCAGGTGGTAGAAGCGTTCAGAGGTAGCACACAACTTAACAGGCCTGAATGGATGATTGTTAAGGTTGTTCCTGTAATACCGCCTGATTTGCGACCTTTAGTGCCACTTGATGGTGGAAGATTTGCCACATCAGATTTGAATGATTTATATCGTAGAGTTATAATAAGAAATAATCGACTTAAAAGATTAATTGAAATTAAAGCTCCGGAAGTTATTCTAAGGAACGAGAAGCGAATGCTTCAGGAAGCTGTTGATTCACTTTTTGATAACTCAAGAAAATCGAATGCTGTAAAAACTGAGAACAATCGCGCGTTAAAATCTTTAAGTGATAGCTTAAAAGGAAAGCAAGGTCGTTTCCGTCAAAATTTATTAGGAAAGCGTGTTGACTATTCTGCAAGATCTGTTATTGTTGTTGGACCAAGTCTGCAGTTACATGAGTGTGGTATTCCAAAAGGAATGGCAGCAGAATTATATAAGCCTTTTATTATTCGTAAACTTATTGAAAGGGGTATAGTAAAGACTGTAAAATCTGCCAAAAAAATAGTTGATAGAAAAGATCCTGTAGTTTGGGATATTCTTGAGAATGTAATGAAGGGACATCCTGTTTTATTAAACAGGGCACCAACTTTGCACAGACTCTCAATTCAAGCTTTTCAGCCAAAACTTATTGAAGGTAAGGCAATTCAACTTCATCCTTTGGTTTGTACTGGTTTTAATGCTGACTTTGACGGTGACCAGATGGCTGTACATCTCCCATTGGGAAATGCTGCTATTCTTGAGGCTCAATTGTTAATGCTTTCATCTCATAATCTTCTGAATCCTTCAAATGGTGCTCCTATTACTGTTCCTTCTCAGGACATGGTTCTTGGTTTGTACTACATGACTAAGCCTCGTAAAGGTGCATTAGGAGAGGGTTTGAGGTTTTATTCACCTGAAGAAGCAATTATTGCTTTCAATGAGGGGAAGGTAGAAATGCACTCAATCGTCAAATGTAAAGTAGATGACATAGATGAAAATGAAAACCCAATAAATCATACAATTGAAACTACAATTGGGCGAATTATTTTTAACCAGCATGTACCTAAGGAAGTTGGTTTTATAAATCAGCTTGCTACCAAGAAAGCTTTAAGGGAAATTATTTCATTCATACTTAGTAAAACCGACAATGCTATTACTGCAAGATTCCTTGATGATATAAAAAACCTTGGTTATAAAATGGCTTACAGAGGTGGATTGTCGTTTAATCTTTTTGATGTAATTATTCCTGACGATAAAGCAGAAATGGTTCAAGAGGGTTATGATGAAGTAGAGGAAGTAATGGCTAACTATAACATGGGATTTATCACCAATAATGAAAGATACAATCAGGTTATTGATACTTGGACTCATGTTAATGCCAAACTTACTCAGTCTGTAATGAAAACCCTCAGCAACGATAGACAAGGTTTTAATCCTGTTTATATGATGTTAGATTCCGGAGCTCGTGGTTCAAAAGAACAGATACGCCAACTTTGTGGGATGAGGGGTTTGATGGCAAAACCGCAGAAGTCAGGAGCTACAACTGCTCAGATTATCGAAAATCCTATTCTTGCTAATTTTAAAGAAGGATTATCTGTTCTTGAATACTTTATATCTACTCACGGAGCCAGAAAAGGTTTGGCTGACACTGCACTTAAAACTGCTGATGCTGGTTATCTTACGAGAAGGCTTGTTGATGTTGCTCAAGATGTAATAATAACAGAAAAAGATTGTGGCACACTTCGAGGTTTGGTTGCAACTGCTGTAAAAAAGAACGAAGAAGTAGTAGCATCTTTATACGACAGGATATTGGGACGAACTTCTGTTCACGATATATTCCATCCCCAGACAGCTGAATTACTGGTACGTTCAGGAGATGAAATAGTTGAAGAAGTTGCAAGAAAAATTGAGAATTCTCCGATAGAGAGAGTAGAAATTAGATCAGTATTGACATGTGAATCGAATGTAGGAGTATGTGCAAAATGTTACGGACGTAATCTTGCAAATGGTAGAATGGTTCAAAGAGGTGAAGCTGTTGGTGTTATAGCCGCACAATCAATTGGAGAACCAGGTACTCAGCTTACTTTAAGGACATTCCACGTTGGAGGTATTGCAGGAAATATTTCATCTCAATCTACAATTGTATCACGTTATAATGGAATTGCCGAGATTGAAGAATTAAGGATAGTAGAATTCACTGGTGACGATAATTCTAAAGTTGATATTGTTGTAAGTCGATTGGCTGAATTAAGAATAATTGATAAGAATACTGGAATTACTGTTACTACCCATAGTATCCCTTACGGATCAAAATTATTTATTAAAAATGGGCAGGAAATTTCTAAAGATCAGTTGATTTGTGAATGGGATCCATATAATGGGGTTATTATTACTGAATTCAACGGGAAAGTTGAATTCGATAGCCTGATTGATGGAGTTACATATCGCGATGAATCAGATGAACAGACTGGTTATAAAGAAAAAGTAATCATTGAGACGAGGGATAAAACAAAGAATCCATCTTTAAGGATACTTGATGAGCACGGAGAAATGATTCGTTCATATAACTTACCAGTTGGCGGGCACATTTCTGTTGATAACGGAGAAAAGGTTGTTTCAGGCGATATTTTGGTGAAAATTCCACGTGCATCAGGTAAAGCTGGTGATATTACTGGAGGATTACCTCGTGTTACAGAATTATTTGAAGCTCGAAATCCTTCAAATCCTGCAGTTGTTTCAGAAATAGATGGAGAAGTATCATTGGGTAAGATTAAACGTGGTAACCGCGAGATAATTGTTACTTCACGTTCAGGTGATGTTAAGAAATACCTTGTGCCACTTTCACGACAAATATTGGTACAGGAAAATGACTACATAAGGGCGGGTACTCCTTTGTCTGATGGAGCAATAACTCCTGGTGACATACTTGCGATCAAAGGTCCAACTGCAGTGCAGGAATATATTGTGGATGAAGTGCAAGATGTTTACAGGATGCAAGGGGTAAAAATCAACGATAAGCATTTTGAGGTGATTGTTCGCCAGATGATGCGTAAAGTTGAAATTGATGATCCCGGAGATACAAGATTCTTGGAAAAGCAAATTGTTGATAAACTTGACTTTTTAGCAGAAAACGATTGGATCTTTGCGAAGAAAGTTGTAATTGAAAGAGGCGAAAGCGAAACATTCAAGGAAGGACAGATTGTTACTGCGCGTAGATTGAGGGACGAAAACTCACAATTAAGACGGAGGGATAAGAAGTTGGTTGAAGCTAGAGATGCTGTACCGGCAACCTCAAGTCAGATATTACAGGGTATAACCAGAGCCGCACTTCAAACTAAGAGTTGGATGTCAGCTGCATCATTCCAAGAAACAACTAAAGTTCTTAATGAAGCAGCCATTAATGGAAAGATTGATGATCTTAATGGGTTAAAAGAAAACGTAATTTGTGGGCATTTAATCCCTGCGGGAACAGGACAGAAGGAATATAAAAACCTTGTTGTTGGATCAAAAGACGAATATGATAGATTAATAGATCAACGTAATTTTGATTTCGACGACGACGAAAACGATTAGAAAATGGAAGATCAGTCTAAGCAAAATCAAAATCAATTAAACATTGAACTCAATGAAGATGTGGCACAAGGTATTTATTCGAACCTAGCAATAATAACACACTCTTCGACTGAATTTATTGTTGATTTTGTAAGAGTCATGCCTGGAGTACCAAAAGCGCAAGTGAAGTCAAGAATCATTTTGACACCAGAACATGCAAAGAGACTTATGATTGCATTACAAGATAATGTTCAAAAGTACGAAAAGCAGTATGGTTCGATTAAGGTAAATCCAGGGCAAGAAGCGATGAATGCTCCATTTAATTTTGGTACAGGGAATATCCCAATGGCATAATATAATTGTTAAATAAAGAAAAGGCTATTTTTTCAAATAGCCTTTTTTTGCTTTATTAGTATATTAATAAGGTTTAAATTTCTTTTATTGTTCAAATGAGTCGGATTAACATTAAACATGTAATTAACATTGTATCAATAAGCATAATTGTTGAAAGCTTATTTATTCTTACGTGTGTTCCAGTCGCGCTCTATTACAATGAATCTGAATTTATCCCCTTGATCTTCTCATTTCTTATTGCATTTGTTTCAGGCATAGTTGGGTTTTTAACGACAAAAAGGCGCTTAACTGATCATTCATTGAAAGATACTTATGCGTCAGTAGTATTAACATGGATCCTAATTTCTATCTTTGGGGCATTACCTTTTGTTTTAAGTGGCTCAATTCCAGAGTTTCACAATGCTTTTTTTGAAACAGCTTCTGGATTTTCAACAACAGGTGCTACTATTTTAAATGACATAGAAGTACTTCCAAAATCAATACTATTATGGAGATCTGAAACCCATTTACTTGGAGGTATGGGTATAATTGTTTTGATAATTGTTTTTTTGCCTTTATCAAAGGCAGGTGGGCAACATATGATGATGGCTGAAGGGGCTTTTGTAAACTCTGAAAAAATAAAGTCAAGGTCCATAGATGTTGCAAAAAGAATGTGGCTTATTTACGTGTTTTTGACAATTTCAGAAATTATTCTGTTAACAATAGCAGGTATGGATTTGTTTGATTCTGTTTGTCATTCTTTTGGTACCATTGCAACTGGTGGATTTAGTACTAAGAATAATAGTATTATGGGCTACTCCCCTTTGATTCAGTACATCTTAATTTTATTCATGATTTTTGGTGGAATAAATTTTGCTCTTTACTATTTATTACTTCATAAAAAGTTTAAAAAAGTTTTTGCAAATGAAGAATTAAAGACTTTTTTATTAATTATCCTGATTGCAACAATTACAATATCTGTAATTTTAATCTTTAAATTTAATATAAACAATGAAAAAGCTTTTAGAGATTCTCTATTTCAAGTTGTTGCATTAATAACAACAACTGGGTTTATTACTTCTGATTATGAATTATGGCCACAATCTGCTCAATGGATACTTTTATTAGTAATGCTTATTGGCTCATCAACTGGGTCAACTGCCGGAGGAATCAAAGTAGCAAGAATTTTGGTCGCCTTTAAGAGTTTAAGGCAATATGTAAATAAAATTTTGTCTCCAAATTCAATACAGACTGTTAAGTTAAACGGACAAACCCTCACTGCTGATACCACAACACGGGTTATAATCTTTATTTTTATTTTCATATTCTCTATAGTCTTTGGGACAGTTGTAATGATGTTGTGTGGAATGAATTTCTCTTCTGCTGGAGGAGCTGTTATTGCTACTTTGTCTTGTACAGGACCAGGATTTTTCGATGTAGGTCCAATTGACAACTATAGTAATATTTCTGTTTGTGGCAAATATTTTTTATCAATATTTATGATAATTGGGAGATTAGAATTATTATCATTTTTAGTTTTACTGGTACCCTCTTTCTTTAAAAATTGAGCACATATCAATTCTTGAATAATACTTTAATGCTTAGTTCTTAATTAAATTAACAATTGCACATAAATTTATTGTTTGTTTCTAAAAAATAATTTTAACACTTTATTTAAATTATTTTTGTCTTATTCAAATTGTGTTTATTTATACAATTCTGACAAAAAAAAAGACCTTGGCAATGAGTGCTGTAAACAAAAAAAATGTAATCCATGTTATATCATTGAGTTTACTTTTTGAAAGTGTTTTTATTCTTAGTTGCATTCCTGTTGCTTTAATTTATTCTGAGAATACTGCATTTTCTTTGTTCGTTTCTTTTCTGATTGTATTGGGCATAGGTCTATTTGGTTTCTTTTTTTCCAAAAAGAATAATGAAGAATTTACCCTTAAAGAAACTTTTATATCTGTTGTTTTAACTTGGATTACCATTTCAATCTTAGGTTCACTTCCTTATATTTTGTCTGGGGCGATTACAAAATTTGATAATGCTTTCTTTGAAACAGTATCGGGGTTTACAACAACAGGAGCCTCTATTCTCACTGACATCGAAGTTGTTCCAAAATCTATATTGTTTTGGAGGGCTGAGACTCATTGGATTGGGGGCATGGGAATTATTGTTTTGGTTATTGCTTTTCTCCCTTTTTTTAAAGTAGGAGGACAAAATCTAATGATGGCAGAAGGATCTTTTTTTAATTCTGAAAAGATTAAATCACGTACTATCGATGTTGCAAAGAGAATGTGGTTTATTTATTTAATTCTGACAATTTCTCAAGTCGTTTTGTTGACTTTGTCTGGAATGGATTTGTTTGATTCAATTTGTCATTCTTTTGCAACAATAGCCACTGGGGGATTTAGCACAAAAAACAGTAGTATAATTGACTATTCTCCTACAATTCAATATATAGTCATAATTTTCATGACTTTATCAGGAATGAATTTTACGTTACATTATCTATTCTTTCACGGCAAATTAAAAAGAATTTTTAAGAATGAGGAGTTTGTTGCATACTTGGCGATTATATTAATCTCAAGTCTTTTAATAATGGTTATTATTAAAACTGCTAATGGCTTTGGTTGGGAAAAATCTTTCAGAGATGCTATTTTTCAGGTTTCATCTTTAATTACGGCAACAGGATTTGTATCATCGAATTATGAATTATGGCCTCACTCAGCCCAGTGGATCTTATTTCTTTTGATGTTAATTGGTGCTTGCGTTGGGTCAACCGGTGGAGGAATTAAAGTTGCAAGGTATGTTATTGCTTTTAAAAATCTCAAAAGTTTAATTTTAAGAACAATTTACCCCAATTCCGTATATATTACTAAATACAACGGAAGAGCATTTTCTCAGGATATATCTGCTGGTATCATTTCATACATTTTTATTTACTATTTGACTATCCTCTTTGGCACTGTAATTCTGGTTATAAGTGGATTGGATAAGGTCTCTGCATGTGGGGCTGTAACGACAACTCTTGGAGGTGTTGGTCCCGGATTTAACGAAGTTGGACCAATAGACAATTTCTCTGCGATTTCTTCTTTCGGGAAATATTATTTATCATTCAATATGATTTTAGGTCGATTAGAAATTATGTCATTCTTAGTTATTCTTGTTCCTTCATTTTACCGTAAGTGATAGGGTAATTACATTTAATTTTTCAAATAAGAAGGGCAAGATGATAGTTAAATGCTTAAATTTGACTAAACTAAGACTACTATGAAAAAATTAAACCTTTTAATCTTTAGCTTAATTTTTTTATTTGTAAACTGTTTTTCTCAATCTCTTAAAGATTCAATTCCACAACGGCAAATAGACAAAAAGATTCTTACTTCTGCAATTATAACAGAAAGCTCTTTATACGTAGCAGGAATGTCATATTTGCAATTTGTATGGTATAAAGACAGTGAGAGAGTTCCTTTTGAATTTTATAATGACAATAAAGCTTATTTGCAAATGGACAAATTTGGGCATTCATTTGCTTCTTATGGTGAAAGTTATTTAGCTTACCAATGGCTCAGGAAAGCAGGAGTTAGTAAAAACAAGGCTCTGCTTTATGGAGGTCCTGTTGGTTTTATAATGCAGGCTCCAATTGAAATTTTTGACGGACTATACGAAGGATGGGGTTTTTCATGGGGAGATGTAATAGCTAATGCTTCGGGAAGTATTTTTATGATAGGACAGGAATTACTTTTCGATGAGCAAATTTTAAGGTATAAGATAGGATATGCAAGATCTCAGATTGCAAAAGAGACATATGGACTGTTAGGAAACAATGCTTGGGAAAGTTTTTTCTATGATTATAATAGTCAATCATATTGGCTTTCTGTAAATGCTAATAAGTTATTCCTCAAGGATGTCTTACCTCCGTGGCTTAATATTGCGGTAGGTTATAGTACTGATGGTGTTTTAGGCTATTATGAAAATAAAACATATTATCATGGTCATAAATTAAACGAATATGAAAGAACCCGGCAGTTCTTATTTTCGTTGGACATTGATTGGGAAAAAATACCAACTAACTCTAAACTGTTGAAAGGATTATTTGTTGGATTAAACTTTATAAAGATTCCTTTTCCTGCACTAGAATTTAATACTAAGGGCAAATTTGTTTGGCATTGGATGTTCCCATTTACTGATTAACTTTTTTGGTTATTCAAACATACCCCTCATTTTCTCAAAGAAATCTTTTTTATTAGCGCCAGTTTGCGGTGATCCCGAAAAGTTTGTCGATTGTGATAATTTCTCAAGCGTTTTTCTCTCTTCTGTTGTAAGATGAGAAGGAACCCAAGCATGTACTTTTACTAAAATGTCTCCCTTCCCGTAGCCGTTAACATCAGGTAATCCTTTTCCCCTCAATCTCAATACTTTTTCAGGCTGTGTTCCTGCATCTATCTTAACTTTAACTTTACCATCAATTGTTGGTATTTCCACCGTTGTTCCTAATACTAAGTCTGGGAAATTTAAAAACAGGTTGTAAATAAGATCGTTGTCGTCTCTTATTAGTTCGTTGTGTTCTTCTTCTTCGATCAATACTATTAGGTCACCGTTGATTCCTCCTCTTCGTGCAGCATTACCTTTTCCTCCTACAGATAGTTGCATTCCTTCAGCAACTCCAGCGGGTATGTTTATGCTTATAACCTCTTCGCCTTGAACAATTCCTTCGCCATAACAAGAAGTACATTTATTGGTGATGATTTTTCCCTCTCCTCCACAGTTAGGACAAACAGAAGTGGTTTGCATTTGACCGAGGAAAGTATTTGATATACGCGTAACCTGACCAGTACCATGGCAAGTTGAGCAAGTTGAGAAAGAACCATCTTTAGCACCTGAACCAGAACAAGTCTTACAACTAACGTATTTCTTTACTTTTATTTTCTTTTCAGCTCCTTTTGCAATCTCCTGTAAATTAAGTTTTACTTTTACTCTTAAATTTTGACCTTTGTTGATACGTTGAGATCTTCCACGATTACTGCCTCCAAAACCTCCAAAGCCTCCAAAATGGCCTCCAAATATATCTCCGAACATGGAAAAAATATCATCCATATTCATGTTTTGTCCGCTAAATCCAGAAGAACCACTCATTCCGGAATGACCAAATTGATCATATCTTTGTTTCTTTTCAGGATTGCTTAAAACTTCGTAAGCTTCAGCTGCTTCCTTAAAATTTTCCTCAGATTCCTTGTCTCCTGGATTTTTATCAGGGTGATATTGAATAGCTTTCTTTCGATATGCCTTTTTTATTTCTTCAGTTGAAGAGTCTTTTGTCACCCCTAATATTTCGTAATAATCACGTTTACTCATAGATTTTTCTATTCTCCAATTACAACTTTTGCGAATCTGATTACCTTATCATTTAATAAATAACCTTTTTGAACAACATCTATTATTTTCCCTTTCAACTCGTTGTTTGGTGAAGGGATTTTAGTTATTGCTTCATGTAAATCTGTATCTAATTCTTTTTCTAGTGCATCTATTTCTGTTATTCCGTTACTTTTGATAAAATCGCCTAATCTTTTGTATATGAGTGCTATTCCTTCTTTTACTGGTTCGATTTCTGTTGCACTGTCTATTGATTTTAATGCTCTCTCAAAATCATCAAGAACAGGTAATATGTTTAAAAGTATTGATTCTCCAGCTGTTTTGGTGAGTTCCATTTTTTCTTTTAGAGTCCGTTTACGATAGTTGTCAAACTCCGCGTGTAATCTTAACAATTGGTCATTTTTTAACGAAAGAGCCTCCACAAGCTCTTCTATCTTGTCGTTCGTATTGTCTTTCTTGTGTTTTTTGGAATTTCTTTTAATTTCTTCTTTGATATCAGAAGATTGGTTTACTCCATTCTCATCAGCGCAATTCTCTTCACTAATTGTTTCTTCCTTAATCTCTGGATTCTCTTTCTTTGTCATAATTATTAAATTTTATCCGAATTGCTAAATTACAAATATTCTGCCAAAGGAGTATGTCCGTCAATTTGACACGTTAAAACTTAACTAAATGACAAAAAAGGATAAAAGATTGAATTGGATTATTTCTTTAGTTCAGACAAAAACATTTCTAGCTGGGCACCTCGGAGATTCTTAGCTATTATTATTCCATTCTCATCAAGAAGAAAATTTCCTGGAATACTGTTAATTTTATATACACCCGCCCATTTTGAGTACCATCCTTTTAAATCGCTTATATGAAATGGCCAATCTAACTTGTCTGCAGTAATGGCTGATTCCCATTGGGTTTTGTGTTGATCTAAAGAAATGCTAAGAATTGCAAAACCGTTCCCATTTTTGAATTTTTCATTTTTGAATTTGTTGTAGGCCCCTACAACTATAGGATTTTCCCTTCTACAAGGTCCACACCAAGAAGCCCAAAAATCAATTAATATTAATTGACCTTTTAAATCCGATAATGAAATTGTTTTGCCATCGAGGCATTTATCAGTAATTTCAGGAGCTTTATTGCCTATATTTAATCCAATAACTGGCTCCTGAACATTTTTTTCAGCTTTTGATTGTTCAACTTGAAATATCAAAATGACAGATATAAATAGAAGAAATACTTTATTCATAGATTTAATTTTTTAACCACATTATAACAATTAATAACTAAAATCAGTTTAATCTTTATGCAAATATTTATATTTTATTAAAAGCGAATCCTTGATAATTAAGAAAAGAACTAAAAATGTAAATATCTGTAATCCAATAAATAATCCCATTGATTTTACTTTCGATTGACTAATATTGAAAAGCAATAACGGGAAAAAAATTTGCAACAAGAATAAAATCGAGAAGTTAATTGCAAATAATTTTAAAGCATCTTTAGATTTTATTCTTTTGTCAAAAAATAAAGACAAATGCCATGCCAAAAGTAAAACTACAGGAAGGCAATATTCTAGCGCTATTGTTGTTTTTCTGTCATTATAATAGCAATTGATCATTGGGGTATTATCCTGTTCCGATATTTTGAATTCAGAACGTTCAATTGAAGAAAATTTTGAAGTAATTTTATCTACTCCTTTAGAAACGATCTTCCCATAAACATTTTCGCCTCCATTAGCCCAGATAAGATAAAAAACAATACTGGAAACAATAAAAATTACAATCCTAAGATAATTTTTCATGATTAAGTCTTTGCTACATTATTGTATGTTTTATTCATTCTTTTGTTAGCTAGCTCCCATAGTCCCCATATGATTATTACTAATAGAATATTCCAAACATAATCATGCATGATATCAAATATTTGTGGAAATTTTCTGCCGACAACTCCAAGCATTACAATCCGTAATGAATTAATAATAGCTAGAGATACAATTAAAATTGAACCAGCTATAATTTTTTGCTTATAATTCCATTTTGAGAAAATGACTAGTGAAAGTATTGCCAGATAAGCATGATATGCAGAACATTCAATTTCAATAATCATCGGGTAATTATTGATGTATATAGATTTGTAGTGTACAACAAGTGTCGTGACTATTCCTGATCCATCCCCTAAAATTTTGGCAGGTATGAATAATATTTTTGCCAGTCCGTATGATAAATAGGTGGTGAAATCTACAAAAATCATGGAAAACCATTGTTTGTTTGTATAGTCCCAAGCAACTAAAACAACTAAAATAATCCAAAGAATAAAAGATTTTAATAATGGTAGTAATTCTTGGAAAAGGGCTTTACGGTTAGATTTTTTCCCCTCTTTTTCTATGATTCTTCTTTTATCTTTCTTATTCATATCAATTTAGCATGTTAGTAGGAAGGGATTCCTTATTTTTCAATACGTTTTATGTTAGCTCCTATCGCGTTCAATCTTTCAGCGATTTGTTCGTATCCGCGATCAATTTGTTCAATATTCTGAATTTTGCTAGTGCCTTCAGCTGAAAGTGCCGCAATCAACAAAGCAACGCCAGCCCTAATGTCTGGTGAAACCATGTTGGTTGCCCGTAAACGAATCTTATTGTCTAAGCCAATTACTGTTGCCCTATGAGGATCGCATAAAATTATTTGAGCTCCCATATCAATAAGTTTATCTACAAAGAATAAACGGCTTTCGAACATCTTTTGATGAATAAGGACACTACCTTTTGCTTGAGTTGCAATAACAAGAAAAACGCTTAAAAGGTCAGGGGTCAAGCCTGGCCATGGAGCATCAGAAATGGTCATTATAGATCCATCAATGAAGCTTTCAATTTCATAATGGCTTTGTGCAGGAATGTAAATATCGTCGTTTCTTAGCTCGATTTGGATGCCTAAACGTTTAAATGATGATGGGATTATTCCCAGTTTCTCAATTCTAGTGTTTTTGATTGTTATTTCTGAATTGGTCATTGCGGCCAATCCAATAAAACTACCAACCTCAATCATGTCTGGCAAGATTGTATGTTCACATCCAGAAAGAGATCTAACTCCATGTATAGTTATAAGATTTGATCCTATTCCACTTATAATCGCTCCCATTGAGACCAACATACTACACAACTGTTGTACGTATGGCTCACAAGCTGCATTGTAAATTGTTGTTATTCCTGGAGTTAAAACAGCAGCCATAATAATGTTTGCTGTTCCGGTTACCGATGCTTCATCAAGAAGCATGTATGAACCTTTTAGTTTCTTTCCTGATATTTCATAATATTTTTCTCTGGAATTGAATGTGAATTCAGCACCAAGATTCTGAAATCCCAGGAAATGTGTATCTAGTCTTCTTCTCCCAATTTTATCTCCTCCGGGTTGTGGGATGAATCCCTTCCCAAATCTAGAAAGCATCGGCCCCAAAATCATAACTGATCCTCTTAAACTGGATGCCAGCTTAGCAAAGGGTTCAGTCTTAAGACTCTCAGGGTTTGCATTTTGGGAACAAAAAATAAATTCACCTTTTTGTTTTCGAGTTACTTCAACTCCAACGACTTTTAAAATATCGATAAGTTTTAATACATCGCTTATTTCAGGGATATTGCGTATTATAACTTGTTCTTCTGTTAAAAGGGTTGCACATATCACCTGTAGAGCTTCATTTTTAGCACCCTGTGGTGTTAATTCGCCTTTAAGAGAATGTCCGCCTTCGATTACAAATGTTGCCATCTGATAGAGGATGTTAGATTAGTTTAGTTTTTTCGCTGATCTTTTTTATAGCCCTGATTTCTTTTCTGATTATTGTTGTGCTGTTTCTTCTTTGAATTTTTCTGAAAAAGCAAATCTTTTGTTTCTCTTAGCTGAAAGTCTTCAGGGACATCAATCTTTCCTTTAGAAAGTTCAGTGAAATCAGCCATTACTTTTTCATCATCAACGGTTTCTTTGTTCCATGTGAGGTAGCACTTCTTCATGTGGTCTGCGATCATTTGAACTAAGGATTCTTTTTCAGGACCTTCTTCATATTCTGCTGCCCTCTTTATCATCATCTCTACAACACGACCGTAATGTTTATATTTAATATTTCCTGAATTGTAAGGAATAACATTAGGTTTGCCAGCCAGTAGGGCAGGTGAAGGTGGATCGTATGGGTAGTCGATGTCTAGCTTAAAATCAGACATAATCGCAAGGTGATCCCATAATTTGTGTTTGAAATCAGCAACATCCCGAAGATATGGGAAAAGGTTTCCCATTACATCAATAAGACTATGCGCTGCAAGATTTCTTTCATCTCGGTCTTCAATGGTCAAAATATGATTAACCATATTTTGTATGTTTCTACCGTATTCAGGTAATATCAATTGTTTTCTGTTTGAATTGTAATCCATTTAATTACTGTGTTAATTTTCTTTTGACAACCTGAAATTAAGTGTCTTAAAGACAGAGCAGGTCTTTGCAAATTTAACAAACTATTTTAATTCAACTGGCATTGTTGATAGAAGAGTTCATTTTGAAATCACTTTATGCGTTTCAGTTTCGCAAATTTTAACAATAATTGTTTGCGACCTGCATTCTTGAATAAAACTGTAGCCTTTTTGTTTGACTCTTCTCCTTCCATGTCAATAACTTTCCCCCTTCCAAATCTCTGATGCTCTACTTCATCTCCAATCGAAATTAATTCAGGTTGTTCGTATTCATTACTATTCCCCCTTAAAGGTTGATTTACCCTTGTTGGGTTTGTTATAGATGGAATTATCGGGCTATTATTTCTTGTTGGAGGAGAATAGTTAGAATTATTTTTTTCACTACCTCTTCTAAAAAAGGAATTCTCTGTTTCCCTGTTTTGTGGAAAAGAGGAATTTATGTTTCCTTGGAATGACAGAAATTTGTCATCTAACTCACTTATAAAACGACTTGGTTCGCAGAATGACAATTGCCCCCAGTTGTATCGCTGACGGGCATATGAAATCCAAACATTTTTCATAGCCCTTGTAATTGCAACATAAAATAGCCTTCTTTCTTCTTCTAGTGAATCTGGTGATAATGTGCCAGAGAAAAAAGAAGGGAAAAGTTTTTCTTCAAGACCGACAATGAAAACATTCTTAAACTCCAGCCCTTTGGCTGAATGAACTGACATTAATGTTATTTTATTTTTGTCTTCATTATCAATATCTTGATCAGTTAATAGTGATACTTCTTCAAGATAATTTTCAAGCTTATTTGGGCGACCTTCTTCAAGGGCGTTAATTGTGAAATCCTGAATAGCGTTAAGTAATTCCTGAATATTTTCAAACTTGCTTAAATTCTCAGGTGTTTTGTCTTTGTAAAGTTCTTCAAGTATTCCTGTTTTACGAGCAACAGATAATGCTACTTCGTAAGCTGAAGTCTCATTAAGCATCAACTGAAATTCTTTTATTAGATTCAGGAAGTCGTTTATTTTTGTGATAGTGCCTTTATTTATACCTAATTCATAGGTGTCAGGATTTGAAGCAACTTTCCAAATACTAACATTTGATTGGTTGGCTGATTGCTCAAGTTTCTTGAGTGATGTTTGTCCAATACCTCTTGCAGGATAATTAATAATTCTTTTAAATGCTTCATTGTCTTGCGAATTTATCATTATCCTTAGATATGCTAATATGTCCTTTATTTCTTTTCTGTCATAAAAAGATGTTCCTCCATATATTCGGTATGGTAAATTTAATCTTCTTAATTGCTCTTCAAATATTCTTGATTGTGCATTAGTTCTATACAAAATTGCGTAATCAGAAAACTGATAATGTTCTCTTAGTCTGTGCTGATTTATTTCAGCTGAAATTATTATTCCTTCTTCGGTATCAGAAACTGCCTCTAAAAGCTTAATTCTTGAACCTATTTCATTTTCTGAAAAAATAACTTTGTGTATCTGGCGAGTGTTCTTGCTTATTATACTGTTTGCGGCATTAACAATATTTTGCGTTGAACGATAATTTTGTTCAAGCTTGAAAGTTTGAAATCCGGGGTAGTCATTTTTAAAGTTTAAAATATTTTCAATTCGTGCTCCGCGGAATGAATATATACTTTGAGCGTCGTCTCCTACTACACAGAGATTTTTATGCTTTTCAGCCAATTTGTTAACAATAAGGTACTGAGAGAAATTTGTATCCTGATACTCATCAACTAGTATATATGTAAATCGGTCCTGGTATTTGTTTAAAATTTCTTTGTTTTGATGAAATAAAAGATTTGTGTAAAGAAGAAGGTCATCAAAATCCATAGCTCCGGCAACTTTACATCTCCTTGAATATTCTTTATAAATTTCAAAAATCTTTGGCATTTGAATTGATTTATCATACTCTATGGCATTTGTATTAGCTGAATATGCTGATGGCGTGATCAAATTGTTTTTTGCTGATGATATCCTTGAATGTATTGTAGTAGGTTTATAGGTTTTATCATTAAGTTCCATGTCCTTCAGTATGCTTCTTATCAGGCTTTTAGAATCCGAAGTGTCGTATATGGTAAAAGTAGAAGGAAAACCTATTGTCTCTGATTCTGATCTTAGTATTCTTGCGAATATTGAATGAAATGTCCCCATCCAAATGTGTTTGGCAGTGTCTTTGCCAACAATTGACGAAATGCGATCTTTCATTTCCTTGGCTGCTTTATTGGTAAATGTTAATGCCAATATTGATGATGGGGGAGTACCTTTTCTTATTAAATGGGCAATGCGCAGTGTTAAAACCCGAGTTTTTCCCGATCCTGCTCCTGCGATAACAAGGCTAGGTCCGGAAGTGTTTTCAACTGCTTGCCTTTGTGAATTATTTAAATCAGCCAAATATTGGTATTCCATTTTTTATTAAATATTTTTAAGGTATTTTCTGATTTGTGTTCAATATTAGAACTTAAAAATTTTTTAAGTTGTCAGAAAATTACTTTTATTTTATCTCCAAAAATAATAGATGTTATAAGATGGCAGACTATTATCCTTTAAATTTTTATTTTTGCATGGAAGTTTATTAATAATTAAAATTAAAGCTTCTGACAATTTTTTATAGTAATTATTGTTATTCTTAAGAAAAGTTTATAAAATGTATAAAGGCTCAATAATTAGACTGTCTGTCTTATTCTCAATTGTCATTTTGACAATTAATAGTATTTTTGGCCAAATCTCTGCTCCTGAGGCAAGTAAAATAAAACCGATTGATTTCCCCTTAAATTCTAAGGATACAGCATACATTTTTTGTGCTGAAGATGAAAATAGCTTCCCAGCTTATTTAATTGCTAATACTCCAATGGGTGTAAATTCAGTTTTTTCATGGGAAAAATATGATGAGGTAACTGCTACATTCCAGCAATTTAGATCGATAAATCAAATGGATACGCTGACATCTGTCATATCTGATCTGAAAGATGGGCTGTATCGTGTTACTATAACAGGTGGTGGAACTACAATTTCATATCAGAAGTGGGTTTTCAACAATTGGCTAAAAGTTGTTCGGACTGAAATTCCAGACTCTTCTTCAAATTGTATTGAATATAAGGTTCTTGCCGATACTTCAACTTCAAAATTGTATTATTATGACATTAATTCAAACCAACAGCATTCTTTAAGAAATCCAAATATTAAATTGAAATATAGGTGGTTCGATGGAGAAGAATTAATTTCCTCTTCATTAAACTTTACTGGGATACCTCGTGCAAGCGATTCTCCAATTAGACTGAGATTATTGGTTGTAGATGAGTTTGGTTGTGAAACAGAAGGATTTGTTGACTATAATTCTAAAGTGCCACTGGCCGATTTCTCATACAACCCCACTGGTGGAGAGGCTGTACTTAAGGTTGAATTCTCAAATAAATCAATTAATTATGATTCTGTTTTTTGGTTTTTTTATAAAGATATGAATATTATTAAAAAGGAGGCAGAAGACAACGAAAACGAAGTTGTTGATAGTATTGACTTCGTCTTAATTGATGATGCTCCAATTTATGAATTTGAAAAAACGGGTGAGTACAGAATAAAAGTTGTAACTCTTAAACAAAATACTTCAACCGGTAATTGCTTCGATACTTTGTTTATGAAAGCAGGTGAGTTTATTATGGTTGATACTTCTCTTGTTGTACTACCAAATGTTTTCACACCAAATGGAGATGGAGTTAATGATGTATATGTTGTTGAATCAAGATCTTTGAAAAGTATGACTATTAAGATATTTAACCGTTGGGGAGGTTTGATCCACAATTGGAGCTATAGCAATATAAGATCTTCTGATTATACTATTCAACATTCAGTCTGGGATGGGAAAATTGGTGGAGCAATGGCTTCACCCGGAGTTTACTATGTGGTAGTGAGAGCAGTAGGGCGAGATGGAAAAGAAAGAAATCTAAATGGATTTATTCACCTTTTTCGACAAAGAGACTGAGTCTCTATTTTGCCTCCATCACTTGAAATTTATCAGATAAAGTGGCTACTGCATGATTTGAAATATCAAACCTGCTGCGGTTGTTTAATATTAGTTGTGCATGCTTTTGGTTTATTTCCAAAAAACAATCCTCACCACTTAATGCAACGCAACCATTTATAAAATAAAAAAAACAATTGCCGCACTTCCCGTAACAACTTGGTTTCATTCTCCTCATCATTATAATAATTTAAAATATAACTTATTGCTTTGCTTTCACCATCGTTGAACGATGGACCTCTCATTTCTATCATATAGTGTTTTTCTTTTTATTTCCAAATAAAAGGTGCAGTATAGAACTGCACCTTTAATTAGTTGAACTGTTTCTCATTTTGAGCTTCTCCTACAATTATTCCCCTCTTATTTGAGGAATTCATCTCCTGCAATCAATCAAAAATTAAAACCTTAACCTAAACCTAAAAAAACCTAAACCTAAAAAAAAACTAAAAAACCTAACCTAAACCTAAAAACTAAAACCTAACCAAAACACTTAATCAATATCTTATAATCTTCTTCTTTTCTTTTAAAAGTGCAGTCAAAAGACTGCACTTTAACCCCCAAACACAGTAAAATTAAAATCGTCCCTTCGTAACCATCAACACTATTAATTTTACTCAACATCTATTCCCTAAAAAAACCATGCTTACTTCAACCTTTAAACTTCCTCTTAATATCCCACATCTCTAGAAGTAAAATAACTACTGTCAATTAAATTCAACTTTCCCCTTTATAATATTTTTCAGTAAGTAAAGAACTTTCCTTTTTTTAACCTTTGCGGTTTCGTAACAGTTACTTACAAGTGTTGTGCCAAATTTATAACGATCAGAATAACAGGAGAATAGACTAGTGTCACATTTAATGCTTGTTTCAAAATGGGACTTATCGTAAAAAAATGGGAAAAAATTGTTTGAATAAAGGCAGAAAACTCTTAAATTGACATATACTTTTGATTTTACGACATTGTAACTTCTTACAGACTTAGTATTATGGCCAATAAAAGATACAAAATATTTGTTGTTGATGATAACAACATGTTCCTGAAAGTTTTATATAAATACTTGTCGCTAAATGAAGAGTATGAAGTAATTCCTATTTCATCTGGAAGAGAATGTATAAGCAGACTCAATGAGAGGCCTGATATTGTATCTCTGGATTACACGTTGCCTGATATGAATGGTAGAGATATTCTAGAAAGAATATTGAGTGAAATACCAGATACGCAAGTGATTATAGTTTCCGGACAAAGTGATATTAATACTGCAATAGAACTCTTAAAAATTGGAGCCTACGATTATATCGTTAAAGGAGTAGATACAAGGGATAAAATCTCCATTGCAATTAATAAAATAATTGAAAAACTTGAGCTCACTAATGAAAATAAAAGGCTTAAGCAAGCAATAAAAAAGGAATATAATTTTAAAAGTTTAATTAAAGGTAGCAGCAAAGCTATAGAGAATGTTTTCATACTTATGGACAAAGCTGTACAAACCAATATTAATGTTTCTGTAATTGGTGAAACCGGAACTGGTAAAGAATTAGTTGCTAAAGGCATACATTACAACTCCAAAAGAAGTAATATGCCTTTCATCCCTGTAAATATATCTTCTATACCCGACACTCTGATAGAAAGTGAGTTGTTTGGATACGAGAAAGGTGCTTTCACTGGTGCTGAAAGTAGTAAGCCTGGGAAAATTGAGTTGGCTGACGGAGGAACTCTTTTTATTGATGAGATAGCTGAAATGAATCTAGCTACTCAAGCTAAACTTCTTAGGGTTTTACAAGAGAGAGAACTTACTCGCTTGGGTAGTAATAAGGTTATGAAATTCGATGTAAGAATTATCATAGCTACCCACCGAAATCTTCAGGAACAAATTCGGAAAGGAGAATTTAGAGAGGATCTTTATTTCCGGCTCCTAGGGCTGACAATTGATTTGCCACCACTTAGAGAACGTGGTAATGACTGTCTACTGCTCGCTAAACATTTTGTTAATGAATTCTGTGACGATAACGGAATGGAACACAAACAAATTTCTAAACAGACTCAGGAAAAACTTCAGGGCTATCATTTCCCGGGAAACGTAAGGGAGCTGAAAGCTCTTATGGAATTGGCATGTGTGTTGTCCGACGGCGATACTATTGAAGCAAATCATTTAAATATAAATCCATTGAATCTTCACCAAAACCTTCTGTCTCAGGAAAAGACCCTTCAGGAATACGATGAGGAAATTATCCGCTATTTTGTTTATAAGTACAAAAGTGTAAGAGAGGCAGCCAAAAGACTTGGAGTAGGTAAATCAACTATTTACAGATATATACAAGAAACAGAGCCTCACGATTAGAAAGTAAAGTGCGGGAATTCCTGATGTTTTTGGGTTTTAAAATCAAATCTTACTATTACCTCAAATGTCCCATTTTGAAACTCTCGTAATCTTGTGTGTGTAAAGTCATATGAGAACCCAATCTTCATATTCTCGTATTGAAATTGAGCGTATGCTCCAATAGCATCACTAATTCTGTAAACAACTCCAAACCAAAATTTCTGATAGAACATAAACGAAAAATCAAAGTCCGCTGTTAAAGGTGCACCGGCTGTCATTATTGTCATCAACCCCGGCTTAAAAGACACTTCGGGAGAAAGATCTATCATATAGGCTCCGTGAAGCATATAGTGCTGTTTTTCCCTACTGTTAGCTTCTACTACAGCATTGTCTTTTACATATCTGTTCTCTAATAACCTAGGGACTGATATCCCGGCATAAAAATCTTTTGAATACCAGAAAACTCCAACTCCGGTATTAAATAATAACCTCCTGAAATCTTCCCCGTATTTTAATATGTATTCGTCATCATAATCATGTCGATACAAATCTGCCAGATTAGCCTGGAGGTAATTAACTCCTGCTTTTAATCCAAAACTAATCATCGTATTTTCTGTAGCTTTTATTCTGTATGAATAATTTAAAAATAACCCTGTTGTTATCATCGCTCGGGTGTCATCATAAAGGAAATCAGCTCCAAGACCCATGTGTAAACTGTCAATAGGCATACTGAAAGTCAACGAAGAAGTCATAGGTCCAAGGTTGACCCACTGATTTCGAAAAACACCGGAAACATTTCCAACTCCCCTTACTGCTGTGTAGGCTGGATTTACAGACATTAGATTGTTCATGTATTGAGAATATACCGGGTCTGCTTCTTGTTGAGACATTGCTGGCTTGCATAGTAGTATCGTCAATAACATTATTAGTATTGAGCAATTTATATGTAAACTATGTCTTGATCCTTTCATTTAATTTTTATTACCTGAAAATATATAAAATTCCCGCTTGTCTGTTTCTTCCTTCATTATAAATCAATGTCCAATAATACGTACCCGCCGGAAGAGGCTTATCTCCGAAAAGACTTCCCTTGTTTGAGTATCCTCCCCATGTATTGTCATATCCTTTCTTTGAATATATTATATGTCCATATCGGTTGTAAATCTGTAACATATTGTCAGGGAAGTATTCTATGCCATCTATTATAAGTACATCATTTTTATTATCTCCGTTTGGAGTAATTATTTCAGGCACCCGTAATTCTTCTACAAGGAATACAATATATCCCATTGAAGTATTTTCGCAAGGCGAAATAATTGTATAAGAGATACTGTCCCTTCCAATAAAATCATTGTTTGGTGTATACCTTACAACATTATCCTTACTAATGCTTATAAAACCATTTGAAGGAGTACCGTATTCGTAAATATATGGTACGAAATAACCCAGATCATTTATTAGTGGTTCCGCTTCAACAGGTATGCCCGGATAGGTTTTTACGGTATCATTAATTGCCGTAATCGGAGCTTCCGCAGGCATTATAATTGTCACCCTTGCTGTTGCTGAATCGTTTTCATTATCGTAAACTTTGTACTCAAAATAATCGTTTTCGCAACTTTCAATATTAGGGGTGTATTTGAAGGTCATTGTTAAAGTGTCAATATAAATTTTTTCTACTGTTCCGTATAATGGCTCAGTAATAATATGTGTCCTTGATGAATCAAGATAAGCATTAGGATCTCCGGGAGAACCGGGAAGATCTATTGCATCTGGATCTTCATCGTTAATCAAGACTGGTATTTGTATTTCTGCCCCAAATATTACTGTTGTATCATCATCTCTTGCAATCGGAGGTGAATTTTTCTGTATTACTTCAATATATACCCAGGCGGTACTCTTCTTCCCCCAAATGTCAATAATTTGATATTGAAGCGAATCAAAACCGTAGAAATGCCTTACTGGCGAGTAAGAAATGAAATTGTCTGTTGTAGATGAGGCTTTACCATTTTCAGGGTTTTTGATTATTAAAACTGTATCTATCGTACACCGCTGGTTGTCGATGAAAATATCATTATTTAGTATGTCTAGTAAATTGTCACTACTGTTCTCAAATACCTCTTCAAAATCATCTTTTGCAACAAAATCATATGAATGTGGATCAGGGAATATCAAAACCTTTGCTGTATCAGAAGCTCCTTCGTCATCTTTAATTTCATACATAAACCATGCGTCACACCAGAATATAGTATCAGCAGTAATTGTTATTAAATTTTCATTTATACTAAATTTGAAATGCAGAGAGTCTCCTTTGTCAACTTCTTTTGGTGTAAGAATTATTGTTTCACTGTCAATGTCATAGTCGTTTTTCAATATGTCATTAAACGATATTTCGGTTGTATCTGTAAGGTAATTCCAAATAATAGTGTCATTTATTGCTACAGGCGGATCGTTGACAGGCAATATCTTGACGTATATTCTCAAATATGCACACATGCCTTCTTCATTAGAACATACGTTCAATCTGAAATTATCATTTCCTGTTGAATCTTTATCAGGCGTATATGTCAGTTTCGTGTTGTCACTGTTAAAAGACCAATCTCCAATTATTGGTGCTTCTTCTACAATCACTTCACTAATATCAAATTTGAAATTGTATTTTTCCATTTCTGCTTTTGTGTCAACAGAAACAGGCATATCTTCGTAGGTTGAAAGATATATGAATATTGAGGTGTCAAGCTCAACAGTGATTCTTAAAGTGGCAGTAGAACAAGCTCCTTCATTATCACAAATTCTGTATTTCAAACTGTCGTCTCCCTTGTTAACTTCTGGTTTATAGAATATTGTTCCCGTATTTTTATCAACGCTGCCGACTCCCAAAGATGGACCCTCCAATATTTCTAATGTTGACAATTCAAGATAACCATCTGTGTCAAAGTCATTCTCAAGTACATATAGCCTCTTTGTCTCATTTTGAGATATCATGTAATTGTCATTATTCGTAACCGGAGCTATGTTTTCTTTTTCAACCCAAATGTTTATTTCAGCAACATCAAAATTTCCTGCATCATCATATATGCCGTATGTTATCCAGTCGTTTCCATAAAAGTTTTTACTTGGTCTGTATGTCAGGATGTTAGTATTGTCATCTATGACATAGTCTCCGTGTTGAGGAGGAAGAATTACCCTAAACGAATCTGGGATAACCTGATTTGCAAATAATGTATCATTTGACCATGGTGGAAAAGGATTCTCAAGTTTGACATCGGTATTCTCTTTTGTAATATAATCATCGTTAGAAGCAAAGGATATGCTGTTCTTAGGATTGATTAAGACTGTCACTTCTGCTGAATCGCAAGATGTATTAACATAGTCATTATCACATACAATATATGTGAATGAATCAAAACCTATAAAATTCTGAGGTGGAGAATAAGTGGCTATACCGGTTTCATAATCTGGGACAATATTAGGTTTTGAGAAAATAACTCTGGTAAAGTCAATTCCGTTGTCTCCATCAATATCATTTTCAAATATTCTTATTTCAACTGGAGTATTAATTAGAGTTTCAGCAAAGTCATCAACGGCAATCAGTGAATCGTTAACCGGTTCTACTGAAACGAATACCGAGGCTGAACTCCAGTTTTTAAGACCTGATGATACAATGTATTCAAGACTGTCCTTACCATTAAAATCTTTGTCTGGAGTATATTTAATTATCTGATTGAACCAGTCATATTCGACTGTTCCGTTCTTCGGAAATACTTTTACCTCTACTGTCCTTGGATCAGGATATTCTCCTCCAATTGTATCGTTTGTAAGGATATTTACTTCTACAGAAACATCTTCATTAGTTGCAATTGTATCATTCGCTGCTGAATAGGTTGAAAGAGTGTCTTTTACAATTACTGTTACAATTACGTAAGCTCTTTCTCCTTCGAAATCACTTGCCGAGTATGTAAACTCATCCTTCCCAACAAAAGCTGAATCAGGAGTATAAGTTATTTCGTTGTTTGCCAATTCAATTTTATCTGCACCAACTATATCTATTGAATTAGGTTTTATTCCGTCATCAATATCTTCTACCTGTTTGAGTGCATCAAAACTAATAGGCGAGTTGATTTTTGTTTCTAGTATTAAAGGAGTTGCGATTGGCTTATCATTTATCGGATTAACAGTAATAATCATCCATGCATCGTCACAATAAATTGGGATGCCTGTGTCACATATACTGTATCGAATACTGTCCATTCCATTAAAATTCTTATCCGGGAAATATGAAATCATTCCGTTCGAACTGTTTATATATGATTTCCCGTTATAAGGTCCGCTTAATATTGTAAGAGAAGAATAATCGAAGTTACCATCTTTGAAATTGTCTGGATCTTCATCATTTTCTACTACGTTATATCGGATAATTTTATCTTCGTCAACATTAACAATATCATCTACAGCGTTTATGACATCGTTCATTCCTAGTAATACTACATCAAGGTTGGCTATGTTGCTCTCCAATTCATAATCCTTAATCGTATATGTAAATCTTTCTGTCACCTTTTGATTTGGACCAAGTTGATGAATAATTGTGCTGTCGGGTATGTAAACAGCAGTGCCATCATTTTTCCAAAATAAACCACCGTAAATGCCACTTGCCACAAAGTCGTAGGAATTATCAACTGAAGACGCTTGTAGTGTATCTCTGTCAGGATCTATTGCATTCATAGCATCAACTAATCCCAGTCCAGGAAGCTGTTTGCTGATATCATCTTCGTTAACATACAAAGTGATGTTCTTGGCTACAGGAGCATTGTTGATACCAATAATTCTCAAGTTAATAATTGAACTGCCTGTTGAATCCCATTCGTCTTTTATGATGTAAGAGAAATCATCATCCAAAGTCTCTCCAGGTCTCAGGGTTACCGCACTTATTGAATCTGGATGATATTCAAAGCTCCCATCAGGTTTCCAAATCAGCACCCCATATTTACCAACTATTGTATCTCTTTGTATTTCATTAACAGATGATATCAATCTTATTTCCCCATCTACATCATAATCGTTTTCTAATATATCGTTGTCATCTTCTGCTGATATTACAACAGATTTTACATCTAACGTCATGAAACTGTCAGGTAAAGCAACCGGAGGATCGTTTACTCCTATTATTTCTATCACCAGCTTTGAAGTGTCAGATCCGCTAAAAGGATCAGTTGCTATATAACTGAAGTACGTGCTTATTGTATCACCGTATGCTAATTTGTCTGTTTCACTCCTATTTGTATAGAAAGTAAAAGTACCAACTGTATTCCATGATAGATTACCATAGATATTCAATGCCGGACTGGATATCGAATCATTTACCTTGAAAAGAGAAAGCGGATCTCCGTCGATGTCTGTGTCATTTGAAAGCACGCTTGTCATTTCTTCTATTGTGCCTTTAATTGAATCAGTGTCTTCATCAATTCTAAAGTGGTCTTCATTTGCAACCGGGTTGTCATTTTCTCCTGTTATTGAAATAAATATCAATGCAGTATCTTTTCTTCCTAACTCGTCTTTTATAATGTAAGGAATGCTGTCTGTTACAACCTCCCCGGACTTAAGTAAGTCTACTACTTTGTCGTCAGGGGTGAAAATAAATAATCCATCGGCAGCCCAGATCACAGATCCATACTTCGATTCAAAAATCCTTTCTTCGGAATTATTTATAAATAAAACTGAAATTTCATCTCCGTCAATGTCATAATCATTTTCAAGCAATCCGTTTTCTCCCGGAAGAAGGGTTGCTGATATTGTGTCTTCTTCAATATTAATGTAATCATCCGATGCGACAGGAACATCGTTAACTCCTTTTATTGTAATAATAAGAGTATCAATGTCAGTAGCCAGATTGTTGTCTGTAATTGTATACGTAAAAAGATCTTCAACTATTTCTCCTTCTTTTAATGAGTCTGTTGCTTCAATATTGATGTAGTATGTATACGAACCATCTGGACTCCAGTATAAATCTCCATAATTACCAAACAATATGTATCCTGTACGGTCTTTTACACTAAGTACTTTAATTGAATCGCCCGAATCAACATCATAATCATTCGAAAGTAATCCAGTATCGTAATTACAATAAATACTGTCTGTCGTTTCTATCATGTTGTTTCTGTCTTCAATAGCAACAGGAGTATCATTCTCTCCAATAATATATATATGCAACCAAGCTGAGCTATCGAAATTGTATTGGTCAGTAATGCTGTATCTTATTGAGTCTCGAACAATTGTTCCATAAGGTATTGTGTCAAGTTCTGTGTTTCTTATATATTTAAAGGCTCCTGTACTGTCCCATTCAATAGTGCAATATTTAGACCTAAAAGGACTACCGGGGTTGTTATTCAAGCTTACAAGCTTTATAGGATCCTTATCTTTGTCTGTATCATTATAAAGCAACAATTCTTCAGGACTGTTGAAATTCTTTGTTAATGTGTCTTCTGAAATGAAAAGAGTGTCATTTAATGCAAGAGGATTGTCATTTTCTCCGGTGATATTTATTATTAGATCAGCAGAACCTGTCGAATCATTCATGTCTGATATAATATAAGTAAAGATATCACTTACCTCTTCATTCATCGACAATGTGTCAACTTTCTCATTTAGTGTATATTTGTAAGTTCCATCTGAAGACCATTCCAAAACACCATAAATCCCTGTAATTATTTGATCACTTAGATCGTTAATCGAAATGACTCTTATTGTATCGCCTGTATCTATGTCTGAATCGCCTTTCAACATTCCAAGTGTTGGATCTTGCTGTACTAATGCCGGGTCTTTTTCTTTAATGTATTCATAATCATTAACTGACACGGGAGCATCATTCTGTCCTGTTATAATAACACTTAGACTTGCTGTTTCAAATGAGCCTTCCGGGTCTTTAATTGTGTAAGTAAATACATCTTGTTTTATTGAATCTTTGGGGAACGGATTTACCTTTTCTGGATCAGAAACGTATGTATATGCTCCCGTTGAATCCCAAAGCAATACTCCGTATAAGCCTGAGATTGTTCCACTTGACAGACCATTAATCTCAACAATTATCTTTTGATGTTCAGGATCAGAGTCATTTACGAGCAATCCTGAGTCAGCAGGTACAGTTCGAGTAAATGTATCTTCCAGAATTCTTAAAGTATCATTTTCCGGATTAGGCTTGTTATTAGCGCCTATTATGCTGATAATTAAACTATCATTATCTGTTGCACCCCAAGGATCAGTTAGTGTGTATCTGAAAATATCAGTAATAATGTCGCTTTCTTTTAATTGAATTATTGAATCTTTGTCCGGAATATAAGTATATGTTCCATCATTGTTCCATCTTAAAATTCCAACCGTTCCCTGAGCTGGCTCCCAAAAGTCTTTTACTCCATTGATTTCAACTACACTTAATGAGTTGATATAGTCGTCAGGGTCATAGTCATTTCTTAAAAGCCACGAAAAATCAGTATTAATAACTTTAATGGAATCCCATTCTTCTTCAAATATTAAATTGTCAGTTACTGCAATAGGAGTGTCATTGGTTCCGGTGATTCTTATAATCACTAATCCTGAATTATTGGTCATCTGTCCATCAGTAACAGAATATTGATATTGGATATCTAAGATCTGACCTTCAGTTAAATAATCTGTGCTATAATTGTTTTGTGTGTAAGTAATATTTCCGTTACTGCTCCAACTTATTTCTCCCCAATTGTCAATAAATTGATTGTCAGTTGTGTTGTTGACTTGTGTTATGCTTAATTCTTTACCCTCCGGATCAAAGTCATTTTTAATTAGGGAAGAGAAAAATACTGATACATCTCCTTCTTTAATTTTCAGGGTATCTGTTTGTACTTCAGGAGGGTTATTGCTTCCTGTTATAAGTATGGTTATTTTGGCAGTACTTGTTGAAAGGCTGTCGTCCGAAATTGTATAATCGAAAATGTCCCTGCCAATATCACTTTGATCCAGCTTGATTACTGAATCTGGATTGGGGATGTAAGTAAAACTACCATCATAATTTATTACTATTGTCCCGTAACTACCGGTCATTTCAATTCCCGGTTCAGCTCCCCCTGCAAGTACCAAATGTATCGGACTCTCATCAATGTCAAAATCATTGATTAAAAGATTGGTTGTCACATCTGAATTATAAATGATAGTAGTTTCATATATCTTAACACTATCATTTACAGCAGTTGGTGGATCATTCATTGGAAGATATTCAATATAAACAGTATCAACACTGCAATCCGGCTCATCATCACAAATTTCGTAAGTGAACCAAACCCCTCCATTGAAATCGCTGTTAGGCCTATAGTTAAGGTAGCCATTATGGTTTAGGGCTATTGTCCCATTATCGCCTGCTGTACCCCCATCTTTTAAATTTACAGTCAATATCGACCAATCGTCATCTATGTCAATGTCGTTTGTTTTTATATTTACACCCACAAGAGGCCGATCTTCATTTATTACGTAGTAGTCTGCCTCAGGTTTAGGTGGATCGTTTACCGGAGCTACGTTTATTATTATCATAGAAATATTGGTAGACCATTCAGTACCGTCAAATCCTTGATATATAATTGTATCTGTTCCACTCCAGTCTGCATTTGGTGTGTATCTTAAGTTCGAAATAAAATTCTTTCCTCTGGAATATGGAATTGTAAATGGCAAGGTCAGGTATTTGATTTCACCATATATAGGTAATGATACTATTTTAATTGAATCAAGAACATCAAATTCATCCGGATCTTGAAAAGGTCCGATAGTATACTTCTCAGAAAAAGCAAGATAGGTAAATCTCAATACTTCATCTTCGTTAGAATTTAGAATTACATCATGACAAATAGGAGGTGTATTCTTATATGTAATTCTCAAAACGGCATATGTAATGTCTTGGCCATCATAAGCTCCCCATCTTACATCAACTATGTCGTTACCTCCATTTTCAGGGGTGTATCTTAAAGTCGTAAATAAGCTGAATGGGATACTATTAACTCCTGAAGTTGCTACAACCCCGTTTATCCTGAAAACACCTTTTGTTTGAGCAGGTATGTCAAGCAAGAAATTTACCGGTAAATCATTTATGTCAGGATCATAATATCTTGATGTAAAATCAACTTTTTGTAAGTTAATTACTGAATCCTCTGCAAGATTTTCAAATATTATGTCTGTCAAAACAGGAGGCGCATTTACATAGTTGATTATAACACTTGCATCTGATGTGCTCCATTTTAAACCATCAAAACCATTCCATCTAAAAGAAATTGATCCTTCATAACCATTTACAGGATCTATTGTGAAAAGTCCTGTAGCAATTTGAGTTGCGTTAAACTTCTGCCCCGGATAAACAGCTGAGCCATTAAACGTTAAGCTTCCCTGTTGTGCTAGGGGTATGCTGTTTATTTTTAATGAATCAAGATTAAAGCCGGGGAAAGTATTGTTGTCAAAATAAAATTCGTTCTTGAATGTGTCAAGTTCAATATTAAGTATATAATCCTCCGGAACATTGTAAACTAAATCATTAAGTACAGGTGGATCTGGCTCCCGTAATATTTCTATATTGACCTGTGCATCATTGTCAGAATAACCTTTGCCATCCCATGCATTCCATGAAAAGTAACCAGTGCCTTCGGTAATTGATGTATATTTTAAACCTCCAATATTAGCTGTACTAATTAACTGACCTGTATTTACCAAAACTCCATTGTATGTTAGGACCCCAATTGTCGGCTGTCCGGCAATCCTGATATATTCCATTGTTTGACCCGGGTCGTTAGGCTGGAAATTTGACGAGAAGTCGCTTGCACTAAATGTGTAAATAGTATTTCTTAAAATACTTAGAGGGAACGAAGTCAGTTGAGGAGGATTGTTTATAACATCAAGTAACACTGAAACTGTGTCAAAACAACCATTATTGTTTGAAACGATCAGTCGTACATTGTTGCCGTTACTGATTTCGTCATACAAAATGTTCACAGGATCTTGAATTATTGACACTGAAGGATCACCATTTTCAAAACTCCAGTTCCATGTCTGAACAGAGGTATTAAAATCTGAAACCGACAGATCTTCAAAATCAACAAGCCCGCCCCGGTATACAGGTTGCGGTCTGTAACCGA
>CAYMTR010000034.1:0-37997 GCA_964393405.1 uncultured Prolixibacteraceae bacterium
CGCGGGTTCGAGTCCCGTCCGCACCGCCAAAAAAAGAGGTTGCTAATTTAGCAACCTCTTTTTTTATCTATTTCTACCCATTCTCTGTCCTCTTTTTTTCTTTACCTGTTTCTCCTTTGTTTTAGAAAATTTATCGGTAAAATCTCTTTTGTCCTTTTTAGGTCTCTTCTTTTTATCATGAAACGCTCCTTTGAAAGTTGGATCGTCAATCTTTCGTTGATGATCAATTTCTCTTAGTTGTTCCTGTCGTTCCTCTTTTCCCGTTTCAATCACTTCAACTTCTTCAGGTAAATTTAATACCGTTATTGACATCCTAATTATCTTTTCGATATTTGCAAAATGCCATTCCTCACTGGGATTAAGTATTGTTATAGCTACACCCAGATTACCTGCCCTAGCAGTTCTGCCAATCCTATGTATATAATCGTCGTAGTTGACAGGAACATCAAAATTAATAACATGAGTAACTTTACTTGCGTCTATTCCACGAGCAGAAACATCCGTTGAAATGAGAATCCTGACTTCATCATTCTTAAATGCATTTATTGCATTGATTCGTGAATTTTGGGCCTTATTTGAATGAAGAATTCTCTTTTCTCCTTCTGACTTCCTTTTTATCACTTTAAACACTTCCTCTGCTGAAACCTTAGTCTTGCAAAAAACAATTACTTTGCTGAATTCTTTTTCGTCGGAAAGCAGGTATGATACAATATTTAGCTTAGTCCTAAAATTGGGAGCATGATAAACATATTGCTTAACCATTTCAACGGGTGTTGCAGAAGGAGCAACTTCAACCCTTTCTGGTAAAGCCAAAAACTCATGAGTCATGGTTTCTACTTCTTCAGAAAAGGTTGCCGAGAAAAGGAGGTTCTGCCGACGTGACGGGATAATCTCAAATATTTTCTTTAATTGAGGCATAAAACCCATATCAAGCATTCTGTCAGCTTCGTCAATAACAAGCGTTTTAACTTTTTTAAAACTTAAAACATTATGGTTGTATAGATCCATTAAACGTCCCGGAGTAGCAATTAATATATCAATACCTGCAGATACCATTTCTGCATGTTTAGTCCATCCAATTCCACCATATATTGCGGCATGTCTGATATTTGTAAACTGGGCAAATTCTTCAAGGTCTTCTCCTACCTGTATAGAAAGCTCTCTCGTAGGGACAAGTATAACTACTCTGGGATCTTCGTCTTCAGCTTTAACCAGTTGAGTGAGAATAGGTAACAAATAGGCTGCTGTTTTTCCAGTACCGGTTTGCGCTATTCCTAACATATCTTTTCCTGATTTTATAACCGGTATCGCTTCTTCTTGTATTGGAGTAGGAATAGTGAATCCTATCTCATTTAGTGCTTTTTGCACCGACTTGGTTAATTTTAAGTCTTCGAAATTTGCCATCATATAATTTTTGACAAAAGTAATGAAAAAGAATTTGTTTCTTTGTGTCTGAATAATAAGGTGTCATGTCTAAAGGTAAAGTTTTACTTTGTATGAGTGGCGGTGTAGATAGTTCGGTTGCTGCTATGCTGCTTAAAGAAGAAGGTTATGAATTATATGGTCTAACGTATAGACCCTACGATGCTATTTCCGCGGGTTGTATGGAGAATAAAACAGGATGTTGTAGTGTTGATGCAATCTTTGAAGCAAAAAAATTGGCTGATAAGCTCGGTTTCCCCCATTACATCCTTGACCTGAGAAAAGAATTTGATGAAATTGTTATTTCTAACTTCATTAGTGAATATTTGTCAGGAAGAACACCTAATCCCTGTGTACTATGTAATCGGGTTATAAAATGGGGAGAAGTGCTTAAAAAAGCTGATGAACTTGGCTGTAAATTCATAGCAACAGGACATTATGCGAAATTAAGTAAAAATGGTGAAAGAAATTTTTTAGTAAAAGGGAAGGATGAGTCTAAAGATCAAACTTATTTTCTATGGCAATTATCTCAAGATGATTTAAAACGTACACTTTTCCCACTCGGGGATCTTAATAAAAGTGAAGTAAGAAAAATTGCCGTTCAAAAGGGATTTGAATATTTATCCCAAAAAAGGGAAAGCCAGGAAATCTGCTTTATTACAGATAACGATTACCGAAGATTCATAAACGAAAGAATGCCTGAATTGAATCAAAAAATAGGAGAAGGTAATTTTGTTGATATTTCAGGGAAAATAGTAGGAAAACATAAAGGTTATCCATTTTATACTATTGGACAGAGAAAAGGTCTTGTAATTGCTCTTGGCAGACCTGTATATGTTGTTGATATTATACCTGAAACAAATACCGTTGTTTTGGGTGATAGAGTCGACTTGAATAAAAAGGAACTTTGGGTAAGCAATATTAATTTGATGAAATATGCAAGTATTGATGGGGAAATTGAGGTTACAACAAAAATAAGATATAACAACGCAGGAACCCTAAGTAGAATTTCACAATTTGAAGACAAAATTAAAGTTGAGTTTTATAATGAAGCATGGGCAATAGCCCCCGGACAGTCTGCTGTTTTTTATGAAGGTAATGACCTTGTTGGTGGTGGTGTTATTTGCAAGGGCTAATTACTCTTTTTAATGCCATTTTATTATCTTTATTTAATCATAAAAGACGATGAAATATCTACTCTTTATATTTTTAATGTTTCTTTCAGGAATAGTTTTGTCCGGAACAAATACAACAAACATTTTTTGGATTCAACTAAATTCAAAAAAAGGGACCCCATATAGCATTGATATGCCCGAATATTATTTATCAGAGCGATCAATCGAAAGGCGTATGCGTCAGGGTATCTCAATAGATTCAACAGATTTGCCCGTTAATCCTTTTTATTTAAGTTCGTTAGATTCTTTGGGGTTTAATGTTATGCATGCTAGTCGATGGATGAATGGTGTAGTTGCGACTCTTGATTCTACAGTAATATTAGATTCAATCAAAATACCTGCCTTTGTTTCTTCAATTGAGCTTAGAAAAGGTTATCCTTTAAAAAGTGCTTCAAATAAGTTTGAAAGTTTCGATTATCCTGATGATCAATATTATGCCCACTCTTTTGATCAGATTAAAATGCTTAATGGCCAAATAATTCATCAATTCTCAAAGGGCAAGGGAATACAAATTGCAGTTATCGATGCTGGATTTAAAAATTCTGATAGCATATCACTATTTAAACATATATTCGAAGAAGGAAGAATTATTGGCAAAAGAGATATTGTTAATCCCGGGAATGACGTATACAGGGAATCAAGTCACGGAACAATGGTTCTTTCTTGTATGGCTATGAATTTGCCCCGAATGATGGTAGGTACTGCCCCAGAAGCATCTTATTTGCTAATCCGCTCTGAAGATGCTTTAGACGAATATCCTGCTGAAGAAGATTTCTGGATTATTGCTGCTGAATTTGCAGATAGTTCAGGAAGTGATGTTATAAATACTTCTTTAGGGTACACCAATTTTGATAATCCGGATTTCAACCATAATTATGGAGAATTTACCGGTGACAGTGTAAGGATTTCTAAGGCTGCAAATTTAGCTGTCAAAAAAGGTATAGTCGTTGTTTGTAGCGCAGGAAACGATGGTAGTGGTTTGTGGAGGTATATTTCATTCCCTTCGGAAGCTAAAGATGTTTTATGTGTCGCATCCGTTGATAAAGAGAAAAACATTTCATATTTTTCTTCATTGGGTTTTATGAGGGACACAATAATTTTAAAACCGGATGTGGCAGCTATGGGAAGCTTAACTTCAGTGTTATCACCTACTGACACGTTTGTAGTAAATAGTGGTACATCTTTTTCAAGTCCGTTAATTGCCGGGATGGCTGCTTGTTTGGTAAAACTCTATCCTGAAAAAAAAGCATCTGAAATAATTGATATGATTATAAAATCAGGCGACAGATTCCCCAATCATAGTAATGAGTACGGGTTTGGTATACCTGATTTTGGCTCTTTAGTCCCTGATGAAATTGATTCAACTGCAGTTTATAACAAAAACGCAGCTCTTAATCAGAAATTTGTTTATCCTAATCCCTTTTCCAGTCAAATTAATATAGTTAATTCAGGAGATTTCATTGAAGCTGAAATATTAACTTTAAATGGAAGAAAGGTCGTTTCGTCAAATATTAATTCAGGTAGAGCTTTTTTTGACCTAAGCAATATCAACGATGGACTTTACTTATTAAGATTGAAAGGGGCGAACTACATTAAGACTTTAAAAATTCTAAAGCAAAATTAGGATGGGAGGAAGTGTTTCATTATCAGAATTAAATCTTCTTGTAAAAAGTTGTATACAGGATGCTTTCCCTGAACAAATATGGCTTATTGCAGAAATTAGTGAAATGAAGGTTAATCGTAATGGTCATTGTTACCTTGAACTTGTTGAAAAGAATAACTTGACAGAAGAGATAGCAGCAAAAGCAAGGGCAACTATCTGGTCATGGCAATATCGCTTCATTCAGCCCTATTTTGAGACCTCTACAGGGCAAACTTTATCTGCAGGGATCAAGGTCCTTGTATCTGTTTCTATTGAATTTCATGAAGTATATGGATATAGCTTGAAGATTTTAGATATTGATCCCTCATACACTTTAGGTGATTTGGCCAAGAAGAAAAGGGAAATTTTAAAGAAGCTTGAAGAACAAGGGGTTATTGATATGAACAAGGAGATCGAATTTCCTGAAATTCCATCAAAGATAGCTGTAATCTCTTCACCAACAGCAGCAGGATATGAAGACTTTGTTAACCAATTGCTTAACAATAGTTCAGGATACAAATTTGATATAAGTCTTTATTCTTCGATAATGCAAGGCAACGAAGCCCCCGGTTCAATAATCGATTCTTTGAGCAGAATATATGAAAATGAAGATGAGTTTGATGTTGTTGTTATAATTCGCGGTGGAGGTTCTCAGTCTGATTTGAACTGTTTTGATGATTATGAGCTCGCTATGAATATAGCTCAGTTTCCTTTACCTGTTGTAACCGGAATAGGTCACGAAAAGGATGAAAGTATAGCTGATATTGTTGCAAATACTAAGTTAAAAACTCCTACAGCTGTCGCGGAGTTTCTAATAAGTAAGTTTGATGATGTTGCATCTTTTCTGGATGATCTTGAATCAAACTTGTTAAGCCTTGTAAATCATAAAGTAAGAAACGAAACAAACAAAATTGAAAGCTCTTCACATTTATTGAAAAGTATTGTTACTTCGAAATTTGAAAAGAAAGAGTTAGTATTACAACATCTTATCTCATATGTAAAGCCTTCTGTCAGTAAAATTCTGGAACAACAAGAGTTAAGGATTAGACATCTGAATAAATTCCTTGTTTCAAATTCGAATAATTATTTAATAAAGAAGGGAATGAAATTAAGTAATTTTACCCCTGACCTTAAATTTAGGTGCAAAATGATTACTGACAACGAAAATAGCAACCTGAATTTTTTTTATAAGTCTGTCGACCTTATTAATCCAGTTAATGTTTTAAAGAGAGGGTACAGTATAACATATAAGAATGGCAAGGTTCTAAAGGGGAGTAAAGATATTCTTAATGGTGATATTATTAATACAATATTGTTTGATGGAGAAATTTCATCTGTTGTAAAAAAATAAAATATTAAAAAATGGCAAACAAAACATTGACTTATAAAGAAGCTATAAGTGAAATTGAAAAGATTCTTGTAAGTATTGAAAAGGATGAACCAGATGTTGACGAGTTGACCGAAAAGGTAAGAAGAGTCACGTTTTTAATTAAATTTTGTAAAGACAAACTATATAAAACTCAGGAAGAGGTAGATAAGGTATTGAAGGAAATGGACTAAGTGTCTTTCCCCTGATTAAAATTCTGAGAATATTCTGAAGGATTGACACCAAATTCTTCGGAAAAGCACTTTCTGAAGTACTTTAAATCGATAAATCCTACATCATAAGTTACTTCTTTTACTGACAACTCACCTGTACGTAAAAGTTCTGCTGCTTTATATAACCTGACCTTGCGTATGAAGCTATTAGCTGAAAGTCCGGTAATAGCCTTAAATTTCCTGTATAGCTGCATTCTGCTTAATCCAAGGTCTGAACAGAAATCATCAATGTTGTATTCCGAGTTGTCTAAATTTTTTAGAACGATTTCCCTCGCTTTCTCAACTAAAGGATGGATTTCAGTCTTAGGACTTTCGGTTTCTTCTGTTTCTGATTGATAATTTGTAAGAGAAAACTTTTCTTTTTGTTTGAGCTGTTTCTCTATAAGTTTATTTACCCTTACCATTAAGTGGTCAGGGTCAATTGGTTTTGGTATATACGAATCTGCACCAATTTTTAAGCCCTCTATTCTGTCAGCCTGAGACGATAAAACTGTTGTAAGTATTACAGGTATATGGTCTGTTCTATTATCAGTTTTTAATATTCGGCAAAGCTCATAGCCATCCATTTCCGGCATCATTACATCTGAAATTATTATATCAGGGATATTTTCAAAGGCAATTTCAAGAGCTTCTTTACCATTTGGAGCTTCGAGTACCTTGAAATTCTGATCCAACAAACTCTTAATGAATAGCCTGACTTCAAAATTGTCATCAACAACCAATGCAATTAGTTCGTCTTTTTCAAAATTTGTTTTAAGATTTGAGATATTATCTTTAATGCCTAAATGCAACGACTCGTCAATCTTTTTCCAGTCAGTAGTAGCTTCTTTTCCTTTTACTGTTTCTTTTTCTTCTTCGGAATACTCATCATTTAGAGGCAAGCAAAGTGTAAATGTTGAACCTTCGTTCAATTTGCTTTCAACCTTTATTTCTCCTTTATGTATTTCTACAAGTCGATGAGAGAAACTAAGGCCTATTCCTGCGCTATTTCTTTTTGTCATGCTAAAGAACCTGTCGAAAATATGATTGAGGTTTTCTTCAGATATTCCTTTACCGGTATCAGTAAAAGCTATCTTTAACCATTTTCCTTCAGCGTATGTTTTAACTGAAATGCTTCTGTGGTCAGGAGTATATTTGAATGCATTTGAAAGCAGATTGAATGCGATGCTTTCAACAAATTCCTGGTCTATTAATACGTGTTCTTCATAATCAGAGATGAAGTTATATTCAATGCCTCTCTTTTGAGCTTCATATTTAAAGAACAGGAAAATATTATAAATAAATTCTGAGATTTTAGTTCCAGAGACCTTTAACTTCAGCTGGTCTTTTTCATTCTTTCTAAAGTCAATTATCCTGTTAGTGAGTTGTAATAACCTGCTGGCGTTCCGGAATATCATTAAATGCTTTTCCTTCAAAGTATCATTGTTGCCTTCTTCAAGTATTTTTGCTAGAGGCCCTAAAATCAATGTTAATGGAGTTCTGAATTCATGAGAGATATTTGTAAAAAATTTTAATTTAAGATCATCAAGTTCCTTTTGTTTTTCATATTCAATTTCTTTTAATTTCTGTTTGTGTTCCTCCTGAACCTTGATGATTCTGGTGTATAGGATTAAAAATATTGAAACCATAGCAACAATGAAATAAATAATATAAGCCCAAGTTGTTGCCCATAAAGGATGTTTAATTGTAATAGTCATTTGGAACGGCTCCTCACTCCAGACTCCATCGTTATTGGTGCTTTTTATTTTAAAAACATAGGTCCCCGGAGAAACTCTTGTATAATAAGCTTTTCTGTTGTTAGAATCACGATAATTCCAATCTTTATCAATTCCCTCAAGATAGTATGCAAACTGGCATTTCTCTGGAATTTTGTACTCAAGGTTTGAAAATTCAAAGGTAAATGTATTCTGATTGTGCCTTAAAGTAATGGATTCAGCCCCAGTAATTATTTCAGGGTTAATGGATTTAAATTCAGATGAACTAGGGTAAACATTTTCGTTGAAAAGATATAAGTTTGTTACTTTTGGGATTGGCTTACTGTAATTATAATCAATTTTGTATGGAGTGAAATAATCAATTCCTTTATATCCTCCAAAATAAAAGGCGAAATTAAAATCCTCTAAGACACTATTTAAATAAAAAGATTGATTTTTAAGTCCATCTGACTCATCAAATAACTTGTAAGACTCTTCAAGGTTGTATGAGTTGATTCTTAATAGACCTTTTTGTGTCCCAATCCAAAGAAAACCAATTGGGTCTTCTATTATGGACTGAACATCGAAGGTAATGTCTTTATAAAGTAATGATTTAATCTCATCTCCATCCACTACAGTTAGTCCGGCTTCAGTACCTATCCAAATCTTATTGTTCCTGCTTTGGTATATTGTCGTTACAAAGTTGCTGGCTAATCCATCTTTCTCGGTATATTTCTTTTGTGATTTGATTATATTATTTTCAATTTTCATTTTTATAATTCCACCTCCGCTGAGAGCAACCCAAAGGAAATTGTTGTCGTCTTCAATCATTGAGAATATGGAAAGGTCTTGAGATATTGGTAATTCTCCATTTTCATCTGTTAAGGCAAGGAATTCATCTTTTATGCTGTCGTAATAGAAAAGAATCCCCTCCCAAGTAGAGAGGAGTATCGACTTATCTTTTTTTTCAAGTATGTATGTTACTGTATATAACTGAGGATTTCCATCTTTGTCTAGAAATGAATTATAATACTTTAATTTATAAGGTTCTTCCTCTTCTTTGAAATTGAAAATACCAAGATCATTTTTAGACGAGAACCATATTTTGTCATTTATTTTTTTCATTGAGAAAATAAAGTTCATCGACTGAATATCATAATTCTGGAACCTTACTTTTTCTAAATATTTGGATTCTTTGTCCAATTTTAAGATACCTTTTCCCCAGCTGCCGGCAAACAAATTCTTTTCTGTCTTTTCAATATTGCTTATAATATCAGGCATTGAACTTTCCTGCTTTGTCGTGTAATTATTGAAATATTGATTGCGCTGAATATATGAGAAAAGACCATTCTCACTTCCGATGAGTATCACATCATCAATTGTATATATTATTGAAGTGATATTTTGAATTGAATTTTTTTCTCCTTCATTAATTTCAATTTTATTCAGAGAATGAGTGTTGACATTGAACTCAATGATACCATCATTTGAACCTATCAGTATAATGGGTTCTGTTGTTCCCCTTTTGGGAAGCATTGATTTTACTCGGTGGTTTAATATTTTCTTTACTTCACTTTTCTGATTATCCAGTTTTATATAAAAGAGGCTTTCGAGGGTCGATACTAATATTTCGTGGTCGTTTAATTGAACTAATTCTGAAATATAGTATTCTATTCCCGGAAAACTGAAGAATTTATATTTTTCAGTTTTGTAATCGAAAAGAGTCAACCCATTGTTGCCTATTATTACTGTATTGTCCTTTAAATAGACAATCTTGGATATCTGTCTTGATTTTATAATCTCAGGGTGAGAGTCAGGATTAAGAATTTTTTCAACACTTCCTGATGAGTCTATAACGCACAACCCCCCTCTTTCTGTGCCTACAAGAATTGAATTCTCGGGAGTTGAACATAGGGAAATTATATTATCATCTGATATCCTTAAATGTTCTTCAGAATTTTTACTGTAATGGATTATATTATATGTTGTCAAGTCTATTTTAAATAGACCTGTTACAAAAGAGCCAACCCAAAGATCTTTCCCTTTAATTATTATTTCTTCAATTTTCAGAGCATTAAATTGCCTGTTTATTGTTGAAAAATTAACAACTTCATACCCATCATATCTGTATAAGCCTTTCCATGTACCTATCCATACAAACCCGAATTCATCTTGGGCGAGGCAATTTATCGAACCTTCAGGAAGCCCTGTTTTACTAGTAATATTCTCAACATAAACATTTGTATTTGTTCTTGCATTAGCAGGTTTTGAGAAAGCTGCAATACAAATAACGATGTAAATGATTATAATTGGATATCTATGCATGTATTAATACTCTTGGAGTGAAAATTGCATAAAAACAATTAAAAAAACAAACGTATAATCAATAGACAATCCTGAGATTTTTTCACCTGTTTAAAAGTGATAGTTTCTTATTGTAATTCAGAATGATAGACATTGTTGAGTCACCCGAAAAAATAGAATTTAATCCTTGTTCTTCCTGTGGAGGATCGCCAATTATATCATCTCCTTGCTTCCAAAAATGGTTTTCATTTGACAAATTTGGACGACCTGTTCCACCGAATGTCCAAAAATTTGCACCTGCAAGGTTGCCTTTGCTTTTCGCATTTTCGTAAACTATATTGAAGGAAAAATCAAAATATCTATCCCTTGCTGTTGTTTTTGAAGAAGGGTCAAAAGAAAATCCATCTCTGGGTAATCCAAATTCTTCAAAAACAATTGGTTTGTTTAATTCTTCAGCAACAGCAATGTGCTCATCCATATATCTGCCGGCCAGATAAAGACATGTGTCGATAGTTCCATCTATATCTTCAATGTTAAGCCACCCCCAGTTAAAAGGCCATATGTGCATTGTTAAATAATCAATGCTTCCAATCGAATGAATTGATTTAAAAAGGTTTATGTCTCCTTCACACCCCCAGGAACCTTCTGTGCCTGTTGTAACAAGATGATCAGGGGCTAAAGACTTGATAATTTCTGAAGTTTCTTTGACAAAGTCCATTAAAAGTGGTTTGTTTTCATTCGAGAAAGCCCTTGGCTCGTTTCCAATTTCCCATGCCATTATAGTCGCATCTTCTTTATATTCTTTTCCTGAATATTTATTTTTCCTCTTAAGCAGAAATTTTATGTGATCGAAAAACTGCACTTTACATGGTCTGCAATGGTGGAACTGTGCTGCATAGCTCATGAATTCAGGCCAGGTATGACCTTCCCATTGAGGGTAAGGAATTTGGCCATATCCATTCCAATTTAAGTATTGTGAGTAACCTCCCGACCATTCCCAACTGTTATTTAAGAATAAAATTGCAACCATGTCTCTTTTGCCCATTTCGTAAAGAAGATAGTCAAGACCATCAAGTAGTTCCTGATTGTATTTTCCGGGTTCTATTTGAAGGGCAGGGGTGACTCTGCGTGGTTCTCCATCAGGACCTTCTGCTCCGGCAAGTATTCGAAGATTATCGATACCATGTGCTTTCATAATATCGAGCTCTTCTAACAGCCTTTCCCTGTTGCCAAATTTTCCTTCAGAAGCTAAAATTGCCCCGTACCAATAGTTCGTACCAATGTAATAGTATGGTTTTCCTTCCTTTATAAATTGACCATTATCAATTGTAATAAATTTTTCCTTTTTGCTATTGGGTTTATTACACGAAACTATTATGCTTACAATAAAAAATATAATCAGAATTCTCTTCATCGTTATTTTGTTATAAGCTTCCAATCATCAGTTCTGAATGGACTTGCAGGTAGGTTGGCTGAGTTAACAAGATTACATTCCGGATTTGAGCTCCATGCATACCTAACTGACTCAGGATGCTTTACATCACTGCATGTTACAACTACTGTATTTCCTTCAATTTTTGCTTCAGCCCAATAGAACTTCTGATCTTCTCCTGCCATCGCGAATCCTTTTAGATTGCCTGAATCAGAAGCGTTTAGCCCATCGTATATGTGATCAAAATGAATTATCATTTTATTGTCAACAATATCATGTCTTTTATAAAGGGGGCCGCTAAAAGGTATTTCCTTGCCGTAAGTTTTATTAAGAGCCCATAGAGCAAGTCTTTTGCCTACATCCTGCTTGTTGCCCGGATGTATATCTTCAGCTTCTCCAATGTCTATTGCGACAGCCATTCCTGTGCTTGGAAGATTCAAAGCGAGTGATTGTGCTTCTCTTAATTCCGCCCACATGTCATCCACTGGTTGTCCGTTTCTTTTCATGTGGTTTGCAAGCTGTACATAGTAAAATGGGAAGTCTTCGTCCCATTGCTTTCTCCAGTCGTTAATCATGGCTGGGAATAGGGTCCTATACTGCCAAGCTTTTCCGGTATTGCTTTCTCCCTGATACCAAATAGCTCCTTTAATAGCGTATGGCAACAAAGGTTTTATCATCCCGTTGAATAAAACTGTAGGGCAGTTTGGATCTCCAGGTTTAAGAGGTGTAGTAACTATCACTTTATTGTTGTATCCCTCATGAATTAACCATTCTCCGCTAATATCCATGTTCCAGTCTCCGCATGTAAGTGAGAAATTTGAAGGTTCTCCATTAAATCCTCCTGCACCCTGAAAATCACTAACCCTTAAAGTAATCACATTGTTTCCTGTTTTTGTTACACCCACAGGTACTTTGTAGTGGCGTGGTTCTCCCCACATGCCACTTTGACCTACTTTCTTCCCGTTAACCCATGCTTCATCGAAATCGTCTGATGGAGCAATGTTTAGCATCATTTCTTTTCCTGATACTTCAAACGGCAAATCAACATGTTTCCTAAACCATACTGTGCCATCAAAAGCTCCAAAATCAGTGTTTTCCCATAAACCTGGCAGATCCATTGTAAGCCAACCACTGTCGTTTGTGCTAATTTTAGCAAATATTGTGTCTTCACCTGAGATTCCTGGATCAGCACTTGCCATTTCTTTATGCATTTTAAGATCATCTTCTTTGTAAACTTCATTCTGACCTTCAAAATCATCCGGTAAGTTTTTTATCTTCTGAACAGTAGAGGTAAAATCTTCAAGCAACTCAAGCGATTCGGCACTCGTCCATGCTTCAGCAACTGTTCCTCCCCATGAAGAAAGTATTATTCCAACCGGGATATTCAGATTTTTATATATTTCTCTAGCAAAGAAGTATGCTGTTGCAGAGAAATCTTTGGCTGTTTCAGGCGTGCATACTTGCCAACCTCTTGACGAAATAGTATCGACTGGAACAAGTGATGCATTTCTTTCTATAAAAAGAAGCCTGATATCAGGATAATTTGCGTTAGCAGCTTCCCATTTATCATTGTTTACTATACCCCAGTTATTTACAAGAGGTACTTCCATGTTCGACTGTCCTGACGCAAGCCAAACTTCTCCCACAGCAACATTTTTGAATATTACCTTATCTCTTTTACATTCAACGCTTAGAGTTTCGTTTAACCCGGCTTCCTCTGGTTTTAGACGAATAACCCATTTCCCTTTTTCATCAGATTTGCTTACTATAACCTGATCCCTGAAAGTTACTTTGACTTTAGCACCTTTGGGAGCAACTCCCCAAACAGGTACTTCTTTTCCTTGTTGAAGAACCATGTTGTCGCTGAAAAGAGGCTCCATACTTAATTTGGTTTCATTATCTATGGAACATCCGGACAGAAATGTAATAAGAACCATGTTTAATATTATAAACAGATTAGATAATTTTTTGAATTTCATTTTTGTATTTTTTATATTATCTGTGATATATTTCTATTCTACTTAATTGTGTTTCGGCATTAAAAATAATCTTTAAATATCTATTTTTTGTCTCTTTTCTTAAAGAATACATTATTGGAACCCAATAGCCATAATCACCTTTACCATTGTTATAACTTTCTCTTTTCATGTCGATCACTGAATATTCTTTGTTGTCAAGTGATACCATAAATGAAAGATTATCAGTGTCATTCATGCAATATGAGAATACTTTTATTTCTTTTATATCACCGGGTAACAAATAAATTATTTCGTGACCTTCATTGCCTTTAAGTCTGTACATATCCTCCTTAAACTGTCTGTCGTTGGCTGTTTCAAGTGTTATATCCATTGATGATAAATAGATCTTGCCAAAATTCTCCATATCATCGATCAAGGCTTGATTTTCTACATTAACAGGTCCCTCAATTTTAGATGGTTCTGAACTTCCCGACCTGTTTTTGGCTGTTAGTTTATAGTAATAGCTTTTGCCAATCATAGCTGTTTTATCATGGTACAAAGGATAATATTGCTTGTCGGCATCAGATATATTATAGCCAATAAGTTCCCAAGGACCGCCAGAGTTTTCAGATCTGTATATATCGTACGAAGATGCTCCTGCAGAACCTCTCCAGCTTATGGCTGCAACATTGTCAATTTTTAAAAACTCCGGGGGGTCAGGTAATTTTAATGGGGGAGGAACTAAACCGTCAATTTCATAGGCCTTATTTCTCAATAGGTTCATCAATTCAGTTTCGTCATATTCTTTTCCTGATTCAAATCCCGGCCAATGGTAAGCTTTATATCTTCCATAGCCTAAAGGTTCAGAATGCCAGTAAAAGCCTCCTTTTGAACGGTGACCCCTTAGCCCCCATATCAGCATGCCGCAAATGTCTGAGTTTATTATCTTGTCAGTAAATTGCTCAATAGCAGGTGTGCTAACAAAACCAAACTCCCCAATGATATATGGTTTTCTTTTATTGACTATAGCGATATTCCTATTTACATTTTCAATAAAATCAGCCGGATTCATCTCATAATGATGAGAATGTACTATGTCTATTGATTCTTCTGTTATTGATCCTTCCCTTATTGGGTGACTATCGATTGCATGATATCCGTCTAATATAAGATGATCAGAGTCAATACTTTTAATGTAGCGGCATATCTCTATAGTCCAATCCATCGGACTAGTTAGTTCATTTCCTGTTTCCCAGCACATTATCGATTTGTCGTCTTTATACTTTACTCCTGAAACAGTATTTGTTCGGTTTATTGTATAGTTAATCGTGTTTTTAAAATCTTCAATCAACTGCCTGTCTGTCCAAAACTCATCGGAAGTTTTACCCCTGAATTTTGCGTATTGTGGTCGTCCACCCATCCATTGCCAATTGTTCAAAAGAGAAAAGATTACCCTTACATTGTATTCGTTAGCAAGAGCTAGTGCCAAATCCATTGTTTTGAATGCTTCTTCTGAAAATTTATTAGGGGCTAAAACATATGTTGGGGCATTGTCTGGCTCAAAATCAAATTTTACTGGAATAGTATACAGCCTTACTACTTTTCCTCCCATTTGAGAAACTGATTCAAAAATATCCCGGAGTTCAAATTCATCGGGCAAACTATATGCATGTTCTTGAGAAAATTCAAATTCATCTTCGTTAAAAGCCAGAGTAGGAACATTATACGAAACAAACCTGAACTCTTTATCCCCATCCATAAGTTTATTGCCTGATACTGAAATGAAATTATCAAAACCCTGTTGAGTATTGGGAGCATTACAACTGATTAGGAATGTTGTTGTTAGCAGTAGTGATAGCTTAAATATTTTTTTCTTGATCATTGTGCAGTTTGTTTTTTTAATTCTTCATGACTTTATAAAATTGGGTTCCTTCCTCATTTCGGATGCAAATCAGATAAATACCTGCAGGATTGTTTTCAAATGCAATTGAGGTATTCATTGAAATAAGGTTTTTTGGTATGTCTTTGAGAACTCTTCCGGAAATATCCATTACTGAAATGTTATCAGGAATTTCTGATTCAGGAAAATACATTTTCAGCTGATTTTCAAAAGGTACAGGGTAAATTCTGATATTTGATTTATTTCCTCTTAATGTTTTTATGCTGTTATGAGTTTTCCATAATTGCTGAAGCTCATCGAGTGTAGTTACGTTTGAATGATTGAAGACTTCATCAATATGATCTTTTGTGTTAAACTTCCCATCATTGATATGACTACCAACCCAAGTGCAGAAATATAACCATGTTGCTTCTTGCTCAAACATTTGCTGAGGATCCGGTATAGGTCCGTTTTCTGACATTGTCAGCATTTTTTTCCCGTTGAAAATTCTCCTGAGCTTGTCAAACATAAAAGATGATGTGCCATATTCTCCTTCAGGATTATAAACATCAACCCCAAGAATATCAACATAATTATCTCCGGGATACCAGTCAAGGGCTTTATCGTTGTCAGTTGTTGTCCAAACCCAAATCAGATTATCTAAACCATGGTAATTTGTTAGTCTGTCGTATAGAAGTATCCATAGTTGCTTGCAAGCCTCAGATCCTTTTGCTCCCCACCAGAACCATTTACCCTCAGCTTCATGCAGTGGTCTCCATAACACAGGAATTTTTTCTTCCTGAAACTTTTTTAATTGGTAGGCAATGGTGTCAATATCTCTTAGTATTAACTCATAACGAGATGAATTTGGATCTTTTAATACTTCTGAAATATCAAAAGTTGTTGCTTCAGTATAGAATCCCCTCCACCATAATTGGTCTCCTGAATCTATTAAATCAGTCGGAGCATTCCAATGCCACATAAGAGTTACAATTCCTTTTTCATCTTTAGCCCATTTTATAGCATCTTCTGTAGCAATTGAATTAGAGCCCCTTGATGTCCTCGAAGGAGAGTAATCGATTAAGTCAGTTCCGTAAATTGCAGGATATTTTCCTGAGATGTCTTGAACAAATGACAACTCTGAACTCGAAGAAGTGTATGATATATCTTCATTCATAAACTGTCCTGAAAAGGTTGTTTTTCCGAAATTTTCAAGGAGAAATGAATACAGGTTTTTTGCTTCTGTTGAAGCGTTTGGGTTAACCAGAGTTTTAGGAATAGTCCATCCAACCGGGGCAATCGGTGCGTCAATTCTAATGTAATCAAGTTCAAACCATCCCCATTCTTTTTCAACAACAATGGTATTTTCACCTTTAGTAAACCATATTTTCCCAATATTTATTTCAGTAAATGAATTCGTTGCGGAAAATTGGATACTACCCTGATTTGAACCATTAATGTATACTATATTGTTTTTTGTCCCATTAGGAGTTGAAAAACCAATATATAATTGATAATTACCTTCTTTCTCAATATTAAATGTAAAAGTTACTTTATCACCATCATTGTCAAATCCGGTGACATAGCCTGTGCCCGAGAAACCTTTGTGGCTTGTAGCTACTGTTGTACCTGATTTTTGTGCATCTTCAGCCTCATACTTAGTGTCTTGTGCATAGGTGCGGACATTAATGATTATAAGGATTAATGCAAAAGCAATATAAAATGTTCTTCTTTGAAAATTAACACCTATCATAAATTTGTTTTAGAGTTAAAAAGGTTTGAAATAAATTTAAACAAAAATTTCCATCAATTCATTGTCATTTATACATATCAGGAAGGTCATCCTCAAATATTGTTGCCGGGTGCTTGTAGAATTTCAGGAAGTCGTCGATTGCCTGCTGACCATTTATTCGGTCGTTTTCTATCCCTATATATGGAATATAGAATTGTCCTAATCTTTTTTTGCTCCAATCAATTGAATACCATGATTCTATCCATACTATTCTTGATGCTCTTGGATCGTTGATTATTGGTTCAAGCAAGTATTTGGTCCAGAAGTCTGGTATCTCTTCAGGATAAATAAATCTGTCGTTTTCTTTTCTTAGACCTGTTTCTGTTATTGCTGATACTTTGTCGTGTTCAGCAGCATAGTCAGTCATCTTTCCCAATTCATCTAAAACCAAACTCATTGGCTTCCAGTCAAAACATCCCGGCTCATAAATATCTAGCCCTAATATATCTACGTAATCATCTCCCGGATAATACTCCATCGTTAATCTTGTGTCTGGCGACCAGGCATATAGAATATTCTTCAATCCGAGGCTTCTTAAGTAATCAACTGTTATTCTGTATAATTTTATATATTCTTCCGGGGTGCAGTTATGTGAACCCCACCAAAACCAAAACCCGTTCATTTCGTGCCAGGGCCTAAAGATTATTGGAAAGCCGAAATCTTTTATCACAGGTGCAACAATACTGTCAATTTGTGTGAGAAGCCAGTCAAGTTCAGGGTTCTCATTTCTCTCTTTTCCCGAAACAATGTTCTTTACAAGTTCTTTATCTTCAGTGAACTCTTCTTTTACTTTTGAATAAAAAGTATTGCTGTTCTTTCCCCTTATATGCCAGCAATATCCTATTACAGCTCCTCTTTTGAATGCTTCTTTTGAAGCCTCTATATCTGCAATTTTTAAAGAATCTTTTACATGCCACATAAAATCGCTTTCATAAAAAGCAGGATGAGACCCTGTAATATCTTTGCAATCAGAACTGTTAAAACCTTCAAATATATGACCTTCAATGTATTTAATAGTTGTTGGGTTGGCTTTACCAAACATTATCTTTTTCTCTTTTGAGAATTTCTTCAGATTTTCATAAAGTTTAGATGTTGATTTATCTACAAGCATTTTTGTCGAATCAAATTTGTTTTGTTTTTCTCTATTGCTGCATGACATTGTAATAAATGCAAATAACAATACTGGCAATATTACTCTGAAAGTTGTTTTTCTTCTTAGAGCTAAATTCATTTAAACGAGTTTATATTATTATATCACGGTGCAATTTTAATTTTATTCTATCTTTTGTTGTGGGAATATTCTCACAATTTTAGGGGATAAAATTCTCGGACAATCAAAAATGTAGAGTTAAGATAAGTATTTATCAACTTTTGGTTTATTTTCGGAAGCAAAATGGCTCTTCTTTTAAAACTTCTTTATTGTTTTTGAATATTTGAAACAATAGACCCTCTGCAGTTGAAAAATTACCCCACTTTATGCTTTTTAAAACATTTAACCCCCGATTTTGAAATCTTTTTTCCCTTAAAGGTTTGAGTTATGCTGTATTCTTGTACTTTGAAATTTACTCTAACCTATGAAAAAACTGTTCTATTTTTTGTTCATGTTTTTGCTGCTGGCAACCTTATCTTGCTCGCATAAGAAATGCAAAGACAACAACACAGCTCTGGTTGAAAAATTACGTAATTACTTAGTCCGTATTTCTGGTAAAAACATTCTTTTTGGTCATCAGGATGACCTAGCCTATGGTATTGGATGGAAGTCCATTCCGGGAGAATCTGATGTTAAAAGATTGACCGGGAGCTATCCTGCTGTTTTTGGATGGGAAATAGGAAATATTGGCGACAATGATAACATAGATGGTATTCCCTTTGATTCAATGAAAGTATATATTAAAAGGGCTCATTCTATGGGGGGAATAAACACAATCAGTTGGCACGCCCGTAATCCTATTACCGGTTTAGATTCGTGGAATCTTGAAAACGTAGATGTTAAGTCTTTACTGCCCGGGGGAAACAATCATAAATATTTTTTGAGAAATCTTGACCTTGTGGCTTCTTTTCTTAACGATCTGAGAGACAATGAAGGAGAGCTGATTCCAATTATTTTCAGACCATGGCACGAGATGTATGGTAACTGGTTTTGGTGGGGACCATCAACTTGTAGTACTAACGATTACATTGATTTATTCAGGTTTACTATAGATTACCTGAGGAAAGTTAAAAAGTTTACGAACCTTCTTATTGCTTTTTCTCCCGACAAAAGTTTCAATTCAAAGGAGGAATACCTAAGGAATTATCCCGGTGATGATTATGTTGATGTTTTTGGAATGGACGATTATGGTGATTTTAGAGAAAAGCGTCTTGACCTTATAGTTGTTAGACTTGGAATAGTTGCCGAACTGGCAAAGGAGAAAAATAAAATTGCCGCTTTTACAGAAACGGGCTCCGACCGTCTTGAAATTGAAAACTGGTATACATCAAATCTGCTTCAGGTTTTAAAGGCTAACGAGACAACAAGAAGAGTTTCTTATGTAATGGTTTGGAGAAACCGAGATACAGATCATTTTTATGTCCCATACAAAGGTCACCCTCAGGAAAATGATTTCAAAAACTTTGTAAATGATAAAATCATACTTTTATTAGATAAAACAAATCATTACCTTTCCTTTAATAATAAAGGTGAAAGTTATTAGTTTGTCTTTTTAACTTACAAATATTAAAATAACCTATTTGATCAGTTTAATATGAATACATTATTTGAGACCAGAAAGGCTTCTATTAAGAAAGCTCATGAAGAGCTTTTAAGCAAGAAAAACAACGAGCTTTTTAGCACCAATGGTATATACAGCCGTTTCGAAAACCCTATTGTCACCCGCGATCATGCTCCCTTACACTGGCGCTTCGATTTTAATCCTGAAACAAATCCATTTTTTATGGAGAGGATTGGAATCAACGCTACTTTTAATTCAGGAGCCATGAAATGGAACGGTAAATATCTTATCGTTGTGAGGGTTGAGGGTAACGATCGTAAATCTTTCTTTGCTATTGCTGAAAGTCCTAACGGTGTTGATAATTTCCGCTTCTGGGATCGTCCTATTACTTTGCCTCAGACTGAAGATCTTGATACCAATGTTTATGATATGCGTCTGACAGCTCACGAAGATGGTTGGATATACGGTGTATTCTGCGCTGAACGAAAAGACGCCAAAGCCCCTGATGGTGATACTTCAAGCGCCACAGCAGCTGCAGGTATCGCAAGAACAAAAGACCTTATTAACTGGGAACGTCTTCCTGATCTTATTTCGCATGGTGGTCAACAAAGGAATGTAGTCCTTTTTGAAAAATTTATTGATGGCAAATATGCTTTCTTTACTCGCCCTCAGGATGGCTTCATCGATACAGGAAAAGGTGGCGGTATAGGTTGGGGTTTATCCAATACTATTGAAAACGCCGAAGTACCGGAAGAAAAAATTATCGATCAAAAAACATATCACACTGTTTATGAGGTAAAGAATGGTCTTGGACCTCACCCAATTAAAACAGACAAAGGATGGCTCCATTTATGCCATGGGGTAAGAAATACTGCTGCCGGACTTCGTTATGTACTTTATGTTTGTATGGCAGATCCGAATGATGTTTCAAAAATTACACATAAACCTAATGGTCATTTTATTGCTCCTCTTTGCGATGAAAGGGTAGGAGATGTCTCGAATGTTGTCTTTTCTAATGGATGGATCGCCGACGATGATGGTACTGTTTTTATCTATTATGCTTCTTCTGATACAAGGATGCATGTTGCTAAAACATCTATCGCTCAGTTGCTTGACTATTGCCTGAATACACCTGAAGATAAATTGTATTCCGCAGGCTCGGTTCAAACAATCAATAAACTTATCGACAACAATAAAAAATTCATTTAAATATGAAAAGAGCAGTTTCTGAATTTATTGAGTCACAACTTGCTGAACTTGATAATATTTTGTCTTTCTGGATAAAACATACAATTGATGAAAAAAACGGAGGTTTCTATGGAACGATACTTTCATCAGGCGTTACTGTGAAAAATGCAAATAAGGGTGCTATTCTTAATGGCCGTATTCTATGGTCATTCTCCGCAGCTTATAACTTTAATAAAAATCCAAAATATCTTGAAGTTGCTGAAAGAGCTTTTAATTACATTTCCGAGTATTTCATCGACAAGAAAAACGGAGGAGTATATTGGGAACTTGATTATAAAGGCAATCCTGTAAATAAGCGTAAACAAGCTTATGCTCTTGGCTTTGCAATTTATGGATTGTCTGAATATTACAGGGCTTCAGGTAACGATAGAAGTCTGAATTTAGCACAGGAATTATTCTGGACAATTGAAAAAAATCTCTCCGATAAGGAATTTGGAGGGTATATCGAAGCTTTAGGTGAAAAATGGGAACATCTTGAAGATATGCGCCTTAGCCTTAAGGATGCCAACGAACCAAAGTCGATGAACACACACCTACATTTGCTCGAACCATATACAAACCTATACCGGTGCTGGAGAAACCCAATTCTTGCCGAAAGTATTAAAAAGCTTATCAGGATATTCCTTGATAAAATTATCGATAGCAAAACTGCCCATTTCAACCTTTTCTTTGACATGGACTGGAAAGTTAAATCAAACATCATTTCCTATGGTCATGATATCGAAGGCTCTTGGCTTCTTTTAGAAGCTGCTGAAGAGATTGGTGACCACGATCTTGTTGAAGAGGTTAAAGCAATGGCAATTCGTATGGTCGATGTGACAAAGAACGAAGGTTCTGATAGCGATGGTTCAATTTTCAATGAAAGGGAAGGAAATCATCTTGATACTGACAAACATTGGTGGCCTCAGGCTGAAGCAATGGTGGGATATACCAATGTTTGGCAAATTACAGGTGATAAAAAATATCTTGACGAAGCCGAAAAGGTATGGAACTTCATAAAACTCAGAATCATTGACAAAGAAATTGGAGAATGGTTCTGGAGGGTCGATAACTTTGGAGATCCATATATTACAGATGAAAAAACAGGCTTCTGGAAGTGTCCATACCACAATACCAGGGCATTAATAGAAGTTGTAACACGTTTAAGAAAAAGCTTTTAAATCAAACATAAATATAAACCTGACTTATGCATGATAAAGTTTCGCTAAAGGAAAAAATCGGATATGGTTTTGGGGATGCTGCATCCTCAATGTTCTGGAAAATATTTTCATTCTACCTTGCAATCTTCTATACCGATGTATTTGGTATTTCAGCTGTTGCAGCCGGAACTATGCTCCTTGTAACAAGAATCTGGGACACTGCTATCGACCCGGTTATGGGGGTTATTGGCGATCGTACAAACACAAAATGGGGGAAGTTCAGACCTTACCTCTTGTGGGTGGCTGTACCTTTTGGAATAATAGGAGTATTATTGTTTACCACCCCAGATTTCGGTGCAACCGGAAAGCTTATTTATGCATACGTAACTTATACCCTGATGATGATGGCTTATACAGCGATCAACGTGCCGTATGCTAGTCTTTTGGGAGTTATGTCTTCTGATCCAAACGATAGAACAACACTCGCTTCTTATAGAATGGTTTTTGCATTTGGAGGTAGTTTATTGGTTGTTGCTATATATCAGCCTCTTGTTGATATATTTCAAAAGACTGTTGAAATAACTACTGCTTACCAACTTACAATGGTTGTTATAGGCATAGTCGCAGTACTTTTATTCTTTATGACTTTTGTATGGACCAAAGAAAGGATCAAACCTCCTAAGTCACAGCAAAATTCGTTGAAAGAAGATGTTAAAAATCTTCTTCAAAATGTGCCATGGTTCGTTCTTCTTGGAGCAGGAGTTATGACCTTGATCTTCAATTCAGTAAGAGATGGGGTTGCTATGTATTATTTCAAGTATTACGTAATAGATGATACTGCAGTTGCCATTTCGAAAATGACCTTCACTTTCAGTACTTTGTATTTTCTATTGGGACAAGCATTTAATATGTTCGGGGTCATAATGGCAAAACCGATTTCAGCAAAAATAGGTAAGCGGAAAACTTTTATGTTTGCAATGTTTGCTGCTGCAATATTGAGCGTTTTCTTCTATTATTGCACAAAAGAAAATGTTGTTTTCGTATACATTCTGCAAGCATTAATTAGTTTCTGTGCCGGTATTATTTTCCCGATGCTCTGGTCAATGTATGCAGATACTGCTGACTATTCAGAATGGAAAACAGGAAGGAGGGCTACAGGGCTTGTATTTTCAGCTTCGAGCATGTCGCAAAAGCTTGGTTGGACTGTTGGTGGTTCTATAACACTTTGGTTATTAGGCTTCTTTGGTTTTCAGGCAAATGTTGAGCAGTCGCCCGAAACAATTAACGGTATAAAATACATGCTGAGCTATATACCTGCTGTTGGTGCTTTGCTGTCAGGCTTTTTCATGTTCTTCTACAAACTTGATGAGAAGACCCTGAAAATCATTGAAACTGACCTTAGTGAAAGGCGAAAAGCAGAAAATAATGCTAATTAATAATTAGCCAGAAAAAGGTAGTTTAGGTTAGGTTAAACTACCTTGCATATTAACAGCAGAAAGGTACCAAAGCCCTACCAAATTCGTCCTTTCTCCCTTAATAAAGGGAGAAAGGACGAATTTGGTACGAATGTGGTAGCTACTTGATTGGAATTTGTTAAGAATTAAAAACAAATAATACATCTGTTTAATTATTTTTTATATTTGTACAATAACCTTAACTGAATAAGTTTTGAAAGCAATTCTTAAATTGATAATTACAGCTTAATTAACCTCCGGGAACTACAGGTTAATGATTTTTAGTCCAGGAACTTCTCCTAGACAAGTTTCACTATGTGTGTGTGTTAAACATCTATTTATCATCTCTGTTGAGGGGGTAAATAATTTAATGTAATTACAAATTTTAATTTATCATGAAATCAAGTATTAAAAATAATATCATTGGCTACGTGTTGGCTTTTCTCATGTTGGGTGCTTTACTTAACAGTGGATTCTTTTTCTTGTTAAACCTCAAATTAAGTATTGGAAGTTGGTTGGCTTTTAATGCTTGTTCATTGGCTATAATAGCATATCTACTGTGTTTCGTTTTGTATCTGATAATTAAAAAGGATTATCTGTTGGCAATACCTTTGTTGCCTTTATATTATTACGGGACAATGGGTTTGTTCATGATGCCCTGGGATACAGCTAATGCTTTTGCTCAGATTACACATGTCATTATAACTGTAAATGTTCTATGGATTTTATATGTGATGCTTCTGAAAGAAAGAAAGTTTGATTCTTTAGGGAAAGGTTTACTTATTGGCACCATTATATTCGTGCCAATTTTTGCTTACATTCAATCATTCAGTCAACAACATATGAGTGAATTTTTAAAAGTATTACAAGGAATGTAGAATAAGATCAATCCCCTTTGTTTTTTAACAAGGGGGATTGTTGTTTCTTGGTTTAAGATCAGTAGATTAACTAATATAGAGATAGTTGTTTATATTGAAGATTTAGAAAAATTATTAATTGAACTATAATTAGTAATGCCAAATTTCCTACCTTTATTCAAAGATCAAATTAATCTCTGAACTATATGAAGAAAAAGGAAATTCCCTGTTCTGAATTGTTGAGTACTATTTCTTTCAAAATATTAGGTGGTTTTTTAATTGTCACTTCGCTTTTTACTAATTGGTCGTGTTCTTCGACAAAATGTGCATTGTGCGAACTTGACAATACCACCATATATAATGTTGAATTAAAGGATGAAAGTATTAAGGAATTTGGCAAAAAGAGCTTTATAACATATTTTGCACCTGTTCCTATTGAAACTGTCAACAATAAAGTTAATGTTTACTTGGTTGATTGTGAGGGCGAGGAGCCGTTTAGATTGAAACAAGTAAAGGATCTCGAAAATTTCGTCAAGCAAAATATTATTCTTGTCGATTCGCTCGATGTAGAAAGAATTTCTGTTACTTCCGATGCAGATATTTATCCTACTGTTTTTACACTCAAAAAGCTAAAGGAAATCACTAATATGGACCTTTGCAAAAGGTCGCGTAACGGTTTTAAAATTGAAGCCCGGGCGATGTTTGGTTTCAGGTCATTTGAGGAGTCTTCATATCAAGCTTTACCTGGAGATATACCTTTAGAAAAGGAAGTTTTTGGTTTTGGTGAAGGAGGGACAATGATAACGACAGGTTTTGAAGCTGCTTTTCTTCCCTCAATTTTTACTTTAAAGGATAAGCACCGGTTTCACCTTGGGGTAATGACTGGTTACTGGCCAGTTGATGGGGGAAATTTCATACCTCTATCAATTCATCCGAGGTTCACCTTTAATGATTTAACCAATCCTTTATTTGGTAACTGTAACACTCTTTACCTTTTTGGAGATTTAGGAACGGCTTATGATATTTCTTCTGAATTCGAAAAATTCTGGTCAAGTAAGTTGAATGCTTCATTCTGGGGACTTGGAGCTGGTACCGACCTTTGGGTTACAAAAGGTATGGACGTTTCTTTCGATTTTGGATACAGACGAATGACCCTGCCTCTGTCTACTCTTGGTGGTAACTCTGAATGGGCAGAGTGCGCTAGTAATCATGGTATACCTTATTCTGATTATCCAAGAAGAAGGACCGGACAGTTTTTCATTAGGCTAGGTTTAACATTTTAAATAACAGGAATATGAAACGGATTAAGATACTTCAGCTATTGTTCATCCCTGTTATGATGGTTTTACTTACAAATTGTGATGAAACTATACTTAGAGATGATTGCGAGGATTATGATGATATTAAGCTTAAAATAATTGGTAAGTACTCTTCTGCATGTGATCCCGATGAGATATTGATTGCACGAGGTGCTGCTATTACTATTCTGGCTGGTTTAGATACTTTATATAATGGAAACCTTGATTCTACAGGTACTTTCATAACCGGACCGATTGAGAATACAGGCTGCGGTCTTAGTAATGCTATTATTGAAGCAAGCTATATGGGGTCTGTTTTCAGGGAGGAATTTGGACTTTTGTGTTGCGATACTACATTGAATTATCTTTTCAATAATATTTCATGTGAGCCACTGAAACCTATTGACTGCATGAGTATTGACACAACCATAACCAGGGTAATTACTAGTTCCAGTGAGTGTGTTATGCAAAACGCTCAGTTCGATGAATTGAAAAACAATGTTGTAATAATTTCTTCAGCTTCGCCGGTTGAAATTGATATCAGGGAACTCAGGCTGCTTTCAGGGAAGATATTTTTAAGAAATATTCTGCCGATGACTGAAAAAAGCACAATAATTCTTGACGGTACAGCTCTTGAAATATATTTTGATGTTGTTAGAACTGAAATTGGAGTAATTGATCCTGTATTGATTTATCTTCCTACAAGTTGTCTAGATGAATTTGGGAACAAAGTAAACTCAGGGACAATTAAGATCGAGCTTAGTGCAACAGTTTGTGATCCTTATGATTGTTATTGTCCGTTTAGTGAAAACGAAAAGTCAGAAATCTATTATGCGCCGGAAAGAGTAGTTGTAAACAGTTCAAGTGTTTTCGAATTTAACATTCTTGAACTTACAGGAGGAATATTTGGAGATGGCTGTATTTTGAAAATCGACAGTTTGACAAGAGCCGACGGAAGGAAGGCAGATGTTATTGATACTAATTCCTGGGTGGTAAGCAGCTTTAATCCAAAAGAACTTAAGGTGGATGATTATTTGAACATTTCTACAAGGTTTGAACCCAAGAAAACTGGTGATATAACTGAAGAATTCATTGTTTATACTTCAGTTTATTCCCAAGCCGATCCTACAGTTAAGAAAAATGATTCAGAGTGTTCATTCATGTTTAAGCTTAAGGGGACAGGTTGTGAATACGTTTGCCCGACCATTATTCCTACGGCTACATTAGTGAAAAAGATCTATTCTAATCCTGTAAAAGAAGAAGTTGCTTATAGGGGTGAAAATATTACGATGAGTAACGAATATTACATCTCTCAGAAAATTAAAGGTGTAATGTCAACTGATTGTCTTGATGATCTGAAAGAACCGGGTATTGCAATATTTAACATTGATGTTCCTAAGGGGGATTATTGTTCCGAAATTAATCTGAAAGTTGTAAAGAGGTCTATTACAGCTGATCGAGATGCTGATTACTTTTATACCAATATAACAGACATTTCGATTGGTAAATTGGTTAATTCGACATTCCTGACAATAACTTTTATACCGCCAAACCTGGAAGAATTTTACAAAGATTTTGATAACTCTTTCATGGCGGCATTTGATTTAATTGCTTCTGATGATAATGGAAATGAACTTTGTAGGCAGGAAATAATAATAGAATCTGAAGTTGAGGAGTTTTCTCTTGGTTCAAGAGAAGTGATAATTATGGAAGCTTTCAGCCAGATTTCTTTAACGGCTAAGATATCATCACATCATGTTTATGATATTGACACATATAATCCCAAACTTAAAAATTATGGATTGCGGGATGCACTTCCAAACGAGTTCATAAATACTTATGTCGTTCCGAATAAACCAATAAGCGATCATTCTTTGTTTTTTGAAGTTGATTCACCTGAGGATCCAAATGTCAATTATACCGAGAAGCCTGAATTGTATCTTGTGAATACTGTTTTGAACAACTTCTCTAAGATATCAGCAAATTCGGTAGCAACGTTTAATTCTCATGATGAATTTGTGCTTGCTTATGAGAATGGAACGTTAATGAATTCAATTATGAGTAATGCAAATGCTAATGTTAATGGAGGACTGTTTTCATGGACTGACAGTAGGGATAAAAGTGAGTTCACAGGTACTAACGGAATAGAAATCAAACCTTACGAGGTGTATATAGTTTGGGATCCTGAAAGTCAGGCAGACGAATATGTTTTGAATCCGAAAAACACGAAACATATATTCTGCGGTGTGGCACTTGTTTACATTTCTTCTGTAAAAACAGGTTCCGATAATACTGTTAATAACACGGGTGGTAATGGAAGAGCAACCGTTTCATTTAATGTAGAATATCCTTTAATATGGGATGATAAATAGAATAATATGAAATCGACAATCATATATTTATGGATTCTGATGATAATCATCCTTATTTCAGGAGGTTGTGAGAGTACAAAGAAAAGTGCGTACCAGCTAAAAAAGGATGCTGAAGATAAAACTGCTTCATCGGAAACAATACTTAATCCTTCCATTAACAGTCCGGATGCTAAGGAACTTGCATTAAATGTGTACTCTGATCAGAGTTATTTTATTCTTCAGAAAGAAGGGATAAGATTTAAGGATAACGCTCCTATTGTTGAGTATCTTGATGAAGGGAAGCGAGAGAGGTTATGGTTTTCTTCCAGCCGTGCTGATACTATCTTCTTTGGATTTAAAAGAACAAACAACTATCAGCAGATATATTACTGTGAGCGGGAAGTGGGGGAAGGTAAATACCCAAAAGAAGGGTGGGGTGAAGTAAAGATGCTTATTGTTGAATCTGATAATCCATTTTTTGATGATTTTATAAAAAGGTTTAATTCATCGACAAAAGGAGCAGTTGCCATAGCTGGAAATACAATGCTTTTTTCAAGCGATTTGATTGGAGTAACTGGTATCAGTGAATTCAAGAATATATGGGAAATGAAAAGGGATGGGGATAAATTTAGAAATCCAAGACCTATTTCTGAAATATCGAACGATGATACTTGGGAGTCTCAACCTGCGCTTTCGGCTAACGGGAAGCATTTGTTTTTTGTTTCAAATCGTAAAGTCGCTGATGATGGAAATTCTTATTCAAACGAAGAGATTTCTGAAGAGCTGAATATTTTTTACAGCTTTAATGAAAGCGGTAAATGGAGTAGTCCGTTGCTTGTTAAAGAGCTCTATTCTCGGAAAAATGAAATTACTCCACACATAAGTTACACAAATAAGAAGCTGTACTTCTCATCTGACAGGGATGGGAGTCTTAAAATATACGAGGTTGACATAGAGCTTGATGATCAGAATGGAGGTATTAAGCTGGATAAAAACAGCATTAGGTTATTTTCTACAAAGGCTTTTAATTTTTCCGGAAAGGGAGTTAAGGAGGTAAATGTGAATAGTAGTCATAACCAGAATTATCCCTTTGTTTATTTCAATTCGGCTAATAAAAAATCGCCAAGGTCAATATTCTGGGCTGCCGATCTTCCTGAAGGATATGGGAGCTACGATATTTATGCATGTCCGCTTCCCTTTGAAGTTGATCTTAATGTTTGCGTCGTTGATAAATTTAAATCTGGTAATACTGTTCCTTTAATCCTTCCGGTTATTAAAATTGAGGGCGACAAAGACGCTATTATAAATGAAGGAGAAACTTCTTTTAAGCTATATTCAGGGTTTGATTATAAAGTTTCAGGGGGCTCTTTTGCTTCAAGTGAAAATGGCACGTATTTGTGTGATGAAGATGAGAAGTACATATTTACAGGTTACAGTAAAATAGTTGATGGCAAGCCCGGAAATATATCTCTGCATTCAGAAATTATAAGTGGCCCTGAGGTTAAATCTATTCTTACTGAAGAATTCGGTAAGATTCCTTTGATGAATATTTTCAGTGATACAATTCTGAACGACACAGTTTTTGTAACTCGAGGATGGATTAAGAAACCTCCTTGTCCCGGGAAGCTTAATATAGAACCAACCCATAGGTCGATTGCATATTTTCAGACGGGATATTGGGATGTAAATACGAGTGAAAATTTCAAAAGGGATATGGTAAAGCTTCACGAAGGATTTGAAGCTACTCCGGGAAATGATATTTATAATCCTGAAGGGAAGATTGTCCGCAAAAGAAGTGAATACAAGGCATTTGCTTGGGAAAATCCACTATTTCCAATAAAGCCGGGAGATGGATATAATTATTCAATTGCTGATGCACAGTGGATTGAGCTTCATCCTAATAATCTTTATTGGGGCGACAGGCCAGGATATGAGGGTTCGCTTACTGCCAGGATGAAAGGTCGTAAAGAAAGGATAGACCAATATATCGATTACGCCAAAAAGGTTGACGAGAACCTTAAGAACCTAACAGATACCATTAAGATGAAGTACATCGACCTGCTTGATCGACATAAAGAGCTTAAACCCAAGCTTCTTATTGAGATTTTTGCAGTATCCGATCAAAGAGAAGTTTTGAGGGGATGGTATATTGGTGATGTAATTCAATATCGGGGAAGTGACTATATTGAGAGCAAGAATATTTTTGATACAGAGATGGTAAAAATAGTTCCGCCTGAAGTTGACGAAAAAACAAAAACACTAACAAAAATTAAGTCATGTACTGTAAATTTTAATTCAGACGGAGATAATGGATCGATGCTTGGAATTCAGCAGGAGAAAACTGATTTGAACACCAATCTTTCACGATTAAGGGCTTGGTTTGGGTATAAGGAGGTTATAAAAAGACTTACAGACTCTGAGGATTTCAACAAGTATTTTGAAGCCGGGAGGGTTGCACTACCCGACAACGAAGTAAAATATGAAGATGCAGATATAATTATTATTACCAGGGGAAAAAGGGAAGATGGAGGTGTTCAGAATCCAAAATATTCATATCCAAATGCGAATAATCCTAGTGGCAATGGGTATTATGATTATGATAAGATAAGAAGGATAGAAATACAAACCCGACTCTTGTTGACAAACGAAGGTAAAACAGAAGATAATTATTGCTGTGATCCGGATGAAACCGGGAAATAGCATTCAATATTTGATGATAAATTCAAGAATTTTCATGTTGGGACACTATTATTTAAAGAAAGCCTGTCGTTTTCATTGACAGGCTTTCTTTTTATAATTATTTTTTGATCCCTTTTAATAAGACATTTATGAATTCGTAATCAGGCTCAAGAGAGACCTTTCTTTCTGCATCGAAGAAATATAAACCAAAATCACCTTTATATTCCCAGTTACACCATGCAATTTCATTCTCCTCAAGTCCTTCAAGAAGATCGGAATAGTAAGTCATTCTGTCATCACGGTCAACTGTTGGTAAACAACCAAATTCGCCACAGTAAAGCTGTAATCCTTTTGATTTAGCAAATTCTAATCCAGACCTATAAACATCAATTAGCTTTTCTTTGTTCCATTCAATTAATCCTTCAGTCGCTAGTTCTACAAGCGAAGTATTCATAGTATCTACAAAGTTTGAATAATCTTCTTTAGAAATAATCTGTCCAGGATAATTTACTTTTCCATTATATTTTTTTAATTGAGTCCATTCTGCCTTATAATGTGTAAATGCTAATGGAGAATAAGTATGAAAACTCAGAATTAGGTTTTTATCACCTTCAGGAAGTTTAAGGTATTTAAGGTTGGGTGCAATCTGCCACATATTTGGGCCAATAATCAGCACCCTGTTGGGCTCTCTTTCACGAATAGCAGAAACTACTTTATTCATTAATCTGTTCCAGTCTTCATGTTCAGGAGCAACAGCTTCGTTTAGTATTTCATAAGCTACCATATTGTTAGCTCTTGATTTCAATGTTTCGGATAATTTTAGCCACAAGTCGACCAGGGTTTGTTGAGCATCAGGGTCTGTCCATAAAGTATTTGAACCTCCTTCATTCTCAGCATTGAAGTGGTGAGATCTGATTATGTGTAAATCAACTATAGCCCTAAGTTCGTATTTCTCACACCAATCGAGACAAGAATTCATATATCCAAAAGCTTCTGGAATAGGGTTTCCACTTTCATCCCACATCTCATGTTCGTCGATTGGAAGTCTTACATGATCAAATCCAAGGCTGTCGATAAATCTTATGTCACTCTCGTTGATATATGTGTATTTCGGTGACCATCCGAAATCTTGAGAAAGCCAATGGCTGAGATTAGTACCCCTTTCAATTTTAAATCCTGAAGGATTCTTGCACTCTTCCTTTTTTGCAGGAGTACATGCAGTAAAAGCAACAAAAATTAAAATTGTCAGGATAGGTGCGATCTTGTAAACATGATTTTTTTTCCTCATGGCATATTTTATATTTAATTATTTATTAGGCATTAAAAAAATAAAGATAAAAAAATACCCCGGGTAACGGGGTATTTGTATTGAAAAATTAATAAGTAACAACGGGTGGTAATACTTTTGCTTGAGCAATAAAGTCTTCAACTCTGCTTAAAGCAGGGATAACTCTAGTAAGTTTCTTTTCAGCCTGTACTTCTTCAAGTTTTGCATGAAGGTTTTCAGCATTACGGTTTCTTAGTTCTTTAACTGTGTCAACTCCAGCAGCTTCTAGAAGTTCTGCAAATTCAGGTCCAACACCTTTTATGCGGAAAAGATCAGAGTGGTTAACCCATTTAAGGATTTTTGATTCATCTATTCCTGTTTCTTCAGCAATTTTCTTCCTTCCTGATTTTGATGCTCCTTCTTCGAGGAGGGCTTCGACAGATTTAATTCCTGCAGATGCAAGTTTTTCAGCATACACTGGACCTACACCTTCAATTTCTGCAATTTTTGTTGCCATAATTTCTGAATTTTGATTTTATTAATAATTGAAAAACGTTTATCTTGGTATAATGTTTTAAGCATTGGGAAAATTTACTTCCACTAATTTAAAAAATAAAAATCAGAATGGACAATAAAATTTTTAATGAAAAGATACAAGGCTCATATACTTTTAAGGGAGAGTCTATTTTAATTGGTTCTGCAATTCATGGAACTAACTATGAGACAGGGTGTCAGGTGAGGCTTCCATTGAAAACATTTAATCGCCATGGTTTGATTGCAGGAGCAACAGGTACAGGTAAGACAAAATCCTTGCAATTAATAATTGAAAACCTTTCGGATGCGGGAGTTCCTGTACTCGCAATGGACATAAAAGGTGATCTCAGCGGACTTGGAGCTTCTGGTTCAACAAATCCGATAGTTGAAAAACGAGCTTCTCAGATTGGTATGGAGTGGGAGCCAAGACAATATCCATTAGAATTTTTGTCGATTTCTGATGAGCCTGGGGTAAGGTTGAAGGCTACTGTTTCAGAATACGGTCCGATTTTATTGTCCAAAATGTTGAATCTTAATGATAGTCAGACGGGAGTGCTTTCTATGATATTTAAATATTGTGACGACAAGAGACTTCCACTTCTTGATCTGAAAGATCTTAAAGCAGCTTTAAGCTGGGCAGGAGATGAAGGAAAAGAAGAATTCCAGAAGGAATATGGATTCATGCAGTCTACTTCAGCTGGTACTATTTTAAGAAACATCATTAGTCTTGAGCAACAAGGAGGGGAGGGAATATTTGGTGAACCATCGTTTGATGTTTTCGATCTTATGAAAAAGACAAGAGATGGTAAAGGGATGGTCAATATCCTGAGGTTGACTGACATGCAAAGTCGCCCTGATCTTTTTAGCACATTCATGCTTTGCCTTCTTGCTGAAATCTTTCAGAAGATGCCAGAACTTGGCGATCCTGCTAAACCTGAGCTCGTAATCTTTATTGATGAAGCTCATCTTGTTTTCAGAGATGCATCAAAAAATTTGCTTGAGCAGTTTGAAATGACTATCAAACTTATTCGTTCAAAGGGAGTAGGAATTTTCTTTATTACGCAATCACCTACAGACATTCCTGCAAGTATTCTTGGACAATTAGGTACAAAGATTCAGCATGCATTGAGGGCATTCACAGCTAAAGATCGTAAAGACATAAAGACAGCTTCTGAAAATTATCCTTTATCTGATTTCTATGTTGTTGATGAATTGATTACACAACTTGGAACAGGTGAAGCGTTTATTTCCGGACTTGATGAAAAGGGTAGGCCTACTGAGCTTGTTAATACACTAATGAGACCGCCATTTTCAAGAATGGATGTATTGTCTGAGGACGAAATCAATGCAATAATTAATGACTCGGATTTGGTAAGGGACTACAATATGGAGATCGACAGACAAAGCGCCTATGAGATCTTGCAAGGTCGAATTGCTGAACAAGAGGAAGAAGTTGAACAAGCTATGTCAAGGTCGAAGACAAGACAACCAGCCAGAGGGAGAGCACAAGCTTCTACTTTTGAGAAGATTATTAAAAGTCCTGTTACAAACATGATTGCACGTGAAGTTACTCGTGGTCTACTTGGTGTATTAGGATTGAAGACGACTACTCGATCCAGGACAAGAAGGATTTTCTAGAGGAAAGGGGTTGTAGGAATCTTAGGCAATAAATTTATTCAAGGAATATTTTGATAATAAGTGTAATTTTTTCAGGGGTGCTAATACTAATACTATATCTAAAATAAACTTAGTTATAACCTGAAATGAATACACTTATTGTTTATGCAAGCAGTCACGGTACAACCGAAAAGATTGCAATGAGGATTGCAAAGGGTATTGCTTATAATGTCGAAACAAAGAACCTGAGAAAAACCGGAAAGATTAATCTTGATTCATACGACCGCATTATTATTGGAGGTTCAATCCATGCTGGTCAGATGCAAAGAAAAGTCAAAGATTTTTGCAAAAAAAATCTTACAGTCTTAAATAATAAAAAGGTTGCTCTTTTTATGTGTGGTCTTGACAATGGACAACTTGAAAGTGAATTTAATAGTAATTTTCCTGAAGTTCTAAGGGAAAAAGCTATCAGTAGAAAGTTGGTTGGAGGAGAATACATTTTAGAGAAGATGAACTTCATTGAACGGGCATTGATTAGAAAGATTGCTGGGGTAAAAGAATCTCAATCTCTCATAAAATGGGAGTTGGTTGATGAATTGGTTAAAGAAATAAGTGAAAATTGACGAGTTAATAAAGTCAATTAATTTATGGTTCTTAAATTTCCATTCTGGAAGGATCTCCTGTTTTGTATCCAAGGAGGAAAGCTTCCATCCTTTGTTCAGATGTGCCATGAGTAAAAGAATCAGGAACAACATAGCCCTGAGATTTCATTTGTATACGGTCATCACCAACAGCCTGGGCAGCATTCATTGCTTCCTCAAGATCTCCTACTTCCAAAATATTCTTTGTTTTTTGAGCATAATGTGCCCATATTCCGGCAAGAAAATCAGCATTTAATTCTATTCTTACGCTTGATTCGTTATCCCGTCCTTGGTTTAAAGTGCCCAACAAGTTTTGTACATGGTGACCAACTTCGTGGGCAATAATGTAAGCTGCAGCAAAATCTCCCTGAGCTCCAAGTTTTCTTTGAAGCTGTTCAAGAAAATCGAGATCGATGTATACTTTCTCGTCACCGGGACAATAAAAGGGTCCTGTAGCAGATTGAGCTAAACCACATGCTGATTCCACACCTCCACTGAAAAGCACTAATTTAGGTTCACGATAAGATAGACCACTTTGTTGAAAGAGGTCGTTCCAAACATCTTCTGTGTCAGCAAGTACAACGGCAACAAACTCAGCCATTTGTTGTTCTTTTTGGGTAGGCTGATAATCTTCATTTCCTGAAACTTCTATTTGATTGCTATTTTCACCTTGAAGCATATATAATAATTCCGATGGATCACCACCAAAAATAAAAATAAGGATTGCAATAATAATAGTTCCTATGCCTCCACCAATTCCTGCTTTCTTTGAAATATGAAAACCACCACGACGGTCTTCAATATTAGAACTTTGTCTACGTCCTTGCCAGCGCATATTTTAATCTTTTTGAGTTAGAATAATGTCTTGATTTTAAAAATTAAACCTAAAATAAGCATAAAAACTAAATTAATAAACAGAGAAAGTATAATTATAAAATAAGAACCCGACAATAAGGAACTAAGTTTGACAACATAGTTCATCGCAAAATTACTTTTCCACACAGTGAATAGATTAAAAATCACAATTAAAACTATTATTACAAGTAAGCCATCCTTAAAAGTTATAATATCAGATTTGCTTAAAGTTATTGAACTTCCAATCGAAAAAATACAATACACAAGAATAACTATTTTCCACCATTTAGAGTTTTCACCATGAATAACTTCAAAGTAATACGTTTTAAATCCCTCCCATACGGAAAGCCCCGCAAGTTTTATTGATGAAATTGATTTTATTGTTTCAGTTGATATAGTCAGGGAGGATAAATCGTTTATTTTTATTCGGAAAAGCAGAAATGAAATCAGGTAAAGGGCAAGGCAGCACATTAATATAGGACCTATACCAATAAAAAAATTTCCAATTTGATGATATATGTTTTTTGGGTTGTAGGAATGTTTTACGTAACCGAGTGTTTTTGTTTTCGGATCAGGAGCGAATAATTTCATTTCATCAATTTTATGCCCGAAAATTATTGCAAAAAGTGCATGACCAAGCTCGTGAATCGAAGTACCCAACCATCCGAATAAAAACAGATAAGCTTTATTCCCAATAGTGTTAACGCTTAATTTTTCGTTTGTTCCTGAAATAAAATTCATGAAAAACGCAAGTAGTAACAGCGGACCAAAAAGAATTATCAGATGAGTGAATGAAGTTAAGGTAACTTTTATCAGGTAGTCCCAAATGATAAGAAGGAAATCTTTCATAAAAAATGTTAGTTAGAATTCCATAGTTTAAAAAAACAGATCGATATGCTGAAATATCAATTAGATAAATGTTGTGCTCAGAGAGAAACATTATATCCTAAATCGGATAGATACTTCTTAAGATCAGGTATTTTTATTAATCCAAAGTGGAAAACTGATGCTGCAAGCAAAACTGAAGCTCCGGCTTTAATTGCTTCGGGAAAATGTTCCAATGTACCTGCTCCTCCTGATGCCACAACTTCAGCATTTACTGCGTTCTTAATAGCTTGAATTACCGGAATATCATAACCTGTCTTTGCTCCATCGCCTGCTTTGCTAGTCGGAAGTATTACTTTTACTCCATATCCATCAACTCTTTTTGCCCACTCTACAGCGTCAGTGCCGGTTGCTGTTCTGCCTCCGTTAATATATACTTCATAGCCTGATGGCATGGATATATTTTTGTCGACATCAATAGCAACGGTAACTTTATCCTGGCCGAAAGTCTTTACCATTTCTTTAATCAATTCAGGATTACGAAAAACAGCACTACTTGTTGATATTTTATCTGCCCCTGCATTGAGTATAATTTCTGCTGATTTTAAATCAGATATTCCTCCACCAACTGTAAATGGAATTGTAACAACAGATGCGACACGTCTAACAACATCGACCATTGTTGCTCTGTTTTCTACTGTAGCAGTAATATCTAGCATCGCTATTTCATCTGCGCCCGCTTCACAATAAGCTTTTGCACACTCAACAGGGTCTCCTGCATCACGAATATCAATAAAGTGAATTCCTTTAACAACTCTACCATTTTGCATATCAAGGCAGGGCATTATTTTTATTCTTTGGTCCATGGTTTCAAATTTAATTATGCGATTAATTTTTTTCAAAAATATGATTTTATTTAAGAACATCGGATAATTAATGAGTTGTAAAGTTCCTTTTACCGATGAATTCAAGCCTTTGGTAGTTTTTTACTCATCTTTTTTTTAATTCTTATATTAAAATTGCAACTGTTTAAGATTATTTCTTGTCTCTAATAAAAACCTTAATAAGGGAAATATCCTTTCTAGGTTTCATTAAGATAATAGCCATGTTTTTTTTTACTGATAAAAATTATTTAAAATGGAAAACACAACCTTTAGAGTAAGCTCTTACGCCGGAGAAGCAATACTTGAGCATCAAGTTTCTGATTATTCCCGTTCTCCAAGAATAATCATGTATAATAGCACCCCTATTGTTTATATCGATTTTTCGGGTCTTAAAAAAGATGAAGAAATATATTCAGTAATGGAAAATGCTTCAAATTTCATTCGTAAACACCGATTAAACAGTTTGTATACACTAACAAACCTTACCGGAATGCACTTTAATAATGAAATTTATTCAAAATTTATTTCCTACGTAAAAGGTAACAATCCATACGTAAAGGCAAGTGCAGTTATTGGAATGTTTGGATTAATGCAGATTTTTTACAATTCCTTTACACGACTTACAGGAAGAAACGTCAGGGCTTGCACGACTGAGCTGGAAGCAAAAGAGTTTCTTGCGAGCAAATAATTAAAAAAGCCTGATAAATTATTTATCAGGCTTTTTTGTGCCCAAAACAGGA
>CAYMTR010000035.1:0-37098 GCA_964393405.1 uncultured Prolixibacteraceae bacterium
TCCACATAAAACCATATATTCCATTAAAAGGATGATGGGAGAAACGCATGATAAGCTCACAAAAGAAATTAAACGAGTAGCTTATGATGTTGTTAAGGGCGACAATAATACTCCAAGGGTAAAAATAGACGACCGTCTTTATTCACCACAAGAAATATCAGCAATGATTTTACAGAAGATGAAAAAGACTGCTGAAGATTATCTTGGTCAAGAAGTTACAGAAGCAGTAATTACTGTTCCTGCCTACTTCAATGACTCACAGAGGCAGGCAACAAAAGAAGCCGGTGAAATTGCAGGGCTTACAGTTCGTCGTATCATCAACGAACCAACAGCTGCATCACTTGCCTATGGTCTTGACAAAAGAGACCGAGACATGAAGATAGCTGTGTTTGACCTTGGTGGTGGAACATTTGATATTTCAATTCTGGAATTAGGAGATGGAGTATTTGAAGTAAAATCTACAGATGGTGATACCCACCTTGGCGGTGATGATTTTGATGACGTAATAATCAACTGGCTTGCCGAAGAATTCAATAAAGAAGAAGGCATTGACCTCCGTCATGATCCAATGGCATTACAGCGTTTAAAAGAAGCAGCAGAAAAGGCGAAGATTGAACTTTCGAGTACAACATCGACAGAAATCAATCTTCCATATATAATGCCGGTTAACGGTATTCCAAAACATATTGTCAAGACCCTTTCGAGGGCAAAATTTGAACAATTGAGCGACGCCTTGATACAAGCAACAATTGAACCTTGTCGCAGGGCTATGCAAAATGCAGGCATGAAGAATAGCGATATTGATGAAGTGATACTTGTTGGTGGATCAACACGTATACCTGCTGTACAGCAAAAAGTTCAGGAATTCTTTGGCAAGGCACCATCAAAAGGAGTGAATCCGGATGAAGTAGTTGCAGTAGGTGCAGCAATCCAGGGTGGAGTACTCACAGGGGAAGTCAAAGATGTTCTTTTACTTGATGTAACTCCGCTTTCACTTGGTATTGAAACAATGGGAGGAGTAATGACCCGTCTAATTGAGTCAAATACAACAATTCCGAGCAAGAAAACAGAAACATTTACAACGGCATCAGACAATCAACCATCAGTAGAAATACATATTTTACAGGGTGAACGTCCGATGGCTAATGCAAATAAAACAATAGGAAGATTCCACCTTGACGGTCTGCCACCTGCACCACGAGGTATTCCACAAATTGAAGTAACGTTTGATATAGATGCCAATGGTATTTTACATGTAAGTGCCAAAGATAAAGCAACAGGGAAGTCACAAAGCATAAGGATTGAAGCATCAAGCGGACTAAGCGATTCAGAAATCAAGAAGATGAAAGAAGAAGCAGAAGCTAATGCTGAAAGTGACCGTATTGCAAAAGAGAGAGTTGACAAGCTTAACCATGCCGACGGGTTAATTTTCCAGACAGAAAAGAACCTTAAGGAATTTGGAGACAAGTTACCGGCCGATAAAAAAGCACCTATTGAAGAGGCTTTGAAGAAACTGAAAGATGCACATGCACGTCAGGACCTTGATGCAATTGATACTGCAACAACAGAGTTAAACACTGTTTTCCAGGCCGCTTCACAAGAGATGTACAATGCACAGTCTCAACAAGGAGGAGGACAACAAGCCGGACAGCAAGATGCTAACTATCAGCAGCAGTCAAACGCTAATCAGGGATCAAGTAGTGGACAGGACGGAGAAGTAACAGATGTAGATTTCGAAGAAGTGAAATAGTTCGTTAAGAACAAATAAATAAACACAGAGGTCATCTTTAAAATTAGGATGGCCTCTTTTATTTTAAAAGAATCTTTCCGTAGCTACAATTATTGTCGGCTGTCAATTTATAGAAATAAATACCTGAATTGAAGCCTACTCTGTTAATTGAAAAAAAGAAATCTCCTTTATCAAGAAACCTATCAATTAATGTTTCTAATTTACGTCCTTTAAAATCGAACAAATCAAATTTAACCTGACCATAATTCTCAGTATGGACTTTAATATTAAGGCTAGATGATACAGGATTTGGAAATATTTCAATTGGACTATTTTGGGATAAAGTCAATCTTTTATCTCCTGTATAATCATAATTGACATACTTCCTCAACCACAAATACATATTTTCAACATTTTCTTTTACGTATTCATGACCACCGCTGAATGTTACAAATTCAGTATCATTATTTCCAATACTCAGCAATGTATTATAAGTCGCCAGATTTATGTTATAAAGTCCATCATTAGTTCCAACAACAAAATAAATAGGTAATTGGCTCATTATTTCAATTTTATCATCAGTCAGCCAGGAATCGGCAGCATACCACAATGCTCCGGCATGCAGACCAAGGGCTGCCCATACTTCAGAAGAACGGCAAGCGATATACCAGGCACCAAAACCACCCATTGAGTGACCGGTTAAATACATCCTTCGTGGATCAATATTCAGCAAGTTCTTGATAAGCTCAATTCCTTCCCAAACATCTGTTTCCGATATACCTTGATACCAATGGTTTCCTCTGCCCCAAGGCAATATTTGGTAACCATCTTCGAAAGCCATAGAATTAGATGGACCATTTCTGAAAGAGTAGGTCATATAATCAATTGGATTATCGGCGACACCCCATAAACCGTGAAGTTCAACATAAAGAGGATAAGTAATATTTGGATTCCAGTTTTTAGGTAATCTTAGACGCAGGAAGGATGTCTCGCCGTCAGTTGGAGAAACCCAAGAAATAACAAGATCTCTCCCCCTATTTAAATATGAATTAAACGAAGAAGCATTTCCCGGCAAATCAGGATTAATAAAGAAGTCAAGGGTTATCTGAAGTATAGAAGAATCTGTTTTAGTTAAAGCAGGCTTTGAGTTAATTACGTCCAGTACAGACTGGAGGTGAAGAGTAAAAATCTCGTTTCCGGATTTATTTTTCAATTCTTCAAGCAGATTCTTCAAAGATTGAACATCATCATCCCTTTTAGTTGGCGCGTTAATATCAGCAAAGGAAAAGAAGCATAAAAGGGAAAAGATAAGAAGTAATGGGATTAGTTTAATGATTATGGGATTTGATTTCATGGCTTTATGAAATAAAAGGGTTATTTAATAAAAAGACAAATAAAACAGTTTTAACCCTTATTATCTGAGTCAAATAAAAGCCTAAAATTTAATGAAACAGATTAATCCATAAAACTTACTTTAAGTTTTAAATCGTTATGTTTTGAAAATTCATTTTAGAAAATTGATTAATTATATTTGTCAGACAATTTCAAATAATTTAAAAACAAAAAAGATATGGCTGAATTTGCTTATCAGAAACCGTTTCCTATTGAGAAGGACACGACCAAATACAGATTATTGACAAAAGAATTTGTTTCAACAGTTGAGACTGATGGAAGGAAGATATTGAAGGTAGCTCCTGAAGGCTTGGAGTTGCTTGCCAGAGAAGCTTTTGCAGATGTTTCATTTTATCTTCGTGCTTCTCATCTTGAGAAAGTTAGGGCTATACTTGAAGATCCTGAAGCAACAGATAACGATAGATTTGTAGCACATACGATGCTAATTAACCAAGTAGTTTCGGCAGAAGGAGAATTACCTACATGTCAGGATACCGGGACAGCAATAGTTATTGGGAAAAAGGGAGAGAATGTATATACAGGAGTTAATGATGCAAAATACATATCAAAAGGAATTTACGATACATTTCTAAATAGGAATCTCAGGTATTCGCAGGTAGTTCCGTTCAGTATGTTAGAAGAAAAAAATACAGGGACAAATTTACCGGGACAAATAGACATTTACGCAGAAGAAGGAAATAAATACGAGTTTCTGTTTATCACAAAAGGGGGAGGATCAGCAAATAAGACTTTTCTTTATCAGCAGACTAAAGCACTACTTACCGACGAAGCATTAACAAAATTTGTTAAGGATAAGATCAAAGACTTAGGTACATCGGCATGTCCGCCTTATCATCTGGCCTTAGTAATAGGAGGAACTTCGGCTGAGTCTACCCTATCCACAGTCAAAAAAGCTTCAGCGGGATACCTTGACCACCTGCCAACAAAAGGCAATGAAGGAGGACAAGCGTTCAGGGACTTGGAATGGGAAGAAAAAGTACTTAAGATTTGTCAGGAAAGTGGTATAGGAGCCCAATTTGGAGGTAAATACTTTGTTCATGACGTTAGAGTAATAAGATTACCCAGACATGCAGCATCATGTCCGGTTGGGCTTGGAGTAAGCTGTAGTGCAGATCGAAACATCAAGGCAAAAATAACAGAAGAAGGAATATTTGTTGAAGAGTTAGAAAAGAACCCAAGGCGTTTCCTTCCGGAGAGGGCACCAGAGTTAGCAGCACCAGTAGAAATTGATCTTGATAGGCCAATGGAAGAAGTACTTGCAGAACTTTCAAAATATCCGGTAAAGACAAGGCTCAACTTAAAAGGCACATTAATAGTTGCCAGAGATATAGCTCATGCTCAAATTAAGAAAATGATTGATGAGGGCAAAGCAATGCCCGAATACTTCAAGAAACATCCGGTGTACTATGCAGGGCCTGCAAAAACTCCAAAAGGAATGGCATCGGGAAGTTTTGGACCAACAACAGCGGGTAGAATGGATTCGTACGTTGATCAATTCCAAAGTTTGGGAGGATCAATGATAATGGTAGCCAAAGGAAACAGATCTCAAGAAGTAACAGATGCGTGTAAAAAACATGGAGGTTTTTACCTTGGATCGATAGGAGGTCCTGCGGCAGTATTAGCAAAAGAAAGCATAAAATTGGTAGAGATAGTGGATTTTGAAGAGCTGGGAATGGAAGCTGTAAGAAAGATCTACGTAGAGAATTTCCCTGCGTTTATTATAGTTGACGACAAAGGGAATGATTTCTTTGAAGACTTTAAACATTAATAAATAAAAAAATCCCCGGCTACAAACCGGGGATTTTCATTTATATTTAATCTTATTAAAACGCATAGCTTATAGAAAAACCACCACTAATTCCCGGAAGAAAGAAATCTGTCTTATCGATTTGCTGGACGCTATGTGGTTCACCGGCGAGAGTTGTTTGACCTTCAGAATAAAGCTTCAATATATAGTAATCAACTCCCAGACCAAAGAAATTCCAATCGACAGTTACACAGTCAAAAAATAGCCATTGTGCTCCCAGTTTAACTCCCAATCCCATTTGAGCAAAGCGGAATCCTGCTTCAAGTTCCTCAACACCAGACTCAAGAGCAGGAAATTGAAGGTTTTCAATATTAAAAATATAGCCCAAACCTGTATATCTTAAATATGGACCCACATAAAAACCCTGCGGACCTGTTTTATCTTTTGAATATAACCTATAATCTAATCTGATAGCGCCTCCGTTGCAAGTACGAGTTATTCCATAATTTTCCAAAACTGTAAAGATATCGTTTTGAAGGAAATTAGGTTGAATATAAGAAGCGGATATACTTGCAGATGTGTAATCAGTTATCATCCTTTCGTACTGGAGGTTATACTCTCCCCAAGTTAAACCGATAGGACTTATTTTGATTATATTTTTTTGAGCAAAAGAGAACTGACAAATTAGCACAAAAACAATTAAAAGTATTTTCTTCATTTTCAAAGATGTTAGTTGTTAGTTATTGAGTAATCAGAATGCATAACCAATTGAGAAACCTGTTCTAAATAAAGGAATGAAAGAAGTTATCCAAGCAGTTTGGTTTCCGGGATTAGTTGTCTGGACAAGTTTATTTCTGAAATACCAAACTTCTGAAATAGATTCCTGGATTGAGCCCTTAACAGAACTATAATCGAAATTAGATTCCGCGGTTGAATAAATAGCTCTTGGCCACATATAATCAGCTTCGATACCAAGAAAATACCAGTCGATAGAAATATTGTCGTGGATAATCCATTGGTATCCCATTTGGAAACCAAGTCCGGCAGTATTAAACCTGATATCTACGTTAAAATCTTTACCATTTATTTCATCAGAGAAGATACACTGATAGTTAATATAACGCAGATATGGTCCTAAGTAGAAGCCTTTTGGTGCTTCTTTACCACCAACATAAAATCTATAATCGAAAGAAGTATGGAAACCGGATTTCAGCTCTCTCAAAGTCATTCCGCTACTTGCATTATCAACTTCAAGCCAATCGAGTACGCTAACGTTAGGGTTAATATAACCAAGAGTAAAATTAATTGAGGTTTTAGGAGTAACTTTTCTTTCATAAATAAGAGAAAAATCGCCGTAGCCAACACCAAGGACTCCAAACTTAATCACATTTTCCTGAGCGAAGGAAGTTATTGTTGCTGTCAGGAAAAAAAATACAAGCCATTTCTTCATTGGTCTATAATTTAAAGAATTAAAATATTGTGTTAATTTACAATAATCTTTCGATTGCGTTATTAATTCTTTTAACAGTTTCCTGTTTACCTATCATTTCGCAAATCTCAAATAAGTCAGGGCCCATTGCAGCGCCAACAAGACAAATACGAAAGGCATTCATTACCAGACCAAATCCCCATCCCTTTTCAGTAACAAAAGCAGAAAAACCATCTTTAATATTAGTTGCAGTCCATTGGGAAACGTTAGCTTCAAGGAAGCCACCAATCTCTTGCATAATCTCGGGTACTCCCTCCTTCCAACGTTTCTTAACAGATTGTTCATCGTATGATTCCGGAGTTTCAAAGAAGTAATGTCCCTGCTCCCAAATATTAGGGATAAAAGTTGCTCTTTCCTTAATCATGCTAACAACTTTCAAGATATATTCCGGGTCTGAATTAATGCCTTTTTGAAGAAGGAATAACCTGAATGATTCAGCAATTTCCTTATCATTTTTGAGCTGCATATACTGATGATTGAACCACTTAGTTTTTTCCGGGTCAAACTTAGAACCAGACTTGCCTACCCTTTCCAGGTCAAATGCATCAATCAATTCCTGCATTGAAAAAATTTCCTGTTCAGTTCCAGGATTCCATCCAAGAAAGGCGAGCATATTAATAAAAGCATCAGGGAAATAACCATCTTCGCGATATCCTTTTGAAACTTCTCCGGTAAATGGGTCGGTCCACAACAAAGGAAAAACAGGGAATCCCATTTTATCTCCATCCCTTTTGCTGAGTTTACCTTTACCAACAGGCTTAAGAATCAGAGGAAGATGAGCAAAGCGGGGGTTCTTCCAACCTAACTTTTGATAAAGCAAGACATGAAGAGGCATAGATGAAAGCCATTCTTCTCCACGAATTACATGAGTAATCTCCATCAAATGATCATCCACAACATTTGCCAGATGATAAGTAGGCATACCATCAGATTTGAAAAGCACTTTATCGTCAAGCCTATCAGTATTGAAAGTTACAGTTCCTCTGATCATGTCATCTTCAGACACATCAATATTGTCCGGCATTTTAAACCTGACAACATATCCGACATTGCTTTTAAGAAGCTCATCGACTTCGTTCTTCTCAAGTGACAAGGAGTTTTTCATTTTCATCCTTGTTGAAGAATTATAAGTAAACACTTCACCTTTATCTTCGTGTTCCTTTCTTAGGATTTCAAGTGATTCGGAGGAATCAAACGCAAGATATGCGTCTCCGTTTTGAACAAGCAAATCAGCATATTGCTTATAAATATGTTTTCTTTCAGACTGGCGATATGGGCCAAAAGGGCCACCTTCGCGAATACCTTCGTCGACTTTCAGTCCGCACCAATCAAGAGATTCCATAATATATTCTTCAGCACCGGGTACAAACCTTGTTTGGTCTGTATCTTCAATTCTTAAAAGAAAATCTCCGTTATTCTTTTTTGCAAATAAGTAATTGAACAATGCTGTTCTAACACCGCCTATGTGCAAAGGGCCTGTCGGACTTGGTGCAAATCTGACTCTGACTTTATTATGTGCCATTTAATTTAAAATTTTATTTTGTGACAAATATAAGTTTTAAAGGAATTGTCAACAATAAAAATTCCATAAAGGATTTTCTCGGGGCAAATATTAAATCATTTACGTTCGTGTAAACAAAAGGCACTTTCGTCAAATGATTTATTCGTTTCATAAAAACCAAATGAACAAATATTGCAATAAGGACGTTTCTGTCTTAAATTTGTATAACACTTAAAAACTTACAGTTATGATATCAGTAATAATAGCATTAGGGATTTTTGCAATAGCTGTAGGAGTATCATTCTTGACAGCCTCCGGCAAAAATAAGTTAGTACACTAAATATAAAAGCCCTCAAGGGCTTTTTTAATTATTGGGCAATCTTTTCGTGTGATAATTATGATTTATCGATTAATGATGCATAATGTCACATAAAATATTTTTCCAATTTTATAATTTAGACGTAAATATTGATAAGGCTATGTACGGAAAAATAAGAAAGGACTTGCAATTATTTGCTGAAGGGCAAAAAGCTAAAGGAATATACAAAGAAGAAAGAGTTTTATCTTCGGCACAAGATGCTGAAATAAAAGTTTTCCCAGACACGAGAGTAATAAACTTTTGCTCGAATAATTATTTAGGGCTTTGCAACAACCCACAAATAAAGAAAGCAGCTTGTGAAGCAATTGAAAAATGGGGATTTGGATTATCCTCAGTAAGATTTATCTGTGGCACTCAGGAAATACATAAGGAACTTGAGTATAAAGTATCGCAATTTCTGGGGATGGATGACACAATTTTATATTGTGCTGCCTTTGATGCCAACGGAGGACTATTTGAACCCTTACTTGATGAAGACTGCACAATAATTTCAGATGAGTTGAATCATGCTTCGATAATAGATGGAATAAGACTATGCAAGGCAAAACGTTTGCGTTACAGGCATTCCAACATGGAAGATTTGGAATCAAACCTTAAGAATAGTCAGACTTCCAAATACCGTATGATTGTAACAGATGGAGTATTCTCGATGGACGGTGATATAGCCCAACTGGGTGATATATGTGATCTGGCAGAGAAATATGATTCATTAGTTGTTGTTGACGATAGCCATGCAACCGGCTACATGGGTCCAAACGGAAGAGGGACACATGAAAGATGTGGAGTAATGGGAAGGGTTGACATTATAACTTCGACGTTTGGGAAAGCCTTGGGAGGAGGAAATGGAGGTTTCACATCAGGTAAAAAAGAAATAATTGATTTATTGAGGCAACGTTCAAGGCCCTATTTATTTTCAAATTCTCTATCTCCGGCAACTGCAGGAGCAAGTATCAAAGCGATAGAAATAATTGAAAAAGACACAACATTAAGAGATAGGACAATCAGTAATTCAATCTATTTTAGGAATAAAATGATTGAAGTCGGATTTGATATAATAGAAGGAGAAACGGCGATAATACCTGCAATGATATATGATGCACCGATGGCTATCAAGTTTGCCAACATGCTGCTTGAAGAAGGAATTTATGTGATAGGATTTGTATATCCTGTTGTGCCAGAAGGCAAAGCAAGAATAAGAATACAGGTTTCAGCTGCCCATAAAAAAGAGCATCTTGATAAAGCCATCAGTTCTTTCCAAAAAATAGGCAAACGGTTAAATTTAATATAGCAATAATCTTTTCTTATTTGTCATTCATTTTTTTTAACTTGTGCTTGGTTTTAAATGGTGTGGAGATGAAACAGAATTTTAAGTTCCGAAGAATTATATGGTTAGGCATCGTTTTCTTATGCGTGCAGTTTTCATTATATGCACAAGAAAGTGAATTGTATAATCAGATTAAATCTTTTCCGGAAATCAAGTCAATTCAAAAAATAAATCATTATCCTTTTTTCAAAGAAACATATGAGATATTGATAGACCAATATCTTAATCACGAAAATCCATCGGAAGGAAAATTCACACAACGAGTAATATTGTCTGATTACAACAAATACAGTCCTGTAATATTTGTAACAGAGGGTTATAGTGCTGATTATGCATTACGACCAAACTATATAAATGAGTTAAGCAAAATACTTGAGGGCAATCAAATCATAGTAGAGCACAGGTATTTTGGAAAATCAATGCCCAACAATCCAAACTGGGAATATCTGACAGTAAAAAATGCTTGTGGTGATTTACACAGAATACAGAAGATTTTCTCAAGGTTATATAACAATCAAAATAAATGGATTGTAACCGGAGCGAGCAAAGGTGGATATAACACACTCGCTTACAAAGCATTTTATCCGGGGGATGCCCATATTTGGATAGCATATGTAGCACCTCTCAATTATAGTACTGAAGATAAAAGAATTGACAAACACTTGGATAATGTCGGTAGTCTATTATGCAGAGACAAGATAGATGAATTTCAGAAAGATGTTTTAAGCAATAGAGATTCAATTCAGCCGATGTTAGATTTATTAATAAAATCACAAAACCTCACATTCAGAATTACAAATGAAGAAGTTTTGGATTATTGGATGATGGAGTATGAACTTTCTTTTTGGCAATATGGTTCGAAGTGTAGTGAAATACCCGGGAAAAACATCAGTATAAAGAAGAAGTTTGAATATCTACTTAAAGTACGTAATCCGGAGTATTTTTCAATTGAAGGGATTGTTTCAACAAAGTCATACTACGTACAAGCAGCAAAAGAATTGGGGCATCACGGATATAATACCAAACCTCTAAAAGGGTTTCTCAAGATTAAAGATTCTAAAGGATATTTAGATAAGATATTCTTGCCGGATAATGTTTCGTTTAAATTTAACAAGAGCACAAATAAATTCATTGAAAAATCCATTCAAAATGATGGGAAGCATTTAATGCTTATATATGGCGAAGTTGATCCATGGACAGGAACAGCAGTTAACCTTAAACCATCAAGCAAGGCAAGTAAGATTATAGTTCCGGGAGCGAGTCATAATATAAAAATTGCATCTATGCCGTATAAGCAAAAGGCAGATATTTATATGGTGCTTGAAACCTGGTTAAACGAAGATTAGTAATTCCTCAAATCTTCAATTTCATTAATATCCATAGGTTTCTTTCGTCCCAAAAGTTTGAATCCGTTGTCAGTAATCAAATAATCTTGTTCAATTCTGATTCCTCCAAAACCAATTAAGTCATTAACTTTAGAATAGTTAATGAACTGTTCAAAACGTTTTTCAGAAGACCACAGTGCTATAAGTTCGGGAATAAAATAAATACCCGGTTCAACGGTTAGCACAAAACCAGACTTCAATTCTTTAGCCAGACGCAGTGATTTCAACCCAAACTGTGTGCTTTTTGCTTCGCCATTGTAACCAACATTAATTTCACCAAGGTCTTCCATGTCATGAACATCAAGCCCCATCATATGACCAAGGCCTGTTGGGAAGAAAAGGGCATGAGCACCTTCAGAGATTGCCTCCTCAGTATTTCCTTTAGTTAACCCTAAGGATTTCAGCCCATTAAAAACTATTCTTGATGCCTCCATGTGCACAGATTTAAAAGGTACTCCCGGTTTAAGTAAAGCGCTAGCCCCATAATGAGCATCAAGAACAATCTGATAAATATCTTTTTGGATTGGAGTAAACTTTTTTGATACCGGAAAAGTAGAAGTAAGATCTCCTGCATAATGGCTAGGAGATTCAGCCCCACAATCGAGTAAGAATAATTCACCTTCACGGGCAATATTCCCGTGAAAATGATTGTGTAAAATTTCGCCCTTAACTGTAGCGATAACTGGGAAAGAGATAAAACCCTCTCTTTCAAGGCATATTTTTGTTACCAGAGATGAAATTTCAGCTTCTTTCATTCCGGGTCTCAAATGAGTGATAGCAGCCTGGTGCATGTCTACAGACCAGTTAACTGCTTTCTCAATTTCAACTACTTCTTCAGAAGACTTTATTTCTCTTTGACTAATAACGGATTTAATAAGTTCTTCAGAAGATTTCAGTGAAATTTGATCCGGTCTTATATTTAGCAATCTAAGTAATTTGATTTTATTCTCGAATCTGTAAGCAGGTAAGATATGAATTGCTCTGTCTGAAGCAGAAGCCTCTCTAAGAATCGTATAAAGCTTAACCATAGGCAAAACTTCAGTAATACCTGACAACTCACACAATTCTTTAATTTTTGGCTTATTTCCAGTCCAAATAATATCATCTATAGAAAGTTCATCTCCAAAAATAATTTCAGTATCATTATCCAGGTCAAGAACGGCAGCCAAAGAAGGTATATCAAGACCAAGATAATATAAGAATGTACTATGTTGTCTAAAATAATACGGATTATCAGGATAATTCATTGGTGATTCATCATTGCCAAGTAAAAGAATAAGACCCTGTTTAATATTATCCTTCAATACTTTTCTTCGATTAACATATATTTCCTTGTCGAACATCATTAAAAATTAAAATATAAGTAGTAAAATTAGTTCTTTTATATTTATTGTTTTAAAATTCAAAAATATTTAATTTATAATTCAGAATATCTTCTTGGACAACTTTTCGGTCATATATAGTACAAAATTGTAAATTTGTGGGCTAAAATAGAATATCTATAAAAATTGAAAATGAATTTTACCCAAAATAACAGATCATGTCAAGAATCTTAGTAGTCGATGACGAAAGAGCAATTAGGAATACGCTCAAAGAAATTCTGGAATATGAAAAATACCAGGTAGATTTAGCCGAAAATGCTAAGATAGCTCTTGAACAAGCTAAGACCAACGAGTATAGTATAATTCTTTGTGACATCAAGATGCCGGAAATGGATGGTTTGGAATTATTACCACTTCTTCTTGATATTCATCCAGACACACCTATTGTAATGATTTCGGGTCATGGTAATATTGATACAGCAGTAGAAGCCATTAAGAAAGGAGCATATGATTTTATTGAAAAGCCATTAGACTTGAATAGGCTTTTAATCACCATCAGGAATGCGATGGATAAATCATCTTTAGTAGCAGAAACAAAAACTCTAAGAAAAAAAGTAAACTCAAAATATACTATAGTTGGGAATTCACCTGCAATTCAAAGAATATTTGAAATGACCGGTAAAGTTGCCCCGACAGATGCGAGAGTACTTATTACGGGAGCTAATGGAACAGGAAAAGAATTAGTAGCAAGAAGGCTGCACGATTTAAGCAATCGTTCAGCGGGGCCTTTTATTGAAGTTAACTGTGCTGCTATTCCCTCAGAATTGATTGAGAGCGAATTGTTCGGACATGAAAAGGGAGCGTTTACTTCGGCAATAAAACAAAGAAAAGGCAAGTTTGAACAAGCAGAGGCAGGTACTCTTTTTCTAGATGAAATTGGAGATATGAGCCTTTCAGCTCAAGCGAAGGTATTGAGAGCGTTACAAGAGAACATGATAACCCGTGTTGGAGGAGAGAAGGCAATAGATGTCAATGTTCGGGTTATTGCTGCAACAAATAAAGATTTGCAAAAGGAAATAGAAAATGGAACATTCAGAGAGGACTTATATCACAGATTAAGCGTAATATTAATACGAGTTCCTTCATTAAACGAAAGGCTTGAAGACATACCGATTTTAGCTAATTATTTTATCGAACAAATTTGCACAGAATACGGACTTCCTTTAAAAAAGATTTCAGATGATGCAATTGAAGAATTAATTAAAATAACATGGACCGGGAATATACGGGAATTCAGAAATGTAATAGAAAGACTGATAATTTTGTGTAGTAACGAAATAACAGGAAACGATGTTAAGATATTTGCACAACCATTAAATTAAACCTAACATATTTAACAACAACTTTTTAAATCATGATTAACAATAAAAAAGTAGTAGTAGTACTTCCAGCTTACAATGCAGCAAAAACATTAGAAAAAACTTATAACGAAATTGATCGGGAAATAGTTGATGAGATCATTCTTGTTGATGACTGCAGTAGGGACGAAACTATCAATGTAGCCAAAGAGTTGGGCATAAAACATATTATTAAACACGAAAAAAACAAAGGATACGGAGGAAATCAAAAATCGTGTTACAACAAAGCCATTGAAATAGAAGCTGACATTGTAATAATGGTACATCCTGATTATCAATATACACCATTACTAATACCATCAATGTCTTATTTGATTTCAAACGGATTGTATCATGTTGTACTTGGTTCAAGAATACTTGGGAAGGGGGCAATGAAAGGTGGAATGCCGTGGTATAAATTTATAGCTAATAGGCTTCTTACATTAACCCAAAACCTTTTAATGAATGCCAAGCTATCAGAATATCATACCGGTTATAGGGCATTTTCAAAAGAAGCATTGGAAGCAGTAAATTACAATATCAACTCTGATAATTTTATTTTCGACAATCAAATGCTTGCACAATTATGGTATGAAGGATTTGAAATTGCAGAGATAACCTGTCCAACAAAATATTTCAAAGAAGCTTCAAGTATAAATATTAAAAACAGTTCAATATATGGATTGGGAGTATTAAAAACATCACTTGAGTACAGATTACAAAAATGGGGATTAGGCAAGTTTAAAATTTTCATGAAATAGTGTCGGGAGATGAAATTCTTTGAAAAAAGAGATTTAATAATTTTAATACCAATTGGTATTCTGTTAAGCATTCAAATACCAAACCTATCGCTACCCTATTTTTGGGATGAAGCGTGGTCTTATTTTACATCCATAAAGAAGATGGCAGATTCAGGGCCGAGTTTACTCCCTGGGGCTGTACCAATTGATTACTGCAAAGGTCATCCACAGTTTTATTTCTTCATCACTTCTATATGGATGAATATTTTTCCAGACAATATTCCAATGATGAGAGTTTTTTCCTTGATGATTTCATCAGGAGTTTTAATAAGCATTTATTTCGGATTAAAAAGAATAATAAATTGGGAATCCGGAGTCTTTGCTTCATTTTTGGTGAGTACTCAAACTATTTTCATAGCCCAATCAATATTCCTTTTACCTGAGATGTTGATTACACTATTATTTTTTGTGTCATTCTTCTTTTTCATGGAAAATAAATTCTTGCCTTATGCGATTATTTCATCATTAATGGTACTTTCAAAAGAAACTGCAATTATTTTTTGTATCTGCTTTGGCATTTTTTATTTGTTATCATTCATTGATAAAACAAACCGGAAAAAATTTAAAACACTTAATCTGGTATGCTTACTTGTGCCGGCAATAGTCTACGGTTTCTTTTTATTACTACATTATTTTAAATTTGGAATGTTCTTATATTCAGAGCATATCAATTTTATTTTGTATGACTGGGCTTCTGTTTCGGGAAAGATAAAAATAGCATCCGGTTCTATCTTCCTTTCATACGGAAGGATTACAATTTCTGTTGCCACATTAGTTTTACTAATAGTATTTCTTTTTCAAAAGAAAGTAAAATATAGAGCAATTATTGTTTTAGCCTTTTCATTCTTATTATACATGGCCTTCACAGTATATAACTTTTTTACTATTAGATATGGATTAGTTGCAATTGCTATTTTCTTAGTTATTTTTTCAATAATAATTAGCCAAATTAAAATTCAACCCCTTATAAAGAGTATAATAGTTCTTGGACTTGGGATATACTGTTTCACATTCATCTTCACTCGTAAAACAAACGGAGATATTGACATGGGGTATGTAGATGCAATAAAAGTACACGAAGAAATAGTACATTATTGTGAAGAGAACAATTTGTACAATGAATCATTCGCTGTAACTTTTAATATGATTTTTAATTTAAGGGATAAAAATCTTGGATACGTAAAAGGTTCAGAAAATTTTACTGATATCAGTGATTGGAAATCATATAAAGAGGCAAGATATTTCATATTTGAGTCAACGTTCGGAGATGCTGATATCAGCATTGATTATGCAAAAAACAATTTTAAACTTGTTAAATCATTTTCTAGTTTAAATTCCTGGGGGCATATCTATGAAAATACAAACATTGATTTAGCTCAGAGTTTAAAGGAAGAAATTGTAAATTCATCAAAGTAAATATCATGTCCATTGAGAGTTGAATTTTTAATAAATACCTTAATTATTTCGTTCTCTTGAGTCGCGATAAATGGAATTTCTATCAACGCCCATTCCTTATTAATTGACTTTAGATGCCTCCAAATCTGTGTTTTATATTTATTGAGCAACACATAACCAGAATTAGAAAAATCTATTGACAAGTCGGTTCTGGCAATCATGTCATCATCATAGTCTTTTACCCAGAACCTAATATAATATTCACTCCCTTTGAGCATTTCCATTTCTGATTGATATAATAGCTCAAATCTTTTAGGCAATTTTACACCTTCAAGATATTTACCATCAGAAAACAAATTACCAGTTCTGACTATAAAGCAATTCTTTTCTCCTGAGTTAGATTCATTTTCAATGGAATCGATAAGTGATTGGTATTTTTGCTGAAATTGGAGTTCTTTTGGTATTTTTCTCAAAGAGTCTAATTGCAATTCATAAAAAAATAAATCTGGGGATTCTGTAATAAAAGAGCTTTTCCCAATTATATATTTCTCATTTTGATTTAGTTTATCACATTTAGCCACAAGCAACAGTAAAGGTTTTTCTCCGATAAATTCATCAACTATTCTATAATTATCCCAAGGAGCAAGTGAAATTTCGACACTCATATATGATTGCGAAATGGAAGTTCTCCCCATCATTGATCCAATAAAAGGTAATCCAGTTTTAAGTGATGCAATAAAAATTTGTTTATCAATTCCGCAATAAGGGTCCATCCATATACTTTCAGATCCTATATGGAAAAAAGGGAAAGGGATCATCGCCTGATATTTATGAGAATCGATTTTGCTTATCCACTGGTTGAGTTCCGAAACATTGTTTTCATCAGCAAGTTGAGAAATTTCGTTATTTATGTTGTTTATGTTTTTAACAGAATAATCCAAAGCTTCAAAACCCATTATGAAAAATAATAGACCGGTGATAATAATTGCCTTTACCCGATTCTTTCGGATAAAAATTTCATTAAATATTTTTATCCAAACAATGATGTTTATAACATAGTAAAATAACCATGCAAAACGTCCGACGCCTCTCAACTGACTTAGGAATCCAAATGAATTTCTTATACTTTCAAGACCAAGAATAAAAGGTAATCCAAAGGAAAAAAGCAGTAAAAGAAAAGAAGCCCAGAATAAAACATCAAGCTTTCGGTTGTTGGTAAAAGAGAAATTTCTGTTTTGCTTAAATAAATTTACCATCCATTTCACTAACATAAACCAGAACCCAACAGAGGATATTAACCCTATGTAACTAATTCCCTCCCAACTATATTTCTTTGTAAAATGGAGCTCAGTTATAAAAGGAGTATACCATTTCCCGAAAGGCAGAAAAACTGTACCCGGATAGGCTCTATATCCATAAAATCCAAAGGGATGCATGGTTCTATCGGGTTGATTATCGGTCATTATTAATTGAATAATAATGAAAGGAATTATTATTTGAATTAAAAAATGGAATAAGGATTTTGAAAAAGCATTAAGATTTTTATTTCTAATGACATATTCAATCAGGCAAATAAGCATCAATGCGGCTGAGAAAACAAAAAAATACATATGCATCAACGATGCTAATAAAGTAACAGCTCCAAAAATTGAACTAACAATAAAACTCTTTTTCTCGATTATCAGTATTGTCAGATAAATCATTAGAGGGATCCAAAAGATCCAACCTAACGAAAAGTGTCCAGCCATTCTGACAATTTGGGGAGATAATAAAGTTATAAAGATTGAAACGATGATCGCATACCAATCAGGAATTTTAAATTTCTTCAGAATTAAGAAAATAAAAACCATTGATAAGAAGAAGGAAAAAATAATCATGAAGTTTATTATTCCAACAGTGAAATTATCACAATTGAAAACGTTAGAGTCTATAAATTTTATGAAATTCGTCAATGGAGGCTGAGAATCTGTAAAATAAATTGATTCTCCCCAAGGATAATTCATTCCGGAAAATTCATCGTAGGAAGAATCATATTTTATATGAAACAAAGAGCAATAATAAGCTTTCAGTCCGTCACCACCAGTAGAAAAGAATTTATGATTCAGATTAAAGATTACATCCCAAAAAGAAACAATAGTAAGCAGCAAGAAGACAAGGTATATTATAGATTTTTTCAACAATTTCATTTAAAATGATTTGGAAATTAAATAATCTCATCAACTATATAAATTGGTCGTTTTTTGCTCTCATCAAAATTATACCCGACATAAATGCCAATAATTCCGATTAAGAAAAACATAATAGTAAAGCCAATACTCATAAATAATATTAGGGTTGTATATCCCGAAGGAGGGGTACTTCCAAAGAAATAAACACAAATTGAATAAATAGCCAGAAGTAAAGAAAAAACAGCAAAAATTAATCCTAAATAAATACCAAGAAATAAAGGAAATTTTGAGAAAGATATAATTGCATTGATTGATAATTTAACTAATCTAACAAAAGAATATTTTGTTTTTCCGGCAGGTCTTTTATTAGATGTATAATTCAATGCAGTATCTCTAAAACCAATAATCTGGATAAAACCCCTTAGAAATCTGTTCCTTTCTCTATAGTCGACTCTTAATAAATTGGCAGCCTTCCCTGAAATCAGAAAAAAATCGGACACATTTTCCTGTAGTTTTTGGTCAGACAACTTATTAATTAGAAGATAAAAATTTTGAGAGAACTTATTTTTTAACCACCCATTATCTTCACGTTTTTCGCGAACCATCTTAACAATATGGAATCCATCTTTAAATTTTTGAACCATTTTTGGAATTAAAAGAGGTGGATGTTGAAGGTCTGAATCCATGCAAATAATTGCTTCTCCTTCAGCATGGTCAATACCTGCAATCATGGCAGCTTCGTGACCAAAATTCCTTGAAAGATTAATAATCTTTAAATTAATGGTTGACGTCCTTTTTAGCTCACATAAAAGGTCAAGACTTTTATCCTTGCTCCCATCATTTACATATATAATTTCGGAGTCAATATTGTTCTCATCCAATATTTTAATAAGAATCTCATGAAAATCACAAATTATATCTTCCTCATTAAATAATGAAACAACTATACTAATCATATTTTACTCTTCGGTTGGGTTAAAGTATTAAAAGTGTAAAGCTAATTATTTGAGCTTAAAAAAACTTAAAATATTGTTTGTATTATTGTACTACAATAACAGTACATAAGAGCTTTTATGGAAGAAGGGCAACAAATTTTAATCAATTACTTTAATAAGACTGCATTTAATAGGGATAAATGGAAAAGAAGAAATCGATTTTATCATAAAAAAATTGAAAAACAATTTTCCTTCATCATTCCTGAAGGATCAAAAGTTTTGGAGCTTGGTTGTTCGACAGGTGATTTATTGAATGCAGTCAAACCTGAAATTGGTATAGGAGTTGACATTTCAGAAAAAACAATAGATCTGGCAAAAAAGAAATATCCTCAATACGAATTCTTTGTTGCTGATTCAATTTCATTTATCCCGGAAATTAAAGTTGATTATATAATAATCTCAGATCTCATAACTTCACTTTGGGATGTTCAGCTATTCTTTAAAAATTTAAGGAGTTACGTTTCTCCTAACACGAAAATTATAATCTCAACCTATAATTACATTTGGGAACCGATACTTAGACTCGGTGAACTATTGCGGCTTAAGGCAAGGCAACCCCTTCAGAATTGGCTCAATGTGAGAGACATTAAAAATGTCATGCACTTGGAGGATTTTGAAATTATTAAAGTTGAGAACAAACTTCTTGTACCAAAATATATTCCTTTAATAAATTTCTTTTTCAATAAAATACTTGCAAACCTCCCAGGATTAAACTCTTTAGACTTGATACATTTCATAACGGCAAGACCTGTCAACTTTGAACATCAAGACTATTCGGTTTCAATAATTATTCCTGCACGCAATGAAAAAGGGAATATTGAGAATGCAATTAATCGCACTCCAGAGTTTGGACTTCACAGGGAATTCATTTTTATTGAGGGTCATTCATCGGATGGTACTTATGAAGAAATGTTAAAGGTTCAAAGTAAATATCCCGAATTCGATATCAAAGTGATGAAGCAAAGTGGAAAAGGAAAAGGGAATGCAGTAAGAGAAGCTTTTGAAGCAGCAAATTCAGATATACTAATGATTTTGGATGCTGATCTTACAACTCCTCCTGAAGACTTGCCAAAGTTTTATGATGCATTAAAAAAGAACAACGGTGAATTTATCAATGGGTGTAGGCTCGTTTATCCAATGGAAAAACAAGCTATGCGATTTCTAAATTACCTAGGCAACAAGTTTTTTGGTTGGTTTTTCTCATTTCTACTCGGCCAAAAGTTGAAAGACACATTATGCGGAACTAAAGTTTTATTCAGAAAGGACTATAACAAGATTATATCAAACAGAAAATATTTTGGAGACTTTGACCCGTTCGGTGATTTTGATTTGCTTTTTGGTGCTGCTAAGCTAAATTTAAAAATTACTGAAGTAATTGTAAGGTACCACGATCGAGAATATGGTTCTACACAAATAAGTAGATTTAGCCATGGATGGTTGTTGATTAAAATGAGTTTATTCGCAGCAAGAAAAATAAAGTTTAAATAAATAATATAGTTTTAGACAAACAGTTTACATTTCAATTTTAAATCGACACAAATGTTTATTAATAAACTGCCTTTAACAAGAATTAAAATATTTATTGCGAAAATTCTTTTTAAGATTATTACTCCATTTACAGGAAAGAAGCATAGAATAATTAACAGAAATGGCATTTTTTATGAAGTTGACCTCACAGAAGGAATAGATCTCTCACTATTTATTTTTGGAAATTTTCAGAAACATGTTACAAATAATAAATTTTTAGATCTAACAGCAGATTCGACTATTTTTGATGTAGGTGGAAATTTTGGAATTATGGCTTTGCAATTTGCTAAAAAAGCAAGTAATGGACATGTCTTTTCTTTTGAACCAACACATTATGCTTTTAATAGATTTGCACGAAATCTAGAGTTAAATAAAGGATTAAACAAAAGGATTGAGTTGATTAAAACTTTTGTATCATGCGAAGAAACTGAAGAAGCAAATATAAAAGCTTTCTCCAGCTGGAAAGTATCAGGTGAAAAAAAGACAAAAGAACAACATCCCATTCATCTTGGGACTCCAAAATCAGCAGAAGGAGTAGGTTCAATAACTCTCGACAATTTTTGTCTTACACGAAAGATAACAAAGATTGACCTTATCAAAATAGACACAGATGGTCACGAATATAATGTTCTCAAAGGTGCAAAAGAATGCATTCACAAGTTTAGACCGAGAGTAATTTTTGAGGTAGGTCAATATGTAATGAAAGAAAAAGAAATTGATTTTAGACATTATATAAATTACTTTTCTTCAGAAAACTATTTGCTATTAGATTCAAATTCAGGAAGAATTGTAACAAGTGAAAATCATCTAAAAATAATACCTCTATTGGGAACAATAGATATAATCGCTCTACCTCAATAAGCAATTGTATAAGTTGAATAAATGATCTTCAGTATATCCGCAATTCAAAATAAGCTTTTTTAAATTTAAATTTGCCAAAAAAGAAATCACGAAAGATTTATTTATCAAGTGTTTTTTGGTGTACTGTAAATAAAATCACTATTTTGGTGTAAATAAAACAGCAGGTAAAATTACTCACATGAAGAAAAATATTTCTGCAATACTTATTATTGCTACTATTACAACATTCATACTATTTTTAATATTCAAGCCGGTAATTTTAAACCCAAATGCTTATTTATTTAATAAGACTGGAGAAACGATAAAAGGTTATTACAATTTTTCTTACAACTTAAAATATGGCAAAGGGATTATGCACGAAGGCGTAAACTTCCCGTATGGAGAGCACATCCAATTTGACAACAATCAACCTTTATTATTAGGAGCTTCCAGATTAATAAATAAGATAATTCCGATTTCGGATAACGGAGTTGGAATATTAAATTTATCAATGATTCTTTCCATACTTTTGTCTATCCCTTTTATCTTTTTAATATTAAGAAGGAGCAAACTTCCAATACTGTATGCTTCATTCATAACAGTGCTAATTGTTTTTTTATCTCCTCAATTACAAAGATTTCAGGCTCAGATAGAAATGTCTTATCTATTTTTCATACCAATGATATGGTACTTTCTAATAAGAATTAAAGAAAGTAATAAAAAATGGATATGGGGATCTTTACTAATTATTTCAGGAATAAGTGGAGGTTTAGTTGACAAGTATTATCTGGCGTTTTATTTCACATTTTTAATTTCAATCATACTAGCGGAAATCTGGATTAATAGAAAAAGCTTCAAATCAGTTTCCAGGAACAGTCTTATAATGCTTTTAGTCGCAGTTATACCTGTTTTATTTGTAAATGGAATAGCCTTTTTTACAGACACAATTGGTGACAGACCTATAAATCCTTACGGTTATAATATATACAACGCAAACCTTTTTAGTATCTTTCTTCCTTTTGAACAGCTCTTTAAACTAATGCCGGAGAATATATACAACATGGCAGATATTAAATGGGAAGGACACTCGTACGTTGGATTCCCTGCCATGATTATTGCTGTGGTTTTCTCTCTAAATTTTATTTACAGGTTTTATACACGCAGGAATATTTCTGAAATTTTTCCTCATAAAGAATTAAACACATTCTTAATCGGAGCATTTTTGATACTCCTTTTTTCAATGTTCATACCCGGTACAGGTTTATTGACTAAAATTATTCCATCTATTAAACAATTCAGGGCATTAGGTCGATTCTCATGGGTTTTTTATTACGTCTTTACAATTTATTCCGCTGTACACCTTTACAATTACTACATAAAACTAAGACAAGAGGGGAAACAAAAAAAGGCAGTATGGATAATGACCATTGCTCTTATATTATGGTCATACGATTCCTATTCAAATAGTATATCTAGTTTTAAGAACATTGTAAATGAAAATGACAAGATTGATAGTGACAATTCTGAATACTTAAAAAGAATTGAAAAATCAGGAATATATCCGGAGAATTATCAGGCGTTGCTATTTTTACCTTTCGCAAATACTACTGGAGATAAATTAATGTTTGAAAGAGGCCTTAATGCTTTTTCAGAAGCAGTAAAAGTTTCATATAATACAAGAATTCCAATAATTGAAAGCCTTGCACCATACATCTCGTTTAAAAATGCATTGAGCAGTGTTCAATTGCTTTCAGACCCCCAAATATATAAGACCAGATTTGATGATATGGGTGATAAACCTATTTTATTGGTCTGTACAAAAGAAGAATTATCTAAAGATGAGTCATTCATAAAAGATAATTCTCAATTATTGTGGGAGGATGACTACATTTCCTTATCCAATTTAGATCCCCAATTATTCAGAGAAAAACATAAAGAATGGAAAATGTGGGCTGATTCTTTAAAAAATACTTTAAGAGGTGAAGGAATGATTTTTTCTGATACATTACTCAAAAATATCTATTATAAAGACTTTAATGGTGTAGCTTCAGAAAAAACATTTTTAGGGGAGGGCGCTCTAAATAAAAAGAAAGGTAAAATAGAAGTTTTTAATGAAAACTTTTACTCAATAGGCTTAGAAGGTGAATATTCAATTTCATTTTGGATTTATTTCGACCAGAGAGTTTACGACATGCCTAAAGCGACTATAAACATCATTGATAAGTATGGTTTAGCTATTGATATAATCAATCTTAACATTCGTGAAGAAAGCAACATATATAAAGACTGGATTAGAATAGACAAAACAATCAATTTTGAATTTGGATTATCTTATCAACTTGAAGTAGAAGGAAAATGTATATCAATTGACAATCTGTTAATTCAACCCTTTGGGAGCAACGTCTATATTAAATATGACAGCTTTGAAACGATGAATAATTTTGTAATAGAATAATATTAAAAAACTCTGTCATTCTACAATAATGGCAATTAGAAAAAGTGATCATATAAAACTTGCTGCTCTTTCAGTTCCAGCTTCAGCATCACCTGATACAAGGTTTAATTATGAACCATTGTTAAGTGCTCATTCTCATGGTGATAACGAAATTGATTTCTTAGGTAAAAAAATCAAGCACCCCCTTTGGATTTCAAGCATGACCGGTGCATCAAAAGAGTCCGGCATTATAAACCATCATTTTGCTGAATTATCAGCAGAGTACGGATTAGGAATGGGATTAGGTTCATGTCGATCATTACTTAAAAGCAAAAAACATTTAAGCGATTTTAATTTACGTCCAATTATTGGGAATGATTTACCTTTTTATGCAAATCTTGGTATCGCTCAGATTGAAGAATTGCTTGAAAAAAACAATATCAATGTCGTTCACGAAATGGTATTACAATTGCTAAATGCTGATGGTATAATAATTCATGTGAACCCTGCTCAGGAATGGCTGCAACCTGAAGGTAATTTGTTCAAGAAAGCACCAATCGACACCTTATCAGAGTTTATTTCAAAAGTTGACCATAAATACAAAATAATAGTAAAAGAAGTTGGACAGGGAATTGGTCCAGCAAGTATTGAAGAACTTCTAAAACTAGAAATAGATTGTTTAGAATTTGGGGCATTTGGCGGCACTAATTTTTCAAGCATTGAATTAATGAGGAATAAAAATGGATATTCAGAATTTCTGTACCCAATAACGTCTTTCGGACATAACGCACTGGAAATGATAGAAATCATTAACAATTACACATTAAAAAACCAAACTTATTGTAAAAAGATTATTGTATCAGGAGGAATAAAAAATTTCCTAGATGGTTATTATTATATTAAAAAATCAACTCTTCCGGCATTATATGGTATGGCGAATGTGCTATTACAACAAGCTCTTATCTCAAAAGAGAACCTTTTCAAATTCATAAAAGCAGAAATAGAGGGTTACAAATTCTCATCACAATTCTTGACTTTAAAATTATAGCTGATAGTTTAAAATAATAATTTTTGATATATTAGTCTAAATTTAAAACATATCAATATGAAACTAATGATACTTCCTTTAGCAATTTTATTGATTTCTTGCAATCAGCCTATAAAATCAATGCCAGATCAAACGATTAACAGCACATTTGAATTTAATCTAGAAAAATATCTTGGTACTTGGTATGAAATAGCCCGTTTTGATCATTCTTTCGAAAGAGGATTAGAAGGCACAACAGCTAATTATTCCCTCAGAGAAGATGGAAAAATTAAAGTTGTAAACTCGGGATACAAAAATGGTTTTGATGGCAAGCTTGAGACATCCATCGGTAAAGCCAAATTAGTATCGCCCGATAAACCAAGAAATTTAAAAGTCTCGTTTTTTTGGTTCTTTTATGGAGCTTATAACATTCTGGAACTTGATGAAAACTACCAATATGTATTAATAGGTAGCAATACCCACAAATTCTTATGGATATTAAGCAGGACTCCAAAAATGGATGAATCCACTTATAACATGCTCATTGAAAAAGCCAAAGCAAGAGGTTACGATACTAGCAAATTAATTATAGTAAAACACAAATAATTTGTTAAAAATCGATTCCCTTAGTAATTTATAAATCCTGCTAGGGCAAATACCAGAGCAGCCTGCCAGTTAATAGCAACTTCGTTGGTAGAATAGCTTTTCCAGTCATCCTGCCAATCATTTGCTTTTTGTCCTCCTCCAACAATATAACCAGGCCATGGTTCAACAATATTATCAGCACCTGAACGTCTGTCGTGTGGGTTTAATGGAGGCAAATAACCTAACCCGGTAACATAAGACCGACCATAGACATTTCTTCCGAAAATGTGGTTTACTGCGTCTATAGAAGCTTTTCGGTATTTTGAATCTGGACTAACAGTATTGGCTATAAATAGGTTATAAACTTGTCTTGCCACTGTACCGTTACACCCCCAATAATACTTTTCACCTAAAGGTCTAGCAAAAATATCTTTATTGGCTTTTCCAACAATTTTATCAGCTACATCAACTGCTTGTTTCTTAACGTCAGCAAGAAGCTGTTCGTTTCTTCCCTTCTTTTTAGACAAAATATAAGTGAATGTTGCCATGTTCTTTACATTGCCCCAGTCCCAATCTTCATCAACCTTAACCTTCATTGCAGCCAACCTTAGCTCAAAATCTTTAAGGTAACTTTTATCTCCTGTCGTTTCCCACATTTCAACAGCAGCCCACAGTCTATCATCATCATCAGAAGAATGATAACCTCCAGTTCTAAATCCTCTTTGAAAAAACTTATGATCTTCTTTATTCTTTTGTAAGAAATCATAACTTAAAATTGCTGCATCAAGACACTTTTTAGCATATTTTTTATCGTAGGGCTTGAAGTATCTTGCAGCCTGAGCCATTACAGCCACAAAATCAGCAGTAGCGCAAGATCCCCACAAAGTAAAGAAACGCTTCTCTTTATCATCTTCAGGCATAACAAATCCTTCAAAACCTGTTCTTGTTAATTTATGAGACACTCTTCCGCTTCCATCCGGATAGACCATTTTCAACAACCAATCAGTTTCCCATTTTAATTCTTTTAAATAATCAGGATAACCTTCAGCTGTTTCAGGTAAATTAAAACTGATATTTTTCAATTTATCATTAAATTGTTCCCATGCGATAAACATCATTCCAACAGTAATACCTGCGTTAACGACATATTTACCGTGGTCTCCAGCGTCGTGCCATCCACCCGTTCCATCCTGTTTTTTGTCAGAATAACCAATTGAATCAAGCCATCCATCTTCCAAATGGCATGCACTATGAGAATAAAATATTCCGTTGTGCGAACCTTCTACAGCAGTACCACACCTCCACAAATAAAAAGCCCTCATAGAAGTAATAAAAGCAGTATTAAAAACATTGTTTGATATCTGAAAACTAAATGATGTAATACTATCTGAAAGCCTCAATATATATGTTCCCTCTTTAGTAATAGAAGAAAAATCGGCATACCTTACTGTTTTATCAACATCCTCCTGATAAACTGTATCTGAAGTAGTTGATTCAAAAACAATATCACCACTTATTTGATCAATTACTTTGAACGTTTTATACTCAGCAGTTACTGTAGCAATTTTCAGTTCGTTTGGTAAATATCCTAATGAATTCAAATATACATCAGTTGAAAATGCGTTATTTGTTAAACAAAATAAAGCGCATATAATAAAAATTCTAACTGTTAATTTCATGGCTATTTTTGCGTTAGTTTATTATCAATTCTTCTTTACAGACAACCGCAACATCAAGACATCATGCGATGGCACAATTGCTTTTAATGATTTCTTCGTATCGCCTAATTGGTTGCCTGCCCAGATATCACGAATATCATAGACCGTTTTAGAAAAATCAGCATCCCTTTTAGCAAAATCATCAATAATTACCTTTTCAACCCAATTATAATCTATGCTTTTTGCAACTGCATCACGGTTTAAAAAGCAGACAGCCCAATCTCCATCGGTTAAAGGTTTGTACCAAACCTCAAGACTATCAGATTTTGACGCCTTAAACCCCTGAATACCAAGCACGTCTTGATTTACGGCGATAGCTTCCTTATTAGTCAATATTGAAATGATCTCTTCAGAAGCACTTTGAATGCTTGTTCCTGCAATTAAAGGAGCTGCAATCATACACCACATAGAAAAATGAGCTCGGCTTTCATTAACTGTAATATCATTACCAACTTCCATCATATCAGGATCGTTCCAATGTCCGGGTCCGGCGTATTCTCTTAACCCATCCTGCATATCAAGAATATTCAAGATACCCCATGATGACCAAGTACCATGGTTCCACTCACCATAAAAGTCATCGTATATGTCTCCGGTTGTTCTCCACATATGTCCAATATCTTTAGCCCACAACCATGGTTTATTATCACCCCACTCGCACATACTGAAAAGTATGGGTCGTCCTGCTTTATAAAGCGCATCCCTCATTGTAAGATATGCACCTTCTGCTTTCAAACCTTCGGTATTGCACCAATCATATTTTAAATAATCTACGCCCCATTCAGCATACTTCATTGCATCCTGAAACTCATATCCACGGCTTCCGGGACGGCTTCCACATGTTTGCCATCCAGCATCAGAATAAATACCGAATTTCAAACCCAGGGAATGAATATAATCAGACAAAGCTTTTATGCCTGAAGGAAACTTAACGGGGTCAGAGGTTATAAAACCTAAACTGTCACGCTCTCCATGCCAGCAATCGTCAATTACAACATATTCGTATCCAGCATCTTTCAAGCCCCTATCGACCATAGCTTTAGCTACTTCCTTGACTAAATTTTCATTAATATCGCATGCGTAGATATTCCAGCTGTTCCAACCCATTGGCGGAGTCTGAGCCAATTCGGGAAATTTCTGTCCTGAAACAGCTATTGAAGCAGTTAACACTACTAATAATACTAAAATTTTTCTCATGATTGCAAAATTTATTATTGTTCTTACCAGTTATCTGTTCTGAAAGGTTCTGCAGGTAAATCAGCCGAATTGTAAAGGTTTATTTCACCTGGATTATCTGACCAAAGGAATCTGACAGATTCAATTTTTTCAACCTCATCAGAAAACACAACTACTTGGTTAGTAGAACTAAAAGATGCTCTAGCATAGTGAAAAACTTTATCTTTTCCTGCTACAGAAAACCCATTTATATAACCATATTTATTAGTACTTTTCAATCCAGCACCAACATCACTGAAAGTTATTAAAGCTCTGTCACCTTCAATCCTTGATTCTGAAAAGCGAGGACCATCAGCAATAATTATTTTCCCAAACTGATCCCTTAACGCTTTCAAGGCCAAACGTTCTCCTACATCCACTTTATTTCGCGGATGAATATCGTTTGGATTTCCAATATCAATAATGCAAGCCATTCCAGTATTAGGAACCTCTAGTGCTCTTGATTGAGCTTCTCTTAAATATGGCCATATATCTTTGGAATTAGGGGTATAGGATTCTGATCTATAGTTTGCTAACTGAACTTGATAAAAATACAAATCTCTATTTTTCCATTTAGTTCTCCAATCATTAATCATCGCTTTTAATTGCTTCTCATATCTCATTGCCTGACCTAATCCATCTGCATTTGATTCACCCTGATACCAAATTGCACCTTTAATTCCAAAGTTTATTAAAGGATTAATCATACCGTTGTATAAAAGTGTGGGATATTGATTTGGTTGTAAAGCTGACTCTGACAAATTAACAGGATCAGGAGGAGTTGGCAAATTGTCTTTCTTTATTTTCCACTCACCTGACAAATCAACTATTTGAGTTCCGTCAGAAATATTAAGGTCACTTTTCAATCCATATATACCTCCGCCTCCTACATAATCTTCAACCCTAACAACTATGGTGTTTTTGCCTATTTTTAATGCGTCTGAATACAGTTCGTATTTTCTTGGGTAATTATACTTATTGAAAGTTTCACCTATTCTTCTGCCGTTTATCCATGTAATATCGGTATCATCTATCATTGCAAGAGACAAAACTGATTTGCTCAAGTCAAAACCGTCAGGAATAATAAATGTATGTCTGTACCAAACTATTCCATCAAACGACTCAAATCCACGTTTACTTTCCCATAAACCCGGCTGATCTAAAACATCCCAATTTACATCATCAAATTCCGGAGCAATGTATTCATGCTGCCAGTCAAGCTTTTGAACTTTAGCTAACTCTACACGATAATTTTGGAAAGTAATCTTAAGTTTTTCAGCCATTGTTTTAGCATCGTATGACTTCAATCCTTCCAACCACCTAAGGCTTTGCTCATCGTTCTTCATGCCCGATTCACTGGTCCAAGTTTCAATACATGTACCTCCCCAATTTGAATTTATTAATCCAATAGGAATTCCGGTTTCTGTATGTATCTTTTTTCCGAAGAAGTAACCAATCGCTGAAAAGTCTGCAACAGTCTGGGGAGAACACTCTTGCCACTGCACGTTAGTCAAGTTTTCTAAGGGTACAACCGATGTATTTTTGTGAACCTGTAAAAGTCTGATATTTTTATAATGTGCCCTTTTAACTTCCTGATCACCATTTTCTGCTTGCTTTAATGGCCATTCCATATTTGATTGACCAGAACATACCCAGACATCACCAACCATAACATTATCTAAGGTAATAGAGTTATTCCCTGTCAATAATAACTCAAAAGGTCCTCCTGCATCACCTGTTGGAATTTTAACACTCCATTTCCCGTTATTGTCTGCTTTTGTTTTTACAACACCCCCTCTGAAGCTTACACTTATTTTTTCACCTTCACTTGCCCATCCCCAAATATTGGCCTCAATATTTCTTTGCAATACCATATTTGAACTGAGTATCTCCGGCATTGTAATTTGTCCAGAAACATTAATGTGAAACAATGTTAATATTAGTGCAAAACTTACAACACTTAACAGTCTTTTGATACTTACATTTTTCATAGTCGATTTTAAGAAATTATAAGGTTTAAATTTTTTATTTATTTAAAAGCTTAAAATAATAAAATATTAATCAATTTCACTTGTCAAAAGTGAGTTTTATTATTTATCTATCGTTCTATAAATTTACTCTTTTTGAGTAAAAATAGAGGGTCAAAAGTAACAAAGAAGCCATAAAAGTTTATCTTGTCTTTTATGGCTTCAGAAAAAAAATCAAAGTATAAAACTACTTGACAATTATTTTTTTGATTGAAATTTTATCGGTTTCAACAAACTGAATTAAGTACAATCCAGGGTTTAAATCCATATGCATAATATAATTATTTTGGGCCTCAATACTTTCTTCACATTGTTTTCTTCCATTCATGTCTGAAATAATTACATTTTTCACTTTCCTTACATTGTTTAAAAAAACACATCCTCCTTTAACAGGGTTAGGATAAAAATTAATAGCATCATTCAGATCGAAACTTTCAGACGAAACGAATCCCCTCAAATAATCTCTCAACCAATCTAAAGCAGGTCTTTCTGTACCATTTGTATTTACAAGATAAGCCTTTTGATCTGTTCTCCACATACCCGGTTTAAAACCCCAAAGAGTAATCCCTGCAACATGTGGATTTTCCCAGAAAACAGGAAATATTCTTTCATATTCAGAAATTTGTTTTTCATCAGTAGGTCCGTCGATATCCATTTCTGTAACATAAATAGGCAACCCTGTTTTCCCTAAAGTATTAAGATTTTGAGTCATAGTAGTAGCAGATCCTCCTAAAGAAAAATAATGTCCTTGAACTCCTATAACATCAATTAAATTTTCCTTCTTAAGTAGCTCAATGATTTTTACATATTTATTTGTTGCACTTCCATCATTCACAATACTATAATCGTTAAGCATCAATTTTGTTGTTGAAGGAAAATATTCACGAGCAATCCTAAAAGCATTTAATATCCAGTCATATCCAGTTTCTCCTGTTCCACCTAAAGCCTCAATATATTGTCCTTCTCCGTTGGTTGAAGGATTATTATCATCCTTTGGTGGATCATGTAAAGGTTCGTTTACAACTTCAACAATTTCCGTATCGGGATACCTCTCTGCAACAGCTGAGAACCATTCCCTTATTTCTTCAAGTTGTTCTTCTTCTGAAAGTTTTTCAATCCATGCGGGCTGTTGATTTCCCCATATCAAAACGTGATGACGATAAGGAAACCCATTATTCATTGCAAAATTATATGCTTCATCCAAAGCTGTCCATGAAAATACATCTCTAACAGGTTCTGCAGAACCCCATTTGCCTGCATTTTCTGATACAACCTGATTCCAATACTTAGCAAAATCTGCTTTTGAAGACCCCCCATAAGCGCATCCGAGATATTTTGATAAGCCATCGGCCAGAGGTAAATCAATGTTTTCTCTGTCTGTTATTCTATAATCGCTGTCTGAATCAACCGAAACAATCTCTTTATCTAACTGGTCGGCAAAAGAAGCAAATGAAGCTAAAAAACAAAGCAAAGTAATCGCAATAAAGTAAAGTCTGTGTCTCATTCAAATTAAATTAAAAATTATGGCTACTATTAAAAATAAAAAGTGAATTATTAAAATTTAGACAAATTCATCTTAAATAAATGAAAAAAAAAACAAATTATCCTAAAACATTAATAATTCCCAAAGTAAGTCCTTTTATTTCTGCAAGATTTTTCATCCTCCCGTAAAGGCTGTATCCTGGATAGTTTTCTTTTCCTATGTCGTCAAGCATTTGGTGACCATGATCAGGTCGAACCGGTAATACACAAAATTCACCAGACTCATTCTCTCTCCTCATGCCCTCTCTGACTAATTCTTTAACAACCCCTATCATATCTACATCACCGTTAAAGAAATCTTCTTCCTGAAAGTTTAACCCTTCATCTCTTACAACGTTCCTTAAATGCGCGAAATGAATATTCTTGGCTAATTCTTTAGTAATTTGAGTTAAATTATTGAAATGTCCAACTCCAAGAGAACCTGTGCAAAGAGTGATTCCGTTTGATTTTGAAGGTATCATTTCTACAATTTCTTTAAGATCGTCGACTGTACTCACAATACGTGGTAAACCTAAAAGATTCCATGGTGGATCATCAGGGTGGACAGCCATTTTTATGTCAAACTTCTCAGCTACAGGAACAACTTGATTCAAAAAATAACTTAAATGAGCTTTTAATTTATCCCTATCAATTCCCTCATATAATGCAAGTGCATTCCTGAAATTTTCCATAGTATAAGTCTCCATTGAACCTGGCAAACCATACATTATGGTCTCCTTAAGTAACAACTTACTGTTTTCATCAAGTTGATTGAAATATTCTTCAGCCTTTTTGATCGTTTCAGGTGAATAATCACTTTCGGCATTATCCCTTCTAAGAATAAATAAATCAAAAGCTGCAAAAATGTATAATTGGAACCCAGAAGTATATCTACCGTCTTTATATTTAACTACAAGATCTGTTCTAGACCAATCAAGAATAGGCATGAAGTTGTAGCAAATTGTTTTAATTCCACATTGAGCTAAATTCTCAATAGATTTTTTATAATTTTCAACATGCAGCATAAAACTACCTGTTTGCCTTTTAATGTCTTCGCTAACAGGAAGACTTTCAACAACATTCCATATCAAACCGGCATCTTCGATCAGTTTTTTCCTTTCAAGAATCTTATCAATAGTCCATATGTCTCCAACAGGAATCTGGTGTAAAGCAGTAACAATTCCGTTAGCACCTGCCTGTTTTATGCTAGAAAGCTGTATTCGGTCATTTGGACCAAACCAACGCCATGAGTAAGAAAATTTCATGATAATACAAATTATACTCCGCTAAAAGTACTAAATCCTCCATCTATAGGAAGAACAACGCCTGTCACAAAAGAAGCTGAGTCACTTGTCAGAAATAAAATTGCTCCGACAAGTTCACTGGCTTCACCAAATCGGCCCATTGGTGTCTTATCGATTACCTTCTGACCTCTTGCTGTTGGTGAACCATCAGGATTTAATAACAAATCCCTGTTTTGATTTCCGATGAAAAACCCAGGGGCTATTGCATTAACTCTTAGCCCACTACCAAACTTCATAGCTAATTCCATTGCCATCCAAGAAGTAAAATTTGAAACAGCAGCTTTAGCTGCAGAATATCCTACTACTCTTGTGATAGACTGAAATGCAGCCATTGAAGAAAAGTTAATTATATTCCCAAACTTCTGTTTAGCCATAGCTTCTCCAAAGACCATTGATGGTAAAACGGTACCATTAAAATTGAGATTAGTTACTTTTTCAAGATCCTTAACGTCAAGATCAAACACTGTTTTATCAGGAGAAATAGTAGCTCCGGGCATATTTCCACCTGCAGCGTTTAATAATATATCAACTTTCCCAAATTTACTAATTACAATCTCACGTGTTTCCTTCAAGGAATCAAGATCCAACACGTTTGTTTTAAGCCCAATTGCATCTCCTTCTTTTTCGATTATTCTTTGAGCAGCTTCTTTAGCAGCATCTTCATTAATATCAAGAAAAGCAATTTTCACACCTGCCTTAGATAAACCACTTCCAATTTCAGATGCCAAAACACCACCACCACCAGTTATAACCGCAACCTTTCCTCTAAGTTTAAATAAATCATCTAAATAACCCATCACAATTAAATTTTAAAATTATTAATTTGAAATGCCAGGTACATACCTAAACTTTAAATTTTGATAATATTCCAATGTCTTATCAGGTTGTTCATATTCGGGAGGAATAGGTTTTCCTGAAAATTGTTGAAAATAAAGCAAACATGCATTTCTCCACCATATTGATTCTTTCTCTTGTATTGACAGTAATTGCATTACATGATCAAATCTTTCATCATCTATTAGGCCTTTGATTGAATTCCAATCTTGTTTCATCTTGTCTGTAAATTCTGTCCCTGAATAATATTTAAAAACCATTTCATCCCAAAGAGATTTACCACTCTTCATTTTATAATCCCATGGCACATGATGAAACCATAGTAGATTTATTTCCGGACAAGTATTTAAATCATTGAATACGTCTTTAACCGGTTTAAAATATTGAGAAACAGCGTTACTTCCACTTTCAGATCGATTAAATCCTATCCCAAGAGTATCAGCCTTGTGATAATAAAGAGAAGTCCAGTCGGGTCTGCCTATATTAACCCATGGCCCTGGCCCCCAGTGGTGATTCCAAGCCATTTGATGGTGTAACCCAAGGGGTGTCATAAAATTAACAGCTGCTTCTCTTGAATTTATCATCATTGGTATTACTGTTTCAATGAATTTTTTATCATTAGTAAAAGTCTGACAAATCCATTCGGTTGCAATTTCTTCAGATTTAAGTTCATGGTTCCATGCCAAACGTCCATATGCATACCAATTAGCTTGGGCAAAAGGATGACCACACCAATTTCTGTCATTCCCGATATTTGAAACTCCTGCCATTCCAGAATACTTATGATTATCAAGTGATCCGTCAATTACTTTCGAAACTGTAGAACCAACACCTTTAGAATATGTGTCCGAATCAAGGCATTCTTTGAAAAGGGGGGCCAGATAAACCAAGTGAGTAGCACATCCGAGATATTCTTGTGTAATCTGAAACTCCATCATTAATGGAGTTTTTGGCATAGCACCAAATAATGGATGAAATGGTTCCCTTGGCTGGAAATCAATCGCCCCGTTTTTTACTTGAACAAAAACATTTTCATCAAATTTACCTTCTAAAGGTTTAAACTCGTTGTATGCTTGTTTTGCTCTGTCATCAGCCACATTATGATCATATACAAATGCTCGCCACATTACAACTCCTCCATATGGTGCCAGCGCTTTTGCAAACAGATTAGCCCCATCAGCATGATCTCGTCCATAGTTCTGAGGACCGGGTTGTCCTTCTGAATTAGCTTTTACAAGAAAGCCTCCAAAATCAGGAATAAATGAATAAATTTCCTTGATCTTATTAGTCCACCAAGTAATAACTTCTTTTTCGAGTGGATCTGCTGTTTTCAAATCTCCAATTTCTACAGGTGCACTAAACCTACCTGTTAAATAAATCTTTATGCCGTAAGGACGGAAAATATTTGCAAGAGCAGCAAGCTTTTCAAGATACTGAGTCGTTAGTATCAATGCATTTGCATTTACATTACTAACAACAGTACCATTTATACCTATTGAAGCATTAGCTCTTGCATAATCTTTATAACGAGGGTCAATAAAATCAGGGAGCTTATGCCAATCCCAAATAGAAAACCCCGCGTATCCTCTTTCAACTGTTCGGTCTAAATTATCCCAATGATTAAGCAATCTATGGGTAGTTTTAGGAGACTCTTCAATGTACATGTTTGAAAAATCTTCCTGCATCTGCATCAATCTCAAAAAATGGAATGCGCCATAAAGGGCTCCAATATCAGTCTGTGAAGAAATAATAATTCTAGTTTCATTATCAGATTTTACTGAAGAAATTATGTATCCTTCACTTCCTAATCTTTTTAATTTGTCTGAAATACCTAGGCTCGATATCACCGAAGAATTATCTGGAGTTCCAATTATGACACCTTTAATATTAGAAACTTCACTAACAAATGAGAAACTTTCTCCGATCATCCCTCTTAATCCTAATTCTAATTCAGCTTCAATCGCTTCCACCGTATCACCTTTTCCGCAAACAGATACTTCCCTAAACAAATTGGTGTAATTATTTAAAACTTTTTCATTATCAATCTTTTTGTATCTAAGCCATAATTCATACCCGTCTTCACTAAATAAATTAGATGAAAATCCAATTATAAAAAACACTAAAAAGATTAATTTGATTTTAAATAACTTCATAACAAAGGATTTAATGATTTATAATTCCAAATTTAAATAATTATATAAAACTTTTAATGCAATCGGTTGCATAAATTTAGACAAATTTAATATTTTAGATACAAGACTAATCTACTGACTTTTATGAGAACAAACAAATTATTATTATCAAAATAATTACTCCTCAATAATTAAATATTGAAATATTACATCGTTTGAAAATGAAAATTTTTATTCTACTAAACAACAATTAAATAACTATTGTTTAACTAATTTTTTATATTTAATTCTATGAGGGGCAACATCTCCAAATCTTTTTTTCTTATTTTCCTCATATTCAGAATAGGATCCTTCAAAAAATTTAACTTGTGAATCTCCTTCAAAAGCAAGTATATGTGTGGCTACCCTATCTAAAAACCACCTATCGTGAGAGATAACCACCGCACACCCGGCAAAATTTTCAAGTCCTTCTTCCAATGCCCTTAAAGTGTTTACATCAATATCATTAGTTGGTTCGTCTAAGAGTAAAACATTTGCACCTGATTTTAAAGTTAAAGCAAGATGCAGTCTGTTTCTTTCACCCCCCGATAATATTCCACATTTTTTTTCCTGATCCGACCCTCCAAAATTGAACTTGGACACGTATGCCCTTGCATTAATCATCCTTCCACCTATTGAAATTTCCTCCTGTCCGCCAGAAATAACCTGAAAAACAGTTTTTTCAGGATCAATTTCCGTGTGAGACTGGTCGGCATATCCAAGCACTACAGTATCTCCAATATTAAACAAACCCTTATCGGGTTGTTCCATTTCCATAATCATCCTAAAAAGAGTTGTCTTACCAGCTCCATTCGGTCCAATAACTCCAACTATTCCATTTGGAGGAAGAA
>CAYMTR010000036.1:0-4422 GCA_964393405.1 uncultured Prolixibacteraceae bacterium
TATTAGTCCGTCAGCGTGGTACACAACATCATCCGGGTGAAAATGTAGGTATCGGCAGAGATCACACATTATTTGCTTTAATTGATGGAACTGTTGTTTTCAAGAAAAGACAAAAAAACAGATCATTTGTTTCTGTTGAACCTTTTGCTGAAAATTAATTCAAAAAATAAATACTAAATAGGGCTTTCCAATACGGAGAGCCCTATTTTTTTATAGTAAATGTATCTTTTTGATGTTTAACTTTTTAACGGAGACTGCTTTAAAGGTAATGAAAAGTAGAAAATAGAACCTTTGCCGATTTCACTATCCACCCAAATCTTCCCTCCCAACATTTCAACAAAACTTTTAGCGATAGCCAACCCTAAGCCTGTTCCACCAATTTTTTTTGTGAATGCATCATTACGATTAAATCTTTTAAAAATCTTTTCTTTTGAATCCTTAGGTATTCCAATTCCGGTATCTTTTACATAAAAAATTAATTCAGTCGCCTTTTCAAAGCAACCAATTTCTATAAATCCTTTGTCAGTGTACTTTATTGCATTGCTTAGGAGATTGTTAAGAATCTGTTTTAGTCGCATGAAATCACTTAGAATTTTGACTTCGGGAGAAATTTCAGAAGCTGAAATTCTTAACTCCAATTCTCTTTTCTCCGCTTTCAAATCAAAAGATTTCTTAATGTCATTCAATAACTTTTGAACTTCAAATAATGAATGCTGCAGGACTATTTGTCCGGCTTCAATTTTTGAAACATCAAGCACATCGTTGATAATTGAAAGAAGCAATTCTCCATTGTCGAGAATTAACTTTGCCATCTCAGTTTTCTGTTCGGGATCAAAATCCGGATCTACCAACAGTTCCGTGAACCCTAATATGCCATTGAGCGGAGTCCGTATTTCGTGGCTCATATTAGCCAGAAAAGCAGTCTTTAATCGATCGCTCTCTTCTGCATGCTCTTTGGCTTCAATTAGTTCATGAGTAATTCTTTTTTGCTCGGTTATATCCTCCAGAATGGCAATATTATAAAGAAAGTCGCCATTCTTGTTAAAGTTAGCAGCTACGGTTATTGCTCCCCAGATTACCTGCCCATTTTTTCTGACATATCTCTTTTCAAATCTGAAAACTGAGATTTCTCCATTAATAAGTTTTTTAATGTTTTCGATTCCTAAGTCTTTGTCGTCAGTGAATGAAATATCCCTGAATGTTAATTCTTTGAGTTCAGATTCAGTATATCCTGTTATATCGCAGAATGTACGATTTGCCATAATGAATTTAAAATCACGATTAACCAAAGACAAGCCAAACGGACCCTCCTCGTATATTTTTCTAAACTTATTTTCACTTTCTCGTAGCGCATCTTCAAATTCCTTCCTCTGAGTAATGTCTGCATTGAAACCGTACCATGTAGTACTTCCATCAGGAAGCCTTTCAGGATTAGATCGGGAGAAAATCCACTGAACCGGCCTTCCTTGAATCTGTACTCTGAATTCACATGTAAAATAACTCAAGTGCTTTGCCGAATATTCTATATCAGCAATAACCCTTTCTGCATCTTCAGGGTGTATGACATTGCCAATAGGTGCAAAATCATCAACTACGTCTTCAGGTGAACATCCGAAAATATTTCTGATACCTTCGGAAGCAACTGGAACAAAGTATGTTCCATCTGTTTTTCTGGTAAACTGGTATATCAAATCAGGGACGTTGGCAGATAGTTTTCTGAATTGAAGATCTTTCTCCCTGCTTTTTGCTTCAGCCATTTTTTTTTCTGAAATATCTTCAACGCTCGACCAGACTATCTTTTCATTGTTTCGTTCAATGATCAACCCCTGCAACCTAACCGGTACCAAATGTCCGTTTTTATGAATATATTCTTTTTCATATGGTCCATATCTCCCTGTTTTTGTAAGCGAATCCAGTTGTTTTTGTTCCTGATCTTTATATTTCTCGGGTGTAATGTCCCAATAATTCAAAGCTTTTGTTTCTGCTAAAGTACGGCCAATTATATTTGAAAACGTAGTATTGGCATCGATTAGCCTCCCGTCTAATGATGTTAATGAAAGACCAATAGCCGATTGCTCGAACAACAAGCGACTGAAATTTTCATTTTCCCTGATAGACTCATTCAACTCCATCTCCTCCAACTTCTGAGAAGTCATTTCGCTAATCAGCTGGGTCATATTCAGCAAAAATTCCATTGCATTAAGAACTTTTTCTTTTGAAACAACAGGAACTTTTCGAAGCGCTTTCAGATATATGTCTTCTTTAAAATCATATTTATCTGCTTGTTTCTTAAAAAAGTTGCTGTCAGGCTGTTCAAAAAAGAATTGTCCGGAAAACAAATTTGCTACATGTTCCCCATTGATTACGATTGGTACAGCAACATCTATCAGTCCATTTAAACATTTGTAGAAATGATATTTTTCGCCCTGTTCCATTTTACCGGCTAAAAAAGTATCACTGATAATACAATTTTTGGATGTTTCAGGATTCACCCTATGAAATTCTGTGCAAATTTGCCTCCATCCCGATTTAGATAAAACGTTTCCTTCAAGGTCAAGAATTGCTGTTACAAATCCTGTAGTTTTGTTGAACCCTTCAAGCAAGGTGTCAACTTTATCAAAGTCGATTAAATCTATAATTTTAGTCTTCATTAGCGCCAACCATCCCAGCTTATAATAATCTCATGTTCTACCCTTTAAAGTTTTTCTAAAACACATCAATATAAGTAATTTGAAATGAAAAATCAATAGTCTTATTTGTCATTATTTATAGTACGTTACAAGCAACAGATGAATTGAATTTTGAGGGAAATTAATTCAAATTAGACAAAGAGAAATACTATATAACAAAGCAGAAATTTATTATGGATTCATTAAGTTAGGGCTGATGATTAAAATGCTTATTGCTTAGTCAATTTATTTTAGGGCAAAGCAATTAGCCAATCATATTTATCAGCAATATATATCAATATAAGTGACAATAGAAATGCAATTATTGGTGAAATCAGCCACATCACAAAGAAACGTTTAACTTCCGTCTTTTTGAAAAGATTTTTAGTTCCTGATTTTGCAACGCCAATTCCTAAAATGGCTGCAACATTTAGTTGGACCAATGAGGTTGGAATTCCTTTTGTAAGAGATGCCAACAATAATAAGCTTGCTGAAACAAATGATATTATTGCGGCTTCAAATTTTCCGAATAATACAATTTCTTTTCCGGTATTTTCTAAAATCTTACTTCCGAAAATTGAACTTCCTATTCCAAAGCTTGGAGCAACAATTAAAGTACTTAACAGCAATATTAATATAAAATCAGAATGTCCTGAAATATTCAATTCATTTGTAGTCATAGTTGCAATAGGGCCGGCTGCATTGGCCACATTATTTGCACCAATCGAAAAAGCTACATATAGAGACATGGCTATTAATAAACCATTCCAAAATGGTTTCATGTTTTCGTTTCTTGCTCGTTGAATAGTTAATCCTCTTTTTCTTATTGGCCGATAGATGTATTTTCCCATAAGCAGACTTAGAAAAAATGATATTATTGGTAGGATAAACCACGTCGGTATTATTTCCAGAAATAATTTATCTGAGTTTAGTTCATTATAATACAGCGCTACTGCTGATACAGAAAATACTGTTGATTGACTGGTCGATTGAGGTATTCCTGCTAAATTGGCAATTAAAAGAGAAATGGCTACAGAAAAAAGAACAATTGAAACTACAGTATACGACATCATTTCCGGCGCTAATAATCCTTTTCCAATAGTTGTAGCTGTCTCTTTCCCCGCAACTATTGCTCCTATGAAAACCATTATCCCAAACAGTCCGGGAATCAAGCTTTTTTTAATAACATTTGCACCGTAAGCAGCTGAGAATGCTGGGGCTGTTCCACTTCCTCCCATTGTTATTGCTAAAAATAATGCCAAAATAAAAGGGATAAGCAAGTGATTAAATAAAGGTGAGATCATAATTTTTTTGGTATAGGATTAAAATTTTAACGCAAATTAAATATTTTTTTTTAATCTCTATTTTCAAACATTCACATTCCACTGTTATTCATTTGAAATACTGAGCCTTTCCTTTTCATTTCCTTAAAACATTTCTGATTAGTTAAATCAGGAAAGAAAAGCAATAGAATGACTTATATTAGATTAAGAATGCCAACGAATTTTGTCACCAAATGCAATCATATATTGTCACAGGCTGATTATCATTGTCTTGTCCTAAAATAAGTTCATTCTAAAAAGTGTAAAATGGAAGTAAGAAGTAAAATTATTTCTGAATCTAAATATTAATCTGTAAACTTTTTTCAGGACGAGTCACCCTAATTCATACCTCTCCCACCTACCCTAAATCAACCCTTCCTCCGTACCTCCTCCGTACACCATTCCTACCTTAACCCAAGAGATTGGTAGAA
>CAYMTR010000036.1:4522-33629 GCA_964393405.1 uncultured Prolixibacteraceae bacterium
TCCTCCGTACCTCCTCCGTACACCATTCCTACCTTAACCCAAGAGATTGGTAGAAAATACGATTCAGTTACTTATAAGGTAAGTGTAATGGGAGGCAAATCCAAGTTGTAATTTACCCTGTCATGTATTCTAAAAAAAAACCATCAAACCCCCGGTTTTTAAACAAATAGCAATTTTGTTTAAACGAATATCACCTTAAATCACGCACCTGCGTGATTATTCGTGCAATTCATTCCGCACACCTTCTTTTTTTGGTCACCTCTGCCGGCAACCCTAATTTTCAGTTATAAATATTGAATATAGAAATTATGGGGAAAATCAAAGAAGGTTTCCTCGGAGGTGTCTCAGGCACAGTAGGAGATTTAGTAGGCGCAAGCTGGAAAGGTATCGATTACATTAGGAGCAAAGCAAAAAGTTATAACAATCCAAGAACTGATAAGCAGCAGGCAACAAGAAAAGCTTTCGGAAAATTAGCGAAACTTTCAAAAACTCTACTGCTAACAGTCATTCGGCCAATTTGGGATAAAGGGGCAGTTAATAAAACAGGATGTAACGTATTCATAAGTACGAACATCAAAAAAATAAATCCTGATATTCCGCTTGCTGATAATCCTGATCTGGTGATTTCAATCGGGAGCCTGCCTTTGCCTGAAAACCTGACGGTTCAGAGAAACATAGCCGTTCCTTGCGGAACGATTATCTGCTGGACCGACAATTCAGGCAGTTTACTGGCAACAGCTGAAGACATAAGTCAGTATATCAACAAACATTTCAAACTTTAAGTTAAGACGAACAGACCCAGGGATTTTATATGCAGCATTAAAAGTATCCAAGTGAGAACTTAAATCCGGAGTATGAGGCAGCCGGTGTGGAAAGAAGGACACAACAGTAAGAGTATGCCCACTGGGGTGAAAGCGCAGCCGGTAACTGCAAAAACTTCAACCGTAAAGAAAGGATAGGGAAGGGAAAGAAAAAAATATTTTTCATCTCCCCTGCAACCCCTAAAATTCTTTGTTGTCATTAATCGTAAAAAGAGTAAAACTAATTCAGGAAAATAATAATTACTCTTCCATTATGAACGAATTTAAAACTTTAAATATTTAGCACATGAAAACACAAATTTTAATTGTCCTACTTCTGTTGACTTCTTCCTTTTCCTTTTCTCAGGAAGAACAAAAAACAAACGATCTTAGAAGAGTACCTTTGCAGTTCACTTTGTTGACTCCACCTATTGGTTCAAATGGTATTTATTTCTATAAAACAATTAATGATGTTTCTCTGAATACTTTTATTGGGGTAGGAGCTGCATCTGAATATTTGGAATTAGGGGGATTTATTAATGCCAACCGTTTTTATTCCAATGGTGTTCAAGCTTCAGGGTTTATGAATATCAGTGGTTTTGACAAAGGGGCTGTCGATTATGTTTCTGACGGTGTCCAATTATCTGGTTTTGCTAATTTCAATGGTAACAAGTATAAAGGTTTCCAAGGTGCAGGTTTTGCAAATATTAATAAGGACTTTGAAGGTTTCCAGGGTTCAGGTTTTCTAAACTTAAACAGGTCGGCTGACAATTCTTTTTTGATTGCAGGTTTTGCAAATTTTAATCAAAGCACTGATAAATCATATCAAGCTGCTGGTTTTGCGAATTTCTCTTCGAGAGGAGAAAGTAGGGCTCAGGTTGCAGGTTTTGGTAATTTCTCGCAGGATGTTAAGGGTATTCAAGGTGCCGGATTTGGCAACTGGGCGAGAGATGTTAAAGGAATTCAGGGCGCTGGATTTGCAAATTTTGCAAAAGATGTTAAAGGAGTTCAGGGTGCAGGTTTTATGAATATTGCACGTAACGTAAAAGGCGTTCAGCTTTCCGGATTTATTAACATTTGCGATAGTATACAAGGTATTCCAATTTCTTTTATCAGCATAGTAAAAAAGAATGGATATAGGAATTTTGAAATTTCGACAACAGACTGGGCTCCTGTTCAGCTGACATACCGTATGGGTGTCGATAAATTCTACAGCATATATACAATCAGTAAACTTACAGGCGGTATTGAACGATATGCCCTTGGTTTTGGGTTCGGGCACAATAGTCGTCTTTTTGATAAGACACAACTTAATCTTGAATTGACCAAACATCAGGAATATCTTTGGGGACCCGGTAGGTGGTTTTTATTCTACGCTGAAAAATATAATAGTATATCTCAACTGAAGATTGGTATCAGAAGAAATATAGTTAAAAACTTATGGCTAAACGTAGGTCCTACATTTAACCTTGCTACGGCTTATAATATTAAGAATACTGATGGATTTTCCGGTTCTGATTTTAAACCTTATTGGGATGTCGCACAAAAGACATTTTCGGCAAATCCTAACTGGAAATATAGTTTCTGGGTTGGATTTCACGCAGGTATAAACTTATATTAATTGTTCATTTTTTCCCTCTTTTACATCTGTCTCTAACAAGCAGAGTACCCAAAGCCATCGAAAAGATGGCTTTTTTTATTTGTGGATAAATTGATCTGTAATTGTAAGTTAACTCAGGGAGTGTAATATTTATAACAGATTTGTTTTATTTATAATTAAATTAGCAAGAGCTAAAAATAATTTTTATGAAACTGAATTTTAACATTTCTGATTTTCTTGCAGTTGATGAAAAACTTAAAATAATAAGGCAGCTAACTCAATACGATCCCCTTACCGTAATTGTAAAAGAAAGATTTCAACAACAACTCACCTTGCATCTTACTTCCTTAAAATCGCCCGGGAAAGTATATGCATTAAGAGAAATAAAATTCTCAGCTAATAATCCTGACTCTCTAAAGCAATCATATATGGCTTTGGGAAAAAGTTTTGCAGTGTCACAATTTATATTCGATCTTTCCGAAAATACACTTTCAATAAACGGGATACTTCTTCTTGCTGAGTTGGTTTTTGGTGAAAAAACATTTAGACAAAAAGAAATATTTATAACAAATAACAGCGGTAGCAGACAAAATACTCCCAAGGCCAGTGAGGTTTCTGATGAGATGGCTAAGCTCGTAAAATGGTATAATTCAGCAGTAAAAGAAAACAAGATTCATCCTATTGCTATAGCAGCATATCTGCATTACCAATTTACAACAATTCAGCCTTTTGATGATTGGAATGGAAGAGTTGCCAGATTAATGCTTAATGTTGGTTTGATGAGATATGGTTATTATCCTGTTCTGATTAACGCCGAAGAAAGACAATCGTATTATGAAACTCTTGAAAGTGCAGACAAGGGAAATATTGAGCCATTGATAAAATTTATTGCTCAAAAGGAACTTGAGACTTTAACCGATTTTATCAATAGTCCTGAGTTTTCTTCAATACAAACGAAGTATAATTTAGAAAAAGAATTCAGAGGTGTAGGGGGCAACGAAAAATGTATTGTCTTAACAGAGGATTCAACGACCAATAATATTTTATCAATCCTCTTAGAATCATCAGGTTTCAATATGAAGGAAACAAAAATGATATCATATGAAGGATGTTCAAAAATCAGTTCAGCCAACCTGTTTTCTATCTTTGTAAAAGAAAAGATGCCAAATGTTAAAATTCTTGTGCACCGCGATAGAGATTATCTTACTGATTATGAAATTGGACAGCAGAGGGATACTTTCAAGCGTATTGACACACATTTTTTCGTTACACGAGGCACTGATATTGAAAGTTACTTATTGAACAGCAAACACATTTCGTTTTGCCATCCTTCAATCAATGAAAAAGAAGCACTTAATTTGATTAAGGAATCTCAGATGGATGTGTATCATAAATCTGTTGATTACTTAAGGAAAAAGGAATTCGGGACATACAAAACTGAGCAATATACACATCTGAATAAGGCAATTGAAGATCTCGTTTCAAATAATTTATTTAGGTTTACTCACGGTAAGACTGCTTACAAAGTTTTGCAATATAAAATTCAAGACGCAGCAAGAGAAAAGGCAAAGCTTGAGCAATGTTCTAAATTCTTAATCGAGAGAGAGCTAAATAATATTGCAAGGGTGATTTGGGGCAATAAATAAAATCTATATAAATTTTCTCTTGATTAGGTTGATTTTTGATCCCTGAGATGCTCGGCTGCAATTTCAAGATCTTTATACCATGATTCACCATATATACGAATCAGTGGTTCCTTTAGAAAAACATAAAGAGGAATTTTTTGATTTTTACCACAGATACGTCCGCTTTTACAAATATCTATTTTTTGATAATTGACAGCATCAAAATCATCATATTCAGTAATCCTTATTGGATAAAGATGACAAGAAATTGGTTTTCTGAAAGGGATTATCCCATCAAAGTAAGCTTTCTCAATGGCACATTTAGTTACCCCGCTTTCGTCGGTGAATGAATATATACATTCCTCATTTCTTAATAGCGGAGTCACAAGGTCACCATCACTATCAATAATTGAGAATCCTTGGATTTCAGTTTCTTGCTTTGATTCCGGGGACATAAATTTTTCAAACTCCGGATAGTAGGTTTCAATCAGGATTGCTTCTTCGTCTGTTAGAGGTGCACCTGAGCTTCCTTCTACGCAACAAGCTCCCTTGCATGACGATAGATCGCATGAAAAGTATTCCTCAAATATATCAAGACTGATAATTGTATTTTCAATTTGAACCATTGGACAAGATTAATAAAAATTTTACTTAATCGTATTGATAAAGGTTTTTTAAAACACAAAAAAACATGGGTATTGGTCCTTGAAAATGAAAGGAATTTTTTTATATTGCTCCAGAAACCTTAAAACAATTAATCTTTATGAGAAAACCTGAAATCATTTATTACAAGGGGAATAGCGTTGTGTATCTAGACTTCTCAGGAATGAGAAACAATGATGAAATCATCCAACTTGAGGATGAAGGATCTGCTTACATCAGGAAGCAGCCCCTTGGAACAGTGTTGACACTAACCAATATGGATGGCATGTATTTTAATAACCAGCTCAAGTCATATTTTGAGGGGATAGTCAAACTAAATGCGCCCCATGTGAAAAGGGGGGCTGTAATTGGCATGAATGGTTTGATTTCAATAATGTACAATGCCTTTTTAGCGGTTACAGGGCGGAGCATTAAATCGTTTAGGTCAAAAGAAGATGCACTGGAGTATCTTATTTCTTAAAATTGTTTAAAAAAATTGTCCCTCAAGTTTAAACTGTCAATTTACAAACAATAGAATATTTTATTTGATCCAAATTGTTTTAATATTACAAAACTCCTTTATTCCATAGTTGGACAATTCACGTCCATAACCCGAATTTTTAATACCTCCGAAAGGAAGTCGAGGATCTGATTTTACTAACCCATTTATAAATATAGCACCTGCTTCTATTTCACGTCCAATCATTTCGCCCTTTGTAATATCTTCAGTCCAAATTGAACAACCAAGTCCAAAAAGACTATTATTGGCAACACTGATTGCTTCCTGTTCGTTCTTTACTTTTGTTATTGCAATAACAGGTCCGAATGTCTCTTCTCTGAAAACCGGCATTTTTTCGCTTACATCAGTTAAAATAGTCGGGGGATAAAAACAGTCATCCTCTTCAGTATATTTTGCTCCCATAATTATTTTTGCTCCCATTCTGACTGATTCGTTTATCAGAGTGTGCACATCGTGTGCAAAACGTGGTTGAGCAAGAGGGGCAAGTGTCGTATTTGGGTCGAGTGGGTTGCCGGGGACTAAAGCCTTCATTTCGTTTTTAACATAGGAGATGAATTCATCAGCAATATCTTCAATTATAATGAATCTTTTTGCTGATATACAGGTTTGTCCGGAAGTAAGCATCCTGCTTTTTACTCCAATTTTTGCTGCTTCTTTTAAGTTTGCATCAGAAAGGACTATAAAGGGATCTGAACCTCCAAGTTCCAGAACTGATTTTTTTAAGTATTTACCGGCTGTTTCAGCTACATATCTCCCAGCCATTTCACTTCCTGTTAGAGTAGCAGCTTTTACCAGAGGGTTTTTGATTACGCTTTCCACCTTAGATGAGCTTATTATCAGTGAACTGAAAACATTTTCAGGAAAACCTGCTTCTTTAAATACCTGTTCAATTGCCAGTGAGCAACCCTGAACGTTTGATGCATGTTTTAGGAGTCCTGTGTTACCGGCCATCAGTGCTGGGGCAGCAAAACGGAAAACCTGCCAGAATGGATAATTCCAAGGCATAACAGCAAGAATGGGGCCTATGGGTTGAAATGTGATAAAACTTTTTTGGGCATCAGTAATAACTCGTTCATCTTTGAGCATTTCTTCTGCATTATTGGCATAATATTCACAAACTAGGGCGCATTTTTCAACTTCACTGATAGCCTCTACTAATAATTTGCCCATTTCCATTGTAATCAGCCTTGACAATTGATCTTTTTTGTTTCTCAAGACAGAAGCGGCATTTCTCATAAGTTTAGATCTTTGACTAAAAGATGTTGTCTTCCAACTTTGCCATGAAGTATGGTTTTTATCAATAGTATCATTGATTGCGAACTCTGACATTTCATTGTGTTCGGCAATGATTTGCTTGTTAAAAGGATTGATTGACTGCATTTGTGCGAAGTATAATTTGAGTCGTCAATTTACAAAAAAAAGTCTCATTCCAATTCTATTTTTTAGATTGAAATGAGACTTAATTTGATAGTAGTCTTTTTTAAATAAGAACTTTACCTGTCATATTTTCAGGGATTTTTAATCCCATGATTGATAGCAAAGTTGGAGCAATATCTGCAAGTACTCCGTCCTTAATTTTTGCATCTTTATTTTCAGTCACCCAGATACATGGCACAGGATTAAGTGAGTGAGCTGTATTAGGTGAACCATCTTCGTTGATTGCATTGTCGGCGTTACCATGGTCGGCAATGATAATTACATCGTAACCTCCTTCTTTTGCTGCCGTAACAACATCTTTAACACATGCATCAACAGCAACTACAGCTTTGTAGATAGCTTCATACACACCTGTGTGACCTACCATATCGCCGTTGGCAAAATTGAGGCAGACGAAATCAGCGGTCTTATTTTTAAGTTCAGGAACAATCGCATCCCTGACATCATAAGCACTCATTTCAGGCTTGAGGTCATAAGTTGCAACTTTTGGTGAAGGACATAAAATTCTTTTTTCGCCCGGGAATTCTTTTTCACGGCCACCTGAAAAGAAAAATGTAACGTGAGCGTATTTTTCTGTTTCAGCTATTCTGATTTGTTTTAGGCCGTTATCTGAAACAACTTCACCGATAGTATTTATAACATTATCTTTAAAGAAGATCACGTTTATTCCTTTGAAATCAGCTTTGTATTCAGTCATCGTGTACCATTGCAGATTCAAAGTCTTCATTCCAAAATCAGGAAGATCTTGCTGAGTAAATGCAATAGTGGCCTGGCGCAAACGGTCGGTGCGGAAGTTAAAGCAAATAACTACGTCACCTTCTTCGAAAGTTGCCAAAGGGTTGCCATTATCATCAGTTAGAACAATAGGTTTAATAAATTCATCGGTAACTCCTCTTTCGTATGATTTGCTAACAGCATCAAGAATATCTTTTGTTTTATCACCCTTGCCTTCAGTCCAGAGGTCGTAGGCAAGTTTCATACGGTCCCAGTTCTTATCTCTGTCCATTCCGAAATATCTGCCAATAAGTGAGGCAAATTTCCCGTTAGTTGATTTCAAAGCCTGAAGATCGCTTTCAATGAAACCGTAACCTGAACGGGGGTCTGTGTCCCTGCCATCAGTTAGTCCATGAACAAAAACGTCTTTAATTCCCATATCTGTAGCTATCTGACATAAAGCTACCATGTGAGCGCTTAAAGCATGAACTCCACCGGGACCAATTATTCCAACAAGATGAACTTTCTTGTTATTATTAATTGCATAGTTATATGCTTTTAGAATTTGAGGGTGGTTCCACAAAGATTTATCTTTTATGGCACGGGTAATCTTTACCATATCTTGATACAGAACCCTGCCTGCCCCAAGGTTTAAGTGTCCAACTTCTGAATTTCCCATTTGCCCGTCAGGAAGACCAACATATTCTCCGCTGGCAAGCAGTTTAGAATGTGGGTATTCATTAAATAAAGAGTCGATGAATGGTGTAGGTGCATTAGCAATAACATCACCCTTGTCTCCTTTTCCAATTCCCCAACCATCGAGGATCATTAACATTGCCTTTTTATTTTCAACCATATATGTAATTTAAATTGTTTCTATTTATTTTCACAAAATTATCAGTTTTAATACAACAACAAAACCTATTCTTTTGATTTGAAGAAATTATTAATCAAGTATTAAAAATTAAAAAAAAGGGCTTACTATTGGATTTTTAAAAAATATTTAAAAAAATTCAATACATTTTTTTGATGAGTAGCGTATATAAATAAAAGTTTTGTATTTTGCCCTCAGAAAATTGAAGTGAAAAACTAAATTTAAACTGTGTTTAATCAGGGTGTAAATTATATCCTGAAGTATTAAAATTAAAGCATAAAAACTATTAAATTTCTTTAAAATGAATGTAAGTAAACCAAGAATAATAAAGGATTACGACAAGTTGCCGATTGAAATTCAAGAACAGATTAAACTTGAATATCCTTTTGGATTTAGTGATAGCCTTATAAGGTTTACAAATAAGGATGGACTTATTGTAAGTGCACTTCCTTTTGAAACCGAAGATAAGTATTACATGGTAAGGATGACTGTAGGAGAAGCTATCAAGATTGTTGAAGATGATGATGATTTTGATGATGATGGAATCCTTAAAGAAGGTATTAAGGAAGAATATTCAAGTAAATATGCTGAACTTGAAGTTGAGGATATTTCTGATGACGACGATGACGACAGTTATGCGGATGACCCTATTGAAGATGACGATGAAGGCGATGATGATGATTATTAATATACAGACCCGGACAATATGATTCCGGGTTTTTTTTAATTTTACTTTTTGATAAGGCAGTATGAAGAAAATTCTGTTTATAATTTCTCTTATAATTTCAAATTACTTTTCTTTCAGTCAGAATACTGTTGTGGATACTATTGCAAAAGGCCCTATAGTAAAAATGATTACAAAAATAGAGTTCATAGATAAGATTATGGACTACGAAAAAAACACTTCAGTATGGGTTTTCAAAGGTAACAAGCCTTGCATGATTGATTTTTATGCCGATTGGTGTGGTCCATGCAGAATAGCTTCACCAATACTCGAAGAACTTGCAAATGAATATATCGGCAAAATTGATTTTTACAAGGTAAATATTGATAAAGAAAGAGAGTTGGCACAGGTTTTCGGAGTGTCAAGCATACCTGTATTTCTATATTGTCCGGTTGAAGGTAAACCGACAATGAGTTCAGGTATTGCAAAAGATAAAGCTCAAACAAAGCAAATGTTTAAAGATAATATAGAAAACATTCTTTTAAAGAGTTATAAGCAACCATAAACCTAAGTATTGTGAAGAAAATTGAAAGATGGTCGTTAAGATTATACGTCGTCAGGTATTTTTTATTCATCATATACAGATTAACACACAGGAATATTATCGTGACCGGATTAGTCAATATCCCTTCTAAGAAACCTGTTATTTTAGCTCCTAACCATCAAAATGCATTAATGGACGCATTGGCAATTGGTTTTTCAACCCCATATGAAATAGTATATCTTGCAAGAGCCGATATTTTCAGAGGCAGAATTATGATGGGGATATTGAACTTCTTTAAGTTACTTCCAATATACAGAATCAGAGATGGTAAAGGATCGCTGGATAGGAATCAGGAGATATTTGATACTTGCGTCAGAATTTTAAAAGAGAAAAAGATATTTTGCGTGTTTCCTGAAGCATCCCACACAAATATAAAAAGTATTTTACCCCACAAAAAAGCAATTCCAAGAATAGTTTTTCAGGCAGCCGAACAAACAAACTTTGAGCTTGATATTCAGATTGTGCCTATTGGCATATATTATACCCATTATTATAATTTCAGAAGAGATCTGTTAGTAAATTATGGGACACCCATCTCTGTTAAACCTTATTTTGACATATTTAAAGAGCAAGGTGAAATCGTTGCTACCAAAGAGCTCAAGAATAAGATTTTTGAAGAACAGACCAAACTATGTGTTCATGTGCCTGACAGAGAAGATTACGATCTTTATGATCAATCATTTGAACTATTAAGGGGCAAAGCATGTGAAAAGCTTAATTTAAAAGAGAGACCTAGAAATTTTGTTAAGGCTGAGCAGTTTATCATATCTAAGCTGAAATCTTATTTTGAAACTGATATTGTCCAAAAACAAGAGTTACTAAAAATTGCATCAGCTTATATTAAGGGAAAGAAGGAATTAGGCATTTCTGAATCTACATTTAAAAAAGGTCGAATAGGTTATAGGGAAATAGTATTTTTTGGTTTGTTGGTTTTGATTTTATCTCCGATAATAATTACAGGCACGGTGTTAAACGGAGTAATATTCTGGATTACGAGGTATTCCTACAGAAAAAACATTAAAGATCCCCAGTTCTATAGTTCATACTCATTTGTGGTAAGCGTAATTGTATATCCTATATGGTTTGTTTTGCTTTTCTTCTTATTTTGGTTCTTATTAAAGAGCTGGTTATTATCGATTCTGGTTTTATTTATTTCTATTCCCTGCGGTATTGTTGCATTTGAAGCTTATCAGTCGTTGTTAAGAATTTTAAACAGGGTGAAATATAATAGACTTAGAAATTCAGGGAGTTATGATCTTTATGAATTACTACGGAAGAGAAATAAATTAATATCACAATTAGGAATCTTATTAGAATAAAAAGAGGTGGAATTATTGACTCTGCTTTTAATAGCGCTTAGTTTATCTTTTGATTCATTTGCAGTATCTGTAGGAAGTGGATTATCTCTATGTAGAAAGCATTTGAGATTCTTAGATGCTTTCAAAATTGCTTTTACATTAGCTGTATTCCAAGGATTAATGCCCCTAATAGGGTGGTTCTTAGGTTTAACTGTGAAAGACTTTATTCAACAGGCTGATCACTGGATAGCATTATTTCTTTTGAGTTTCTTAGGTATCCGGATGATTCTCGAAGGGAAAAAACCCATCGAAGAAAAGAAAGTCAAGAATCCTACAAATTGGAAAGTATTAATAACAATGGGAATAGCAACAAGTATTGATGCGCTTGCTGTTGGTATTAGTTTTTCCTTTTTTTACGATTCTATAATTATTCCGGTAATAATTATTGGATTAACCACTTTCTTTGTTTCTCTTTCAGGTATTTACATGGGTAAGAAAGCCGGAAAATCTATTGCAGGTAAGGCTGAAATAATCGGAGGAATTATTCTTATTTTGATAGGATTGAAAATTTTCATTGAGCATATCTTCAATCTGTAAGGAATTTTTAGATGTTTTTATTTCAAGTCAGGAACATCGAACGAAAATACACTTCCTTCTCCCAAAACAGATTTTACTGAAATTTTCCCCTTTAGAATTTTAAGCAGCTCTTTTACAAGAAACAAACCTACACCATCTCCACTGAAATACACCGGTGATCCGTCCACTACTTTAAAAAACCTTTTAAATATCTCTTCAAGATGATCTTCTGCAATTCCAATTCCTGTATCTGAAATTGTGAAGTAAAACCTACCGGTAGTTTTTGTGATTGAGATGTCAATTGTGCCCGATTTAGTAAATTTAATTGCATTCTCAATAAGGTTATTAATAATTTGCTCTATTCTTACCTCGTCGCTGTGTAAATATATTTCAAAAGTGGGTGTATCAAAATTTATTTTAAGGTCATGTTTACCAAAAAGTTCAAGAGTTGAACCGGCTTCATTAACTATTCTTGAAATTAGAGATACAACATTAAAACTGCTGTAAGTAACTATTAATTGGTTCGATTCAATATTAGTTATATCAAGAATGTTGTTTAATAGGTTGGTGAGCATCTTTGAATTTTGCTTTATTATTGAAGAGTATTGTTTCTTGTCTTCTTCTGGAACTTCTGGGAGTGAAATGAGTTCAGAAAACCCGTTTATTGCGTTGAGTGGAGTTCTTATTTCATGCGAAACATTTCGTAGGAATAAACTTTTAAGTTTATCTGATTCAATTGCTTTTGAATAGTGGATCAAGTAATTATTCTTAACGTAAGAGATATAAGCGTATAATGTAATTATCAACAGCACAATACCCGGCAGTAACTTTAATATGCGACCACTGTATATCAATTCTTCCGAACTTTTATAATCTGAGTTATAGTCAACAAGGCATAGAACGATGCAATTAAAAATAACTATTCCCAAAATTGAAATACTATACTTTTTTTCCCAAATTATAACTGAAGACACTGATATTAAAAGGAAAATGGGGAGAAAATATTTTGAACCATTATTGTCCCATAACCATATTAAGTTTGCTGCTAACAAAGAAATGATCGTGATGAAAAGCTTGGATGCAAATAGGTAAGCACTTTTATTCAACATCAAATAAATAGGAACTACCGCTAAAGCAATTGCTAATGATACAAGAATCAGTTTTATCTCATTCTTTATAATGATTTGGCCGATTGTAGAAATTGTTGCAAGAGCGAAATAAATATAGCAGGTTATCTGCAACATTTTCTTTTCAAGAATATATTCGCCCTCTTCTTTATACATAAATCTGAACTTAAATTATTATTCAAATTATGAATAAATTGAATATAAATCAATGATTTATTTGAATATTAAGAATAAAAGGATTTGTTAAAAAAGATTGAAAATGTTGAGCCTTCATTTACTTTTGTAGTGAAGCTGAAATCTGCACCAAGTGATTGTACTATTCCTTTTACAATTGTGAGCCCAAGTCCTGATCCCCCGTAACCGCGTGTAAATGAACCATCACCTTGTACAAAGGGTTCGAAGATTTTGAGCTGATCTTTTTCGGGAATTCCAATGCCTGTATCTGAAATATAAATTTCAATAGAATTGACAACTTTCCTGGCACCAATTTCTACCTTTCCTTTATTTGTGAATTTATATGCATTGTCGAACAGTCTTACTAATGCTTTTTTTAGGTAAAACTCATCGGAAAGGAGCATGAATTCTTGGTCTTCCAATGATTTTTTAATAATGTCAATTTCTTTATTCTGATATTTAAGTTTGATTCCATTCACTTCATAATAAATGCTTTCCAGCATTTTATTAACGTTGAAATGTTTGGGAATAGGCTTAATCTGATCTGTTTTGAGAAGGGACGCATCGAAAATATCATCTATAGTGGAAAGAAGATACATCGTATTACTAGCTACCAGTTCCTGAAACTGTTTCTTCATATCTTTCGAAACACTTTCCTCTGTCATCATTTCTGTAAAACCAACAATGGCATTCAGCGGAGTTCTTATTTCATGAGAAATATTCGCGAGGAATTCAGACTTAAGTTGATTGCTCGATTCTGCCGATTTTAGTGTTTCTCTTAATTTGAATTCAATTATTTTCTTGTTGCTTATTTCCTTTTCAAGATTTTCGTTAAGATTTTGGAGTTCGTTTATTCTGTTAACAACTTCGTTCTCAAGATTTTTATTCAACAGGCTTAATTTCATGGCTGCTGCCTGTGAGTTTATTCTGGTATCCCTGAAATAATAGAAGAAGGGAATTACGACTATGCATATTATAGCGATGACAAGAAAACTTTCATTAAATATTTCAATTTTCAAAACATAAGAAAGGATTATATAATCAATAAATATGATTAAATAATATATTATCAGCCTTTTTGTTGAAATATGAGTCGTGAAAATAATGATAAAGAGGACCAAGTAAAAAGTAATAATATTCAGCATTGAATTAGGAGCAAGTACAGCAATGGCGATAGACCAAATTAGGGGGAAAAAAGGAAATATATTATAATTTACATCCTTAAACCTCCTGATGAAACTATTTTTTTTGTACGGAGGAATAGACGAATTAATTAAAACTAAGAATGAAGAAATAAAAAAGAGAGAATCAAATAGAAGATAGAATTTCTGATTGGAGTCGTTAAAGAATATAAAATCAAGAATCAGCATAATTGAGCTGCTGATAACACAAATCATTGCGAAAAAATCCAATCTTTTTTCATCGGACTTTCTGATTTGTTCAAAAAGCATTTTCTTTTCTTCCCCGGTAAGTTCAATTTTCTCAGTTCCGAACCTTTCCTGTATGTACCCCATTCATCAAAAATTATCATCCTAAATTATTCAAAATCAAAATAGGATGCAATAGGGAAAAATTTATTTATTAATTACCAATAATTTGCTGAGGTATTTACCTATAATATCAAATTCTATATTTACAACTGTACCCGGTTTTATTGTGTGAAAGTTGGTATTTATGTATGTATAGGGGATTATGGCAACCTGAAAACTATTTTCTTCTGAATTAACAACTGTTAGACTTACTCCGTTTACTGTTACTGAGCCTTTTTCAACTGTCATATAACCTTTTGCAGCCATGGCTTTATCAAAATTGTATTCAAAGGTATAATACCAGCTTCCATCAGCCTCCCTGACATTCGCGCAAACAGCAGTTTGGTCTACGTGACCCTGAACAATATGTCCGTCAAGTCTGCCATTCATCATCATACTCCTTTCAAGATTTACTTTACTTCCTTTTTCAAGATGACTTAAATTTGATTTCAATAGGGTTTCTTTAATTGCAGTTACTTTATATGTTTTTTTCACAGAGTCTATTTCTACTACCGTAAGGCAAACGCCATTGTGAGAAAGGCTTTGGTCGATTTTTAACTCGTCAACAAAAGAACAAGTTAAAGTAAAGTGTACATTTTCTTGATCTTTTTCAATTAGAACGACTTTACCGGCTTCTTCAACTATTCCAGAAAACATGATATTCATTTTAGATTTCAGGGCGAAATATATAAAGTTTATTCCAATCTCCCAGCAGGTGATATGCTTAAAATTAACTTATAGCGTTAAGGTTAATCTGCCGAGGGTCTGTAATGATTTTTTATCTCCTCTAGTTTATTAATCAAAGGGTTAATGGCATTTACTGATAATGAATCATCATAGCCGTAGGTTATTTTATGTGTTTCAAGACCCTTAGTGACAGATATCCATATATCGCACCCATCAGCACAAACGTTGCACTCGTCTATATTTATTTTCTTGAATTTTTCAAAATTAAGGGATAAAAGAAGTTCATTCCATTCATTCTTTGCTGTTTCCTCCTTAATTGAAATAACAGGATTAGAATTACACGAAGTATAATAGCTGTAATTGGTTTCCGCCCTATTAATGACTAAGGAATCAGCTCCCGTGCACCAGCCACAAATAAAACCTGCAGATATTGTTATTTCATTCTGAAAGGAATAATCGTCATCGCAGGAAAGTATACATATAGAAATTAAAAGAAAGTAGATAATTTTCTTCATCGCATTAATCTTTTAATTGAGATGGAAAGAAGCTGTAAATGGTTGCTTGAACTTTATTTTTTTTCTGGTGTCTTGAATAAATCGTCAAAGAATTCCTTAAAAGTCGGATTTTCACTCTTTGTCTCTTTTTTCTTTGAGGGCTCTTTACTAAATATTGATTCAGTCTTCTTTTTCTTAGGCTTATCAATTAATGGAGCCTTAAATACAATAGCTCTGACTGAAAGACCGATTTGTCCCTGATACCAGTTGTCTCTGCCTGTAAAATTGAAATTAGGTTTGTAGTCTATGGAAATATTGAACCTCGAAATAGTTAATTCAAGTCCGGCAATAAGATCAGCCCCAAAAGTTTTATTATCATAAATTGTAGTTGTAATTTTGTTTCCATTAAGAGTTGAAACGATATTGTTTTCCTCAACACCTCCCATAATACCTGCTCCAAAATAGAAGTTTAAATTTCTGGTTATGATATTCTGATGCATTTGAATCATTGCGTGAAAGGTATGATTATGCGTAAAGTCAGTTTGAGCAATACCTTCAATTGTGAATTTATTGAAAATCCTTTGTTGTAAAGTGATACCCCCTGACCTGTAATCATCACCATTACCCAGTCTGACTCCCAAAGCAGTGTTATACCCCTGGGCAAATAAATTGCTAAAGGGTATTGCGCAGATAATCAGTAAAATGTATATGAGTTTTTTCATTGACAAACAGTTGTTTTAATGATAACGATTAACTGTATAGATTTATTTGAAAAATAGTAATTAAAAAGCTGATACTAAATTAATCATAATTTCTTTCAGAGATCTATTGTTTTGTCTAAAATTCTTTCTTTTACAGATGCTTGTGTGATAACTATTTGTCCAGAAATAACTGAAAGAGGTTTTTTAAAGTCTTGTCGAGTTATCGGATTTTGTGTCTCAAAGCGTAAAACATCTCTTCCGGTTCCTTCTTTAAATTCTAACAACTTACCTGTATGGGTTTTTAATAATAATTTGCCCCGTATAGTCAGTAAAAAATTAAATTCAAGAAAGAGATTATTTCCATCAATTATGTAATTTTTCACAACAGGAGGACTTGTTGATTCAGGATTCCAAATTTTATCGAATGTCCATTCAGAATTAATTATTCCGGGATCAACTAAAAGGTTGTCTGAGTGCCATAAATAGTTTCCACTTTCTCTTGAGCAGTTTAAATAGTAATGTCTGTCGCCAAAGAAGTAAGGTCTGTCTTTTGTCGCATCTCTCGATGTTACCCTATATATTGGTTTATCTGCCATTGATTTCGAAAAGGAACAATTTATCAGAAAGAACATTGCTTCATAGTGGTGCCGTCCTAATTGAAATCCTTTTACACCATCAAAATTGCAGTTTTTTAATACAAACTTTTGATTTGCATTTTCAGGTGCTGCATGCCAAATTGCTGCTGTTTCCTTCAACTCAAAAAACTTACTTTCGCTGATATAGCACCACCCGCGAGGGCACACAAAGTCAACTGCTCCTTCAAAATAACAGTTTGAATGGTAATACATACCATTCTTATAATTCCAAAGCGATACAGTGTCGCCTCCCTTACTGATTACATTACAATTAACAATAATGGTTCTTGTTCCGGTTCCGTATACCGTAAATGCGTGTGGCCCCACAAGAGGTTGAGTGTTTTCAATTGTCAGATTATCAAGAATTATATCATCTGCATGTATGTTGATGACAGCAGGTCCAATGAAGTCTTTTTTCTCCTGCCAGTCAGATCTGAGCTGTGAGTACCTGATAATCGTACTGTCACGTGTTTCTCCAAGTAAGGTTATGTTGTTTTGTTCAATCCTTATCTTTTCTTCATAAATACCCTTTTTGACAAAAATGACGCATCTTTGAAACTGATACATTGGAAGATTATTAATTGCTTCAGTAAGAGAGGCATAATCTCCTGTCCCATCTTTGGCAACAACAATATCATAATGGCGATTAGCTTTTATAGAAGTGCATATAGCCAGAAGGGAAATAATAAGAATTAGTAGTTTATTCATGACTAAATTGTTTGTCTAAAAATAGCGAAATATAGTCAATCATTGGTTTATACCAAGGGTGGAAAAACCAAAATGAGTGCTGATGCTTCATTCCAAGATGTACTCATTTTTCGAGTATCTTTCCAATGGTATTTTTTTCTCTTTAATAATCCGAACCGCTATACCTGCCATCGTTCTGGCACCTTCCTCTGAAAAATGAGTGTCGTCTTTTTTACCCTCAGGAAGACTTTTGTACTTTCCCGGCTCAATATGAAGATATAACTTCTTTGATTGTTCATCTCCAAGAGCTGTTACAATCTTTTCACTCTCGGTTTGCATATCTATTAATGGAACATTCAAACTAACAGCAATTTCTCTTACAATGCCCGGGTATTCACCATGAGTATCGACAAGAATACCTGAATCGTCGAATTTCCTTCTTACAATTGGTGTACAAACTATTGGGTGAGCACCTTTTAACTTGGTTTCTTTTATAAACTTCGACAAGTTGTATCTATACTCCTCAGGAGTGCTGTATCTTCCAGTTTTTTCAATTACTCCATCATTATGTCCAAATTGGATTATCACGAAATCGCCTTCTTTCATTCTGCTTATCACTGTATCCCAGCGACTTTCATAAATAAATGAGCGTGTACTCCTCCCATTTCGGGCATGATTCTCAATCTTAAAAGAAGCTGAATCAAAAAAAAGAGGAAGTAACTGTCCCCAGCCCCTTTCAGGATTATCATTCAATGGTTTATCAGCCATGGTTGAATCACCTACTAAAAAAAGCACAGGGGTAGTTTTCTTTTCGCAAGAATATAAAATAGCAATAGCTATTAATAAAAAGATACTGGATCTCATAATCAATATATTATAGTTTTATAACAACGCGGTTGCTATGAAAAGGCATTATTGATTGAATCGAATGATTTACTTTTTGGGTTTTCTTGTTATATTGAATCAGGATTATTGAGTAGTTCAAGCTCCTTTTTAATATACTCCTTAAACTCATCAATGGTCTTTACTGCATATTTCTCAACTTCCCAGGCAGCTCCAAAATACCAGCTTACAGTATTGTTTTCCGGCTTAAGAATCATTACCTGATTGTTTGAATCTATGGTAAAATCTATAATATCTTTATTGTTTGCAATGATAACTAAGCCCAGTAAATCATTATTCAGGCTTTGTTTTCCCCATGTAGCAAAAGCAGTCCAATCTCCTTCAACAATTTTTATTACTTCACATGTTGTGTCCTTATGTATTCCTGTGCAAATATTTGCAGGAGGATTATCCAATTTTAAAACCTGCTTGGTGAGCCTTGTGTTTGCATCAATAGAAATGAAAGATGTTGCGTTTGTTTTAAAGTCATTAGTAACCCAGCCATAATAATCGGTTTGAATCATTGCACGAAGAGGTCCCTTTGAAATTATTTTACTGATTACGCTGTCGGTTTCTGCTATCCTCTCTGCATCTTGACCGTTCCAGTAACCTATTGAGCCAATTCCGAGCGACTTTCCTACCTTTAAAACATCCATTCCCCAATCCAACATGTTGTGATAAGAGTCGTAACCATCCTGTCCGACAATTTCAAGAATCATATCTTCGGTTTTTTTGCCAAATACATCGTTAGCATTTCTCCAGTCAAGGTAGAAGCGATAAGCGACAAGGTTTGATTCCCAACCCGGGCCTTCATATTTGATATAATATGAATGATCAGTACATTCATCAGGTAACCTTACAGAATCTATCTCAATAAAGTCACCTCCAAAATATTCTCTGTCTTGCCATTCACCACCCTCTTTTTTCCAAAGTTCAGCATGAGCCATTGGTTTAAAGGTGATTGTGGACTTTTTACCCAAAACGACTGAAATTTTACTGTTCTTATTTGCCTCTGGATAAAACAAAAGTGAATGAGAAGAGGTCTCAGGATTGAAAAAGATCTGAGATTGTATTTCTGTATTCCCTTGTTTTACTACGAAATCATCTGATAATATTGATTTTAAAGAGTTGTTTTCTTCAATATTACGCACCTCTACAATACGGTTTTCTTTTACATCACTGTTAAAGTCTATGTTTAGGGTTACTTTGTTATCAGAGCTGCATCCTGAAAGAAAAGCCAGGCCAATAGATAACGTTAGAATTATTTTATTTTTTTTCATACCGTTAAGATTTTATATTTTATTGATTACATAATTCATTTAAATATAACTCAATATTTGTGAAACAACTCCCTGTTTTATAAAGTTTACCGTCCTCAGGGTTCATAGGGTCAAGTCCCATACTTGTTTCCCAGCTGTCGGGCATTCCGTCTTTGTCCTTATCCTGTTGAGTCGTTCGGCCTTTTAATTCAGGCCAGCCTTTTACATCATTCTGACTGTTAATAATTCCGTTTATACCAAAGGTGTAACTTTTATTTAAGACTTCATAAACTATTCTTTTGTCAACAGTATCTTTGTTAATTGAAGCCCCTGAATTTTTGAGTATATTTAGGTATGCTTGTTCAGCAGTTTCTCCAGCAAAATTGCTAATGGAGAAAGGTTTCTGAAGAATAAACTTTTCAGGCATTGATACCCTTGGTGCAATTAATGATTTATTATTTAAAGTAGCATATTCATTTCCTGAGATATGATTATCCGCAAAATAGTAATAGCTGAAAGGCTCCCAGGGTTCAAGAATTTCATTTATAGCGCTTTTTTGAGTGGCGGGACCCGGAATATAATAATTTCCGGTAATCACATAATTTCCACTTTCTCCACCATAAATACATTTTGAATGCCAGTTATATACAACATTATTAATTAGTTCTGCTCTCTCAAGTTCCGGTAAATGATGGTACCTGCTACCGTGGAGTCTTGGATTTCGGCTTTTGTGGTGAGCTAACAAATTATGATGAAATGTTGCATTCATGCCACCCCAGATTCCTCCATATCCATGCTCTCCCTTTCTGTGCACAGAACTATTTAAGCTTTCACTGATAATGCACCACTGAAGGGTGAAATTCGTATTATCATAGCAAGAACAAGTTTCGTCCGTGCCCCAGCTGAAACTGCAATGATCAACAATCACATTTTTACTGCGTTTAATCGTAAGGGCATCAATTTCATCTCCATTGATATCACCCGGACGAATGCGAATATATCTGATAATTACATTGTCTGCTTCAATGTCAATGCCACTTCCTGCAACGCAAATACCATTTCCGGGTGCGCTTTGACCTGCGATAGTAAAATTACCCTCCCTGACTTCCATTTTTGATTTTAACAGAATATTACCTGATAAAGTGAACATTATGATCTTTGGAGAAGGGCACTCAGTCAGAGCGTACCTCAAACTTCCGGGGCCGGAATCATTAAGATTTGTTACATAAACAATTTCGCCGCCCCTGCCCCCTGAAGCAAAGCAACCACAACCTTCGGCACCCGGGAATGCCAATGGTTGTGGTTGTGCCTTAACTACTGCAGTTAAGGATAAAAGCAACGTAAAAATTAATCTTGCAAAATGCATTAAATTCTAAACTATGACTTCCGGTTTTACTCTGTTGCCGCTCAAAAGAAATCAGCAATCTAAATTAATATAAACACATTTAGTATATGGTTGAAAGATTGATTCAATTTAGGTGTCATTTTAACGTAAAAATTCAATTTTACGAACCTGTACTTTTGTATGTGAGAATTTAAAAATTAAAACACTGATAATTTTAAAGTGCTTGAAGCAGAGACCATATAAAAACCTGCCAAAGCACTATTATCTCCCATTATAAAAGGACAAATAGGGTATATGGTAGTGCTTTGGTATTTGTTTGTAATATATTTACTTGATTGTTTGTTTCGATGATTTATAATGTTAAGCGAAATTATCTTATTTTTGAGATAGGCAATATTTAGATTTCAGGAATGACAAAATACAGATACATATTATCTTTTTTTATTTTGCTCAGGGCATTGGTAATGTCTACTGAAGTTTTTGCTTTGGAGATTGACAGGTTTGAATATTTCTCAACAGACAATGGGCTTTCTCACAATACAGTTACGGCAATATTATGTGACAGCAAAGGGTTTATTTGGCTGGGAACTATGAATGGATTGAATCGGTTTGATGGGTATAACTTCAAAATTATGAAGAACAACCTGATTCATTCAGATGAAATTACCAACAACAGAATTGTTTCATTACGTGAAGATCAAAGACAGAACATTTGGTTTGAAACATATGATGGTTATTATCATTGTTTTAATCCTCGAAAAGAAGAATTGTTTACACTTCCGAAGTATCTTATAAATCTTGAAGAAAAATCAAGTAAAATTTCTTTTTTCTATCAGTATTCAAAAGATGAAATATGGTTAGGATCATCAAATTCAGGAGTTTATAGGCTCGTTTATGATGAGAAGACTGACAGTTACCTTCAAGAACAATTTTTAAGTCGCGGAAAATTCTCAATTACAAATAATGACATCAGGTTTATTATTTCTGACAACGACAGCAATATTTATATTGGCACTAAGAATGGTTTGAATTTACTTAAGAGTGAGGATGTTAAAACCGGGAATTTTTATTTCCAGCACTTTTTTGCTGATGTTAATTTTACTTCTGCAGAATCGTTGGACGATGAAGTTTGGTTTGGAACTGAAAACACCGGGATTGTTAAATATAACAATAAAACAAAAAAATTTGATATTCTTAATAAGGAAAACTCCCCGTTAAAAGACAATAGGATTGACTTATTACAAACAACAACTAAAGGCAACATAGTTGTTGGTGGATCTGATATTTACATTTTTAATCCTAAAGCAAAAAGCTGGAATATTGTTTACATTGATGGTGAAAGAACTGATAAGATTTATGAAGATTCAAAAGGTGTCTTGTGGGTAACAAGCGGTAAGTCAGGTGTAAACAAAATTGATCAGTTTATTGGAAATTCAAAGCATTTTGATTTAACCACAGATATTAACAAATATCTCTCTGATAAAGAACGGCCTTATTTCTTTGAAGACAGTAGAGATAATTTTTGGATTTGTGTTCACGGGGGAGGATTAGCGCTTTTTGAGAGAGAAGATGATAATTTTAGATTCTTCAGGAACAATCCATCTGATCCAAAAACAATAAGTTCGAATACAGTAATGTGCATTGCTGAAGACCACACAGGAACTCTTTGGGTTGGCACATCGCTTCAGGGAGGGGTTAATAAAGTGATATTCAGGAACCCAGCATTTAGGTTTCTTCAGATAAATAAAAAATTTGATGATTTTGTTGAAAACATTGTCAGATCCTTAATGGAGGACAACAACGGGAATGTATGGGTTGCGACCAAAGGAGGGCAAATAAAAATCTACGATCGTGATTTTATAGAAATAACACCTGTTTTTAAATTTCCATTTGAGCCTAAAGGAGAATTAGTTTACAATGTATATTCAATGTTTCAGGATTCAAAAGGATATATCTGGTTGGGTTCTAAAGGTTCAGGTGTTGCTGTCTCTACAAAGCCGGTAAAAAAGTTTGACGACGATTACAGATCGATTTCGTTCTACCGATACAAACATAATGAAGCAGACCCTACGTCACTCTGTGATGATAACATTTATAATATTGATGAAGACAAGAATGGCAGGATATGGATTGGCACCTATGGGGGAGGATTGTCTTTTACGATTACATCAAATATTTCCGATCTTAAGTTTGATCGCATAAATTCTCAGAATTCCAACTTGTCGAATGATTTAATACGTGACATAGCGGTTGATTCAGGCAATAACTTATGGGTAGCAACCACCTTTGGGTTGAACAGATTAAAAGTTGACGACCTCGGAAGAAGCACATCGGTTTTTACAAATTACTATCATAATCCTGACTTGAACGGGAGTTTAAGTTACAACGATATCGTACATATTTTTGAAGATTCGAAGCAGAATATTTGGTTTGGCACTTTTGGAGGAGGAGTAAATATGCTTGAGAAAGGAGTTGAATCAGAAAATAGTTATATTCATTTTACGGAAACCGAAGGTTTAGCTAACGACGAAGTGTTTGGTATAGTTGAAGATAGAATGGGTTTTATGTGGTTTAGCACAGAAAAGGGTCTTTCGAGGTTAAGCCCCGAAAATGGGAGCTTTGAGAACTTTAACAAATCGAATGGTTTGACTTCAAATGAATTTTCAGAAAACACATGTCTGACGAAGAAAGATGGAAAAATAATTTTTGGCAGTTCAATAGGAATAGAAATTTCGGAACCGGAGAAGATAATATCTTCAAGCATTCCATGTAAGGTGATTTTTACAAATTTTCAGTTGTTTAATAAAGATGTTCAGGTTAGTACCCCCGGATCTCCATTAAAAAAATCAATAACATTTGCAGAAAATATCAATTTGAAATACAACCAATCTAGTTTTGGATTTGAATATTCTGCAATAAATTTTCTTGATGAATCAAAAACACAATATGCATATATACTTGAAAATTTTGATAAGGGATGGAACTATGTAGGGACAGAAAGAAAAGCGGCGTATACAAATTTGAAGCCCGGCAAGTATATTTTTAAGGTCAAGGCAGCTTTGTGGGATGGCAATTGGGAAAATGAAGGAACCTCAATAAAAATTTTTATTTCACCACCATGGTGGGGTACGACCTTGGCATATATTATATATCTCATAATCTTCCTTGTTAGTTCACTTTTTGTAAGTAGAATTATCTTAAGGATAAATAGTTACAGGAATGAATTGAGGGTAGAGAAGGCGGTAAGTGAGGTAAAACTCAAATTTTTCACTAACATTTCGCATGAAATAAGGACACCGTTAACATTGATATTAGGACCTATTGAAGACTTGCTAGGAGACAAGAAGTTTCCGGATGAATTCAGGTCTCCGTTGTTATTGATGCAAAAAAACGGGAAAAGGATGTTATATCTGTTGAATCAGTTGTTGGATTTCAGGAAAGTGCAGAACAAAAAGATGGTGTTAAAGGTTGAACCACTTGATATTATCGGTTTTACTAAAGGGATATATGATAATTTCAGTTCTCATGCCCAACATAAAGGAATAAAGTTTCACTTTAACTACGATTCAAAGACAGAAAAAGTTTGGGCAGATCCGCACAGACTTGACTCTGTAATATTCAACGTGTTATCAAATGCCTTTAAGTTTACCCCTAAGGGAAAGTCAGTATCGGTTACTATTTCTGAAAATAGCAATTTAGGAGAAGTATATATAAAAGTAAAAGATGGAGGGGCGGGAATAGCGAGTAAGGACATACCTTTGATTTTTAACAGGTATTCAATACTGTCAGATGAGAATATTTCGGGTACAGGTACAGGAATTGGCATGAATCTTTCGAACGAGATTATAAAAATGCATGGAGGCGAAATAAGAGTTAGCAGTAATGAAGGAGAGGGTAGTGAATTTACAATAGTTTTGAAGAAGGGCAATGGTCATTTGCAAAATAACAAGTGGATTCAGTTCCTTGATTATGAAAGTTCGTACAACATAGACAACAGCATAATTAAAGATCTTATTCCGGAAAGCACTGTTGTTGAGGAAGATGATGATGTTTCTGGAGTAAAAAAAGACAAACAAAAGGTGCTTATTGTCGAAGATAATATTCAAATTCTGAATTATATATCTAAGTCGCTATCAAGGTATTTCTGCATTATAGAGGCTAGAGACGGAAAGGAGGGGCTTGAAAAAGTATACGAGCAAAATCCTGACCTTATAGTATCAGACATAATGATGCCTATTATTGACGGAATAGAGATGACTCGCGAATTAAAAAGAAATTTTGATACATGTCATATCCCCATAATTTTGTTAACAGCTAAATCGGGAGTAGATGATCAGATATTAGGATTAGATTCTGGAGCTGAAGCATATGTTTTAAAACCTTTTAATATGGGGGTTTTAAGATCGATGATAACAAACATGCTTGAGCAGCGTAAGTTATTGTTGGTCAGGAATCATGAAAACAAAGAAATTAAGGTTTCTGACATGAAAATCACTTCCAGAGATCAGGAATTTATAGAGAAGATAATAAAGCACATAGAGCAAAATTACGGTAATGAAGAGCTATCTATTAATTCTCTTGTTGAATATTCGTGTGTCAGCAGGACCGTGTTTTACAATAAAGTTAAGAGTTTAACAGGTTTAAGTCCCATCGAATTAATACGAAATATCAAACTTAAAATTTCGGCTCAAATGCTTATAAACGGATACAATGTAAATGAAGCAGCAATGAGCATAGGTTTCAATGACACAAAGTATTACAGCAGGCAATTTAAGGAGTTGTATGGAGAATCGCCGAGTCAATATAAAAAAAACAGAAGTGAATAATGCATAAAGAATCTTCTTAATTGTTAAGAGACTATATTTTTTTCAAAAAAAAACATCTTACCTCTTTTATTATAATTGGAAATTAGTACTTTTGCGAACCGTTTCTGGAAGGATTATGTCTTTTTACAAACACAGAAGGGAGATATTTCCTTGAGAACGAAGATTTTACGAATAATTTTAAATTTAACAAAACGTATAATGCCTACAATTCAACAGTTAGTTAGAAAGGGGAGACAAGTTAATATTGATAAAAGTAAGTCTCCTGCACTTGATTCCTGTCCACAGCGTAGGGGTGTGTGTGTACGTGTTTATACAACAACTCCAAAGAAACCTAACTCAGCTATGCGTAAAGTAGCAAGGGTAAGGTTGACAAATTTGAAGGAGGTAAACGCGTATATTCCGGGTGAAGGTCACAATTTACAGGAGCACTCAATCGTATTGGTTCGTGGTGGCCGTGTAAAAGATTTACCTGGAGTACGTTACCACATTGTTCGCGGTGCATTGGATACAGCTGGTGTTGAAGGACGCACACAGCGCCGTTCTAAATACGGAACAAAACGTCCTAAAGTAAAAAAATAGTGTTGAATAGTTATTAGAGTTGTGGTTTGGTTGAGTAAGGATTTCTATCCGCAAGGATGAACTGAAGACTGAAGCTCAGGCAACCGATTTGAATAACACAAACTTTAAAAAATGAGGAAGTCAAAACCAAAGAAGCGGATCATTTTACCGGATCCCAAGTTCAATGATGTGTTGGTCACAAGATTTGTAAACGACTTAATGGTCGACGGTAAAAAAACTACTGCTTACAATGTATTCTACGATTCGATGGATATAGTGAAAAGCAAAGCAAAAAACGATGAACTCTCTCCTCTTGAAATCTGGAAGAAATCTTTAGAAAATGTAACACCGCAGGTAGAAGTAAAGAGTCGCCGTGTTGGTGGTGCAACATTCCAGGTACCTATGGAAATTCGTCCTGAAAGAAAAATTTCAATTTCTATTAAAAATATGATTCTTTTTGCACGCAAGCGTGCCGGGCATTCTATGAGTGAAAAGTTAGCTGCTGAAATTTTGGCTGGCTTTAACGAAGAAGGTGGTGCATACAAACGTAAAGAAGAAATACATCGTATGGCAGACGCCAACCGTGCATTTGCTCATTTCCGTTTTTAATATTTCGATTGGTTTTAGTTGGTTTTATTGGTTTTTTTTAATGATTGGTTAAATAATGGCAAAAAGAGATTTAAAATATACACGCAACATTGGTATCATGGCGCACATTGATGCCGGTAAGACAACAACTACGGAACGTATCTTGTTTTTTACCGGTTTGACTCATCGTATTGGTGAGGTACATGATGGTGCAGCTACCATGGACTGGATGGAGCAGGAGCAAGAGAGGGGAATAACGATTACATCAGCGGCAACCACAACTCAGTGGAATTATAATGACGAACAGTACAAAATTAATATCATAGATACTCCGGGACACGTTGATTTTACTGTAGAAGTAGAACGTTCTTTGAGGATACTTGATGGTGCAGTTGCATTGTTTTGTGCAGTAGGAGGAGTTGAGGCGCAGTCTGAAACAGTTTGGAGACAAGCTGAAAAGTATGGTGTCCCTAGAATTGCCTTTGTAAATAAGATGGACCGTTCCGGTGCAGACTTTTTTAAAGTTTATGGAGAAATTAAGGATAAACTAGGAGCAAATCCTATTCCACTTCAAATCCCTATTGGACATGAAGATTCTTTCAGAGGAGTAATCGACCTTATAAAAATGAAAGCCATAGTTTGGTATGATGATGCTGTAACAGTATCTAGATTTCAGTTGGAAGAGATTCCATCCGAATTTATAGAATCAGCTAAAGAATGGCGTGAAAAATTGGTAGAGGCTTGTGCTGAACAAGATGATACCCTCATGGAAAGATATTTTGAAAATCCTGAATCCATAACTGAGGATGAGATGCTGGGTGTGGTAAGAAAAGCTACTATTAGTGGTTCAATAATACCAATGCTTTGTGGTTCATCATTCAAAAACAAGGGAGTTCAGAATCTTCTGAATTCTGTATGTGCATTTTTGGCAAGTCCAATAGATAAAGGAGAGATATTTGGGCGTGATGTTGACGATAATGAAGAAATTATAAGTAGAATGCCGGATGTAGATGAACCTACATCTGCATTAGCATTTAAGATTGCAACCGACCCTTATGTTGGAAGGCTAACTTTCATTAGAGTATACTCAGGCAAGCTAGAAAGTGGTGGTTCGTACTACAATCCTCGCACACGGAAAAAAGAGCGTATTTCAAGAATATACCAGATGCATTCTAATAAACAACAGCCGCGCGATGTTATCGAAGCCGGTGATATTTGTGCTGTTGTAGGTTTGAAGGATGTACGTACAGGTGATACACTATGTGACATAGACAAACCGATTGTGATGGAATCAATGTCATTTCCTGAACCTGTTATTGGAATAGCAATAGAACCTAAAACACAGAAGGACCTTGATAAATTAGGTATTGGCTTATCAAAGCTATCAGAAGAGGATCCAACTTTTGTTGTAAACACAGATCAGGAGACAGGTCAGACTGTAATTCGTGGTATGGGTGAACTCCATTTGGAAATAATCGTAGACCGTTTAAAGAGGGAATTCAAAGTTGAATGTAATCAGGGTAAACCTCAGGTTGCATATAAAGAAGCGATTAAAGGTGCTGTTGAATTAAGAGAAGTATTTAAGAAACAGACTGGAGGTCGTGGTAAGTTCGCAGATATTATTGTTAAAGTTGAACCTACAGCTGATGGCAAACCGGGTCTTGAGTTTGTTGATGCAGTAAAAGGAGGAAATATTCCTCGTGAATATGTGCCTTCAGTAGAAAAAGGTTTTAAGGCAGCAATGCAAAACGGACCTTTGGCCGGATATACAATAGAATCGTTAAAAGTTACTTTGCTCGATGGATCTTACCATGCAGTAGACTCAGATCAATTATCATTTGAGATTTGTGCAAAGCAAGCATTCAAAAATGCTGCCGGGAAAGCATCACCAATATTACTTGAGCCTATTATGAAAGCAGAAATAGTAACACCTGAAGAATATATGGGTGATATTATTTCAGACTTAAACAGAAGGAGAGGTCATGTAGAAGGGATGGAATCCAAAGGAGGAGCAAGGGTAATAAAAGCCAAGGTGCCATTAGCAGAACAATTTGGATATGTAACAGTATTGCGTACACTATCTTCAGGAAGGGCAACATCATCTATGGAATTTTCACATTATGAAGAAGTTCCAAGAAGTATTGCAATAGAGGTACTGAATGAAGTTAAGGGACGTGTAGATTTACTATAATTTGAAACAATTATAAATTATGAGTCAAAAAATCAGAATTAAGCTGAAATCTTACGATCACAACTTAGTT
>CAYMTR010000037.1:0-16919 GCA_964393405.1 uncultured Prolixibacteraceae bacterium
TCTTGAAAGTCCTTGAATTGGAATAACTATCCTCGGGAACCATTATCTCCATTCCGTCAATTTCACTTGAAGGATCATCAACAACTACAGTCCCTCCCGAAGAAGAAATAGTTTCCTTAGCTACTTCTACTTCATCCTCGATCGTTAAATTCTTGCTTGGCTTCTCTTTACCTGCAAAAAACGACTCACATGACGAAAGCGAAAAGGATAAAATAATTGCCGAAAAAGCGATTAATGTTATTAACCTGCTTTTAATTACTGAAGTTTTCATTTTACCTTATTTAAATATTCCAACCCTTTTTTCTATAGTTATGATACAATTTAAGAAAAAGATGGATAAAAATCCATTATCTATTGGAATAAAATAAGTAAGGTGCTTGAAATTAATTTGTTATAGATTACAAATCATCGTTAAAACCGAACTTTTCATTGTAAATAGAAACTAAACATTAAACCTGAAATGCATAATATCCCCATCCTGAACTACATACTCTTTCCCCTCAATGGCTATTTTACCAACTTCCCGGCATGCAGCTTCCGATCCTAACCTTACATATTCAGTGTATTTTATTACTTCTGCCCTGATAAATCCTTTCTCAAAATCTGAATGTATTATCCCGGCAGCTTTGGGTGCCTTTGTGCCTTTGGTAAATGTCCAAGCCCTGCTTTCATCAGCACCAGTCGTAAAGTATGTTTGTAAGTTCAGTAATTTGTATGCTGAATGTATAAGTTTGTTCACCCCCGGCTCATCTAATCCTAGGTCCTCAAGGAACATCTGCTTTTCTTCATAAGTCTCAAGGTCGGCTATGTCTGCCTCTGTGGCTGCTGCTATAACCAGTATCTCAGCTTTTTCGTCCTTAACTGCTTCCCTTACTGCATCAACAAATTTATTCCCTGTTTTTGCCGACGCTTCATCTACATTGCACACATACATGACCGGCTTACTTGTTATCAGAAAAAAGGAATCAACAATTTCCTGCTCTGTTTCAGTGAATTCTAACGCCCTAACTGACTTCCCCTGAAGCAACGATTCCTTAATTTTCATTGCTACGTCATTGGTTCTTTTGGCATCTTTGTTTGTTGTATCCTTCAACTGCCTCTGTGCCTTGAGTATCCTGTTTTCTATTGTTTCCAGATCTTTCAGCTGAAGCTCTATGTCAACTACTTCTTTGTCCCTCACAGGGTCAATCGAACCATCGACATGTGTAATGTTATCATTTTCAAAACACCTCAAAACATGGAGTATAGCATCGGTCTCCCTGATATTTGCCAAAAACTGGTTGCCAAGTCCTTCGCCCTTACTTGCCCCTTTTACTAAACCGGCTATATCGACTATCTCTACTGTTGTAGGTATTACTTTTTTCGGTTTGTCTATTTCAGCAAGTTTTATCAACCTGTCGTCAGGCACTGTTATTACACCAACGTTTGGCTCTATTGTGCAAAACGGAAAATTCGCCGACTGTGCTTTTGCACTTGAAAGACAATTGAAAAGGGTCGATTTCCCAACATTGGGCAAACCAACAATTCCACATTTTAATGACATATGTTAATTTTTTGGTGTCGCAAAATTACTTTTTCTTTTTGAAATCGAAAGAATGAACTTTTATTTAAAACAAATCATATATTCGCTATCTGATTTTTTCCCAATTTAATATAATGAACGATAAACATCTACACATCATTTCTTTTAATGTTCCATATCCTGCCGATTACGGAGGTGTAATTGATGTTTATTATCGCTTGAAGGCCCTACATAAAGAGGGTGTGAAAATTCATCTTCATTGTTTTGAATATGGCAGAGATAGCGCTAAAATCCTTAACGAGATTTGTGAATCTGTTAATTACTACAAGCGTTCAATGTCATTCCTGAACCATTTCACCAAACTTCCCTTTATTGTTAGGTCTCGCGCCGATAAAGCTCTTTTAAACAATATTCTTAAAGATGATTATCCGGTTTTATTTGAAGGTCTTCACAGTTGCTATTATCTAAATCATCCAAAACTTAAAGACCGACTTAAAATTGTCAGATGCCATAACATTGAACACCACTATTATAATTCTCTTGCAAAAAATACTCCTTTTGGTACCCTGAGACTTTATTTCAACATTGAATCTTATAAATTGATGAAGTTTGAAAAGGTTCTTGATCATGCCAACTACCTTACCGCAATTTCAAAGGCCGATGAAGCTTATTTTAGCTCTCATTATGGGAAGACTTTACTTTCAACACCCTGTCACCAAAGCGAAGAGGTGAATATTGCTGAAGGGGAAGGGAAGTATATTTTATATCATGGCAACTTAAGTGTCCAGGAAAATGAAGAAGCTGCCCGCTTTATTGTTGAAAAGATTGCACCAAAGGTAAATTTCCATTTTCTGATTGCCGGAAAAAAACCTACCCTTGTGCTCCAAAAAATTGTATATAACGCTCAAAATGTTCAATTGGTGAGTAACCCAGACGAAAATCAACTGCAACAACTTATTCACGAAGCTCACATAAATCTTCTTCCTACTTTTCAGGCTACAGGTTTTAAACTTAAACTCCTGAATGCTTTGTTCAACGGTCGCTTTTGTATCGGAACTCCTCAGCTGGTAGAAGGTACCGGACTAAAAGACCTATGCATTATTGCTGAAGGTGAGGAGAAAATCATCTCCGAAATTAATAACCTTTTCGGGAAGAATTTCACTAAGGAAATGATCGACAAAAGAATTGAAGTGCTCGATAAAGTATACTCCAACAAGGCTTCTGTTAAAGGTATCGTTGATTTGATCTAACTACCGGCTAACCCTCTTCTCCTGTATATCCTCCAAAGTGCTTCATGAACTGAACTCTTTCATATTGAGCAGGATTCTTTATCTTTTTCGAATCTACCAATCCAGTTATGTCTTCAAGCGAATTGTAGTTCTCTGAATCAAGCCATAATGAAATCTGTTTGTTCAACTCACCAATGAGAGGAAATCCGTTTTTATATATCCCCGAAACTATCTGAACAGCCTTAGCCCCTGCCATAAACATTTTAATGGCTGTAGTATAATCCATTATTCCTGTGCTTGCAGCAAGATCGCATTTTATTCTTGGCGACATAATCCCGACCCATCTCAATGAATGCAAATAGTCGTAAGGATGGCTCAATATTTTTGCAGTTGTAAGTTCTTTACTTTCAATATCAATATCTATATTAAACGACCTGTTGAATAAAGTAATGCCTGCAACGCCTGTTTCTGACAATTCTTTTATCATCATGGCCATATCAGAAAAATATGGAGAAATCTTTATTGAAACCGGTATCTTTACTTCTGAAATTACATTTTTTATAATGCTCAGATAACTCTTTTTTATCTGTTCCGCATCTTTGTCTAAATCTGAAGGAAGCATGAAAATATTGAGCTCAAGGGCATCTGCACCGGCACTCTCAAGCTTCCTGGCAAAATATTTCCAGTCGCTGCCCGATATACAGTTGATACTTGCAATAATTGGCATTTTTACACCTTCTCTTTTTGCTTCGGAAATCAGCTTCAGATATTCTTTTACTTTGTCTTTCTTAATTTCAAAATCAAGATAATCAAGGTATTCTATGTTGTCCTTTTTCTTCAATTGGCTTTCATATTCCTCTTGATATTCCTGATATATCTCTTCTTCAAAAACCGATTTTAGCACAACGGCACCTGCTCCCTGCTGTTCAATTAATTTTATTTTAGCAACAGATGATGAAAGGCCTGAACTCCCGACTATTATTGGAGACTTAAGCTCCAATCCGAAAAACCGTGTTGTTAGATTTGCCATTATGATAAAATTATTTTGTTTCTAATAAAATTTCCAGTTCACTCTTTAAATCATTTAAACTTGTCTGAATTATTTGCCAGACTTCCTCGGCATCAATTCCAAAATAGTTATGTGCAATAATATTCCTAAAAGTTTTAACCTTCTGCCAATCAAATGATGTGTTGCAATTATTCAAAAAACCATCTGACAATTTATCCACCATTTCCCCGATTACAATGAAATTCATCATTGCTGCATCAAACGAAATTGAATTGTTGTGAAAGCCTATACATATTTTGCTTCAGATATAATCTGTTGTTTAAAAATAGGTTTTATATATTTTTCCCTGCAAATGTCGACCGGGGTATTAAACCTTGTCTGAATTTCACCTTTCAGTTTTGATTTTATTGTAAATAAATCCAGAGTATTCTCTTTGAATTCAACAATAATATCAATATCACTATCTGAGTTATTTTCATTTCTTGCTAAAGAACCAAAAATACCAATTTTAACAAGGTTATATTCTTTAAAAAATCTCTCCTTGTTATCTGATAAATACTGTAATATGACATCGCGATTCATCATTGTTTTATAGTCTTATATAAAGATATAAAATCTATTATTTTTTTGACAGATATTCATCCATCGATTTAGCTGCATTCCTGCCGTCGCCCATCGCCAGTATTACTGTCGCTCCTCCTCTTACAATGTCACCCCCTGCAAATATAACAGGTATCGACGACTGCATGTTTTCTCCTACTTCGATTGTTCCCCATTTGCTGACTTTCAAATCGGGCAAACAAGCTGGTATCAGTGGGTTAGGCGATACTCCTACTGCTACAATTACAAGGTCTACATCTATATCGGTTTCTGATCCTTCAATTTCTACAGGTCTTCTCCTGCCTGAGGCATCAGGTTCTCCAAGCTCCATAAACTGAACCCTCATCTTGTTGACTCGCCCTGTTGAATCAGCAAAATATTCAACAGGATTGGCAAGGTTCATAAATTCAATGCCTTCTTCTTCAGCATGTTTTACTTCTTCAACCCTCGCCGGCATCTCAACTCTCGATCGGCGGTATACTATCATTGCCCTTTCTGCTCCTAATCTCTTGGCCGTTCTTACAGAGTCCATGGCTGTGTTGCCTCCTCCAATAACCGCTACATTTTTGCCCCTCAAGACTAATGTGTCCCATTCATCATTGGCAGCATTCATAAGGTTTACTCTCGTAAGGTATTCGTTGCTCGACATTATGCCGTTGTAATTTTCCCCCGGAATATTCATAAACCGTGGTAACCCTGCTCCGCTGCCTACGAAAAATCCTTTAAAACCTTCTTCTTTCAACTCATCAAAGGATGCTGTTCTTCCAACAATGAAATTGGTCCTGAACTCAACCCCCATTTTTTTTAAGTTCTCAAGTTCAACATCAACTACAGCGTTTGGAAGTCTGAACTCAGGTATGCCGTATTTTAAAACTCCTCCGATTTCATGAAGGGCTTCAAAAACTGTTACATCATATCCGAATTTTATCATGTCTCCTGCAAACGATAAAGATGATGGCCCTGAGCCGATTGAAGCTACTTTTATTCCTTTTTTTGGTGCACATACCGGTACAGAAATATTTCCTGTCTCCCGTTCCCAATCTGCTGCAAATCTTTCAAGATAACCGATTGCTACTGGTTCTTTATTTAGCTTAATCTTGTAAAAGCATCTTTCTTCGCATTGCTTTTCCTGTGGACAAACTCTCCCACATACTGCCGGCAGTGCACTTGTTTTTTTCAAGGTCTCTGCTGCTAGTCCATATTCACCTCTTTCTATGTTTTTTATGAATTCCGGAATGTTTATCTGAACAGGACATCCTTCAATGCAGGTTGGATTAACACAGTCCATACATCTCGATGCTTCAAGCAATGCCTGTTCTTCTTTTAATCCAAGATTTACTTCAACATTCTGATATTTAACCCTTTCGAGGGGTGCTACTTCAGGCATGTGTACCCTTGGTATGTCAGTGCGCTCTTTACCTTTGAGTTTCTTCCTGAGATCGGCACGCCACTCTTGTTCTCTTCTTTCTTTTAAGTATTCTTCTAAAGTGCTCATATAGGTTTTTTTAAGAACGGTTCATGAATTTCTGGAATGCCTCTTTTTCTTCATTTTTATATCCACCAAGCCTCATCAATAGCTCGTCAAAGTCTATCTGATGTGCATCAAATTCAGGTCCGTCAACACAGGTAAATTTTGTATTTCCGCCTACAGTAACCCTGCAAGCTCCGCACATTCCTGTGCCATCAACCATCATTGAGTTAAGGCTGGCTTGGGTTGGTATGTTGTATTTTTTTGTGAGCAAGGCGGTAAATTTCATCATAATAGCAGGTCCTATTACTATGCACTCATCTATCTTCTCTCTGAGAATCACTTCTTCAGCTCCCTGCGTTACAAGTCCTTTCTTCCCGTAAGAGCCATCATCGGTCATTATTATTACTTCGTCAGACCATTTCCTGATTTCATCTTCAAGTATAATCAGGTCTTTCGACCTTGCTGCCAAAACTGTAATTACTCTATTCCCTGCCTTTTTAAATCCCTCTACTATTGGAAGCAATGGTGCAACTCCAACACCTCCTCCGCAAGCTAAAATTGTGCCTACATTATGGATTTCGGTTGCCTTGCCCAGCGGACCAACAAGGTCAATAAGCATGTCGCCAGGATTCAAGGCCGCAAGCTTTTCAGTGCTCACACCTACTTTCTGGGCAATAAGTGTTATTGTCCCTTTTACAACGTCAGCACCAGCTATTGTTAGCGGAACGCGTTCACCTTTTTCTGAAACCCTAAGTATTACAAAATTCCCGGGTTTACGGGAACGTGCTATCAGCGGAGCTTCAACTACCAGCTTTACTACATTTTCGGAAAAAAATTCCTTTTCAGTAATTCTATTCATCAGGTTGGTGTTCTAAATTTATTGTATTCTGTCATACAAAAATAAAATCATCTTTCTTATACCCGCATTAGATTTCATTTTTTCTTAATTTTTATTTTATAATCGGTGTTTCTCTTAACATCAATTCAAATGTTTTTTACTTTTGAAGTTTTTCTTTTTCATATTTTCCTTCTTGAATATATACAATAGAACTTTTGCCCGACATGAATGATAAAGAGTTTATTATTGCCCTTACCGAACATCGACTGTTCGGTCATATACTGTCACCTTTTATTATCAGAAAAATTACCAACGGTGCTTTCTACTCTGTTCTGTCGCCCGTAATCTCGGCAAACATTGGCAAACTGGATTTTGAATTCAGCGATGTCCAGAAAAAAATAATCGATCTCACAGGAAAATATAGCGAAGAAAATATTTCTAAAAAGTTCTCAAAAAAGCAGGGGAGTAAGGATTTCTTTAAAAATATCGATCCCGATATATTCAACAAACTTATCAGCCCTTACATTGATAAACAGGTAGTTGAGCTTATTGAGTTGATCAAAGATAATAATATCCGCCTTTTTCATAAACCTGCCAAATATGGTAATGTTTATGAGGATGAAGTGATAGAAATTTTCCATGACCATGCTTCAGCAGTTTTTAATTTCGACCTTACCCCAGAAGGTCTGAACTACTTTCTTCAAATCCGGTTCAACGATCAACCTCTTAAGATTCTGTTCCGAAAACCTGTGATGGTCACCGATATGCCCTGCAGAATGGTGATTAACAACAAGCTTTATTCTTTCGATAATATCTCAGGCAAAAGGCTACTCCCATTCCTCGAAAAAGAGTTTGTGAAAGTGCCGTTGTCTGCTACTGAAAAATACCTTAAAACATTCGTATATAACATTGTGCGGGATCACGATGTTAATGCATCCGGATTTGATGTCATTACTGTCGATTCTGAAAAGAAGGCAATCATCACTATTGAAACAGGTCTCGACCTTGAACCTATGCTTACCCTAAGATTCCAATACGGTTCTAAGCGTTTTACCGCCGAAAAGAAGGGAAAAACCGAAGTCGAATTTAAAAACGAAGGTGGGCATTTTGTCTTCTATAAACACAACAGAAATCTGAAATGGGAGGTTGAAATTATCGATTTCCTGAAAAAGAAAGGTCTGGCACTTAACATCAACCGCCTTGAAATCTCAAAGCACTCTGATCTTATTAACGATGAGCCTCGATTTGCAATTATTAACTGGATTAACCGTATTCAGAATGAGTTTAGTGACCGCGGAATAATAATCGAGCAGCAGGTATCCGAAAGAAGATATTTCACAGGTAGCCAGGAGCTTAATATTGACCTGAAAAGTGAAGGCGATTGGTTTGATCTTTACGCTGTTGTCAAATTCGGCAACTTCCAGATTCCTTTTATCCGCCTCAGAAAGAATATTCTTAACGGTAAGCGTGAATATCTCCTCCCCAATGGTGAAATTGTTATTCTTCCTATTGAATGGTTTGTAAACTTTAAAGATATACTCCCTTTTGCTGAAGGTTCCGATGAAAGCCTGAAATTTGCAAAGCACCACTACAAACTTTTAAATGAAAACCTTAAAGGTCTTGATCCAAAAATAAATGAAAAGCTGAAAGAGCTAAGCGACCAATCATTCGAAATTCTTCCTCCTCCTACAGGACTTAAAGCAACGCTCAGAAACTATCAGACTGAAGGTTTTTCATGGATGTATGCCATTGGTAAAAAGAATTTCGGTGGGTGCCTTGCTGATGACATGGGACTTGGTAAAACTCTCCAAACCCTAGCCCTACTGCTTAAATTAAGTCAGGAAGATGAAACTGTAAATCAACCTGTCCAAAGCGAAAGCGGACAGCTGCTTTTGTTTTCTGAAGAAAGGAAACAAAAGAAAGCTTCCCTTATTGTCGTACCTACTTCGCTTGTTCATAATTGGCATAATGAAGTGCGTAAATTCACTCCCCAACTTAAAGTTTACAGACATATTGGCACACAGAGGAAAAAGATTTCAAATATAAATCCAATTGTCGACAGGTTTGATATTATCATAACAACCTATGGTACATTGCGAAACGATTATGAACAACTCAGGGATATAACTTTCAATTATATAATTCTTGATGAAAGCCAGAATATCAAGAACCCCGGCTCAAAAGCTTATAAGTCAGTATGTGAGCTTAAATCAATCAATAAGCTCGTACTCACAGGTACGCCTATTGAAAATTCTCTGTCCGATTTATGGTCTCAGATAAACTTTCTTAACAGAGATCTACTTGGCAATTTTTCTTTCTTTCAAAAAGAGTACATCCAACCAATTGAAAAGAAGAATGATGAGGAAAAGCAAAAGCAGCTCAATAACCTGATTTACCCTTTTATTTTAAGACGTACCAAGGAAGAAGTGGCAAAAGACCTACCTCCTCTGACCTTGCAATTAAGGCATTGTGAAATGACCGAAGCTCAAAAGTCGGTTTACGAAGCTCAAAAGTCAATTATTCGCAATAACCTTCTTGAAAATATTGAGAAACAAGGTGTAAAGAACAGTTCCTTTTTAGTTCTTCAGGGACTTACAAGGCTTAGGCAACTTGCAAACCATCCGGCTTTGCTTGGTCACAATGAAAGCGATTCGGGAAAGTTCAACGGAATTATGGATAGTCTGGAAGAACTGATCTCGGAGAAGAACAAAGTGCTTGTTTTCTCCTCGTTTGTCACCCACCTTAATCTTTTCAGGCGTGAATTTGATAAGCTGGGCTGGGACTATTGTCTTTTAACCGGGAAAACTACAAACAGAGAAGAAGTTATCAATGAATTTCAAACTAATCCTTCAAAGAAGATATTCCTTATTTCTTTAAAAGCAGGTGGGGTAGGGCTTAACCTTACCGCTGCCGATTATATTTTCATCCTCGACCCATGGTGGAACCCCGCTTCTGAAAACCAGGCAATAAGCAGGGCACACAGGATCGGACAGGACAAGAAGGTCTTTGTTTACAGGTTCATAACAAGTGGCACTATCGAAGAGAAAATCCAAAGTCTGAAAGAACGAAAGTCAGCCCTTGCCGATAAATTTATCCATTCAGGTCGATTCAGCTCAATAACATCTGACGAAGTTCTGGGGCTGTTTTCTTAGAATATATGTAGAGTATTGTTATGGTTGAACAATGTAAGTATACTATGCTTATTGTTAGATGAAACTTATGTCAGAAGATTTATAATCAGTTATTTTTATAACATAGTTAGGAAATTTGGCATTATTTTTAGTTCTTGCTGTTTCGATAAATAGGTTGCACCGCTCGATATCAAAAATGCTTTTGATTAATGCAATGGACAAAATGTCAAGAGTTCCCAAATAAAGTATGTTGTTTTTTTCGCAATAAGGTTTAATATCTCTGAAGTTACTGCTGGCAATTACGTCCTCTGTATATTTTGCAACTGCCATACATGCACGTTCTCCATCACCAATCAGTGGGTTTTTCTTCTTGATAAGTGCATATTCTTTTTTATATCTATATTGCTTATTGGAAATGGTTGCCTACTTATATTCCTTACTGTTGCCAGTAAATTATCGAGAACCGTTTTGCGTGAATGAATACGAGATACTTAAGAATAAACATTATCAAGCACTACTACTCTGTGCGGTTCAAGTATTTTGGGAAGATAAATTATTTCACTACAGGCAATAAAGTGGGAAATGACATCGGCATCGACTAATATGATTTTTTCATTTTTACTCATTGTCAGTTATATTGTCAAAATCGGAAAGGTCGATACCCAGATCTTCAAGTAATGAAAAATAGGAACTTTCAGATACTACTCCTCGGTCGAACAATTCTCTGGCAATAGTCCCGTAATTACCAATTACCAATCCTTTATTGCCGGCTTCATATAAATTTGTGGAATATCCATAAAGCAATGCATTTTTAATTTTATCAACTGAATATTTACCATATAATGCTTGGTCGATTAGACCCATTCGAAGAAGTCGGTTTAATAGTGCATTTCGTGAACTTGAGTAATAATTTTCTATTGCAAGAATTGTTTTTAGTGTTATTTTGTTCTTTTTTCGTTCATTTTCCGGAATCATTTGCCAAATTCCATTTGTTGGAAGAAGCAGAAATGATGCAAATATATTTGCTCGGTATTCCTCTGGATCACTCTGTTTGTCGAATGAGATGTTGCCCGTCTTTTCAGATTTGAAATTTTCCTGAATGGAAAGATGGTAAAGCTCATGACATATTGTAAAATGTTGCCGACCCAAGGTGTGATTGCAATTTACCAGCATGAATAGTTTCGCTGCTTTTTCGCCATTGATTTTAACTGCCATGCCTGAAAAATCAGGACTAAGGGGCAGAAACACCGATAGTATATTGTTCTTCAATAATATACTTTTAAATCGAATGACTTCGTTTGGATTTAGCCCGTTTTGTTGACGAAATTGATTTGCCTTTAATTCCAGGTTTAATTCTGTATTATCCATTAACCAATGCTTCTGACATATTAATGTAATTGGAGATAATCTTTTTGAACATACTAATCTGCTGCATGTCTGTTGCATTTATTTCATCAGCACGAAAAGCGAATGTTGTAATTACAGCTTGCTTCTCTGGATTTTCTTCGTACAAGTCGTATTCATCTAAATTGTAAAGAATAGCCAACTTTTCAATGACTGCCTCGGGAATGGTACGGGCATCATTCTCATATTGGTTTACCGCAGCAGGAGTAATGTTAAGATATTCGGCAATAAGCGCTTGGGTGTATCCAAACTTGATCCTTAATTCACGAATATTATTGCTGATAAATGACTTATTATTCATTGATTAGATATTTATTCATAAATTATTTTCATGTTACAAAATTAATATAATTAATTAAAAATACGATTTTATTAACAAGGATTCAATATTTTGTTGCTCGGGCATATTTAATTTTTTATATTTCCCTTTTTAACGAGAGCTCAAAGCAAATTAACCGTAACACTATCAGAAAAACCTTTCACATTTGCACTTTGAAAATATGCCCATAATCTTGTTTTTTGACTTGCAGCCTTAGGAAAATGAAAAGTACCCCCTCCCGATTCCCTTGTTATTTCGCTAAGGTTGAAGAAATAGATGTCGTTTTCTATTGCCGCTAAAATGCACAAAGTATCTCTATTACTATCTGTTTTAAGGCCGGAATTGTCTTTAAATGAAACCTTTATTAATTCAGGATTCTCGGTATCTCTTTCAGCTGTGAGACCTTGAATAGACGGCAGGCTCCCAATCGAAAGGATAAGTTTGTCCTGATCTACAAATAAGGCATTCTCATTAAAAAGTTGCAGGTTTTTACTCATAAATAAGTTATAACCTGATTGCCTCCTTGATCTGTTTGGCGGTATCGCATGCCGAGCTTTAGTTTTTTTTGCCTTCTCATCCCATATTTCTCGGATTTCCTCCTTTTTGATTCTCTTATAAAAATCAAGGCATTTATTAAACTTATCCTTGTTTGACTTCAGAAGTTTTGACTCAGAAATCTTAATATGTTCAGGTCTGTCGCGGATAACAAACGTGTCATATAAAAAGTAGTATACAGGTTTCATGTTATTTGTTTTTTTAAGTTTGAAAAATAGTTAAGCAAAAATAAAATTTATAGTGGCAGTGTTTTCCTTTTCTAAAAACTTTTAACATTTTTTAACAATTCACCGTTTCCGTGAATATTTATTGCAGATTCTCAATAGGACTAAATATATACCACATTCGTACCACATTCGCCCTTTCTCCCTTAACAAAGGGAGAAAGGGCGAATGAGGTAGGGTCCAGGTATAGTTCAATCCGCTTGGAGATACTTTTCAAACCAATTCCAGATTTGAATTAGTTTCTTTAATTTTTTCTATTTGTTAAAAAATTATTTAATAACGAACCACACAAATTCATACTTTTGTTCAAAATTTACAAAACATGGAAAAACTGACTATCGTAAAAGTTGGGGGTAAGATTGTAGAGGAGGAAGCTTCTTTAAAGAAACTGCTGACTGACTTCAAGTCTATTTCAGGAAACAAAATTTTAGTTCACGGGGGAGGGCGCTCTGCCACTAACCTTGCCACACAGCTTGGCATCGAAACTAAAATGGTTGAGGGAAGAAGGATTACCGATAAAGCTATGCTCGACGTTGTTACGATGGTGTATGCCGGGCTCGTAAACAAAAATATCGTGGCTGGTCTGCAGGCGCAGGGTTGTAATGCTGTCGGTTTTACTGGAGCTGATATGGATTTTATCCGCTCTTTCAAACGTCCGGTTAAAGATATCGACTATGGATTTGTAGGTGACATTACCGAGGTGAATACCAGGGAAATAAGCTGGCTGCTGGAGCAAAACATTGTTCCCGTGATTGCACCGCTTACTCACGATGGGAAAGGACTTCTTCTTAATACAAACGCTGATACTATTGCTTCTGAAATTGCTATTGCTTTTAGCAACGAATACCTCGTTACTCTTGTTTATTGCTTCGAAAAGAACGGTGTTCTTCTGAATCCTGACGATGAAAGGTCAGTGATAAGAGAACTGGATAGGAAATCATATAGCGACTATAAAAGCAAAGGCGTCATTACAGAAGGTATGATTCCTAAACTCGATAACGCTTTTAAAGCTCTTGGCAACGGAGCAACCAGAGTGTTGATAACTAAGGCTGAGAACCTTACCAAATCAGCAGCAACAGGTACTTCTATTGTAAAAGACTGAGCAGCTTACTGAATTAAAATTAAGCAATAGATCCAATTATTTCCTTTGCATGGGTAATGGAGTTGACCTTGTCAAAGCTTAGCGAAAGCTTATCCTTGTCTTCTTTGATCTTGCATTTGTCGTGGTTCTGTTGGATCCACCCAATTATTGAGGTAAAGGCGGGCGACTGGTAAAAAGGTGATTTCTGATCAGCTATGAAATGGCATATCATTTTGTTGTTTTTCAGTATTATCCTTTCAATGCCAAGGCTTATGGCTTTCCATCTGAGTCTTACTATTTCAGATAATTGAAGTGCCGGGACAGGAATTTTTCCAAAGCGGTCGATCAGGCGCATTTCAAATCGGTTGAGATCTTCTTCATTATCAATGTTGTCGAGCTCCCTGTAGAGCGACATTCTTTCAGATACACTGCTGACATAACTTTCCGGAAAGCGAAGTTCCATATCTGTTTCTATCTGGCAGTCGTTCAAATATTTGACTTTGAAGAAAGCAGATGAAGACTTATCTTGTTCAATATTATCGAAAATATCGCTGAATTCACTGTTTTTCAATTCCTGTACTGCTTCTTCAAGTATTCTGTGGTAAGTTTCAAAACCAATATCTTCAATAAAGCCACTTTGCTCAGCACCAAGCAGATTGCCTGCACCTCTTATATCGAGATCGCGCATTGCAATGTTGAACCCACTTCCAAGTTCTGAGAATTCTTCAATAGCTTTCAGCCTTCTTCTTGCTTCAGGCGATAATGCTTCGAGTGGAGGAGCCAGCAGATAACAGAAAGCCTTTTTATTTGAACGGCCTACTCGTCCTCTCAATTGGTGAAGGTCGCTAAGTCCAAAGCTTTGAGCATGGTTGATAATTATGGTGTTGGCATTAGGGATGTCAAGTCCTGATTCAATGATAGTTGTGGCCACCAATACGTCATATTTGCCTTCGATAAAATCGAGCATGGTTTTTTCAAGCTGGGAGCCTTCCATTTGTCCGTGGCCAACAATAACCCTTGCTTCAGGACAAGTTTTTCTTACAAAACTTTCTACTTCGTGAATATTTTGAACCCTGTTATGGATGAAAAACACCTGTCCGTTGCGGTCGAGCTCAAAATTGATTGCCTCCCTGATAATTGCTTCATTAAAACCATGTACCTCTGTGACAATAGGATACCTGTTGGGAGGAGGAGTTTGAATTATTGAAAGATCGCGGGCACCCATAAGTGAAAACTGCAGGGTACGGGGTATTGGTGTTGCTGTAAGTGTCAGTGTATCAACATTGACTTTTAGCTGACGAAGCTTTTCTTTGACAGAAACACCGAACTTTTGTTCTTCGTCAATTACCAATAATCCCAAATCTTTGAATTTGACCTCTTTGCCAACGAGCTTATGAGTTCCGATGACAATATCTATTTTTCCTTCCTTAAGGTCTGCCAATGTGTCTTTTATATCTCCCGGATTACGCAACCTGCTCAGGTAAGAAATATTTACAGGGAAGTCCTTAAGTCGGTCACTGAAAGTCTTATAATGCTGAAGAGCAAGAATGGTAGTAGGAACCAGAACAGCCACCTGTTTGCTGTCTGTAACAGCCTTGAAGGCAGCCCTGATTGCCACTTCTGTTTTGCCGAAACCAACATCGCCACACACAAGGCGATCCATTGGCATAAGGCGTTCCATATCATCCTTTACAGCCTTGGTAGCTTTGACCTGGTCGGGAGTATCTTCATAGATGAATGAAGCTTCAAGTTCCTGCTGAAGGTATGAATCGGGAGAATAGGAGTACCCTTTCTCGCTTAATCTTTTGGAATAAAGGGCAATAAGTTCACGTGCAATATCTTTAACCTTGCTCTTGACCCTTGATTTTAGCTTTTGCCATGCACCGGTACCCAGCTTGTTGATATTTGGTTCAGTGCCGTCTTTGCCTTTATATTTTGAAATTCGGTGAAGAGAATGTAAACTTACGAGTAGGGAGTCGTTATCCTTGTAAACCAGCCTTATAGCTTCCTGATATTTGCCATTCACTTCGGTTTTAACCAATCCGGCGAATTTTCCTATACCGTGGTCGATATGAACCACATAGTCGCCCGGATGAAGTTTATTCAGCTCTTCAATAGAAATAGATTCGCGGGCTTTAGTTGCCGATTGCAGAGAATATTTGTGATAACGCTCAAAAATCTGATGGTCAGTATATAAAGCGATCATCAGGTCGTTGTCATAAAAACCTTCATGAATAGTGAAGTTGAGGGGTGTTATCTTAACATTCAGAGCCTTATCGTCGAAAATAGACTGAAGGCGTTCAATCTGTTTCTCGCTGTTGGCAAGGATATAATTTGTGAATCCCTTGGAACTGTTCTGTTTTAGGTTTGCAGCCAGAAGTTCAAAATTCTTGTTGAACCGTGGCTGAGGAATTGAATCGAATTGAAATACAAGGTCAGAAGAAGCCTCTTTTTTCAGTCCGAAATCGATGTTGTGGAAATCTTTAATAGTATTCTTTAAAGTTTTATCGTCGGCCAGCATTTCAGGCAGCAAGGGGTTCTCGTCATTTTCGGAGACTTTAATAGCTTCTGAAAAAGTATTCTTTATTTGGGCAAAAATGATTTCCCGATCGTGAAACGCAACTGCAAATTCCTTAGTCAGGTAGCTGAAAATGTCGATCCTGTTTTCCTCTTCAAGACCATACTGGATGTTGGGTATAACAGAAACAGAGTCATATTTTTTAATAGAAAGCTGAGTATTAATGTCAAAACTTCTGATGGATTCAACCTCATTGCCAAAGAAATCAATACGATAAGGGTGGTCAAAAGAAAAAGAAAAAATATCGATGATACCACCTCTGACGGAGTATTGGCCTGGTTCGTAGACAAAATCCACTCTTTCGAACCCGAATTCGGAAAGTACTTCGTTGACAAAATCGAGCGACAGCTTTTCGTTTACAGAAATGCCCAGGGTGTTTGACAGCAAAGTATCGTGCCTGATGACTTTTTCTACAAGAGCTTCAGGATAAGTAATTATAACACAGTTCTTTTTATCGTATATTCTGTTTAGGGCTGCCGTTCTTCTGACAATATTTTCCTGTTCAATTTTTCCATGGCGGATGAGCCTTTTATAAGAGGAGGGGAAGAATAAAACAATGTTGTCGGGGAGCAGCAATGAAAGGTCATCGTAAAAATAAGAAGCCTCTTCCTTGTCGTTCAAAACTATAAAGAGCGGATTTCCACAAGATTCAGCCAAAGAAGCAAATACAAAAGCAGCAGATGATCCTGCAAGACCTTTGAAATGTAAGTGCTTTTTATCCTTATCGTTTAATGCAGAGCAAATTGCATCAAAGTTTCTGTGTGATTTGTATGTTCTTATAAAATCCGATGGGTTCATCGCTGTCAAATTCGGAGCAATTTTAGTTAAGAAAATTGGAATAGGTCCATAAAATAGGGAAAAAGTTTTGAAAAGGTTCTCGTAGGGGCGTATTGCATACGCCCATTCGTTGGTATTTAAAAAAAAGGGCGTATTCAATACGCCCCTACGAGGTTGTGCT
>CAYMTR010000037.1:17019-27835 GCA_964393405.1 uncultured Prolixibacteraceae bacterium
TTAAAAAAAAGGGCGTATTCAATACGCCCCTACGAGGTTGTGCTGCAACGAATTCGCACTACTCCAATCCCCTCCGGGGAGGGGCAGGGGAGGGTGAAATGCAACAAACCACCACTACCCAATCTTGATACTTGATACTTTAATGCCTGATACCTGATACTCTTAAAAAAAACCAAAACATTTCTTCTTTTCTTAAAAACATTGTACTTTAACAAAGTTTTATAAATGAATCAGAAAAGTGATTTTTTTCTGCAGATTATTTGCACTAAACCTGCAAGTTGAAATAATTATTGTATTTTAGTAAGTGTATTTCAATAAAGAGGAAATTAAAATATTCAGGAAATGGCAGATTCTATTGACCAACTAAAGGAGAGCTTTGTTGAGGAGACCCGTGACCTGATTAATGAACTTGAGGACGTATTATTATCGTTAGAGAGTGAATCTGTTTCAGCAGATATCATTGATCAGATTTTCAGGAATATCCATACAATAAAGGGTAGTGGGGGTATGCTTGGGTTTGAAAAAGTCCTTGCTGTAACACATGACCTTGAAGATATTTACGACAAGGTTAGAAGCGGCGATATGCAATATTCAGGGGATTTAAGGACAATATCTCTTGAAACTATTGATATTTTAAAACTTCTTTTAACTACTCGTGAGCAGCTTGCAAAATCAGATCATATCAGGTTTGAGGATCTTTGCAGAAAGATACATCTTTTTGAGGGAGCAAGCACAGAAAAAAAAGAGGGGAAAGGATCAGATAATGGGTTTTCCGATGTTACTGAAAATTCTATTGTTACCTATTTTATTGAATTTGATCCGGGAGATGAACTACATGAAGAATTATCGCATCCGGTTTATTTATTCAACGAGTTAGCCCTTATGGGTGAAAATGTTGTTTATTCGAAGAGCGGTAAGAATTTTCAGATGAACGATTTTAGCAATGTCGATCCTTTGTCGCATTGGAGGGTTATCCTATCAACGAGGGAAGATATCAGCTCCATTGAGTATGTATTTGATAATATTAAAGGACATTGCCATTTGTTGATTTCTGAGCTCATTAAGGGCAATTTGCTTGGTATACCAGCTGCAAGAAAAGAATTTGAAAAGTTAAAAGATAAAATATTTCAGAAGTCGTTTGACAACATAAAGGAAATTGCAGAAAACTACTCAGAAGATATTGCAGAAGAAAAGCTCAAGGAAGAAGGGTCTAAGAAGGACAGGGTTATTGAGGATGTACAGGGGTCGGCTTCGAACAACCTAAAAAGCATTAGGGTTGCCACTGAAAAGATAGATCAGTTGATGAATCTTGTTAGTGAGATGGTTACTCTGCAGGCAAGATTAAACCTTGTTGCTCAGCAATCGGGCGATCCTGAACTCATTGCTGTTGCAGAAAAATATGGTAGTTTCTCAAAACAATTAAGAGACAATGCATTCAATGTTTCATTGGTTCCGTTTGGAGTAACTATTACTCGTTATAAAAGGATGGTTCACGACCTTGCCGAGCAATTGAAAAAGCAAGTTGAATTTATTACTGAAGGGGAAGATACTGTTCTGGACAAAAAGATTATAGAGCAATTGTCGGACCCGATAATGCACATACTAAGGAATGCTATTGACCATGGTGTTGAATTGCCTGAGGATAGGGAAAATGCAGGCAAGAACCCGACAGGGAAGATAACAATGAAAATATACCATCAGAGCAATAACGTAATTATCAAGATTATTGATGATGGTAAGGGGATGGATATCGACGAGCTGAGGAAAATAGGATACAAAAAGAAACTTTTGTTTAAAGATCAGACTTACACTGAAGAAGAAATAATGAACCTGATTTTCCTTCCGGGATTTTCATCAGCAAAGACAGTTTCAAATGTTTCGGGCAGGGGAGTAGGTTTGGACGTAGTAAAAAAGAACATTTCCGAAATCAGAGGTTCGATAAGCATTTCAACTGAAGCAGGAAAGGGAAGTGTATTTACGATTAAGCTACCTTTAACGCTTTCAATTATAGATGGTTTACAAGTAAAGATTGATGAAAGGGATTTCATAATTCCGTTGTTTCAGGTATCGAAAATATACACAATTGACAATTTCAAGCCTGAGGAGACTCTAAATCAGTTTATGATTCTTGACGGTGAGCAGGTTCCATATTTTAACCTTAGAGAAGATTTTGAACTTGCGGGCACTCCGCCTGAAAGGCAGGAGATAGTTTTAGCGGGATTTGAAAAAGAGAAGGTTGCGCTTATCGTTGACTATGTTGTTGGTGAGAACCAGACGGTATTGAAATCGCTTGGTAGTCATTTTAAAAACCAGGATTTCATTTCCGGAGGGACAATACTAGGTGACGGTTCGGTAGCACTTGTTTTGGATGTAAATAAAATAGTAACAAAGTTTTCAAAGAAATAAAATTTAGATAAAATGAGCGACGCATTTAATACATATCTGACTTTTTCACTTGGCAATGAACATTTTGCCATTAACGTTGAACATGTTGAAAAGATCCTTGAATTTCAGCCTGTAACAGAAGTGCCCAAAGCTCCGGATTACATGCTTGGCGTATTTAACCTTAGGGGTGAAGTAGTTCCCCTGGTTGATACAAGGATCAAATTTGGTATGCCAAAGTCTGAGGTTACCAATTCAACCTGTATACTTGTGATAACAATCGACAATGATGGCGACAAATTAAAACTGGGTGCTATGGTCGATTCAGTAAATGAAGTAATCAATTACAGCGACAATGATTTGATTTCGCTCCCTACTGTAGGGAAGCAGAACAAAGCTGAATTCCTTAACGGGGTTTTGAAGATAAACGACAAATTCATATTGTTGGTAAATGCCGATAAGATTTTCTCGGTTGATGAAATTATAGAATTAAGAGTAGAGAATTTTGATCTTGAAGGAAAATAAACTATTTGCAGGAACTTGTAGGAGACATTCAAAATGATAGAACTTTTCAGGAATTTAAAGATATCGACAAAACTGATATTGTCAGCTGTTGTAATTGCACTTGCATTTATCATTTCATTTTTAGTAGCGATGAATGGAGTAAAAAGAATAAATGTTGCTAATATAGGTATTCATAACCAACAGATATTTTTAAATAAAATAACCCATGAACTGATTCTGGAGTCAGGTTCATTGTACTTTCAGTCGTATGAAATGATTGCCGGGAAAGGTAACATTGAAGTGATTAAGACGAAAGCAGCTGAATTAAAAAGTAAAATAGACGGGGCATATGCTGATGAATCATATAGTTCTTTACCTGATGAATTAAAGGGGCAATTTAAAAAGCTTGAAATACTTGCTTCAGAGATAAAAATGAACGCAAAGAGTTTTACTTCCCAAACATCAGGGCAAACAGATTTGACAATCTCAATAGGCATTTTGGCTAATTCAATAAATAAATTCAATACAGAGTTGTCGAATTTGCTTTTAGTTCAAAACCAAGTATCAGACGGTAATTTACTGGTAATGGGGGGAGTCAGGAAAGATATGGTTAAGAGGATTGTGACCTGGATGTTTGTTTTGGCTTTGATTGCAGCTTTTCTTTTTGCCTTTACAATTCGTAACATTCGAATTTCAATACAGAGTACTCTAAAGTTTACAGAATCTCTTGCCAATGGTGATTTGACTGTAAGGAGGAGAGTTTTCAGTACAGATGAAATTGGAATGATAAATGAATCTCTTGAGAAGCTAAAAGAAAAGTTTAAAGAGGTGCTTAATTCCCTGAAGGATGTTTCTCAGAGCATTGAGGTTGCAAGCAACGAATTCAGGTCGGGTTCGGAAGTTATTTCCGATGGAGCGAATCATCAGGCAGCTGCCTCAGCAGAAATATCTTCTACAATTGAGCAGATATCGACAATGATGAGTCAATTATCGGTAGATGCAAAAGAGACAGATAGGATTGCGCAAAAGGCTTATAATGGTATTCAGCAGGGAGCAGAGAGTGTAGATAAAGCTTTAGTCACTATTGAAGAAATTGCCCTAAGGAATTCAGCTATAAGTGAAATATCGTACCAGACAAAAATATTATCAATCAACGCTTCAGTTGAAGCAGCTCGTGCAGCAGAATTCGGTAGGGGGTTTGCTGTAGTTGCTGATGAAGTTAAAAAGTTAGCTGAGAGTTCGCAGCAATCGGCTTCTGAAATAAAGAAAGTTTCTAAGAAAGGTGTTCAGATCACCCGTGATTCAGCTATTGAGTTGAGGAGCCTTGTTGTTGAATTCCAGAAGACATCTGAGTTAATTAATAAAATTTCGCAAGCCGGAGAAGAACATGTTTTTTCTCTTAGTCAGATAATTAGTACAATTCATGATTTAAATAACATTATTCAGCAGAATGCATCTTCTTCTGAAGAGTTGACAGCAAGTTCTGAAGAGTTGGTAAGGTTATCGGAGTCAATGAACGAGATAATAAAATTCTTCAAGCTTGAAGAAGAAAGGAATGATGTGATTTCAAATGAATATGACAACTCATTTTCTGAAGAGTCACAGGAAGATAAAGATGAAGAAGTTAACGATTTTTCAAGTTCGATGATTTTTGGAGGAGCATTAAAATCTGAAGAGAATATCGATGATAACAGGTTCTCTTATTTCACGGGTAAAGATGAAGAAGTGAATAACGAGGCTTTTGAAAAAGAAGAAGAGGTAATTGAAACAAGGGAGAATATTGAGTGGGAGAACAAGAGTGAAGACATTGAATCGTCTGAACCAGAAGTTAAACCTGTAAAAAGAGTTAAGAAACTGGATGATGATTCGATGAATAAGCAAGCCAATAAAGGTGTTAGAATAAATCTTTCTGACAATGATGGACTTGACAGTCAGTTTGAAAAAATGAAGTAGTGCAGTTGGTTATGGGAATTGGAGACACAGTTAATATTTACAATCAGCAGTTGACAGAAGCAGAATTCAAGCGGATTCAAGTTTTTATGCTTGATAACCTTGGTATCAAATTGAGTCCGATAAAGATTGTAATGGTTAATTCCCGGCTAATAAAGAGGTTAAAGAATACAGGAATAGGCAATTTTAAGGATTATCTTGATTATGCTCTTTCCTCCGAAGGCAAAAAAAGTGGGGAATTTGAATGTATGATTGACGAACTCACAACTCACAAGACTGAGTTCTTCAGGGAAAATGATCATTTTAATTTTCTAAGAGACAAGGTGCTTCCGAATTTTAACTGTGACTTGAGAAATCCTTTTAAGATTTGGAGTGCAGGATGTTCGACAGGAGAAGAACCTTACACACTGGCGATAGTCCTCACTGAACATCAGTTGAAAAATCAGGGGTTTGATTTCACAATATATGCTACAGATGTTAGCAATGCTTCTGTCATGAAGGCTTTTAGGGCTATTTATAATAAAGATACGGTCAAGGGAGTAGATAATAACTTAGTGAAAAAATATTTTCTTGCCGGCAAAGATGAAAATGAAAATAAAATACGAGTAGTAAAGAATTTAAGGGAGAAGGTACATTTCTCAATTTTAAATCTTGTAGATGACTATTTTTTCCAGAGTAATTCTTTAGATGTGGTATTTTGTAGAAATACGCTTATTTATTTTGATGATGTTTCAAAAAGAGAGGTAGTAAGCAAACTAATTGATAAAGTAAAACCGGGGGGATACCTTTTTGTAGGGTTGTCAGAAACAGTAACTCAGTATTCGACGTCCATAAAACAGGTTAGTCCCAGTGTTTACATGAAAATCGGCTGATCAGATGCAACTAACATGTCAGAGTGGAGTTACATCAGACAATTAAAAAATAAATTATTTAGGGATGAAAAAAGAAACGATGCGGGTTTTACTGGTAGAAAGCCAGCAAAAGGTAATTGAAGAAATAAAAAATGAAATTGCGTCCCAAGGCTTTGAATTTTCAGTATCGGGAACAGTTGAAAGGGCATTGTTTAGGGCAAAAGCATATCATTTTGACATGTTCATTGTAAATTGCGGAGAAGATGGCAAGCAGGGTTTTAATTTTATTTCAGAAGTTAAAAAAGAAACAGACAATAAGTATTTCAAAGTTCTTTTTACACTAAATCCCAAGACCAAGGTTGACATACGTTTGCGCAAGTTTAACCATGTGTTTGACATCATGAGATTGCCTGTTGATAATACTGAGTTAAAGATTAGGATAGACAAAATACTAAATATAAACGTTCCTTTTGAAGCTCCTTCTGAAGATTTGTTTAAGAAGAAAATAAAACCGGCAGGTAGTCCAACAGGTAAAGTGCTTTTGGTAGAGGATAATCCGTTGAATCAGAAAGTTTTGGGTATGTTTATCTCAAAGCTGGGGTTTGAATATGATATAGCTTCTAACGGGCAGATGGCTGTTGACTTATGTCATGACAATCATTACCCGTTTATCCTTATGGATATATACATGCCGGGTATGGATGGAACTGAGGCGACTGAGAAAATTAGGGAAAATGAAGTTAATCCTGATCAAAGGTCAAAGATTATAGCTATTACAGCTAATGAATCGGAGGAAAGTGTGAAGCGTTGTTACGATTCGGGGATGGATGATTATTTGGTAAAACCTTTCACACTTGAAAATTTGAAAGATAAACTGGTATAGGGAGTAACAAAATTGGACAAAATTAAATACCTCAAACAGGGAGAGCTGGCAATCGTTTCCGGGGAGATGAAAGTATTTACGATTTTAGGCTCGTGTATAGCTGTTGTGCTTTGGGATGAAGGCACCAAAATTGGGGGCGTAAACCATTTTATGCTTCCACATTGGAATAACAAAGGGAATCCGGATTTGAGGTATGGAGATGTAGCTATAACAGAATTGCATGATAAGGTTATTTTGGCCGGAGCTGTTAAGAGAAGACTTACAGCAAAAATTTACGGGGGAGCAAGTATGTTAAAATTCGATCAGGCTGTTTTTAATGTAGGACTAAGAAATATTGAAGTAGCCAAACAGAAGTTAACTGAATTAGGACTAACAATTTCTCAAGATATAACCGGTGGCACTTTTGGCAGAAAAATTCTTTTTAATCCATTTGACGGGGAAGTAAAAGTGGATTTGATACAGAATATAAAGTTTTAGGTTTTTTGATTGAGAATGTGGTAGTTGGGATTTAATCCGTGATTATTGCTTTGGGATTAAATTTTTTGTAATTTGTAATTTTAATATTGAGATGGAGAATAATATTAAGCCTAAGAGAATCAAGGTTCTGGTAGTTGATGATTCGGTTATTTTTAGGAGGTTAATTGCTAATGCGATTGATTCTGATGAGGAACTTGAATTAATTGGTACAGCAGAAGATGCATTCAAAGCGGTTGACATAATTGAGAGGGTTATACCCGATGTAATAACTCTTGACATAGAAATGCCCGGGATGGACGGGTTAACATTCCTGTCAAAGTTGATGAAGCAGCATCCGATTCCTGTAATCATCGTCTCAAGCATTACCGAAGGCAATAAAGAAATCTGTCTTGATGCTTACCACCGGGGTGCAATTGATATTATCAACAAGCCGACAAAACTAAAGTCGGACACCAACCTATATGAGTTTTACACCTTCCTTTGCGAAAAGATAAAAGGGGCAGCAAATGCGAATGTAAGGCAGAAGCAGAAGTTGCTTTTCGACCTTGACAACATGAGAGCTGAAGTAAGTAAACCAATTACTCATGCTTACGATGAAATTATTGCAATAGGAGCTTCGGCAGGAGGTACAACGGCTATTGAATATATTTTAAGGAGGTTACCAAAAAATATGCCCGGTATTGTAATAACCCAGCATATGCCACAAGGTTTCACCAAGCTTTTTGCAAACAGGCTGAACGATATTTGCGAGATGGAGGTTATAGAAGCGAAGGATAACGATATGGTTATTCCCGGCAGGGTTTTAATTGCCCCGGGTAATAAGCATATGTTAGTATCAGGGAGTCCACGCCTATGTAAAGTAAATATAGTTGAGACAGAGCCCGTAAACAGACACAGACCTTCTGTTGATGTAATGTTTGATTCTGTTGCTACTTCAGTTCGGAAAAAAGCGATTGGGATTATATTAACCGGAATGGGAGCTGACGGAGCAAAGGGGCTTCTTAATATGAAGAAAGCCGGTGCCCTAACAATAGCGCAGGATAAAGAATCATCGGTGGTATATGGAATGCCCTATCAGGCAACCCTGATGGAAGCTCAAGAAAAGATTATGTCGTTGAGTGAGATACCATTGTTTTTGACATCTCATTTCATTAAATAGATAAAATAACAAACAACGCCGAACCCCTAAGTGTGATAATATGAATTCGATTTTCTCACAATCAATTATTTCTTTTGTTGTTGCTCTCATTATAGGAACTTCAATAATAAGGCTTCTATTCAGAAAGTCGATGCTATTTAAGATTACAACTCTATGGTTATTCAGTTTGCTGTTTGTTGTTACTAATACCAAATTTTATACTTTATATCCTGAGTCTTATCCGCCGGGTTTAGGGATGACTGTGGCAATAGTATGTATTATAATATGTGCTTTTTTTGCTTACAGGATTTTCAAAAAACCGATGACAGTAACAATGCAGGAGCTTGAGAAAATTTCAAAAGGAGACCTGACGATTGTTATAGATGAAAAATTGAAAACCCGTAATGATGAGATAGGTGTAATAAGCCGTTCGATAGAAGAATTGCGTAATAACTTTGATACCATTATTGAAGGGGTAAAGCAAAGTTCTGATAATTTAAGTAAAATGGGTTCTCAAATTAAGCAGGTTTCATCTATTGTTGCACAGTCTGCAGCTATGCAAGCCGGTAGTCTTGAAGAGATTTCAACATCCATGGAAGAGATGGTGGAAGCTATTGAGAATAATGCAATGAATGCAGGCGATACCGAGGTTATTGCGGTTGAAGCTCAGAGTAGTGTGAGTACAGGTACTGAATCAGCATTAAAAACTATTGAATATCTTAATGATATAAACAAAAGGATTAACGTAATCAACGATATTTCATATCAGACCAACATACTTGCTTTAAATGCCGGTATTGAAGCGGCGAGGGCAGGAGATGCAGGCAGGGGTTTTTCAGTTGTGGCAAAAGAGGTAAGGAAACTTTCGGAAGAAAGTTACGAAGCCGCAATACAAATAGAAAAAGTGTCACATGAGTCATCATCATTTTCCTCGGAAACGATGAAACTACTTGAAGGTATACTACCAAAAATGGAACTTACTGTTTCGTTGATACAAAAAATTGCTGCTGCCACAAATGAACAGAACGTTGGTGCTTCACAAATAAACAATGCTATACAGGAAATCAATAACTCGACTCAATTAAATGCCAATAATTCTGAGGAAATGGCTGAAAGCGCATCTAATTTGACAGATGAAGCTTTAAGGTTGAAAAAGCTACTTGATTATTTTAAGGTAAAATAAAGCCTTTGCCCTTTTATTGATTCATTGAAATTTCCGTTGTCGTAAACAAGAGTCCCATTGACCCAAGTGTATTTAACTGAATTAGAAAAGGTATGTCCTTCGAAGGGTGACCAGCCACACTTATACAATATATTTTCTTTGCTTACTTTATAGTTTGATTTTGGGTCAATAAGAACTAAATCGGCTTTGTACCCCTTGCGGATAAACCCTCTGTCTTTAACTCCGAATAAGAGAGCCGGGAGATGGCACATTTTTTCAATTACTTTTTCGATAGTAAAAGCACCCTGTGAAGCTAGTTCAAGCATTGCAGGTAGCGAATGTTGAATAAGAGGTCCTCCCGATGGTGATTTGAAATAAGAATTATTTTTTTCCTCTAAAGTATGAGGGGCATGATCAGTAGCAACTATATCTATTCTTCCCGAATTTACTGCGTTGCGGAGGGCAGTCCTGTCAGATTCCTTTTTAATTGAAGGGTTCCATTTGATTTTAGAGCCATACTTTTCGTAGTCGTTTTCTTCGAACCATAGGTGATGAACACATACTTCACTAGTAATTCTCTTATTTTTTAAATCGCCGGGTGAGAAAAGCTGCATCTCCTTTTCGGTTGAAACGTGAAGAATATGGAGGCGGGTGTTATATTTTTCAGCAAGCTCAACAGCCTTACTGCTTGAAGCATAGCAAGCTTCTTCGCTTCTGATTTCAGGATGAAATTTTAAAGGAACATCTTCTCCGAACCTTTCCCTGAAAATATCCATGTTAGCTTTAATAATCGACTCTTCCTCATTGTGGGTAGCAACAAGCATGTGAGCGTTCTTGAAAAGGTCGGTCAATCCTGTACCTTCAACGAGCATATTTCCGGTAGATGAGCCCATAAAGCATTTAATACCACACACTTTGGAAGGGTCAGCCTTTAATACTTCATTAATATTATTGTTGTTGGCCCCTATGTAGAATGAATAATTTGCAAGCGATACTTCGGAAGCCCTTTTATATTTTTCTTCAAGTAAATCAATAGTAACAGTTTGCGGAATAGTGTTTGGCATTTCCATATAGGAAGTTACACCACCGGCAATGCCCGCTTTAGATTCAGTGTAAATATCACCTTTGTGAGTTAAACCCGGTTCCCTGAAATGTACTTGATCATCAATGACTCCGGGGATAAGCAACAAGCCTTCAGCATTAATACATTTGTCGGCGGGAGTATCGAGGTGGTCTTCAGAAATTGAGATTATTATTTCATCTTCAATAAGCACTGAGCCTTTGAATGATTTGCCCTCATTAATTATTGTTGCATTGGAAATCAGGGTTTTCATTGGATTTTTTTTTTAGACCGTCAGCTAAAGCTGACGGCAAAGGATATTGATATTGTGTAAAATTATCGGTATCCTTTGTTGTGTTATATTTTCAATATACATTGATGTTTCATATTATCGGTATCCTTTGTTGTG
>CAYMTR010000037.1:27935-33508 GCA_964393405.1 uncultured Prolixibacteraceae bacterium
ATTATCGGTATCCTTTGTTGTGTTATATTTTCAATATACATTGATGTTTCAAATTATCGGTATCCTTTGCCGTGTTATATTTTCAATATACATTGATGTTTCATATTATCGGTATCCTTTGTTGTGTTATATTTTCAATATACATTGATGTTTTATATTATCGGTATCCTTTGCCGTTTGCTTTAGCAAACGGTTTCTTAATATTTTCTAAAATTGCTATTTAATTTCATTTTAATTACACCAAACAATGCTTCGCTGAATATACCGCCGCTCATTTTTGAAGTTCCTTCCTTTCGGTCGGTAAAGACAATTGAAACTTCTGATATTTTAAATTTATATTTCCATGCGGTAAATTTCATTTCTATTTGAAAGCCATAACCTTTCATTCTGATTTTGTCGAGGGGTATTGTTTCAAGCACTTTTCTACGGTAGCAAACAAAGCCTGCCGTTGAGTCCTGGACTTTCATTCCTGTAACAAACCTGACATATTTTGATGCAAAATATGAAATAAGAACTCTTCCAAGAGGCCAGTTTACAACATTTATACCGCTAACATAGCGTGATCCGACAGAAACATCGGCACCATTAGCGCATGCTTCGTGCAAGCGGATAAGGTCGTTAGGGTTATGCGAAAAGTCGGCATCCATTTCATAAATGTATTCGAATCCGTTTTCGATTGCCCATTTGAAGCCTGCAAGGTATGCTGTGCCAAGACCGAGCTTTCCTTCGCGTTGGATCATGAATAATTGATCAGGAAACTTTTTCATTAAGCCTTTGACAATATCTGCAGTACCATCGGGGGAATTATCATCAATTATCAGGATATTGAAGTCTTTAGGTAGACCAAACACATATCTGATTATGTTTTCGATATTTTCTTTTTCCTTGTAGGTAGGGATAATTACAATATTTTCCTTCATTATTTGATATTTTGTAAAAGCAAAAATAAGGTTTTTAATGGTTAAAGGAAATAGAGGATTGCAAATAAAGACTTCTACTTTTAAAATATTAAAAATTGAATATAGTATTTAGTAAAATATATACGGATGGAGCATAGGTTCTGACAATTTTTAAAAAACGGGCAATAGTTTATACTTTTGAAGCATATTGGAATTTAAGATTTATATTTATTTAAAAGGTTCTAAAAAAAGGTTTATTTTGCTTTTCTAATTTTAATAAAAACCTTTTTTAAGAAAGATATGAGCGTTAATTCACAAAAAGTTTCGTTGGGAGAAAAAATGGGTTACAGTCTGGGTGACTGTTCCGCCAATTTTGTTTTCCAGATTATGATTATGTTCCAGCTCGGGTTCTACACCGATGTATTTGGCATAAAAGCCTCAGCAGCAGGGACAATACTATTATTGGCACGTTTTTTTGATGCTATAGTCGATCCATTTGTCGGTATTATTTCTGACAGAACAAACACAAAGTGGGGCAAGTACCGTCCTTGGGTATTGTGGACAGCCATACCTTTCGTACTATTTTTCTGGCTTGCATTTACAACCCCTGATCTTGCTGAAAGAGGTAAAGTGCTATATGCCGGGATAACATACGTTATATTGATGTCTTTATATTCGTTCAACAACACCCCTTATTCTGCTTTGGGCGGGGTTATGTCGAGCGATATCAAGGAACGCACAAGTATTAACAAAGTTAGATTTACAATGGCAATGATTGCCACCCTTGTAGTTCAAGGATTTACACTTCCTATGGTTGCAAAACTCGGACAAGGGAATGATCAGAAAGGATGGTCAATTACAATTGCAATTCTTGCAGCGATTTCTATAATATTCTTTGTTGTAACATTCTTTACCACAAAAGAAAGGATAACGCCCCCTCCGGGACAGAAAACATCTGTAAAACAAGATCTTAAAGATATTTTTGGCAACATACCATGGAGGTCGATGTTTGTAGTAACCCTTTTCATTTTTACAACTCTTGCTTTGTGGGGAGGTGGAATATACTATTTCTTTAACTATTATATTGATCATGGTGCAGTTTACGATTTCCTTAAAATTTTCGGACTGGCTAATGTTGCAGGAGAGGCTAATGGATTCTGGGGAGGCATATTAAATGCTTTCGGACTTAAGATTATGGAAGATGGCAGTAATGCATTCAATGTAGGGTTCAGTTTCTTCAATATAGTTGGACAACTAATTACAATCGCCGGAGTTCTTTTACTTTCTCAACCTTTGGCAAATAAATTTGGTAAAAGAAATGTTTTCCTTGTAGGATTATTCTTTACATCAATATTTACAGCTTCATTCTTCTTTGTAAAACCTGAAAGTGTAGGATTAGCATTTATACTCAACATATGTAAAAGCGCATCTTATTCAATAACAATACCATTGTTGTGGGCCATGATGGGTGATGTTGCCGATTTTTCTGAGTGGCAGTATAATAGAAGGGCAACAGGATTTGTTTTTGCCGGAGTGGTATTTGCACTTAAGGCAGGATTAGGCTTGGGTGGTGCAATATGCGGTTGGGTAGTTGACGGTTTTGGCTATGTTCCGAATGCTGTACAAACTGAATCTGCAATAACAGGTATAAGGCTTACAGCCAGTTTAATACCAGCGTTGACATTCTTCATTGCCGTTGTGGCTTTATTGTTTTATAAAATCAGTAAAGAGTTCAACGAAAAGATGCAGGGAGAACTATCGGAACGAAGAAGAATTGCAGGAGTATAAGTATTTAAATAATATAGCCATGAATCGAAACACAATAATACTATTAATATTACTTATTGCTATATCACTATTGGGATGCAAGCAAAAAGAGGTGAAACCCGAATCCCTTAAAGAAGTATTTAAGGAAAAGTTTCTTATTGGGTCTGCCATAAATACCAAGCAGGCCTTGGGAAAAGATTCAGCTTCGGTAGCAATAGTAAAGAAACATTTCAATACGATAGTTGCTGAAAATTGTATGAAGAGTGCTGAGATACAACCTCAGCAAGGAGTTTTTAAGTTTGATGATGCCGACAATTTTGTTGCCTTTGGAGAGCAGAACAACATGTTCATCATAGGACATACCCTGATCTGGCATTCACAGGCACCAAGGTGGCTGTTTGTCGATAGTGAAGGCAATGATGTGTCGAGGGACACGTTGATTGCCAGAATGAAGACACATATTTCGACATTAGTTGGTCGCTACAAAGGACGGGTTGACGGCTGGGATGTTGTCAACGAGGCAATTGAAGATGACGGACAATGGCGGAATACCAAGTTCTATCAGATAATAGGAGAAGATTATATTAGGCTGGCATTTGAGTTTGCCAGAGAAGCAGATCCTGAAGCTAAGCTATATTATAATGACTACTCAATGGCAAAGCCGGGAAGAATAGCCGCGGTCGTAAAAATGGTTAAAGATCTGCAGTCGAAGGGAGTCAAAGTTGATGGGATAGGAATGCAGGGACATTTTAATATGACATATCCGACGTTGGAAGAATATGAAAATGCCATTGTAACCTATGGGGAATTAGGAATACCATTGATGATCACAGAGATGGACCTGACGATATTGCCTTGGCCATCTGAAGAGGCAACTGCTGAAATATCAACAAGGTTTGAACAGAAGGTTGAATATAACCCTTACCCTGACGGATTGCCTGATTCGGCATCTATAGCACATACAGAACGATACCTTGACTTTTTCAAGCTGTTCAATAAATACAGCGATAAGATTGACAGGGTAACAGTTTGGGGAGTAAATGATGGACAATCGTGGAGAAACTACTGGCCAATATTTGGCAGGAGGGATTATCCGGTGTTATTTGACAGAGACAATAAGCCTAAGGCGATAGTTGACAGTTTGATGGTGATGTAGTTCCGTCATTGCGAGGAGGAACGACGAAGCAATCTGCTGGAAAACGAGGGGATTGCTTCGCTGCGCTCGCAATGATTAAAGAATGTAATTTATTAAAATATTGAGTTATGAAAAAAGCTAGACATCTTGTAAAGCACATTTACACTGCCGATCCTTCGGCACATGTGTTTAATGGTAGGATTTACATATATCCTTCACACGACGTTGAAGGAGGGATACCAGAGAATGACAATGGTGATCATTTCGACATGAAGGATTACCATATATTGTCAATGGATTCAATTGACGGAGAAGTAACAGACCACGGTGTATCGATAGACATTAAGGATATCCCATGGGCAGGTAGGCAATTATGGGCTCCTGATGCAGCTCAAAAAGACGGGAAATACTATTTGTACTTCCCCGTAAAAGATAAGCAGGATATTTTTTATGTAGGAGTTGCTGTGGGCGACAAACCAGAAGGTCCTTTTAAGGCTATGCCTGATCCTATAAAGGGAAGTTTCAGCATTGACCCGGCGGTATTTGAAGAAAGTGATGGAAGCTACTACATGTATTTTGGCGGAATATGGGGCGGACAACTTCAGAGGTGGAGAAGCGGGAAATATGATATAAAAGGAGAAGAACCTGCAGACAATGAACCGGCATTATGTGCAAAAGTGGCAAAGATGACAGGCGACATGCTGGAATTTGCAGAAGAACCCAAAGACGTTGTTATACTTGATTCATATGGAAAGCCCTTGCTTGCAGGAGACCATAACAGAAGGTTTTTTGAAGCAGCTTGGGTATATAAATACAACGGAAAGTATTATTTCACATATTCAACAGGAAATACTCACCTCTTGTGTTATGCCATAGGAGACAATCCTTACGGACCTTTCACATATACAGGCGTTATAATGACACCTGTTGTAGGATGGACGACTCACCATTCCGTTATGGAATTCAAGGGCAAATGGTACCTATTCCATCACGACAGCAAGCTTTCGGGAGGAAAGACATGGTTGAGAAGTGTTAAAGTAGTTGAGTTGACACACCGGTCTGATGGTACTATAGAAACCATTGACGGCAATGCCGACGAATAAAATTATAGATTTGATTAGATATGAAAAAACCCGGCTCGCAAGAGTCGGGTTTTTTTATATTAATAAATAACAAACTATTTAAAACTCTTCACACTCGAGGTTCGCCTCTTTAAGCATTTCGACGACTTCGATAAGTTCGCTCATATTATTACTAATAACGAGAGAATTAATATTCATGCTAGAGCAGTTCATAATATCATTGGCGAGGTCAGTAGCAGCATCGTCACATTCCAGACCATCACAATTATATTTCTTACCCATATAACTATAATAACATTGAACAGCAGAACAGCAGGCTTCCCATTTATTGCCGCAACCATCATCTGTACCTTCGCTACAATTTAAAATTGGATTAGCTTTTTTACATCCGTTGAAAGTAAAAACCAGTGCTAACAATCCAATGATTAGTACTGGCATGATTAAACTCTTTGCATGTTTTTTCATAAAATGATTTGATTAAAGATTAGTAATTATATTGAATTTAGGTTTTAAATATGACCTCAAGTTACGATATAAATTAAAAACGACATATAAAATACAGGAATTTTTAAAAGTTAAATTAACATTAGGTAATATATAAGATGTTGTATAACAAAGGCTTTGGTTAGAGGGGGAAAAAAAGATAAAAAAAAGGTTTTAAAAAGGTTGTAAGGTTAAAAAAAAGGGTTT
>CAYMTR010000038.1:0-33310 GCA_964393405.1 uncultured Prolixibacteraceae bacterium
GTTGCCAATAGATTTACAGTCTACCCCATTTGGCCACTCTGGAATCTCCCCTCTTTATTCAATTATTTACTTGAACGTATGCGCTTTTAAACACTAATCGGACGATTTTGAACTCCCAAAATCGTCCTTTATTTCACTGTTTATCTGCACATTATAATATGCAAACCCTTGTCAGTTATGAAACTTTCTGAAAAGGGTTTGCAAATGTATAAATATTTTTAATTAATTCACAAGAATCATTTAAATTTTATTTATCCTTAAGCTTATCTTTAAATTTCTTCAATTGCTTGATTGCTGCATCTATGGATAAATCAAGCGCTTCTTCAAATGTATCTGCCTGTTTCTTTGCAAACAGATAATCCTTTGAAGGAATATAAAGTTTCAACTCAACTTCTTTGTTCATGGAGGTTTCCGGTTTAATAATTTTCAGAATTACTTCTGTTGTAATTATACCGTCAAAGTAAGTCTCCAACTTACTTACCTTCTTGTTGATAAATTCAATTAGCCTTTGATCAGCACTAAAATGAACGTCATTGATCTGAATATTCATAACTTTTCCTCCTAATTTAGTCCCGCGGATGAGACTGTTTGTAAATCTCTTTTAATTTTTCAAATGTCGTATGAGTGTATATTTGAGTAGCGGACAAATTTGAATGTCCCAGCAGCTCCTTTACAGCATTTATATCGGCTCCCCTATTTAAAAGGTGTGTGGCAAAACTATGCCTTAAAACATGCGGACTTCTCTTTGATACTGTCGTAACTTTTGAAAGATGCTTGTTTACAACCCTATAAATAAGTTTGTCATACAACTGTTTCCCGTCAGAAGTTAGCAAAAGAAAACCACTTTTCCCACCTATTTCTTCACGAAATTTTAAATATTCATTTATTGGCACTTCTATGCTCTGAGGATAAGGCACTATCCTCTCCTTGTTCCCCTTTCCTGTAACCTTTATCGTATGCTCGTTCATATCCAAATTCAACATCTCAAGGTTCTTCAATTCCGAAAGCCTTATCCCGGTTCCATATAATAAAGATATTATGACCTTATCTCTTGTTCCTTCATAATCTTTACCAAACATATCCATGTCAAGAAGATTATTAAGGTTATCTTCTTGAACAAAAACCGGTAGTTTCTTTCCCATTTTTGGAATAGTAACCGTACTCGCCGGGCTTGATTCAGCTTTACCATGCTTCATTAAGAATTTATAAAAAGATTTTAAAGCCGCCAGCTTTCTGTTTATTGAACGAGGAGTTATACCTTGGTTCATCATTGACACTACCCAAGTGCGTACTTGTTTTGTTGCTACGTCATTAAAGTCAAAATCCCCGATCAATTCATTCATATATTGAATAAACTGAGCGAGGTCTTTCTTATACGCTACCACTGTGTGAATTGAGTAGCGCTTTTCAAACTGAATTTCTTTAATGAAATCTTCCTGAAGTGACATCAAACAAGGGTTTATATTTAAACATATTTGTCAGCAATAAGTTCTGACACCCTCTTTTGATACTAATCTTCTTCGCGCTGCAATTGCTGAACGTAAATTGCTTTATTTATTTCAGCCCTTTTTATAACTGATGGCTTTTCAAACGCCTGACGACTGCGTAACTCTTTAATTACACCGGTTTTCTCAAATTTACGTTTGAAGCGCTTTAAAGCTCTTTCTACATTCTCGCCTTCTTTTACAGGAATTACAATCATATTCTTTAATTATTTTTTATAATTTTTTCTTTAAATTGGAGCGCAAATTTAGCAATGATTAACTTATATTCAAATTTATTACTAAAAATATTTTTACCGCATCCCAAATTTACTCTATAATTAAATATGGACTTAATTTGTTGTAAACACTATCAATTAAAACTGAGTCTTTTTTCAATTGCTCAACTGAATTAAAACTCCCATACTTTGACCTGTAGTCAATTATCTTTCTCGCATTCTCATATCTGCAATATGGGTGTCTTTTCAATCCTGAAATGTCAATAAAATTAATATTTATTCTTTCAACCAAACTTACATCTACTTTCAATTGCCCTTTAATCCTCTCATATGTCTCTTCTTTAAAGTTATAAACTTCTTTTATTTGTTCTATTGACACAAATCCTCCTAAAATATTACGGTATTTACATATCTTTCCTGCAAAGTATGGCCCGATCCCACTCAAAGTTGTCCAACTTGCTGAGTCTGCACTGTTTATCTCAAACTCTCTTTTTTGTTTTTCTTGCTGCTTTTCTTGTTGTTTTTCTTTTTCTATAACAATATATGACTCCACCTTTTTATAAAAAATAGAATCAATGCCATAGATCTTTTTTAAATCTTCTTTTTTAAAGAATTTTCCCCCTCGTTCCCTATATTTTAAAATATTCTGAGCAACTCTTTCTGAAATGCCTAGTTCAGTCATTTGCTTGAAACCTACTTTATTGGGATCAAAATAGAAGAGATCATTTTCAGAACTTATTATTACCATTTCTTTTGCTTTCCACGGTCTTGCTTGCTCTCCTTTCTTGCCTCTCTTTTCTTTTTCCTTTGCAAGTAGTTCCAATTTTTCAATAACCTCTCCAGAAATTTCAACATTATCATTGCCCAAAAGTGGTATACAAAACCTTAAAACAAGTGTCAGAATTATTAGCACTAACAAAATAATTGTTCCATTTCTTTCTTTGTTTGACATCGTCAAAAATGTCTCTCTAATTTTTTTAATCTTCATAGTTTAGGTTTTTTGATTACAAGGAAAATAAAATATTTACAAATTCTTTTACTCCTGAAGATTAAAAGTCTTTGTTTTTGATAGAAACATTATTTTTTTGCCTTAACTATCCTTTTCAGTCTATAATCGTTAAGGTTACTTTAAAATAAATGTACCTTTAATGCTAACATCTTAAATTAAGACTATTTATATTTAAAATTGTAGTCGATATTTATGCTATCTATGATTGGAATAAATAAATCGAATGTCTATTTTTGACACTCTTTTTTAATTCCTTTACTAATACGTTATTAATTAACAATTAACATATAAACAAATAAAATTCATAAAAATGACAGTTAGCTACAAAGAACTCGGTTTGGTAAATACCAAAGAGATGTTTAAGAAAGCCGTGGCCGGTGGTTATGCCATCCCTGCTTATAATTTCAATAACATGGAACAACTTCAGGCTATTCTTCAGGCTTGCGTTGAAACAAAATCTCCGGTTATCCTCCAGGTTTCTTCAGGTGCCCGCAAATATGCTAATGGCACTCTTTTAAGGAATATGGCCAAAGGTGCTGTTGAATATGCAAAAGAACTCGGATATGAAATTCCTGTTGTTCTTCATCTTGATCATGGTGATACTTTTGAAATTTGTAAAGAATGTATCGACAATGGTTTCTCTTCTGTTATGATCGACGGATCTCACCATTCTTATGAAGATAATATTGCTCTAACAAAAAAAGTAGTTGAATATGCTCATCAGTTTGACGTTACTGTAGAAGGCGAACTTGGCGTTCTTGCCGGAGTTGAAGACGAAGTTTCTTCAGACCACTCCTCTTATACTAAACCTTCAGAAGTTGAAGATTTCGTAAAACGTACAGGTGTTGACTCACTTGCTATCTCAATTGGAACTTCACACGGTGCCCACAAGTTTACTCCTGCTCAATGTACTGTAAACGAAAAGGGAGTTTTAGTTCCACCACCGTTGAAATTCGATATCCTTGAAGAAATTGAAAAACGTATTCCTGGATTCCCTATTGTTCTCCATGGTTCTTCATCTGTTCCTGTTGAATATGTAGATACTATTATCAAATATGGTGGCGCGCTAAAAGCAGCTGTCGGCATTCCTGAAGAACAACTAAGAAAAGCCGCAACTTCTGCTGTTTGCAAAATCAATATTGATTCTGATGGCCGTCTTGCAATGACTGCTGCAATCAGAAAAGTATTATCTGAAAACCCATCAGAATTTGATCCTCGCAAATACCTTGGACCTGCTCGCGATGAGTTAAAGAAGTTATATATGCATAAGAATATTAACGTTCTTGGCTCTGCTCAGAAAGCATAATATAAACAATAATAATAAAAACCGTCATCTTTAATAAGTTGACGGTTTTTTTTGTTTGATATATTTACTTAAAATGGATATCCAATACCAATATTAATATTAAAATCTGATGATCCGTATGGTCTGTTACCTGGAATCCACCTCTTTCCATCAGGCATGGAAGGATCTCTTAACTTCACTCCTAAATCTGTCCTAATGACAAAATAGTTGGTCACTAACCTTAATCCAAAACCTGTTCCTACAGCAAACTCATTGTAAAATTTATTAAACTTAAATACTGCTCCCTCCCTGTTATCGGTATTGTTCATCGCCCAAATATTTCCTGCATCTACAAATAATGCTCCTTCAAGATTCCATATAATATTGAACCTGTACTCTATGTTTGCCTCCATCTTAATATCTGAAGACTGGTTCGGATATTCGTTTTCTCCGGGAACATAACTCCCAGGCCCAAGCGATCTTACTTGCCATGCCCTCACTCCGTTAGCCCCTCCAGTAAAATACATCTTTTCAAATGGAATAACATCAAAATTGCCGTAAGGAAAAGCTATCCCCAAAAATGCCCTTGATGCAAATGAATTATATTTGTCAAATCTATAACCATACCTGTATTCAATATCTCCTTTTAAATATTGGGCAAACCTAGTATCAAAAATTTTATAGTAATCTGAAACCATTCCTGTTTTCGAATCCTCATAACTGAATTTATCGAACCCGAATATCGAACTTATTATCCATAAAGAATTCCCAACAGTTTCAAGGTTTAATCTTAGATAATTATAGTCGGATCTTTTCTTTAAATCCTGATTGTTGTATATAAAACTATAATTGGTTGCAGAAACAACATGGTTTGTGTAACTATATTTAATATACAAATCCTGAATTGAATTAAAAAATGTAGAATCAAACCTGAATATCCTTACCGCATTCAAATCTATTAAATTCAAAAAATGACTCACCTCTGAACTGGACTTCCACTGATATCCAAACGTAGCATTTACTATAGTCCTTGTGTAATTTTGCCTATCCTGATAATTATATGCCATAGAAAAATAGGTAAATGGCATGGAAAACAATTTTAGTTTATGCTCATCTACTGGAAACAAGAATCCGGGAAATGAAAGTTTTGCCTCACCTCCAATTTCATTCATATTGTATTTACTGCTGTTTCCTCCTGAAGTAAAAACTTGTCTTTCAGTAGCTCCCCTAAGTTTAATGTCAAAAATTTGCGCTCCTCCAAACAAATTACGATGCTGATAATTCAAATTTCCTGCAATACCAAGGTTCCCTGATGTATTTGTTCCTTCAATATCCAGTGAGTAATTCTGCTTTACCTGCATTGGCAGGAATATCCTTCCTGTTAAAAGACCCCTGATGCTATCTCGGTATCGAGGATCTTCCTGGAATTGAATATTTACGTATTTGAATTGCCGTAACGAGAATAAATTATTATACAATCTTTCTTCTCCTGCTTTCGTATATATATCACCCGGAAAACTTTCAATTGTTTTTAATATAACCTTCTTATCTATCGGTAATTTTTTATTGTAAAAAAAAGTATAATTATCTGTTGTCAAAGTGTCTCCATAATCACGGAAGTTAGTAGATGATGATGTATTATTCGAATTATAGATACTTATTTCATAGTCTTTTATATTATATATTTTATGGGCAGTATCATACAGAGAATCGGAAACATTACCTGGATTCTCAACAACCATCTCTACATCAGCCATCTTATTAGTAAGCGTCGAATCAATTTTGAAATGGATGTAATCTTCAACAAACTTAAAATACCCCTTATCGTTAAGCAACCTCCTTATCCTCGTTCTTTCTTTATCCATAATATCGACATCAAGTATTTCCCCTTCCTTGATCAACGACTCATGAAGATTTTCTTTAATATATCCTTTTAAATCAGGGTCCGAAATTGAATGTTTAATATTCCGGATTTTATAGGGCTCTCCTGTTTCAATGTTAAATTTTATAAAAGCACGTTTTTTCTTAAACTCAACCTCATCCGTAAGCTTTGCCTGATAATATCCTTTGTTATACAGATATTGGTTAATTTGCTCTTTTGATTTCAGATGTAAACCCGGATCATAAATAACAGGTGGTTCGCCAATATTTCGTAATAAACTTTCTTCTTTGTCTTTATTTGAAATATTATAAAGCCATAAATGAAATTTTATAAATCCTAATATCTTAAGGTTCTCCTTTTGTCTCAGGTATGAAGCAAGTTCTTCTTTATCAACCTGCTTATTGTCTATCTTAATGTCGATATCGCTCAATAAATACCTGTCGTCAGGAACATATTTTGTCGTCTTGCAACCACAAAAAAATAAAACGGACAAGATTATTGCCAGTTCCCGAATAATAATATTTCTTTTACACAATTTCACCTTATCGCAAAAATAACAAACGTATTGCTTTGATATGACTTAAAGCAACTTTAATTTAGTCGTCCTGAATAATTATTATATGCTCAGCAAAAATAAAATCAAATTTATTAATTCTTTGTCCCTGAAAAAACACAGGGATGAATCAGGATTATTTATTGCCGAAGGAGAAAAGATCGTTTCAGAATTATCTTCTAATGGCTTTTCTTTTGAGTTACTTGTGACCTCGGAAAAATTCTCCGATTTCGGTGATTCTCTTAAATGTGAAAGAATAATTACTTCTGATGAAGAAATTAAAAAGATAAGCTCCCGCGATACTCCTACCGGCATTGTTGCTATTTGCAAAAAGAAAAAATACAATTTCAATTACAATTCTATTAATGACAAATTGTTCTTAGCGCTTGATGGTATTCAGGACCCTGGAAATCTTGGTACTATTATCAGATTAGCTTCATGGTTTGGAATAGAAGACGTTGTTTGCTCTTTGAATACTGTAGATTGTTTCAATCAAAAGGTAGTTCAATCAACAATGGGTGCAATTGCCACAGTGAATATTGAATACACTGACCTCTCTGTTTTTTTTAATAAAATTAAAGATTCTAACCCTCCAGTTTATGGCACTTTCCTAAACGGAGAAAATATTTATAATGCTGAATTAAAGGAAACCGGCGTTATCATTCTTGGCAACGAAGGAAACGGCATTTCTTATGAAACTGAAAAATTTGTTTCAAATAAACTCTTTATTCCTCCATATAAAGCAGGTAAATCAGTCGAATCCTTGAATGTTTCAATGGCTGCTGCTATAGTTTTGTCAGAATTCAGACGAAGGGTTTATTAATCATTCACTATGCCTTAATCCTAGTTTCTCGACAATCTTTTCAGCACATCTTTCTCCGTCAATTGCAGACGAAACAATGCCTCCTGCATAACCCGCTCCTTCTCCGCACGGATATAAACCTTTTACCTGAACATGTTCCAATGTCTCATTATTTCTGGGTATTCTTACAGGTGATGAAGTTCTCGATTCAACCCCTACTATTATTGATTCATTGCTTAAAAATCCTTTAGCTTTTGCTCCTATTTGGACCAAGCCTTGTTTTAAATTATCCCTTACGAATTTTGGCATCCAACTGTGCAAATCCGATGAAACCAAGCCCGGATGATATGATGACTCTGGAAGAGAACCCGAAATCTTGTTGCTTAAAAAATCACTTAATCTCTGAGCCGGAGCACATTGCCCCATCCCTGCCACCTTAAAACACAGTTGCTCAAGATCTTCCTGAAATCTCAATCCAGCAATCTCTCCAAACTTTTGGTATTCTCCTAAATCATCAATCCTTATTTCAGTCACAATACCTGAATTTGCATATTCCCCACCTCTTGAAGAGGGCGACATTCCATTTACTACAAGTTCATTATTACTTGTCGAAGCCGGCACAATAACTCCTCCCGGGCACATACAAAATGAATATACTCCTCGTCCGTTAACCTGTTCCGCATAGCTATATGATGCAGCTGGCAGAAATTCGCCTCTCTCTTCACAATGGTATTGTATCGAATCTATTAGCTTCTGGGGATGCTCTACCCTTACTCCTACAGCAAAATTCTTTGCTTCAATCTTAATCCCTTTTTCTTGAAGTAAATAATAAATATCCCTTGCTGAATGACCGGTTGATAATATAATATTCTCTGACTTAATTGAAACCCCATTGCTCAATGTTATACCTTCAATACACTGATCTTTTAATAATATCCCTGTTACTTTTGAATTGAAGTGTATCTCTCCGCCTGAATCAATTATCGTTTTTCTGATGTTTTTAATTACTCCGGGCAAAACATTTGTTCCAATATGAGGATGTGCATCTATCAATATTTCAGGTTGAGCTCCATGAAAATGGAATATCTCAAGAATTCTTCTTGTATCTCCTTTCTTTTTTGACCGGGTATAAAGCTTGCCATCTGAAAAAGCTCCGGCTCCTCCCTCACCAAAACCATAATTAGAATCAGGATCTACACCTTCGTTTCGGTGAATTGAAGCAATATCTCTCTTCCTGCTGCTTACATCCTTACCTCTTTCAAATATAATCGGTTTTAATCCCAATTCTATGAGTTTAAGTGCTGCAAATAACCCAGCAGGCCCTGCTCCTATTATCAAAACTTCTTTCTCCTTCGATACATCCCCATATCTATTCTCAAAATGAAATTCTTTAGGTAGTTCTCCAATGTATGCTTCTATTGCAAGATTTACTTTTATATTCCTGCTCCTGGCATCAACCGACCTTCGTATAATACAAAAATGAGAAATCGAATTTATATCAACTTTCAAATTTTGTGATAATAACTTTTTAACATACAAGTCATCTGCTGCCTGCTCAGGTGTCAATACAATATTTACGATTTCTTTACTCAAAATGAAAACTTAAAATTAATAAATGTGAATTAAGGCTTTTAAAGGCCATTTGATAGAATTGATTTTGTGGAAATTCAGGTAATTCTTTTGATAATATATTACCAATTCCAAACGAATACTTCAATTCAGTCGATAATCTAAAAAACTGAAGATACAAATCCCATCCCATACCGGCTTCCAGATAAAAGTTTGCTTTATTGATCTGCAATAAATCTTCTGTCGCTGATTTAGATATATCTACCCGTAAGGCAGCTCCGCCAATCATATATGGTCTGTGATTTATAATCCTATTTGATTTATATTTCAAAAGAAGAGGAAAATCAAGAAAAGTAGTTCGGACATTGTATTCTTTTGTTGACCCCGCAATATTCGCATCATATACTGGTACGTTATATACGATTCTCCTTTCGCCAAAAGATAATCCGGGTAAAAACCTTAAATCCAGATTTTCCGCTAACCTTAAATTTGTAACTATTCCAACAGTAAATCCTGGTATCAAAGTTGCAATATCAGCCCTCACAGTGTAATTCACCGAATCAAGCATATCTGTATATGTCAAAGATGAGCTACCAAATAACGGGTTATCTTTAATAGTGTTGTAATGCTGAAAATTGAAATCCATCGTATTTATTCCTAAAGTAAACCCAAAATGAATTTTTCTATCATCAAAAGTAGTTAGGTTAGGAACCTCAAACCATTGAGCATTAAGCTTACTTAAAATTAATAAGAAGAATAAAATTGATAGTAACCTTTTCATTTCAGTGTTTTTCAAAAAAAACTTCTTTTCAGTGATTTTATTGTATTAATAAGCTAACATATTAATACTAAGAATTATTTAATTGCTATGTATAATGTTGCAATACCAAATGTCAAAGGAATCTTTCTTGATGATTTATAACCACAAGTCTCTAGTATATCAAGAAATTTATTCCCCGATGGAAATTCAATTATTGAATCAGGCAAATATTTATAAGCACTTGAATTCCCGGAAAAAATTTTACCCACAGTTGGCAATATCACAAACGAATAAAAATGATAAAACTGTTTTACCGGAAAAACTGTAGGTTTTGAAAACTCAAGTATCATCAATGGCTTTCCAATTTTCAAAACCCTTTTTATCTCCACTAAACCCTTTTCAAGGTTTTCGAAATTCCTTACTCCAAATGAAACCATTGCTGCATCAAAGTTGCCTTCGTCGAAATCTAATTTTTCAGCATCTCCTTCTAATAACCTTATTTTTCCTTCTAACTTATTCCTTTTAACTTTTTCGTTCCCTACTTTAAGCATCTCAACAGAAATGTCAATTCCAACAATATCATTTATCCCATTTTGAGCAGCCATAATTGACAAATCAGCAGTTCCTGTAGCAATATCAATTATCTTCTCAGGTTGGTGTTTTTTAAGCTCTCTGATCAATTTTCTACGCCAGGATATGTCAATGCCTGCCGACAAAAAATGATTCAAAAAATCATAATTACGGGCAATGTTATCAAACATCGCCCGAACCTTAACTTTATTCTTATTTTGATTTTTAAGATTTTCCAATCCTCAAGTTTAAAATGATTCTGACATTTTATCAATAAAGCCAAATGATTCATCATCTATCCTGATTTCTCCTTTGGTCACATGACCTAAAGTAAAAAATGGGATCTTTGAATCAAACATATAATCAACAAATTCATCTTCTTTTTCTTTTGACACACCAACTATCACCCTTCCCATCGATTCTCCAAAAAGGAAAGAATCAGTCCTGACCTCTGCAGCAGTTGTAATATCAAAACCAAGTCCATTTACCCAGCCTGCTCTCATTAATGTAAAAAACAGTCCCCCTTTAGAAACAGGTGATGCACTGTCAATAAGATCTTTATTTATAAGCTCTTTTGTAATTTTCAATAATTTTGATTCTAAGTTTAAATCAAATTGAGGTAAGGGCGACTCTGTAACTCCATGATAAAATTCAAGATAATCAGATGCAGCAATATCATCAGCAATCTTCCCAATCATGAAAATATTATTCCCTTTATTTTTAAAGCTCTGGCTCATTGTTTTAACAGTACTGTCATCTTTAACCGGGAAAGAGCCCAACAATGTAACAAACATAGTAGGTTGCTGATTGCCTATTTCTTCAAAGAAATCAAAACGAATTTTCTTATTTGAAATCTTGAGACCGTATGCAATAGCAGCATTTTCTAAACCTGTCTTAGCACCAGATGCTATATATTGTCCATTTGGATCACTAAAATTTATATGATAGAGCATTGCAGTTATTGCAATAGGTTTAGCTCCCATACATACCATTTTCCTTGCTGCTCTTGAAACCAATATTTCAGCTGCTTTCTGAGGATCTGTTTCAAGATGCCTGTGCATGGCGTGAGCTGTCATTGACAATATCTTGGTCCCATCTTCCATTTCAAATATTCCGGACTCATCATTACCTTCACCTGACATTTTAATTGGATCAGGTACAATATCTGTGAAATCATTGAAATAATTCAAAGGAGATAAATTGGGATTTACCATCAAATTGTATATGACTTCATTTATTTTTTCCGGTTCAGGAATTTGATCTATGCCAAATTCTAAAGTATTTTCTTCTGCGTTCATAATCAAAAATTTTCAACAAATTTAATCAAAGCTTTCTATTAACCTGAATGTTTACAAAATGATTTACTGTTACTAAATATTTTTTGTAAAATTACAATTACTTAAAAATATAAATAAAAATGAAAAAAATAGCACTTATTACCGGAGCTTCTTCAGGCATTGGAAAAGCAACATCAATGATATTAGCAAAAAATGGTTTCGATGTAATCATCACAGGCAGAAGAGAAAATTTACTTTTATCAGTTGAAAACGAAATTAAAGAAGCTTCAGGTTCTGAAGTTTTATCTCTCGTTTTTGATGTAAGAGATAGAAATCAAGTCAATAGTTCTATTGATTCACTACCCGATAATTGGAAAAAAATTGATCTTCTTGTAAATAATGCAGGATTGTCATCAGGACTAGAACCACTTAACGAAGGTGATTATGAAGATTGGAATAAAATGATTGACACAAACATTAAAGGATTGTTGTATGTTTCTCAAAGAGTAGCCAATCTAATGATTCCTAATGAAAAAGGTCAGATAATTAATGTGTCATCAGTTGCAGGTAAAGAACCTTATCCAAACGGTAATGTCTATTGCGCAACAAAACATGCTGTAGAAGCCCTTACCAGGTCAATGAGACTCGATTTTTTAAAGTATAATATCAAAGTAGGTTCAGTAAGCCCGGGAATGGCTGAAACTGAATTTTCAATTGTAAGATTCAAGGGTGATGAGAATAAAGCTGCAGCTGTATACAAAGGATTTACACCATTAAATGCTGAAGATATAGCAGAAGCTATTTTATTTATGGCAAATCGTCCTTCGCACGTAAACATTGATGATATATTTATAATGCCTACTGCTCAAGCTTCAGCGAGGGACACAAAGAGAATTTAATGATAAAATTATTGAATAAACCCTTGTTTTCTTAACACTTCAAAAAGTTTTTCTGAAAAATATTCATTATCAGATTTTTTATATCTAATGTCGGTGAAAACCTGAGCAAGTGTCTCTTTATTGTTTTCTTTAACGTATTCAATATTTTCAATAAGAGATTCTTTATGACTGTAAATGCTATTTATTTTATTGGAATCATATTCTTGATAAATTTCAGAGTGAACTATTCCATCTAATGGCAATCTGTCGACTTGTTCAGTCTTTTCGTCGGGCCATCCTACAGTAATAGTAGTTATTGGAACAACACCCTTAGGTAAATTAAGAATATCAATAATCTTATCTGCATTGTAAATTGTTGTCCCAAGATAACATATTCCAAGTCCCTTAGATTCGGCTGCAACGGCAAAATTTTGTGCAGCAAGCAATGCGTCGATAGCTCCAGTCATAAAGGATAAAAAGTTATCATATCCCGGGTCAGCATTATTTAACTTACACCACATATTAAATCTATTATAATCAGCGCAAAATGTTAATACATTAGGTGCATTTAAAATCATTTTTTGATTGAAATGAAGTGGTGACAACAACTCTTTTATTTCCTTTCTTGTAGTGTTGATTATTGAATAAACCTGCATGTTACCGGTTGTAGAAGCTTTGCAACTTGCCAAAAACAACTCGTTTAACAACTCATCTGAAATAGATTCATTCTTATACTTTCTAACTGACCTATGATTTAATAATACTTCTATCATAACAAATAAAGTTCTTGAATATTGATATTTATCTAGTTTGCAAAATTAACTATTTGAGAAACTTACGCCAGAAAAATATTTATCTGATTTTATATAAATAAAAAAGGGAGATCTAAGACCTCCCTTTTTTAATCAATCAATTCGGTATTACCTCTTAATAATCCTTTCTGTTTTGGCAATTCCATCTACAGTGTGCAATGAGATGAAATAAACGCCGCTACGCAATTCACTAGTCGGGATTGTATTGTTAGGATTAATAACTTCTTTAACAAGCTGTCCGGCAATGTTTGTGATAACAGCCTTAGTTATCTGAACATTACTTGAAACATTTAAAGAAATGTATTTATCGAATGGGTTCGGATAAACCTTCATTGAAGTTGCATCGCTATCGATACCGTTAAGATCAGACAAGTCAGTAATATCACCAAAAATTCTTGGTTCTACTTTGTAATCTGCATTACGCTGGTAAACAACACCTATAACTGCATAATTATGGTCTAGGATTGAACTATATTCACCATAGATATAATTGCTAACAGCAATAGTTATGTTGCTTGCAGTTTTAACTGCCCAGTCTGCAGATCCTGTGTAACTTGAAGTTGCACGTCCGATAACTTTTACGAGAACACCTTCATATTTTTCAGCTACAGCTTCAGAAGCTGCAACTTCTATTGGAGTAACTGTAAGAATCTTAATCATTGGAACTAAAGTTTCAACATCTACGATTTCAGTTAAACCATTGTATTCGTCAACTGTACCAATAACTTCGTATGATCCACCTATAGATACATCGCCTACAAACTGAGTACTGTATACATATACACCACTCCATGCAGCAACAGCATCTTGTAAATAGAATCCGTTCTTATCAATAGCAGTTACAACACCCTTAGTACGAACTTTTGTTCCATCAAGTGGAGAAGCATCAGCTGAACCTTGAATAACACTTATTGCTGTGAAATCCATTACAGGTTCTTCTTCAACTGTTACAACATTTGTTGCAACACCGATGCTACCTGATTCGTCAATTCCATAAGCTTTATATGTTCCAGGTTCTAATCCTTCAACACTTACTGTTACAGCTGTACCAGCAGTTGTTACTGTAGCAACTACTGCTTTATCTTGTGATATTGCAGCAAGTAATGCAGCTGCGTTAGCAGGAACATCTTCTTTTGCAAGATATACAAGACCTAATTCACTGCTTGTAATGTCAACTGAATTTCCTTCAACATTAATAACAGTTACAGCATCTACAGTTACTTCAGGTACGCTGAAATCACCAGTTGTGAATATCCACATGTTAGCATCAGTAATACCGATGAATTCGTTTCCGGCTTCGTCAGTAATTGCTCCAGGAGCAATAATGATACTATATGTAGTGTTTTCGCTCAAACCTTCTACATCAACTGATAATTTGTTTCCTTCAATCATGTCATCAGTGATAAGGTAGTTGAAGTAGTTAACTCCTTCAATACGTTCTTCACTCTGATCACCTACTGTTAAGAAACGGTCAGCTTTTGAACCCGGTTTGATCCTTTCATCACAGAAATCAATTACTATAGTAGTAGCTACTGGCACATCCCTGTCAGCTCTTTGTGGAGCTATAATGTTCCAACAAGTAATGAATACACCATCAACGATTGATAATGGCCATCCTTCTTTGTCTTGGATTCCAGGACATGCTTTGCCTACTTCAGCAGCTGCATTGTCTACAAATGCACCAGAATCGATTAAGATGTAGTATTCACCAAATCTTACGTTTTCAGGAGCGTATGTGTAAACTGAATTGTCAGATGCTGCAGTAAATTCAGTTGCAGGAATTGTTTCAACAATTGTGTCAGTTTCTGCATCATATATTACTACGTTACCAGTTGCAGGAGTTACTGCATCAGTAAAGTTGATTTCTAAGCTTAAACCTACATAATCAGTAGCTGTTGTCGGTGAGCCGGTTGCTATTGGAGCTGAAATGTCGTCAACCAAGAATGATAATGCTGTTTCAGCAATATTATTTGGTGTACAATCTTCATTTACATCAACAAATGCACCTTCTTCGATAACAACTGCATAAGTAGCTTCGCTTACAAGGTCAGTTAATGGATATGTGTAAGTAATGTTGTCTTCTGTTGCCATACTGTCAACATATACTTCTACTTCATTAATAGTGATCACCTTACCGGCAACTGTATTAACTACTTCACTGAATGTGATAGCTAATAATGTATCAGCAGTAATCGCGTTTTCAGGAGTTATTGCTTCAACAGTTGGTACAGTGTTTTCACCTGTTTTAAATGTCCATGAGAATTCTTCATTTGCAAGAGGTGTAATATCACCATCGAACATGAATCCTGCAGGAACAGTTACTTCAATTACAGTTGTGTCAGGTAATACTATTCCATCAAGATCGATAGTTACAGTATTAACATCAAATACAACGTTTTCTATAGCTATTTCAGCTATTTGAGTACCTAATGTGTCTGCTATAAGAATTGAGCCTGTACCTTGAACAACACCTGATGTTTCATCAAATGTAAGTACAAGAACTGGGCTTGCTTCAACACAGTCTTCACCTTCGAATGTAATTGATTCAGGAGCAGGAGTTGTGTTGTCACCTGTCTGGAATTCCCAAGGACCTAGGCATGTTGCATCAATTCCTGTTGATACTGTTGAAGTATCACCAAATGCGCCAGCCTGAACAACTATAGAGTAGTTCTTTTCGTCTTCAAGGAATGCACTGATATCTACAGTTAATGTATTGCCTTCGCACATTGAATCAACAACAGCGATTTCAGCTACTAAGCCTTCTTCATCAGAAATCTGGATCTTGCCTTCAGCACCTGGCATTGCTTCAATACCTTCACCGAATGTTGCAATTAATGTTCCAGCATCTTCAATTGTAAGATTAAGACCATCTTCAGTTCCTTCCTTTTTGTTAGGACTTAAGATTTCTGCTTCACATACGAATGTATCGTCACAACCTGTCTGGAATCTCCATACAAATGCGTTGTCAATACCTGCCCAGAATGTTTTGCTTCCAGGGTATCCGTTAGTTACGGCACCACGGTCAACATATACATAATAGCATTCTTCATATATACCGAACTGTTTGTTGATACAGTCGCGGAGTAATACATCGTTAATAGTTACTTTGTCGTTATCAAATACAACAGCTTCATCATTAATGTCATATTCTTTCCAGAGTTTTTCTTCAGCCTTGAATGTTACAGCATTGTAACGATATTCATAGATCTTGATTGAACCCTCTCCAGGAGCAACTAATAATGGTTGTTTGTTGAATTCGTCAACAAAAGTCATTGAAAGGTCAGCAACAACATAACCGTGAGGATCAGCTGGTAATTCAGTGTAAACCCAAGGTGCAGTTGCGTGATCATATTCAGGATCAGTTGTATTAAGTATAGGAGCTACATCGTTTGTAACAGTGAATCTCCAAGTTGTTGAGTCATGAACTCCAACCCAGTTGTTACCCTGTCCGTCAGCGATACAGTTACCATCAACTCTGATATAATATGTTCCAATTCTTGTAAAGTCATTTACAGGATTGAATGTTATTATATTCTTGTCAAGCTGATTGTAAATGTTTGAACCTGAAATTTCATAATTTGGTGCACCGCCTAAGTTGAATTCAATTACTTCAACAACGTTACCAAAGTCAACATCAGGATTTCCTACCCAACCTACTACATTGTCGTGATGGTAAATATATAATTCACAATCAGTCGATGTACTTGGGAATATGTTCTCGTCAAATATGATAGTCAGGTCACTGTTACGTGAAACAGTGTCTGTATCATTAGGTATATAAGCGATAGCAACCGGTGGAGTAGCATCAGCTGTTGCAAAATCCCAACCGAATTGAACTAATTCAGGATCAATTGCAATACTTTCGTTTGGAGTACATCCGAGAGTATCAGCATCAGTTACGAAACCAGCAGGTACTTCTACATAATAAGCAGTGAATTCTTCAAGTGAATCAATAGGAATAACAAGAACGTTGTTATTAGTCTGATCTACTTTACAAGCTTCAATGCTTACTTCGTCAATTATCTGACCGTTCATACGGCGTAAGATAAGATCTGCAGTAGTTGAACCCTTAGCAATCTGTTCGTTGAACAATATTGCAACAGAGTCAGCACCTACAGTTACTGTAGCAGTATATGCAGTTCCACCTACTGTATAAGGAATAGAAGTAGTACCAGTAAGGATATTGCTAATTCCATTTGCATTATCAGCTGGATAGAATCCTAAAGCATAAGGTTTCTTCCAATCTTGTACTCTAAAGATGCAAGTGTCGCCAAGGAATTCGTTACCATCAGGTATACGTTTTTGGTCTTTTACAGAACCACCCTTGAATACAATCTTGTAATAACCTTCAGATACTAAATTAGCATTAGGATATACTAAGATATCTTTTCCGTTAGGATCAATAGTAACGCCTGATAATGTTACAGGAGTACCAATTCCAGTAGGTGTTGCACCAAGATAGAAGAAATTAAGGAAGTCTCCGTTTTGAGTATCCATAAGATCTACAGGTAACAACGGTAAATTGGAATAAGTCCACCAGTTTACATCTTCAGAATCCCAAATCAAAGCATCGTAATCAATTCCTGAAAATGGAGTTTTCACAACAGGATTGTTGAATGATAATTTGATAGGACCAACTTCATTAGCACAATATCCACCACATATTTCATTACCCTTTGAATCAGTAATTGTTAATGATGGAGGAGTGTCATCCCTTGTAATGAATGTACCAAGCGGAGTAGGAAGTGCATCATAAATATTGCGTGTATTGTCGCAATCTTCAGAATCAGCAAATAAACCTGCATCAAGGGCTATAGTATAAGTAGTATTGCTCTTGAACCCAGCATCTTTTATGAATGGTGTTGTCATAGCAGGAGTCCAGTGTTCTTGTGCCTGGAATACTCTGATTACTAGATTATCTGTACCTAAAGTTTCTGCAAATACCCAAGCGGTATCAGTTGTAGGAACAATTATTCCATTAGGATCATAAAATAATTCCTTACCATTAGTTACATCTTTCAAATGAATAGCAGCAGCAAGTTCATCCAATACGCTAGGATCATTCATAAGTTTCCAAGCATTTGGAGTAACATCTTTATCCAAAAGATATACATCTTCGTTGAATTTAATTTTCAACAATGATGAAGTTGGAACATCAGTTGCTGTTGCACCTGCTTGAAGTGTATCAATTTTTCCAATATATTCTGGATCATCGTATGCTACATTAAGATAAGTGAAATCCTGAATAAGTACCCATTCAGCAATAGGATCTTCGTAATCGCGAACATCAAATGTCCATTCGAATCCTCTCTTTGCAGGTGAAGCACACAGGCAAGTATCGCCAAACCATACATTATTGTATGAATCTTTGAATAAATTACCAGGTACTCTTACTCTGTAAGATTCACCACTTAAATATGAATAGCTTGTAGGAATTGTAAATTGATACTGTCCATTAGCTTTCTTTGTTTTTTGAGCCCAGCTTATTGGCAAACGTTCATGAGGAGTAACTTGACCTTCACGATAAATATAGATATAAGCTGAGTCACCTGTAATAGCTGAATTGATATTCATGTCATTACCTTCATTGAAAGTAAGAACGATATCTGCTTCAGGTTCTACACAAGCTTTAGGCATCCAACTAACTAAACAAGGAGGAGTATTGTCTTCAGTACGGAACTGTAGACTATCTTTTCCTACCCATTCATGCCAGTAGTTTCCACTTGATGTACAAGCACCTGCTGCATCATCTGAAATAGCCCAACGGTCAATTTCAAGATAATAATCACGTTGTTCATCAAGATTTAATCTTGGCAAACCTGTAGTGTAAGGTATAAATGCATCAGCTTCATTGCCAACAAAAGCACTATCAAGAGGATATAATATCAATGTATCTCCCTTTGAAATATCAAAAGCGAGTGGTACACCTAAGTTATTGTTTGCATCACGAAGAACAATCTTGTTTCCAGTTACATTAAGATCATTTATCTGTATTGGCTCGTTGAACCACAACATAATACTATCTTCAACTGGGAAACTCATGTTCTTTGGTGAACGTGCAGGATATGTTCCTAATAAAACAGGAGCATCATTATCGCAGAAAGTTATATCAATAGTATCTGAAATAACTGTTCTGTTTGGTGCAGGACGTAAATCCTTAATACGATAAACTTCAGTTTCAAATTCAGGATTCATTTTGAATGGCCATTCTGCCAATATCTGTGCATCTGTTGCAAAGAAATCAACTTCATCATCAGCGCCGAATACAACAAGATCATAATCATAACCTGATTTTGGATCTGGATCAAGAGTAGCTGTAATTGTAAAGTCACTCGCTGCTCCACTAGTTGCAACTTCTCCTCTTGCAAGACCTAAGCTTGTATAAGTAGAAGCCCAAATAGGATTGTTGTAAGATAAATCGCTTGAGAATGTACCGTTATTTGGTAGAAGTAACCAACGAACTTTACCAGCTTCGTTCAATGAACCTGTAATAGTAACTTTATTACTAGTTGGAGCTACTGAAATAGAAGGAGCTACATCAAATATTGGCTTAACAATATCTTCAGTTCTGAATGTTACAGAACCTTCAACAACAGCATTACCATTGATATCTTCTAATGTTGTAGCAAGACCTGTTGGGTTAACAAAACTTAAAGTATAAAGTGTATCTGGCTGCATCGAAGGAGTAGTTGAAGTAGAACTCCAATCCGGTCCCTGAGAATCTCTAGGCACAATACGTATTCTTTGTTTTTGATTATCTCCACCTGGTATATCATTACCTACAAATTCAACATCGAAGTCAATCGAAGTTCCATTAAGTTGAACGTCGAAATAATCAGCTGCATTTTGTGCATTAATAGGAGTTCCGTCGTGCATTACTGGGAATTCACTGATATAAGCATACAAATGTGCATTTGTTGCTACGTGAACTTCTTTATCTTCTGGCCAGAATTTAACAGTTGGAGCTGTTACATCACCAATACAGAATGACCAATTACACAATGGATCGTTATCCATAACTGCAGTTGGGAATTCGTGTGTTATAAGTGTATCAGTAACTTGATTAGCTCCGCTTACTTCACGGAATGCACCTCCAGCTATATTAACATCAAAACAAGAATCCCATTCAAATTTGTCAAATACAGTTCCATTATGATTAGTAAAGAATGGAAGAGTTGCTAATCTCCATTTTTTACCATCCGCATCTGCTTTTGTGAAAGAAGTAGCAGAAGCTACAAGGAAAGCAGTTGTAGGATCATCCTGACCAGTTCTGAATATCTGAATAGCTTTATTAGCTACAGGAACAACAGCTTCTGAGAAAGTAATTGTAAGATTTGGAGTCTGAGCTGCAATAGTTGAACCATCTTCAGGATCAAAGCTTCCACATACAAATCTTGGTGCAGGATCCGGTCCTACGCAGAATGTAAGTGAATCATCAAGAGTAATCCCGGCATTTTCTAAACCTACAGCGTTCTTAACAAATCCTTGTGGAATATGTATATAATATGACTCATCATAAGCTAAACTAGCAGCAAAAATATTCTTTGAGATAATCACTGTGTCACCCTTAGCATCATTTGCAAGAGCTGCATCAATAGCTCTTATTACAGAGTTTGTGCTTAACCTCCAAATTTCAAGGAATTTTCCAGCTTGTTTAGTTACATTTTCATCAAATACAATGATAATATCAGTTTCATCTTTGTCAGTTAAACAACCTCCAATAACTCCCGGAGTACCAGGAACATCAGGGATAAACTGAGTAATAACAGGTGCTGATCCATCAATTGTATGAATTGGATTGAAAGGACGTATCACTGATGGGAACGGGCAACTTGTAGTTAAACCGTTGATCACGTTAAGTCCAGAGAATTGTATTGCGTAACCTCTGATATCTCTCCATTTTGAAGTACCAGTTACAGCATCATGCATATCAAATTCAAATGATACAGAAGTACCAGGACTTGATAATACACCGGTAGTAAGGTCAGCAGACTGTACTGTAACACCGGTTAATGTATCAATTATACTTATTGATCCTGTCCACAATAACGGGTTGTTCAATACAATACCGAAATTCAATGTAAGATTTACAATTGAATCAGTATTTACTGGAACATTAGTAACCGGAGTTAAAGTAGAAGTAACACTATTTAATAGTACATTTTCGATTGTTGCGCTCAATAAACAAGTTGGAGCAACAGGTGCAACCGGACATGTAAAATTACAGCAAACAACGTGAACAGGATTACCTGCATCGTCAACAAGTGCATCACCAGGTGTATAGTCAGCCCAAGCGTTTACTTCGTTTGGATTGTCAATAAAGCAAACCTGATAGTTATGTCCTATTACAAAATTAGGATTATCTCCTGATGGGCGATAAGGATCAATATAGAACTGAGCTATATCACCAGAAGCACTCAATGTAAATGTTTTAACATCAAATGGTATTCTTGTAATAGAATCTGCTTTTGTTACATCAAATAATGAGAAATAACGGCGTAATGCGTTAGCATCGTCAATTTTATCTGATGGTTGAAGAGTGGTAACGCCCAAATCTTGGCCAAAACCTAATTCTACCCATTCGTCAACAGCCACTAAAATATTAGCCGCAGCTTGAACATCAAGATTATTACATAATAATGGTTCAACTGTGCCAAGTCCGTTAACAGAAAAATTATTGTCTTCATAGAAAATTAAAACTGGGTCACGGCTATCTTCGCTTCTGAAAGTACTCCAGTAGTTGTCGTTTGCACAAACATTACCTTCTGTACTAAGAGCTTCTTCAGTTAAATCAAGAAGATCAACTGTACGAATGCTTCTTTCAAGTTCGATAGAATACCATGTTTCTGATTCCCATTCGAAACCAGATTTTGGTGTAATTTTAATTACAACTGAGTCGCCTTGATAAGCAACAGAGAATGAAACCCTTGATAAGAAATAAGAATCCTTAGGATTTGCATTACCGTCATAAATGATTTCTCCAGAATTTAAAGTTGCCAAATCAGGTTCTCCAGCAGGATGTTTCCTCATCTGGATATATTTTCCAACAAAAGCAACATTAGCTGAATCTGATGAAATTAAACCACCACCGTCGATTGTAGGTGCATATACAGCTTTCTTTACAGAAAGAGTTATTTCACCTGCACGGTCAAATCCTAATGTACTTGCACAAGGTTTAACAGTAAGAATAGGACCACGATATGTTTCAATACAGAAACTTTCAGTTGCTGGCGCTAACAATTCAGTTCCGTTAGGACCAAATCTTAGTTCATCCTTAGCATCCTGAAGCACATTTGATTGTAGTGTAACAACTAATGTTCCACCTGAAGCAAAAGGTCTTGCAGGAAATATTACAAATCTTTTCTTAGCAGCTTCGTAATATGCTGTGTCAACTAAAACAACACTTCCATCATTTAAAGTAACTGCTTGTGCAATTTCGTTAGATGTAAATGCTGATCCATCATCATCTTCAACATCTTCGTTGAAAGTAATGTAAACAGGACCATTTCTGTATATCCCGTTTGGAGCATCATTAGTGTCTGTATCAGTACCAGCCAATTCACTACAACCATCAGCTTCATCTGATGGGTCTACTAAAGTAGCAGTAATAGTAGGAACCGGAGGCATAATATCATAAGTAGAAGGAAGAATGTAGGTTAACCCAGAAACATTCTTCGTAGTTGTAATTCCAGTATGATTGCTGTTACCGCAAGTTGAATTGTCGGCACCAAATAACAATACTACCCAATCTGTTCCATGTGATTCAGGAAGCAGAGTTACATGCTCAAGTAATTCAACACCGGCAGGAGCAACAATGTCACCAGCAGCATATACAGTTATTGTCTTATCATCAGTTACACCTGTAGCACCTAACCAAGTATAAGTTGTAGTTACTCCGGGAGTAGCACCAATTGCAGTTACAATAGAAACGATTTTGCTCTGAACTGTATTAGGAGCTGTACCATTTTCAGGCTGATAGTAATAAGGACTTGCGTCTTTCTTAATATCGTCGGCTTTTACTACAATATAATAATATGTAGCTGCTTCGTTTGAAATCAAATTAAGATTGAAAGTTGTTCCGTCAGGATTTTTCCATTCACTCTTTGTCAAACTTGGAGCAGTGTAATCACCTGCAGTAAGAGTAGCACTCTTAGTAGGTATTGGATTGTCTGAAGAATCCCATAATCCGTCAAGTAAAGTAACAACATAGCTGCCACCACTTGTAAGACTTGGAGTAGGATTAACAGTAATTATTGTAGAAGATCCTGATTCTGCTATAGTAGCTGCGAAAGGAACTGCAGTACCACCAGAAGTCAAAGAAACATAAGATCCAATAATAGAAGATAATGAAGAACGGGTAATAGCTTTAACTATACCTATTTCATTCAAAGTAATAGTAATGTTAGCGTCAGCCAAACAGCTTGTCAAAGCAAAAGCTACTGTAGGAACAGTACCATCTTTTGTTGTGAAGTTCCAAGGAACACCTGCTCCAGCAGGAGTAGTGTAAGCTGTTCCATAAGGCATACCATTTGTATTGAAACCAGCAAAATCATTACCTCTTTCGTCTTCAATGATTTTAGGATTAATACGAACGTAAACATCAGTAGTCGTAGGTAAAAGACCAGGCCATGTAATTACAAGTTGATTACCTGTAATAACAGCACTTAATGGTTGTCCATAGATTACATCACCACCATATATACCGGTATCAGTACAATCATAGATTGCAATGTCACCAACTTTTAATGTAGTGTTTGCACCTGTAGTACCACCTACCCAAACAACATTTTCGTTGAATGTAACAGTACATGTTGTAGACTGAGCAATGTTCTTTGCTTCGTCAGCAGGAACTAATGTTGCTGCAAAAGGAGCAGTTTCATCTGCTGATGTGAAATCCCATCCAGCATTAACATCATCGTTGCACTTTAGGTCTGCAAGGGCAGAACCATTAATACCGGCAAAGAAATTAGCCGGGTTGGCTTTGCTCTTAACAGCAGTTGGAGATACGGTAATGTAGTATTTTGTGTACTCAGCGAGTTTGTACCCAAAATCAACAGTTACCGTTTTACCACTGAATGTCACCTTCCAAGGAGCTAAAGCCCCGGCTGGTGCATTGAACACACCTGATCCTGCAGAAGTCTCATAAGCAGACCTCAATTGAATCGGAATGTACTCAGTGGCCATTCGATTATTAAGAGAAATTGTCCCATTGTAACCGGGACTTACATCCTCATTGAATGTAATAACAAATACTCCTTGCCGAGCGACCTGACATGCACCATCAACAGGCTTTAAGCCGTTGGTTGCAATTACAGGTTGTGCTACAGCTTGCAAAGCCATCATACAAAAAAGTATGAAAACTCCGAGGAGCCGTGTAAATGATTTTCTCATAGCACTTGTTTTTAAATTGAACTTAATTGATTGATTGATTTAAATTTATTTAATTTTTTCATCTTTCACTACTTTGTATACGTATCTACAGTACACAACAAGTTACAAACGTATAAAATTTATTGACAATGTACAAAATATTGTACAATAAATTCTGCGCTTTAATCACGAGGAATTCTTTAGTTTATAGTACATTTTGTTAGTGTTTCATTAATTTACTCCGAATTTTATATTTTTTGTTAAGTCTTAATTTTCCTAGAATAAAAGTAAAAAAAAAATCTGTTTCCACACCTCTTTGCAATTAAAAATGTTTAAGAACGTTTAATAATTACCTATTTTTTAATGAAAAACACTTGTAATTCGCTACCAGTGCGTATCTTAGTGCTCTATTTATACAAACTGGTCATTAAATACCCTATCGTTTTATGCATTTATTTTTAAAAATTTTTTCTACTAAACCCAAAGTACTCTATAAATCAGTATTCATCCTGTTTTGTATCCTTTTTTTTAGCTCTTGTAAAACTTGCGACTGTCCTGCCTACTCAAAATTGTTAAAATTTCCGTATGTTATACAACATGTTTTATTTTCAGAGTCCCAAAATGAGTCTTTTTCCCAAAAACACTAACATCTTATGCCGCCTCAAAGCGGTTTTAAATCCCAAATTATAAGCTGCTCGATTTGTACCTAAACCCTACATCAACCGTACCAAATTCGTCGTTTCTCCCTTAATAAAGGGAGAAACGACGAATTTGGTACGAATATGGTTCCTTTCAGAACCCTTCCAATTCCCTATTTAAAAATGAAATTTCTAGCTCTCCCTTTGTTATGAAATAATTATTCTTAATAAAAAATATTGAAAAACAATTTTTAAAACTTGATTCTCTGACTTAGAAGTATTTATTTTGTGGCTCTATATAAAATAATATTACATCGTAATAACTTTATAACAAATAATTAAAACGATAAATTATGTCGAAAATTAAAATTGGTATCAACGGTTTTGGCCGCATCGGACGTTTTGTTTTCCGTGTTGCTGTTGCTAATGAAAACATTGAAGTGGTAGGTATTAATGACCTTATCGATGTTAATTACATGGCTTATATGCTTAAATACGACTCTACTCACGGACGTTTCAAAGGTAGTGTTGAAGTTAAAGACGGTAAACTCGTTGTTAACGGAAAAGCTATCCGTGTAACTGCTGAAAAGAATCCTGCTGACCTTAAATGGGGCGAAATTGGTGCTGAATATGTTGTTGAATCAACAGGCCTTTTCCTTGAAAAGGCTAAAGCTCAGGGTCACCTTGATGCCGGTGCAAAGAAAGTTATCATGTCTGCTCCTTCAAAAGACGACACTCCAATGTTCGTTATGGGTGTAAACCAGGATAAATATACAAAAGACATGAACTTCGTTTCAAACGCTTCTTGTACAACTAACTGCCTTGCTCCTATTGCTAAGGTTCTTAACGATAATTTCGGCATTATTGAAGGTCTTATGACTACAGTTCACGCTACTACTGCAACTCAGAAAACAGTTGACGGTCCTTCAATGAAAGACTGGAGAGGTGGTCGTGGTGCTGCTCAAAATATTATCCCTTCATCAACAGGTGCTGCAAAGGCTGTAGGTAAAGTTATTCCTGAACTCAATGGTAAACTTACCGGTATGGCTTTCCGCGTTCCAACTCCTGACGTATCAGTTGTTGACCTTACTGTTCGCCTTGCTAAAGCTGCTCCTTATGCAGAAATATGCAAAGCTATGAAAGCTGCTTCTGAAGGTCCAATGAAAGGTATCCTTGGTTATACTGAAGATGAAGTTGTTTCTAACGACTTCCTTGGCGAATCTTGTACTTCAGTTTTCGACGCCGGTGCAGGTATCGGCCTTAACGATAACTTCGCAAAAGTTGTTAGCTGGTATGACAATGAAATGGGCTACTCAACTAAGGTTGTGGAACTTATCCAGCACATGTACTCAGTTGATCACGCATAATATTACACAATATTATTATATTAAAAGGACGCTATATAAGCGTCCTTTTTTTTTGCTAAAGATTTATCTTTCGAATCCAATCATCTATTATTCTAATTACTTATTTAAAATAAATTGTCCTTAATTTTCTTTATTACAATTATTTATATCTCAGCATCGGAATAAGTATCAAAATGATTGCCGTAAATATTTTGCTTCTTAGTCTTATTTTATACTTTTAAAACCGCTCTATGATAATTTTACAATTTGTAACTAATCGCATTTCTTATGGAAAATTTACTTAAAGATGCATTATCCGGTTCAACGGACGTACAAGAAGTTATTTTACAAGATGTTAAAGAGAAACACTTTTCCGAAAAAAAACCTGTCGACTTGGAAAGGGAAATTGAAATCGGAAATCTAAAGGATTATTTGAATGTTTTTGGAGAATTTGTAGATAATTTATAAAGGGACTTAAGTCCCTTTTTTTTTGTCCATACGTTTTATACCTTTCGAATCTATTTTATTTCAAAATTACTCTGTGCTCTTAATGGACAAAACTCTAATTATAATTCTTGGACCTACAGCAGTTGGAAAATCCAGCTTAAGTATCGAATTAGCCAAACTTTACAACACTGAAATAATTTCAGCCGACTCTCGTCAAATTTACAAGGAATTATCTATTGGGACAGCTGTACCCGATTCTCAGGAGCTTAATACTGTTAAGCATCACTGCATACATAACCATTCAATGCACGATTACTTTAGTGCCAGCGATTTCGAAGTTGAAGCTCTCGAAATATTGGATTCAATTTTCAAAATGAATAATATTGCAGTTATGACAGGAGGATCTATGATGTATATTGATGCCCTTTGTAATGGAATTGACGACCTCCCATCAATCGACCATGAAATAAGAAATCAACTAATAACCCGTTTTGAAAAAGAGGGAATCGAACCTCTTAGGTTTGAACTAAAAAAAATAGACCCGGAATATTACAATACCTCGGATATTAAAAATCCAAAACGCATTCTTCATGCTTTGGAGATTTTTTATATGACAGGCAAGAAATATTCTTCACTAAGAACCAATACAAAAAAACAAAGGAATTTCAATATTGTAAAAATTGGTCTGAATACTGACAGAAAAATTCTTCACGAAAAAATAAATCTGCGGGTCGATGAAATGATCAATAAAGGTCTTGTGGAAGAAGCAAGATCGGTATATCAGTTCAGACACCTGAATTCGCTCAAAACTGTTGGCTACAGAGAGCTGTTTGGATATTTTGACAATGAATACGACCTTGCGACAGCTATCGAACTTATAAAGCGTAATTCAAGGAGGTATGCCCGACGCCAATTGACATGGTTCAACCGTGACAAGGAAATTAACTGGTTTAATCCTGAAGATAAAGCAAAAATATTTAGCTTTATCGATAATTTAATTGTTAACAAGTAGAAAACAACATTCATTTATTACCTTATGAATATTCTTATTATAGGTCCTGCAAACCCATACCGTGGCGGAATATCAGCACTAAATGAAAGACTTGCTGTTCAACTCACCAACGAAGGTCACAATGTTGAAATTATCAACTTTAAACTTCAATACCCGGGATTTTTATTCCCCGGCAAAACACAATACACTGATGCACTGCCACCAAAGGAGCTTTCCATAAAAAGAATGATTAATTCAATAAATCCTTTCAATTGGATAGCTACCGGATTAAAACTTAGAAAGAAAATGGCAGATATAGTAATTGTCAGGTATTGGATTCCATTAATGGCACCCTCAACCGGTACTATTTGCAGAATCATAAAAGGCAATTCGAAAACAAAAATAATTTCAATAGTTGATAATATTATTCCTCACGAACACAGGATTGGAGACAACTTATTTACAAAATACTTTGTCAAATCCGTTGATGGATTTGTAACAATGTCGGATTGTGTTTTTAAAGATATCGATATTTTTACAACAGGAAAACCAAAAGCGTTGACACCTCATCCTATTTATGATCACTATGGCGAAATACTTCCGTTAAAAGAAGCACAGTCTAAATTAAATTTAAATGAGAATTTCCAATATATCCTTTTCTTTGGATTTATACGTGATTACAAAGGATTAGACATATTGCTTAATGCAATGGCAAACGAAAAAGTGAGATCACTAGCTGTTAAACTTATTATCGCCGGGGAATTTTATTCTAATGAAAAATATTATCAGGAATTAATCTCTTCATTAAAAATTGAAGATAGAGTAGTTTTAAAAACCGATTTCATTCCTGACGATGAGGTAAATAAATATTTCTGCGCAGCTAATTTAATTGCGCAGCCTTATAAATCAGCAACACAGAGTGGAGTAACTCAAATAGGCTACCATTTCAATAAACCTATGTTAGTAACTAATGTAGGTGGATTAGCAGAAATTATAGAAGATGGAGTTTGCGGCTATGTTGTAGAGCCAGAGCATAATCATGTTGCTGAAGCTATATACGATTTCTTTACTAATAATAGAGAAGCAACTATGACCCGAAACGTAATTATTGCAAAAGAGAAATTTTCGTGGGACAAGATGACAAATACAATTTTTAGTATTTATAAGCAAATCAAGGAGTAAATTTTAAACAAATTTTAGTAATTTGTTCGATTATAATTTTTTATGGCTCAACATTCTGAATTAGATAAAAGGGAAATACAAGAAGCATACTCAAATTTGCTTAAGTCATTCAAGCATAACCTTTCTGAAGAAAATATGAAATTGATTCAGAAGGCATTTGATTTTGCTAATAGCGCTCATGAAGGAGTAAGGCGTCGTTCAGGTGAACCATATATTCTGCATCCATTGGCAGTAGCCACAGTTGTAGTTAAAGAAATAGGACTTGGAACCAAATCGCTAATTTCATCAATATTACATGATGTTGTCGAGGATACAGATTACACACTTGACGATATTAAGAACCTTTTTGGTGAAAGGATTGCAACAATAGTTGACGGACTAACAAAGCTTGAAGGCGAATTTGATTACCTACAAGCTGCCAACTTCAGAAAAATGCTGCTTACGCTATCAGATGATGTCAGGGTTATCCTGATAAAAATAGCTGACCGTCTGCATAATATGAGGACCCTCGATTCAATGCCTCCAAACAAACAACTAAAAATATCGGGTGAAACACTTTATATTTATGCTCCCCTCGCCCATCGACTTGGCCTTTATGCCATTAAATCAGAACTTGAAGATTTAAGCCTTAAATATAAATTCCCGGATCAATATAAAGAAATATCGCTTCAACTTCGCGACAAAGAAGAGCATCGTAATTACCTTGTAAATCAATTTATTAAGCCTATTGAAGAAAAGCTCAGGGGTGAAAACATTGAAGTTTCAATAAAAGGCCGACCTAAATCTGTATATTCTATCTGGAAAAAAATGCAGGTAAAAAAGGTTTCATTCGATGAGGTTTATGACCTTCTGGCTATCCGTATTATTTTTAAAAGCAGCGAAAAAATTGATGAACGCCGTAAATGCTGGGAAATATTTTCAATTGTCACTTCAATTTACAATTACAAACAAGATAGAATTCGCGACTGGGTTACAATGCCAAAAGCAAATGGGTATGAAGCTTTGCACTTAACGGTTATGGGTCCGGAAGGGAAATGGGTTGAAGTTCAGATTAGAAGTGAGAGAATGAACGAAATAGCTGAGAGAGGGTTTGCTGCCCACTGGAAGTATAAGGGGGAATCAACTCACGACGGTGAACTCGACAAGTGGATAGAAAGAATAAGGGAAATGATGCAGAACCCAGAATCAGATGTACTTGAATTTCTTGATGACTTTAAACTTAATCTGTTCAGCTCCGAAATAGTTGTGTTTACCCCCAAGGGGGAAATGAAAACTATGCCCAAAGGTTCGACTGTTCTTGATTTTGCTTTTGAAATTCACACCGATTTAGGCAACAAGTGTATCGGTGCAAAAATAAACCATCTTTTGGTACCCATAAGCCATCAACTTAAAAGTGGCGACCAGATAGAAATACTTACTTCAGAAAAACAACGACCTCAATCACACTGGTTTGATGTTGTAACAACTGCCAAAGCAAAACAAAAAGTAAAAGATGCCTTCAAAACAGAGCAAAATCAGCATATTGAAAAAGGAAGGCAGATGATTGAGGAAGAATTGAAAAAACTCAACAGATTCCCTACAAACGAAACAATTAACATCCTTCTGGAGCATTTCAATCTTGAGTCAAAAATACAAATGTACGCCCAGGTTGGACTTGGGCTCATTTCGTTTTCACAAATAGATGAAATATTTAAAGAGAAAAAGGAAGAGAACAAACTTGTAAAATACTGGAAATTAAGTATTGGCAGAAGAAAGAAGGATTCTGGTACAGAAGTAGTCAACAAAAAAGAACCTTACATAATAAGTGAAGAAAACATTGAAAAGAACTTCAAGCTTGCCCGCTGCTGTAATCCGATTCCCGGAGATGATGTGATAGGCTTTATTGATGAAAATAATATTGTAGTCATTCATAAAAAGTCATGCAACGAGACTATTCGTCTAATGACCAGTGAGGGCGACAAAATATTATCGGCCAAGTGGAAACAGTTTAAAATAAATTCATATCTATCAAGAATATTCATTAAAGGCTTTGACCGTATTGGAATTGCAAGTGAAATAACCGGAATAATTTCAAAAGACCACAATGTAAATATGAGGACAGTCAGGTTCGATACTGACGAAGGAGTTTTTACCGGTACAATTGATTTATATATCCATAATACTGCAGACCTTGACAACATAATTGAAGAGTTGGGCAAAATCAAGGGGACTGAAATAGTAGAAAGAATTGAGCTATCATGATACTGTTTTGTTTTTTTGAATTTTGTTTTAGTATTTGGAATTAGTAATTTGGGAATCTAAATTTGGGTGTCATGCAAAATTTGAAGTTGAAAGCTAAAGTAAAAAAGATCTTCACAGAATACCTTGAATCAAACTCATTCAGAAAAACTCCAGAGAGGTTTGCTATTCTTGATGAAATATACTCACATAACGGTCATTTTGATGTCGAGACCTTGTATACATCAATGAAAAATCAGAAATATCATGTTAGCCGGGCAACATTGTATAATACGATTGACCTACTCTTAAACAGTAAATTGGTTGTCAAACATCAGTTTGGAAAGAACATATCTCAATTTGAAAAAGCTTTTGCATCAGAAACACATGACCACATGATAGATATAAACACAGGAACTGTTACTGAATTTTTCGATCCTCGTATTCGTCAGATAATTGAAGATGCCTGTAAGGATAATAATTTCAGCCTTTCGCACCATTCTCTTTATATATATGGAGAAAAGACAAAAAAGGAATAATTCCTCAAAAGTTAACTATTTTATATCTAAATCACTGATGTCTTATAATCATATATAAATTTTGAATTTCTCATTTGAATTAGTAATTTTGAGCGCCAAAACCAATAAGTAATATTACCTGGCAGGTTTATTCCAACATGTTTTGGAATAGACCAATTTTTTTGTTTAAACATTTGATAATCTATAAAAACGAAATGACAAAAGTAGATGTATTGTTAGGCCTGCAATGGGGAGACGAAGGCAAAGGTAAAGTAGTTGACGTGCTTACTCCTAATTATGATGTTATAACAAGGTTTCAGGGTGGTCCAAATGCCGGCCATACTCTTGAGTTCAATAATATCAAACAGGTCTTACATACAATTCCAAGTGGGATATTTCGTGAGAACAAAGTAAACATTATTGGAAACGGAGTGGTTCTTGATCCTTCGATATTTAAAAAAGAGATTGAAGCGATTAAAAAGATTGGTTTTGACATTTCGAAAAATCTTTTCATTTCAAAGAAAGCACATTTAATATTACCAACACATAGACTTCTTGATGCTGCATCCGAATCATCTAAAGGTGATACTAAAATAGGGTCTACTTTAAAGGGTATAGGACCAACATATCGAGACAAGATTGGTCGTGAAGGACTTCGTGTTGGAGACATACTAAATAACTTTGAAGAAAAATACAACAACTTAAAACAACAACATATAGTTCTTTTGGAAAAGCTTTATCATTTTGAATATAAAGAACAACTTGAAAGCTTTGAAAAAGACTGGTTTGAAGGGCTTGAAGTTTTAAAAGGCTTCCCTTTCATTGATAGTGAAACGTATATAAACAAAGCACTAAAAGAGGGTAAAACGATAATTGCAGAGGGTGCTCAAGGTACAATGTTAGATATTGATTTTGGTTCATATCCATTTGTCACCTCTTCAAACACTATCTGTGCCGGTGCATGTACAGGTTTAGGCATTGCTCCTCAGACTATTGGAAGTGTTTTCGGAATATTTAAAGCATACTGCACCAGAGTTGGTTCAGGACCATTCCCAACAGAGCTTTTTGATGCAACAGGACAAGAGCTACGAAAGAAAGGAAATGAATTTGGCGCAACTACAGGTCGCCCTAGGCGATGCGGCTGGCTTGACCTTGTAGCTTTGAATTATTCTGTCATGATTAATGGAGTTTCCGACCTTATTATGATGAAAGCTGACGTATTCGATGAATTTGACACGATAAAAATTTGTACTTCATATAAAATAAATGGAGTAGAAACAGATATATTTCCTTATGAAATAGATGAGAATGTGGAACCTGTGTATGTTGAACTTCCAGGTTGGAAATGCGATCTGACAAAGATTACATCGCAGGATAAATTTCCTCCTCAACTTTCGGATTATATAAAATTCATAGAGAAAAACACAGGCGTAAAAGTTTCAATTGTTTCTGTGGGACCTAACAGAGAGCAGACAATTAAGATG
>CAYMTR010000039.1:0-29538 GCA_964393405.1 uncultured Prolixibacteraceae bacterium
GTGACCCAGCTGGGATTCGAACCCAGGACCCCATCCTTAAAAGGGATGTGCTCTACCTGCTGAGCTACTGAGTCATCATTTTTAGAACAAAAGTTTTAACTGTCTTTTATTTTAAAAGCGCTGCAAAAATACAAGTATATTTTATTACTCCAAATAAATTTGCATCAAATTTTAAAATCTTTTGCATTAAATTACATATTCGTTTAACTAATAATTTAATATTCAGATTATAAATTTACCCAATGCTTTTTTATTTTTTAATAAAAGAAGTGAATTCTAAAGTAGCTGTTATTACAGCTACTTCATCTATATCTTTGGATTTCCGTTGATGATTATGTAGATAGTAATAATGATTACAAACAACATTATCAGACTCCCCGATATCTTATTGAACCACCATAAAATCCTTAAATTCAAGTGGTGGCGAAACCTGCTTACCAATGAAGTTAAAACTGTCCACCAACTTAATGACCCTAAGAAAAACCCACCAATGATTGATATGAACTCCAATGGCTCGCTGTGGTTAAAGACAAGTCCTGTACCTGCGAATATTGCCAGATAGGAAAGTATCACCATCGGGTTTGACATTGCAAAAAGCGCCCCTGTGGCAAAGCATTGAAATATACTTGAGCCTTTTTTCTTAAATTCTTGGATCGATGATATTGGATTTGAAAAAAAGATGAATAGCCCAAGACCTAACAAGATGATTGCCCCAACAATTTGTATATATGTCTGGTAAGTTCTTAAAAAGGTAATTATAAAAGATACACTGAAGATTGCTATTGTAGCATATAATGAATCAACAGAAACAACACCCAAGGCAGTTGAATATCCAGATTTGAAATTTCTATTGGCAGTTCGCTGAATTATCAGCACTGCCATTGGGCCTACCGGTATAGTTACTAAGAATCCGGTAATCAGTCCTTTGAGTATCAGATGAAAAAGCATTTGTTAAGTTTAATGTGCAAATATAACTTTTATGAATAATATTTCTCTAAACCAAAAATCAAATTTTAGTTAACTCTCATATAATGATAAAAGATTTATCTTTTAAGCTCAATTTTAACAATTGATTTAGTTAATTCCCGTTATTATTCATTGAAATGTTATTTTTGCAACCCATGAAGCGAGTTTTATTTTTTCTTCTTACATCACTTTATTTCCTTTTCTTTCATTGCTTGGGTTCCTATGCGCAAACAAGTAATGCTACTATCTATGGTTTAGTGAAGGATGAAAAGGGTTTACCAGTTGAAATGGTGAACGTGAGCCTGAGAAATTATCCTATTGGTACAACTACTGATAAAAAAGGTAGTTTTCTTCTTCGTATACCAACAGGAAGAGAAATTACCGTTGTATTCTCTATGATAGGTTATGAAATGTACGAAAAGACGTTAAACCTATCTCCTGAGGATATGCTTGAGATTGATGCTGTGCTGTATTCTAAATCGGAAGATATTAATGAAATTGTTATTTCAGAACACAGACAAACTTCAGGTAACATTGTCAAGATAAACCCTAAAACAGTTAGCGCAGTAACTGACGTTGGTTTGGGAAGTGTGGAAAGTATTATTAAGACCTTGCCCGGCGTGAGCTCAAGTAATGAAATGAGCAATCAATATTCCGTCAGAGGCGGCAGTTTTGACGAGAACCTCGTGTATGTAAACGGAATGGAGATATTCAGACCGACTCTGATTCGAGCCGGACAGCAGGAAGGGATGAGCTTTGTAAATTCTGATATGGTTTCTTCAATCGAGTTTTCCGCCGGTGGATTTGATGCTAAATATGGCGATAAAATGTCATCAGTACTTGATATTCAGTATAACAGACCTAAAGCTTTCAGCGCCTCAGCTGATGTGAGCATTTTAGGAGCAAAGGTTCATGTTGAAAATATCAGCAAAGACAAAAAGTTTACTTACAACATCGGCGCCAGGTATAAATCCTTTAAGTTATTACTCGGTTCCTTGGAGTCGAAAGGCACATACGACCCTATGTATATCGATTTACAAGGTTTTTTTACATATTCACTGTCCGATAAATTTGAAATAAGCTTTCTCGGAACTGCCGGTTCAAACAGTTATAGGTTTATTCCTGAATCGAGGGAGTCAAGAACAGGAATTTTTAACGATCAGCAAATGCTTCATGTTTATTTTGAAGGTCAGGAGGTTGATGATTATTCAATATATACCGGTTCGCTGAATTTTGAATATAAACCTATAAAAGGACTTACCTTGAATCTAACATCTTCATTATTTGCTACTTCTGAAAAGGAAACTTACGATATTCTTGGCTATTATTGGTTCAATGAAGTTGGCAATGAGGGAAGTCAGCGTCAAAATGATAGTATATTCAACCTGAGCACAGGATATTATCATGAACATGGACGCAATTTTCTTGACGCAACAATTGCAAATATAGACCACAGAGGAACTTATAAATCAGGTAATAACGTTTTGCAGTGGGGAATAAATGCCCGACAAGAAATAATTGAGGATAGGACCAAAGAGTGGGAATACAGGGATTCAGCCGGTTATTCTTTGCCCTATTCAAATAAAGATATTAATCTCTATTATCTTTTTAAAACTAACTATTCTCACACTCAGCAAAGATATTCAGCTTACTTACAGGATTCATACTCTCTACCGCTAGGTATTGGTTATCTGATGCTTACCGGAGGGGCAAGGGTTCACTACTGGACTTATACCGATAAACTTTCATTTAGTCCCCGATTTTCAGCTTCCCTGAAGACTAACGGTGATAATGATCTTATTGCCCGACTTTCTTTTGGCTGGTATCATCAGCCTCCTTTTTACAGAGAGCTAAAAGACATTCGGGGGAATGTAAATTCTGAAATCCAAACTCCATATTCCTTACAGGCAGTTGCAGGAGTTGATTTCACTTTTATGAGCTGGGACAGGCCTTTCAGATTTACTGCCGAGACTTATTATAAATCGCTGAAGGATCTTATTCCTTATCAATACGAAAATGTAAGGATTCGCTATCTCTCTGACCAGATTTCAAAAGGATATGCCTATGGTCTCGATCTTAAAGTAAACGGCGAATTCGTTAGTGGTACTCAATCATGGATTAGCGCTTCATTGATGGATACTAAGGAGGATATTGAAGGTGATGGTGACCATGGTTATATTCCCAGACCTTCAGATCAGAGGTTTAAATTCAGTATGTTTTTTCAGGATTATTTGCCGGGACTACCTGCTTATCAGATGCACCTTACCGGTCATTTTATTACCGGAGTGCCTTTTGGGTTACCTCGAAGTGAGAGGTGGACTCAAACTGTCAGGATTCCTCCATACCGACGTATTGACATTGGCTTTATAAGGCTTTTAGTTAGCGATGGTAAGAACTTTACCAAATGGAAAATGCTCGATAAATTCAAGGATTGCAGTGTGAGTATTGAAATTCTTAACCTTATTGACATTGATAATGTCTCCTCGTATACTTTCATTGCTGATTATGAAGGCATTTTTCATGGAATTCCTGATAGGTTAACAGGAATGATGTTTAATCTTAAACTTTCGGCAGCCTTCTAAAAAAATAATCCGCTGCCGATTTATATATCAGACAGCGGACTATGAAACTTATCCTTAGAATTTAAAACTAAATCTTTTCGAGGTTTATCTTTTTAACCCAACCGCTATTACCATCTGCAATTCTTATATTATACCAGTTACCAAGTTCTTCCCTGATATCAACTTTCAGTCCTTCGTGAACAACAAAAAGATCTGTACCGCTTTCATCGGGCGATGATTTTACTGTAACTGTGGGTGTAAATACGATTGCTGATTTGTGATTTGTAATCCCGGCTTTCTGTTTGCCTGCAAAGCCAAAAGAAAATGCTGAAATTACTATCATCACAATGCCAGTAATAAATGAAATTTTCTTAAGATTGATAGAACTGGCAAATATATACCCTGATGCACCAATCAATGCTAGAATAAAGCATATAATGCTAATTTTAGCCCATCCTCCCGATGAATTGGAATTTATGAGAGAATGCCACCATTTAACAAAGAAAGGGCGGGGAAGGGGCTCTATTTTATCTACAACAAACTGGTTGGCTAATTCAAGATTGAAACGTATGTCCTCATCATTTGGGGCAAGCATTTTAGCTCGTTCATAGTTGAGGATCGACTTTGTTATTTCATTATTTCTGTAATATGAATTACCGAGATTATAATAAAGTTCAGCAGACTCATAGCCCTGCTTTAAAATGCTTTCATATGTCTTGATTGCGTCAGCATAATTATTTGCTGTATACATCCTTTCTGCTTCCTTCATTTGAGCTGAAGGTTGTGAAAACAAGGATGAGGCAATCACAATTGATAGTATTGTTAAGATCAGTTTTTTCATGATCATGATTTTTTACGTATTTGTTTTTCAAAGCTGCTAATCAGCTTCTCACCTTTTGAATAAAGATCTGCAATTGATTCATTTACGGCTGCCGGAGCATAACGTGCCATTTCACATGTATCGACCACAGTCATAAACTCATCGATTACGGTATTTTCAACACTATTTTCAGAAAGTGTAACTCTTACATTGTCGCGGTTAAGCTCCGATTGAGGAATGGTAAGTTTGTCGCTCAGATATCCCCAGAATGCTTTCAATAAAGCCTCATAAAATTCATCCTTATTGTTGTTCTTTAAACAGACAGAAGCAGCTTTTAAATGCTTACGCGCCATTTTGCTTGCTTTCCTGTTTCTCATTAGAGCAATATTGGCATTTTCCTTAGCTTTTTTCTGAAGAATAACTACCACAGCGATAAATGCTAACAAAGATGCTATGTATGCAAAATAAAACATGAAACTGCCAAATAAATGAGAGTGGCGGGCTTTAAGTTTTTGCCCTTCGGTTTTTATGTATCTAATATCTTTACCAATATACCTTACATCTTCTTTCGACATGGAGCTTACAACAGTTGTTGACTGATCATCAGAACCTTTTTCTACATGGATATTGAATTCCTGAGTAGAAAGAGTCTTATAACTTTTAGTTGCTGTGTCGAAGTATACGAAATCCTGAGCTGGAATAGTAAAATTACCGGGATATCGTGGTATTATTACCTGTTCAAATATTGTAGAACCATTTATTCCAGATTCTGACACTTTAAAATCGTATGATGTTTTTGGGTCATATACTTCAAAGTCGGCAGGAAATTTAAAAGTAGGTGCATTGATATGTTTGAGGTTTCCGCTTCCCGAAACTTTGACCTTTATTGTTATTGCTTCATTCGATTTTAAGTCTGTCTTGTCAATTTCTGATGATAAGGTAAATTTACCCACAGCACCCTTAAATCCGGCAGGCGCAGAAGGAAGATCTTTTACAGTGATTGCTATTCTGTTAGATTTCACTGAAGTCCTGATATTTTGAACCGAGCCAAAGAAATCGTCAAAAATGCTTGTTGGGGCAACTCTTTGTTGCACGTTGAAAACCATTTCCGCAGGTTCAATGTAAAGTGTGCCTGTTTGTTGAGGTATGAGGATTTTCTTCTGGAGGGTGTAAACGTTATATATTATTCCATCAACTGCTTCCCTGACCCTGTTCTGGTCAGCAGATGGAATGTCAATATCCTGAGTCCAGAAGCCTTCAAATGATGGAAGAGACTGGTCAGCAACAGAAAGGTTAACCCTGCTGTAAAGTTTAAATGCAACAGTAATCATTTCACCTTTGTAAACATTCCTCTTATCTGTCTCGTATTGGATGAAAAGATCATCGCGGGAGCCCGAAGCTGATCTTGTTGTACCCTCTTGTGAATCTTGTCTCTGTGTACCCGAAGGGGCAGCATTGCTTGCCGGTTTTCGTCCTTGTATTACTTTAATCGTCAAACTGTTCGATTGAATAGTATTACCTTCTGCCCTTATTGACGCGGGAGAAATCGAAAATGTTCCTTCTTTTTGACCTCTAAGGATATATGTATAAGAATTGCTTACACTTTGAGTCATTTTCCCGTTTACGCTGCTGAAACTTCTGCTTGTCGATACACTTGGTCCCATTAGTATGTCAAACCCTTCAAGCTGTGGCATTTGTAAATTATCACCTTTGGCATTAAGAGTAAGTGTCAGGCTGAACTGTTCTCCACTGGAAACTATCTCCGGAGCTGACATGACAAACCTGACATCTTCGGCAAAAGCTCTGACGCCAATGAATAACAATATTATTAGAAATATTTTACGATTCATTTTGTTCAATTTTCAAATCCATACAAAAATATAAATATACTGAAAATGATTACCAATCTTTTTCCGGCTTGTTAGTTTGTTCCTTTACCGCTTTAGCTTTTTTCACTTTTTCCTGTGTTTCCTTCTCATCATTCTGAAGTGCTTTCAACATCTGTTCGGCATTCTGCTTTGAAATTTTTGGCTGCTGCTGCTGCTGTTGCTGCTTCTGCTGATCCTGATTTTGTTGTTGGTTCTGATCCTGCTGCTTCTGTTGTTGATCTTTGTTCTGATCTTTATTTTGATCCTTGTTCTGATCTTGGTTTTGCTGCTGCTGTTGCTGCTGTTGTTGTTGCTTCTTTAAGCGGCGGGCAAATTCGAGATTGTATTTGGCTTCAATATCTTTTGGGTTATTGCGCAATGCATTTTTATAAGCATCAATGCTTTCGTCTAATTTGTTAAGAGCAAGCATCGAGTTTCCGTAGTTGAACCAAACCTTGCCTTTATCTTCTTTATTGGAAGTGGCATCAAGTATCTGCTGAAATTCAAGCGACGACTCTTCCATCTTGTTTTGTTTAAACAAGGCATCACCAATATTGAATTGAGATTTGAAATCATTAGGCTTTTTCTGAAGTGCTTTTCTATATTCAACTTCAGCTTTTGCAAAGTTCACAGAATCGATCTTCACAGTATCACTGTTTTCTACTGCTTTGTCGTAGTATTTGTTCCCTGACCTAATAAATTTCCTTTCTTTCTGAGCAAAGGCAGAAATGGAAGCTACCAGGAATATTATTGTAAACAGATAAATTTTCATTTTATTTTTCAATTTTCTTCCCGTTAAACAATCTGAAGTTCTTGAGCAATTTATTCTTTCTCTCAAGTACCAAGTATTCAATCACAATCAGCGCCAGGGCAATCATAATGAAATAAAAGAACTGATCATTATAATCAGAGTATACCCTTGACTCGAGCTCCGATTTCTCCATACTGCTGATTTCATCGAAAATGTTGTTTATGCCAACTTCAGTATTGTTGGCCCTTATATATTTACCGTTTCCGGCTGCAGCAATCTGCTGGAGCATATTTTCGTCCAATTTGGTAACGACAACCTGACCACTTTTGTCTCGCCTGAAATCCTTTTGTCCATAACTATTTGAAATAGGGATAGGTCCACCTTGTGGAAGCCCCATACCGATAGTGTGTACAACAATTTCTTGTTCGGTAGCTGCTTTAGCCATTTCAACAGCATCATCTTCGTGGTTTTCACCATCAGTGATAACAATAATTGCCTTACTTGTTTTTGATTCAGGGGTAAACGAATTGATTGCAAGGTCTATTGCTGAGCCAATTGCAGTACCTTGTTTCGGTACAATATCAGGTGTTATCGACGACAGGAAAAGCTTTGCTGATGCATAATCAGTCGTAATCGGAATCTGAGTATAAGCATCTCCTGCAAAAACTATCAAACCAATCTTGTCGTTACTTAGCCTTTCAGTTAGTCTTGATATTGCCATTTTTGCCTTTTCCAGACGATTTGGCTGAATATCTTCAGCGAGCATACTGTTTGACACGTCAAGTGCTATTACGAGTTCTATGCCCTGCCTTTTTATCTTTTGAAGCTTTGCTCCGAATTGTGGTCTTGCAATTCCGATAATCAGGAAAGCAAGAGCAACAATGAGTATTGTAAATTTGATAGCAGGTCTCGATTTTGAAGCGTTAGGCATTAATGGTTCCAATATTTCAGGATTACCAAACTCCCTTATTGCTTTTTTTCTTTGAATCCTGAAATATATAAACAAAGCTATAAGTACCGGTATGATTGCCAGTGCATATAAATATTGAGGATCTCCGAATCTGAACATTTCCATGATTAAATAATTTAAGGAATATTGCGGAATATTGTAATCTTCAACAGGATTCCAAGCAATAACAACAAAGCTGCCGCAATTGCAAATACTTGAAATTCTTCCTGTTTCTTGCTGAACTCTTTAACTTCAATCTTTGATTTTTCCAGAGCATCAATCTCATCATAAATTTGTTTCAATTTATCGTTGCTCGTCGCCCTGAAATATTTTCCTCCGGTTAAACCTGCTATTGATTGAAGCGATTCTTCGTCTATCTTGACAGGTACATTCTGCACCTGAATACCAAAAGGAGTCGGCATAGGGTAGGGAGCAGTACCTATAGTTCCAACACCTATCGTATAAACTCTAATGCCATATGTTTTGGCAATCTCAGCTGCAGTGATAGGTGGTATTTCGCCTGAATTATTTTCACCGTCAGTGAGAAGTATTATGACTTTGCTTATTGCTTCGCTTTCTTTCAACCTGTTAACTGCCGTTGCCAATCCGTTTCCAATAGCTGTTCCATCCTGCAATATACCTGTACTTGTTTCTCTCAAAAGGTTGGTAACTACCGGGTGATCAGTTGTCAGCGGACATTGAGTGAACGACTCTCCTGCAAATACTACCAGCCCAATCCTGTCGTATGGTCTGCCTGCTATGAAAGCTGATGCTACATCTTTCGCTGCTTCAAGCCTGTCGGGCTTTAAATCTCTGGCAAGCATACTCGTTGAAACGTCAACAGCCATTACAATATCGATACCTTCTGTTGATACGTTCTCCCAGTTTTCTGACGATTGAGGACGGGCAAGTACGACTATTAACAGTGCTATGGCAATAACCTTTAAGGCAAAAATAGAATGCCTTAAGTAATACTTCCATGTTTTTGGTATTGCTTCAAGGTTCTTTAAAGTTGAAACCTGAAGGCTGGCCCCAAATTTCTTTTGTCGGTATACATACCATGCAATTATTGGTATGAGCGCCAACAGTAAGTAAAACATTCCGGGGTTCGCGTATATATACTTGTCCATTTTCTAATTTATTTAAGATTCACATCTTCTCCTTTTTCATTTTCAGGACTCTTTTTTTCTTCTACCTGTACTTCTATTTTAGTATTGTCGATAAAGAAAAATGAGTCGACCAAAACAAGGTTGTTGTCGTCGGGAAGTGGTTCGTATTTAGCAAATTTCACAAGATCAGCATTGAAGAGAATCCGTTTAAGGTTATTAAATGTTTTATCATCAAGAAGATTCTTCTGTTTGTTAAAAGCATAAATTGTCTCTTCAGAAGTTTGCTCCATTGCAGGGATATTAAACCTATTCATGATGTAATCCCTAAGGACATCAGTTACTTCGCTGTAATATTGTTTGATTTTACCTTGTTGCCAAACTTTTTCTTCCTTAATTCTTTCAAGCTCCCTGAGGGCAATTATATGCGCCGGTTCTTTTGGTTTCTGAGGAATCTGGAACAGCGGACGCTTATCTTTTCTCCTTTTTAAAGCATACCAAATCAGGAATATCACTCCTGCAGCTAAAAGTATCCCCATAATCAATGGTGCTACCTCCTTAAAAGTAACGGGTGCTTTGTATGGAACTTTTATGTCGATAGGTGCTTTTAGGGCATTTATCAATGAATCTATTTTTGGAAGATTATAGACTTCAAGGAAAACAGGATTGGTCTTTATCGAATCAGTTATACCATTTTTATTCAATGATATAGTGAATGGAGGAATCATGTGTACCCCGCTATCGAATGAAGTAATCAGGTAGCTTTGCTTCATTACTTTTATTCCTGCCTCTTTTGATATAGTATCGATTGTTAATTTTTCAACTATCTCAACTGAAGTAGCAACAGAATCAACCGGATCAGGCATATCCACCTTAACATTCTCAGGATACTCAACTTCAATGATATAGTGAACCTGATCACCAATAAGTATCATTGAACTGTCGAGTTCAGCTTTAGCCCTAACGTTTTGGCTGTTTGCATTTATCGAAAACAGCAACACTATTAATAATGAGCATATTATTGAGATAATCTTCTTCATCGGCTGGCCCTCTTTTTGAATAAAGTCATTAACGATCTTACGTAGTCTTCCCTGGTGTTGATATTTGCGTAGTCAACTCCGGTCTTGGTAAAGGCATTGTCTAACTGCATGTTGTGCTCTTCCCACCAATGTGAATAATAACCTCTCACATTAGGATCAGAAGTATCAACCCACATATACCTACCTGTTTCAGCGTCTTTGAGCTTCATCATACCAATAGCAGGCAGCTTAGTTTCTCTTTCATCATAGATTCTTAAGCCCACAACATCATGCCTGTTTCTTGCTATGTTTAAAGATCTTTGCAAACCTTTATTTTCATCAATGAAGTCAGATATGATAAAAGCAGTACAACGTTTTTTGATGGCATTAGTAAGGTATTCAATTGCCTGATTGATATTAGTACCCTTGCTTTCAGGTTCAAAGTCAATTAATTCCCTGATTATCCTTAGTATATGACTTTTACCTTTTTTAGGGGGGATAAATTTCTCAATTTTGTCAGAGAAAAATATAACCCCGATCTTATCATTGTTTTCAATTGCAGAAAAAGCCAATACTGCAGAAATTTCTGTAATAACGTTTTTCTTATATTTATCGAAAGTTCCAAAATCTCTCGACCCGCTTACGTCGATTAGCAGCATTACTGTCAGCTCGCGTTCTTCTTCAAATATTTTTATGAACGGTTTGTTGTATCTGGCTGTAACATTCCAATCAATGTTTCTTATGTCATCGCCATACTGATACTCACGTACTTCGCTGAAAGCCATACCCCTGCCTTTAAAAGCAGAATGATATTCTCCTGCAAAAATATTTTTAGAAAGTCCGCGCGACTTAATCTCAATCTTTCTAACCTTCTTTAATAATTCAGTATGTTCCACTTTTTGTTCATTTTCAAATTATAAGCTCCAATATCCCGAATTACGGTTCAAACATTACTTTGTGAATGAATTCCGTAAACCACTATGGCACTTCCACAGTGTTAAGTATCTCACTTATTATTTCTTCAGTGGTAAGATTGTTGGCTTCAGCTTCGTAGCTCAGTCCGATTCTGTGGCGTAATACATCGTGGCAAACAGCCCTGACATCTTCCGGAATGACATATCCTCTTCGTTTAATAAAGGCAAATGCCTTGGCTGCCTGAGCTAAACTGATACTTGCACGTGGAGAACCTCCGTAAGTGATCATGTCTGAGAATTTGCTCAATCCATAATCAGAAGGTTGACGGGTAGCAAATACAATGTCTACTATATATTTCTGAATTTTCTCGTCCATATAAACTTCCCTGACAACATCACGAGCCCTGACTATATCGGCAGGTTTTAATATCGTGTTAGGTTTCGGGAATTCCTTTAAAAGGTTTTGCTGAATTATCAGTCTTTCTTCATCTTTTTGAGGATAATTGATTACTACTTTCAACATGAACCTGTCGACCTGTGCTTCCGGTAGCGGATATGTACCTTCTTGTTCAATTGGGTTCTGAGTAGCCATTACAAGGAAAGGTTGTTCGAGCTTGTAGGTATGATCACCCAAAGTAATCTGCCTTTCCTGCATTGCTTCCAGAAGTGCTGACTGAACTTTTGCCGGAGCCCTGTTAATTTCATCAGCCAAAACAAAGTTTGTGAAAATAGGACCTTTCTTGACTACAAATTCTTCCTTCTTCTGACTGTAAATCAATGTTCCTATCAAGTCGGCAGGTAACAGGTCAGGCGTAAACTGAATTCTTGCAAAATCTGCATCAATAGTTTTCGCCAGTGTGTTTATTGCTAATGTTTTAGCAAGACCCGGTACTCCTTCAAGAAGAATATGTCCGTCTGATAACAAACCTATTAAGAGGCTTTCTACTAAATGCTTCTGACCGATAATTACTTTGTTTATTTCCATAGTAATGAGGTCTACAAATTGGCTTTCGAGCTGAATCTTATCATTCAATGCCTTGATATCTGTATTGATAGTCATAAATATTAAGAATTAATTTTAATAATCTAATTTCGAAATGCGAATATATATCAATCATTTTTTTTTTTACGAATTTAAAATGTTAAAAATTGTTAAAATTTCAATTTTTATTTTCAAATTAATTTACTGGATTCCAGATATTTAATTTAAAGAAGTGTTTTAGCTTAATTTTTAATCACACGAAAATGTAAAAAAGTGTAAAGTAAAACCACCATTAAGACGTCAAATAATTTATTCATTATATATTTGTTAGCACTATTAACTTATTTAGTTGTGGAGCAATCTTTAATTATCACTTGTAACGGTCAGGATATATTTACCAGTCATAGCAAATGGCTGTATCCTCTTTTTGAACTAGAGGATTTCCTTAAAAACAATAACTTCGATTTAAAAAAATTATTACTCACTGATAAAATAGCCGGTAAAGCTGCGGCTTTTCTTATTACCCGTCTGGGCTTTACTAACGTCCATATTCATTTAATCAGTGATGGAGCTGTTAAGGTTTTTCAAAGGTTTGGTATTAAGTTCACTTACGATGAAATTGTTACAAAAATTCAATGTAAGACCGAAGAGATTGTTTCCGGCAGCGAAACTCTTGATGAAGTATGGCAAATGCTAAGAAGAAGGGCAGGTAGGGTTGCTGGTCTTACTGTAAATATTTCAGACCTTAATGTTAAAATTAATAATGAGATAATTCTTGAAAACCTAAATCTTATGATAGGGAAGGGTGAACATGTTTTTATCAAAGGTCCTAATGGCTCCGGAAAGACAACTCTGCTGAAAACTATTCTTGGTCTTCAAAGTTCTGATTCCGGGACAATTCATATTGGCGATTTTAAAGTAGGGGATAAAGAATGGAAAAAGAACCGCTTTGTAACAGGGTATGTTCCTCAGGAAATGATTAAGAATTCTTTCCCTGTCTCAGCTTCAGAGGTTGTTGAAATTGCTTTTGCTTCTCAAAAGATTTCTCGCGCTGAGATAGATATCCGAGTTGAAATAGCTATGAGGCGCACTGCTTGCTTTCATCTTGCCAAAAGACCTTTCAACGATCTTTCCGGGGGAGAAAAGCAAAGGGTGAGCATTGCAAGGTGCTTGTGCCAACAGGCCAGGCTTCTTTTGCTCGATGAACCTACTTCGTTTCTCGACAATAAATCAAAAGATGATCTTTTTGAATTGCTGAATGAAATTTGGGCTAACGAAGCTCCTACTGCTATAATTGTCTCTCACGATTATCAATGGATTGAAAGGTTTGGGTGGCCTGTTTACGAACTTGTTGACAAAAAGATATGTTAGAAATATTTTCATATCCGCCTGTTCTTAGGGGTTTCATTGTTTTAATGGCTTCAGGTTTTGCTTTCCCTATTGCGGGTGTTTATCTTCTGAGGTTGAATTTGCTGCCTCTCAGGTTTATGCTTATGCATGGGGCCCTCCTTGGCGGCGCTGTTGCCCTTGCTTTCAATTTTAACCCTTTCTGGACTACAATGATTGTTAACCTCCTTCTGGTTTGGTTTATGATCAAGGCTTCCAGAGATCTTAAAGCCGATGCAGGGTTTATTAGTATTTTTATCATGGTTGCTGCTATCGGACTAGCTTTTGCCTTTATCTCAATTTTTAACGTTCAGGCAAAAGACACTCTTTCTCTACTTTGGGGTAGTGTTTACAGTATCAGTTCTCTTCAGGCAGTTTTCTTTATTTTGATTGCTTTTCTTGTTTTTATGTTTCAGATATTAAAGGGTCGACAACTAAAAGCTGTATTTTTTGAACCCTCTGTGGCTTATTCTTCAGGCGTCAATGAGAAAGGACTTTATAACATGGTAATTTTGCTGACAGCCTTTATTGTCGCTGTGGCAATGAAACTTATAGGAGCGCTTCTTATAGATGCAATAATTATTTTACCGGCTCTTATTTCAACGTTACATTCAAAGAGCATGAGAGGTGTTGTTAAATGGGCTTCTCTTTGGGGAGGAATATTTGCATTCACAGGATTCTTCTCTTCATATTGGCTTAAAATACCTGCAAGTTCTGCTATTGCAATTATTGCTACTATCGTTTTTGTTGTCATTTATTTTAAAAAGAAATTTAAAAAATGAGATATTTCATTCTTATAATCTTCCTTCTTTCTTCTTTGCTTTCAATTTCTCAGGATAAACTGAAAGTTTTGGCATCAAGTTCATGGACTGCTGCCTTTGCTTATGCTGCAGGTTTTGATGATGTTGATATTCTTGCTCCGGTTGAAATGGTGCATCCATCTGAATATGAGCTTCAAATTAATGATTTTAAGAGAATCAAAGAGGCTGATATTATTGTCTATGGTGGTTACGAAGTGGCATTCAGGGAACTTGATAAAGGGGGTAACTTTGATAAGAAAAAGTTTGTCAGGATTGTCACAAGCTACAATCTGAAAAAAATAGAGAACTCTGTTATGCAGATTGCTTCCCTTGCGGGCACTCAGGATAAGGCTAAGGAGAATCTAAAATCGATCGAAATTGTTTATAACGAAGCGAGAAAGTTAATATCAGAAAAAGGATTGGAGGGAAAACCTGTAATTTGCCATTTTTTCCAGGAGGAATTCATAATGGAGATAGGGATGAACCCAGTTAACATATTCGGTCCTTCCCCCCTTGAAGTATATGAAATATCAGCTCTGGCTAAAATTAAAGCTGTTTTAATCATCGACAATACTCATAATCCTGTTGCACAACCCTTGGTTGAGATTAATAAAAAAATAAGAAAGGTTGAGCTCATTAATTTTCCGGGTGTGAAAAATACCCGATATTTACAGGATGTAATTAATTACAATATTAATCAGGTAATCAACGGCAACTAATGCAGCGCTATTTTATTCAATTGGCTTATAATGGTACCAATTACCATGGCTGGCAGTCTCAGCCTAACGCGTTGTCTGTGCAGGAAGTCCTGACTAAGGCGATTTCATTGTTATCAGGTGAAAAGGTTGAAATTGTTGGTGCCGGAAGGACCGATACCGGAGTTCATGCCTCTTTCTTTGTAGCGCACTTTGATCTTGAAAATGAAATTGATACTTCACATTTGTGCAATAAACTGAATGCTTTTCTTTCAGAAGATATTTCAATTATTAAAATCTTTCCTGTCGATAGCACAATGCACGCAAGGTTTAGCGCATTATCCCGAACTTACCGCTATTTTATTTCAACAGCTAAACAGCCTTTCAGGAAAGAGTTTACTGCACGTTGCATTTATAACCTGAATGTTGAATTGATGAACGCTGCTGCATTGAAACTATTTGATTATAAAGATTTCACCTCCTTCAGCAAGTTGCACACTGACGTTAAAACCAATAACTGTGTCATATACAATGCCCAATGGAGTTACATTGATGATAATAATGTTCTTGTTTTTGAAATTAAGGCCGACAGGTTCTTGCGAAATATGGTAAGGGCTATAGTAGGTTCATTAATTGATGTTGGTAGGGAAAAAACTACTTTAGTTGATTTTACAAGTATTATTGAAGCTAAAAATAGAAGTTTAGCAGGTACTTCAGTCCCTGCTAAGGGCTTGTTCCTTACTGATATTGAATATCCTTCTGAAATCAACTCTCAGTTTGATAGATAACATCAAATAAATTAATTCTTATTACTTTTCCTAAAAAATATAGCAAAAAAAAAATAGGCTGTACTTTCAGTGCAGCCTATTTTTTTATAATTATTTTGCTTACTACCAGTTAGGATTTTGTGTGATAGTACCGTTAGTATTGCTGATTTCAGCTTCAGGTAATGGCCAAATTTCATGTTTGCCTACCTGGAATGCATCGCCAAACTGTTCCTGAATTGTTTGACCTGAGTTTTCAGTGTACTGATATTGAAGAGCATCTTGTTTTAAGATTTTTTCTGCCCTGCCTGTACGAACGATATCCCAGTATTGGTGTCCTTCAAATGCAAGTTCCACACGGCGTTCTGCCCATACATCTTCAACTGTAACAGCTGAAAGTGCTTTAGGATAACCTGTATTTCCTGCATTTCTTGCTCTGTCTCTAACTCTGTTGATCCAAGTAAGTGCATCGCCTGTTTGTCCAACTTTAACTGCAGCTTCAGCTCCCATAAGCAATAAATCTGCAAAACGGAACATTTTTGAATTATGAGGAGCATCTCCTAATGAACCCTGAATTGATGTGAAAATAGGATCATTAAAATATTTCCATGTTACGTATCCTGTCGCAGGATTATTGAAATATGGTGCAATATATACTGAGTCAGGATATTTAGCACGCACTTTTTCATCTGCATAATAATAAGGAATTTTGTCATCTGCTCCAATTACTGTAAGCTTAAACCTTGGGTCCATAATTTTACCATTTTCAACGCAACCGATATTCCGGTAAGCTGTTTCAACAAAATATTTGGTTGGAAGTATGAATCCCCAGAAATATTCCTGTACTTGAAGAGTATCTTTCTTAGTTACTGCATCAAATCTCCAAGCTATAACTGCCCTTACTCCGTAATACTGTGGGAGAAGGTTTCCTTCCTGTCCTTCAGGGAAAGTACTTGCGCCTGTTTGACGATGTTGTACATCAAAAATTGATTCAGCACAGTTGTTTGATTCAGGTTGCCAAATATATTTGTAACCCGGTACAGTTGTCTGGAATTCTCCATTTTGGCCTAAACGAGTGATTGTAAATGGTTCATTGTGACCTGTTTCACCCATTAACCAATATACTCCTGAATTAATTACTTCTTTTGAAGTATTATATGCTTCCTGCCATTTTTCCTGGTAGAGATAAGACTTTGCAAGCATTGCTTTTGCTGCACCTTGTGTTGCTCTTCCTAAATTTACTGCATCATGGCTTACTGGTAATAATGAAGCTGCTTTTACAAAATCTTCTTCTATTCTACTCCAAGTATATGTTAATTCCGGACGTTCTGCATTCCATTCTTCCTGTAGTAAAACATGATCTATAAATGGTATACCTTTTAGTTGATTGCCAAAAGCGGGTTGTAACTGGGGCACACCACCAAAAATTACCTGAAGGGTAAAATGCATATAACCTCTTAGAAAATAAGCTTCTCCAAGGATTCTGTTTCTTAATGATTCATCGAATCCTTCAATTGGTTCACCTATATAACCAATGATAAGATTACAGCGGTATATACCTCTGTAAAGGTAATTCCACAACGATAATGAAAATGTGCTCGTAGGAGTATTTGTAAACTTCATCGTCTGCTGAAGTGAAGGCTGGTCGTTACCACCCGGTTCACCACCAGTTAATGCATCTCCTGAACAAACAGTTCCTGCTAATAAACATCTTTCCACACTTTCTCCAAGTTGAAGAATGTCGTAAGCTGCATTAATACCTTGTTCTGCACCACTTTCGTTTGTGTAGAAAGAATTGTCGGTTGCAGTATGAGGCTTTTTATCCAAATATTCCTCTTCGTTGCATGAAACAACAGCAAAAAGCGAAAGGAATAGTGATGCTGATAAGATCTTCGTAAGAGATTTCTTAATCAGTCCTTTAACATCCTGTGATTTTACCTCAAGATGTAGATTTTTATTTTGTATATGATTTCTTCGTTTCATTTTAAAATTTTTTAGGTTACGTTAATTAAAATGTAAGGTTTAAACCAAAAGATAATGATTTTGATAAAGGATACATTCCCCTGTCAATACCAATATCAAGGAATCCACGCTGTGAAACTGTAGAACCCTGGTTTCTTCCAACACCAATTTCAGGATCGAATCCTGCATATTTATGGAATGAAAAGAAGTTTTGAGCGTTAACGTATATCCTGAGGTTTTCAACTCCAATTTTTCTTGTTACATTCTGTGGAACAGTATAACCTAACTGTATACTTTTAATCCTGAAGAAACTACCATCTTTAACGTAGCGGTCTGAATATCTTAAGTTTGCTTCGTTTTGTGCTCCCATATCAAGCCTTGGAATATTTGTTTCATCTCCGGCTTCTGTCCAATGGTCTTTCATTGAATTCGAGAGGTTCCAGTAACCATTTGCACTTTCAAGGTAATAAATTGTGGCCATGAAAATGTCATTGCCATATACTCCCTGTCCGAACAATTTAAAATCGAAGTTTTTATAGTCGAGTTCTATGTTCACACCGTAAGAGAAGTCTGGATGTGGATCCCCAATCCATGTTTTGTCGCTATTGTCAATCCATCCGTTACCATCGACATCTTTTATTTTAACATCTCCGGGTTTTGATTTACCGTCATAGTTTGCTTTTTTCTTGCCCATTGCAATTGCTGCCTGCTCATTGAGTAAATCTACTTCTTCCTGAGTCTGATATATTCCATCGGTTTCAAAACCCCAGAAACATGCGATAGGCATTCCTGCTTCAGTCCTTGAAATATAACTAGTTCTAAATGAAGCACTGTTGATTGGCTGATCGTTACCTAACTGAACTACTTCGTTCTTTACAGAACCTATGTTACCGCCAATTTTGTATTTGAAATCACCAATCTTGTCCTGGAAGTTAATGTTGAATTCAAACCCTTTGTTTGAAACGATACCTGCGTTTGCATAAGGAGCATCCTGAATACCTGATATTCCCGGAACAGGAACCTGGGCTAACATATCGTTGGTTAATCTTATGAAGTAATCAAAATTAAGGCTCAACCTATTTTTAAAGAAGTTTGCATCCAAACCGAAGTTGGTCTGTTCTGTAGATTCCCACTTGATACCTTGATTAGCAAATCCATGAGGTGCACCACCATTGTAAGAATCCCTACTGCCCCAAGGTCCTAATGTATAAGCATGAATTTCACCACTTGTAACGCTTGTGTAAGCAGCATAGTCACCTATTTCCTGGTTACCAAGTAATCCCCAGCCTGCACGAAGTTTCAAGAATGTAACTGCATCTGTTTTTGGGAAGAATGCTTCTTCGCTGATTTTCCAACCTGCTGCAAATGAAGGGAAGTTACCCCACCTTTTTGAAGCTCCAAATTTGCTAGATCCATCACGACGGAAAGATACTGTAAGGTCGTATCTGTTATCGAATGAATAGATCAAACGTGAAAGATATGATATCATTGATGCATCGTAAGGATTGCCAGGCATTCCTCCTGTGCTGAGTACTCCGGCTACATCTTCGTATTGTAAATTAGCACCAAGAGAACGGTTGTTCATGAACCACATGTCAGGATCTTCAGGTACATCAGTTGTCTGTGCCAATGCAAGCCTATAAGTTGAATTCTGTCTTGTATATCCTAACAAGAACTGTATGTTATGTTTGTCTGCAAAAGTTTTCTGAAGTGTTAATAATTGTTCAAACAACAGCATGTTAGATTTAAAAGCACCATTTAATAATAAGGTCTGAGTACTTTTATTATCAACCGATTCATAATATATTGGTGTAAACTGCTCATTCTCCCAACGGTTGAATTCAGCTCCAACACTTGATTTGAACGACATCCAAGAGAATGGTTTTATTTCAATGAATGCACTTCCAAGTATCTGGTCTGTACGCATTACATTGTGATTCCTTTCAATTTGACCTACAGGGTTGCCTATATTGTTTTTAACAGGACCATTAGGATCTCCGTTAGCATTGTATACAGGAAGGGTAGGGTCAGCTGTTAAAGCTTGTATAATAATAGATAGATATTCGTCTTGTTCACGTACCCTATTCTGGTTTGAATGTGAAAAACTTATATTTTCACCTACAGTTAACCAGGGTTTTAATTTTGAAGAAGTGTTTACGCGAAGGGTGAAACGTTCATAATCAGAACCTTTTATAATACCTTCTTGTTTGAAGTAGCTACCTATTATTGCACTGTTAAGTTTTTCTGCTCCATTCAGGAAAGAAACCTGCATGTTTGAAACCTGAGCATTCCTGAAAATTTCATCCTGCCAATCTGTGTTTCCAACTGTTGAGCTGTCAACCCATGTTTGTCCTGCTGCATTACGAGTGGTAGTCCAGTCAAAACCGTTCATGACATCATATTTCTTTGCAACACTCTGAACTCCGGTATAAGCATCTACAACGATGTTTGATTTTCCGTCCTGAGCTCTTTTTGTTGTGATAAGTACAACACCATTTGCTGCCCTTGCACCGTAAATAGCTGCAGCGGAAGCATCTTTTAATACTTCCATCGACTCAATATCTCCGGGGTTAAGCATGCCAACCGACTCTGCCGATACAGGTACACCATCAACTACATAGAATGGGTTTGGATTTGTGATAGTACCCATACCCCTGATCCTTACTGTAGGCGAAGCACCCGGAGTTCCACTGTTCGTGGTTACTGATACACCGGCTGTACGTCCCTGCAATGCCTGGTCAATACCTGATCCAATATTTGTACGGATGTCTTCTGATGAAATTGATGAAACTGCACCGGTCAGGTCACTTTTCTTTACTGTACCATAACCAATTACAACGACATCTGATACTCCAACTACATCAAGATCAAGTAATACGCTGATCTGTGATTTTCCTTCTACTGAAATCTCTTGTGTTTTGTAGGAAACATAAGAGATCTGAAGCTTACTGTTTTCTTTTACGTTTAGTGAAAAATTACCATCCACATCTGTAATAGTACCATTGGTAGTACCCATCTCCAGAATTGTGGCTCCCGGTAAACTTTCGTTAGTTAGTGCGTCCCGAACGCTACCTCTTACCATCTTTTTATCCTGCTGGGAGGCAGAATCATTGTTGCTAGCTCCGCTTGCATAAGCAGAACCCTGAACAACAGTAAGTGATAATAATAGAAGAACGCTCATGATTACCTTATTACTAAGGCTCAATTGTTTTTTTCGTAGGTTCATTAAATGATTTTTCATACTGTTTTGGTTAAATTAACAACAGGGTTTTAAATTATTAGATTAAAAAATGAATATATATATAGGTTATTTATGATTGATTTCAAAAGTCAATTTTTTTATTATTTAATCCCGAAAAATAATAAATTATTTGAACAAATCTTCCCTTTTAATCAAAGAATGATAGGGATTTATAAAAAAAAACCCCGGAGAAAACCCCGGGGTTAAATATTATTTAAAAACGTGATTAGTTTTTAGTAACTTTTGCAGTACCAACTAATTTGTCGTTTTTGAATGCTTTGAATACATAAACGCCTTTTGAAAGGTCGCTGATGTTCAAGTTCTTTGATTTAACAGCTACGTCTTTTACTTGCTGTCCAAGGATGTTAGAAATAACTACCCTGTTGAAATCAGCGTTGATAGTTACGTTGCTGATAGCTGGGTTAGGATAAACTGAAAGAGAAGCGTTTTTCATGTTGTTTGCGCTTCCTGCAATCAATTTAACTGTTCCTGCACCGTCCATGCTGTTCCAACATTCTTCAGCTGCTGAGCTCCATACTGCTCTCTGACGAATTGTAGTGATGCCTTCGTCTTGGTCAATGATTGTTACGTCAAAACCAATAGCTGCTTTTGCAACTGCGATGTCTTTTGTAATCTGAACACCATCAACATCATAGAAGTTAGTGAAAGGAACTGCCATTTCGTATACATAGTCTTCACCAGATAATGAATAAGCATATGTTCCACCAGGGTTTTTGTTACCAACTGCACTTGGAACAACAGTAATAGGAAGGTCATATGAATCTTCAAGGAAACCGTCAGCTAACTGATAGTGACCTGAAGCGTCAACTGATGCACCAACAGCTGTTTCGCCAATAAGTACTTCATTCCAATCCCAATATACTTCTGGTTTGTCATATTCCCAGTTGTTACCACCTGATTTCCATCCTGGATAGTGGTTGCCTTCGTCAACAACGTTTACAACTACATAGAAGTTGTCAGCGTCAAACATTGCTTTGAAATAAGAAGTTACTGTTGGTACTTCTGCTTGGAAAGGAAGGCTTATTGCTTCTTCAGCAATTCCATCCCATGCTTCTTCCATGTAACCATCAATTTCTGCTGATCCGCCTTTAACATCATAATGTTTTTGTGCCATGGCCATACCTCCAACGAGGAGAAGACCAATCATTAAAGAGTAAATTTTCTTCATAGTTTAAAAATTTAATTAACATTAGTTATTAATAGTAATTGTAGTTAATTCAAAAATTACTTTTAAAATCTGGGATGAAGGTAGTTTATTCAAAAATAAATTCCAAATTTCAAGATAAAAAAAACTGCGATTTCTCATGCTTTTTTAAATATTCTGGCGCTTATTCTTTAATGTTTCTGTTAATTTCTTGATTTTTATATTCAATTAAAAAATTATAAATCAGCGATTATTGATATTAATTGTATAAATTTTAATTGTGAATAAGTTTTGTTCCAAAATTCAGAAATTTAATGTCACATCTTACTTAATGTCGCACTTTTTATCCTCAATTTTTTATTTCTTATTATTTCACTTAATTCTGGTTGCCCCCGATAGTGCATCAATTTCTACATCTGGATCAAAAACAACTCCCTCAACTTCTGAAAAAGCTCTTTCTGATAATTTCGCAGGACTTATTTTTACTTCTCCCTTTATAAATTCCGGACGGTTATAATTACTTGTCAGTGTTGAATAATATTCAGGATCTTTTTGTGGCAGTATGAATGGTTTAGAGGCATTTCCGCTTTTATCTATATGACAAAAATATACTCTTGAATATAGTCCGTCAAGCCTTTTACTGATAAATTGCATCCATCTTCCTTCCGATGACCATGAATGATAGCTTTCAACATTGTCTGAATTTACGTCAAGCTTTTTGTATTGCATTGTTTCAAGATCCATTATATAGAGGTCGCTAGAATTGTTGTGTACTGTGAAATATCCGTGGTCCGACATGCAAAATACCAGATATTTACCGTCGGGCGATGCCTTGGGAAAGGTAATACTCATGCCGGTATCTGAAGCTTTTAAAAGCGTATCAGGGGATCCCCATATACCTGTTGGATGATCATATGATATTCCCATCAGATCATATCTTACACTGCTTAACGCTGCTTCTGGATCATACTTAGGACCATTAATATAATAAATGTAATTTCCATCCGATGACCACTCCGGCAGGTTCTCCAGACTGTTTGTCGATACAGCCGGCGATGTTGTTACTATATTTTTTTCAATGTCGTAAACTACTATGTCCGAAGCTTTATCGTATACAAATATTTTTCCGTCACCTCCTGAATGAAACTTCTGCTCAATGATATTTACAGAATATGCAATTAATTTACCTCCCGGATGCCACGATGGATATACTCCTGCAGAAATTGTCGATGGTGTGGATGTGTTTATAAACCTCACTTCTTCGTTGTTGTACAATATTGTTCCACCCGGAGCTTTCCTTAGATGTATCATCATTTTTTCCGGATCATTTTTCCCAAAACTGTGGCAGTTCATGCAATTTGAATTGGTCCTTTCATTAAGCATTATCGGCTTCTGTTCAAAATTCTCAATGTTGCGCTGATATATACCCATCTTTTCCCACAATATGTATCCTGCACTAATTTTCCTGAAGGCTATGTGACTGTCAATTTTTTCTTTCGATACCTTATTTGTATATGTCGAATATTTGGTCCACTTTCCACCTTCTTTAGTATATATTCTTATTGTATATTCTTTTCCGATGCTTCTGCCTAAAAGTTTCTTCCATTTATTTATTGGAATATCTATCGTTACTCCTCTCGAATCAATAACAAATTTATAACCGTCGGCTGCAATGAATTCTGCTTTAACCTTTCTTGAACTTGTGTTTACTTTAAAGTTGAGCGGCGCAATGTTCGGTGGTATAACTATTCCCTGATAATCAGGGTATATTTCAATATTCTCTTTTCTTTCAACTGCTTTTAAAGGAGCTTTCGATGGTAAGGCAATCGCAATTACTATTATTGCCAATATTATAAGCCCTGCTATATATATTATTTTCTTGTTTTTACTCATCTTATTTTTCCTTGATTTCCCTTTTTGATGTTATCGGACTGACATACTGGAGATAGTACCAATAAGTATCACCATAGCTACTATTCAATTCCGATTGTGCTTCTTTTCTATTACCCTTGTATTTCATAATTGTTTTTGAATACCCGGTAAAACGTTCTATACTTGATTTGCTGATTTTGTACTTTCCTAAATCTGGTTTGTATTTGTCGTTTAAGGTCATGAACATCAACACTGCCTCTTCTACATGCCTTGGCAATGTTTGATAACTTAACTTTTCAAAATCTCTCAAGTGTTTTACTACTGTAGCAAGGTCATGCTTTAACATTGCATTCATAACAAAATACTCAAGGGCCATTTTGTTCTCGGGATGCTGTGTTAATAATTGGTATAAATCTGATTCAGGATAGGAAGTATTTGAAAAGAAATCTTCCTTCGGAGCAAGGTTTCTCTTTTCTGAAAGTGGTTTATCTGCCCCGAATTTTGTCTTGTCGTTCAAATAGTCTAAATATTTTTGTGCCCATTTCTTATGAATAGGCGACTTTGACAATATTGTAAGAAACTTTTCTGCTGTATTTTTTTCTCCAAGGATTAAATTGGCTAATGCAATTCTTTTTAGTATTTCAGGCGAATCTCCTGACTTGGTCTGTGCTTCGTATGCCCAATGCAACGAGCCTTTTACATGACCCATATCGTAATATAAATCACTGCATTCATCCAACACTTCCTTGCTATAATGGCTTGTAAGTATTAGACCGTCTACTCCCCAATACTGTGGATAGGAAAACGCTTCTTCCAGTAATAAATCTTTGTGATATAATGCCCTGTTTATCTGAAATATTACCTTCCGGTCTTCAAATGGAAGCCTGTTGGCAACATCGATCACTTTCTCCCAATTCTCACTTTTTGCATGGTGATTAAGCATTACCATCTCTTTTTCTTTTTTATTGAACGAGAGTACAAGAGTCACTACTGTTGCAATTATTATCAGGAAAAGTACTGCAATGTGTAATACCTTATTATTAGTTTTATTTCTTGATTTTTCTTCTTTCTTCCGGCATATCAATGCTGTTATTATTAAAACAACAGGTACAAGCAAGTAAATTAATATCAGAGGCATTTGTATTTCAGGATATATTTCTTTTGAAATAATCCCTTTAAGCAATGTTTTAAATCCACTGTGTGCTGAAGTTGTTGATACTAAATAGGGTAAAAGTATTGCTGCTACTATTTGTAGAGGAATAACTATCAGATAATCAGGTTTCTTTCTTTCAGTCGCTTCAATAGCAATTATAAGTAACGCAAAAAATATTGCTGATGTGTTTCCAAATAAGAAAAATAATAGTGATGTAACAAAAAGCACCAGCGGTATTTTAAAATATAAGCCTCGTTTTACTATACAGAAATAGACTAATGCCAAGGCTATGCTTATCAGATAAATGATATCGATATTCAACTTAGTGTCGTAGTTGCTGTGCATTATTATCAGCAATATCCCGGGGATAAACTGAATTAAATTGGCCAGCTTCCGCGAGATGTACTTCCTTAGCAACATTCCGCTAAGTATCACCGACAGTCCCACCGAAACTGAAATAATTAAACTCCCCCAAAACTTACTGATGAAATATTGGCTTAAATATAATGATATGTATTCTGCAAATCCTCCCGGAAATTCTATAAGATTGTTGAAAAAGATGTCGTCGAAGAGGAATAATGGCTGCTGATGAGATTCAATCAGCACAGGATTTACGTAGGCCAAGAAATATAAAAATACCGTTAATACAAATAGACCAATGGTCGAAATATTTATTATCCTGAAAATTTTATCGTTCATTTAACTGAGAATAGGTTTAATATGGTCACAAATATAATAAAGAGATATTAACTTTGTCAGTTGACATCCATTCTGATAAGTAGAATTTTAAAATTAAACGAAATGTCTTTAAAACCAATGCCGACTAATCCTGATAAAAATAAAATAAGATTATTCTTTGTTATTATCTCGTTGTTGACTATCGTCGCTTTTTCTCCTGTTTTCAATGCAGGGTTTGTAAATTGGGATGATAATCTTTATGTGACTGAAAATCAACAATTGCAGCAAGACGGCAGTTTAAAGGCTTTACTCACTGAACCTGTTGCCGGAAATTACCACCCCGTTACAATGCTTTCTCTTGCTGTTGATTATAAGTTGTCAGGAGGAAAGGCTTCGTGGTTCCATTCCGTTAACCTTTTTCTTCATCTTATTAATATTTTCCTTGTTTTCTTTTTTATCTACTTCCTGACTGATAAAAAGTTGTGGATTGCTATCGTTACTGCTTCTTTGTTTGCCCTACACCCTTTGCATGTTGAATCGGTAGCGTGGATTTCTGAAAGAAAGGATGTTCTTTATAGCGTTTTCTTTCTCGGTGGACTAATTTTATATCTTAAATATCTCAAGAACAAAGATTGGAAGTTATTCTCTCTCATTATTCTTTTTTCTATCTTATCAATGCTTTCCAAACCTGCTGCCGTGGTTTTCCCTCTGGTGCTCGTGGCTGTCGATTTTTACCTTGGTCGCCTGAAACAGAAACAGGCATGGATTGAAAAGATTCCTTTTTTTGTTATTTCTATCATCATGGGCATTGTAACCCTGCTTGTTCAAAAAGATGCAGGTGCTTATTCCGATACTGCCATTTTTTCTTTTCCCCAGCGTTTTATGTTTGCCAATTATGGTTTGATGATGTATCTGGTTAAAACAATTTTACCAATAAACCTATGTGCTTTTTATCCTTTCCCGGCTGTTAACGAGGGTTTGCCTTTCCAATATTATATTTCACTTCTGGTGACTGCTGCCCTTATTGTTTTGTTTGTCTTTTCCCTGAAGAAGGGTTATAAATTTATCGCTTTCGCTATTGTTTTCTATGTCATAAATCTCTTGCTTGTTCTTCAGCTGTTGCCAATAGGAAGTGCTGTTATTGCTGACCGATATTCATATATCCCTCTAATAGCTACATTTTTTATTATTGGATTCTTTGTTCAGAAAGCTATTGACAAAAAGAATGGAAAAGTACCAAACGCGATTTCTATTCCTGCAATTTTAATTCTTGTGGTTTTAGCTTTTGTGAGCCGCTCACAGGCTGCAACATGGAAAGATGGTGCTTCTCTTTGGGATAAGGCTATTTCTGCTTGTCCCAGCGGTAAGGCTTTTTCAAACCGGGGTATTATATACAAAAGCGAAGGAAAGACTCAGGAAGCTTTTGATATGTTTTCAAAGGCTATAGATCTCGACAAGAATAATACTGATGCATTTATAAATAGGGCTAATATTCTTTTCGGACGAAAACAATATTCTCAGGCTATTGATGATTACTCGCAATGCCTTATTGCTGAGCCTGATAATGATAAGGCTTATGCTAACCGCGGCGCAGCTTATCTTGCTTTAGGTAAATACAGCGAAGCGATGATCGACCTTACTAAGACTATTGAGTTAAACTCTTCAACACAAAATGGGTATAAAAACAGGGGCATGCTTAACGTCATGACTGGAAATTATAAACAAGCTATTGCTGATTATATCAAGCATCTGGAAATTGTACCTGATACTAACGGAGAAATTTATTACAAAATTGGCTATTGCTTTCAGCAGATCAACGATGATAAAAGGGCAGTAGATGCTTTATCAAGGGCAATTAAAATATCGCCCAACCCTGAATTTTTCCATTTAAGGGCAGTTTCTCTAACTAAACTTGGTGATGTTGAGAATGCGCAAAAAGATTTTGCTAAATAAACAAAAGGGCGTATGCAATACGCCCCTACAAAAAAAGGGCGTATGCAATACGCCCCTACATTTATTATGGTATTTCTTAGCCGTTTTTTAGTTCATTATTCGCCCCACTTTTGTTCGGCCATCCTTTTGTATGAGTTGTAACGCCATTTTGCATTAGACTCAGCAGCAGTGAATAATTCGCTTGCAGCTTCAGGGAACGATTTCTTAAGTGAAGTATAACGTACTTCTCCATTAAGGAATTCCTGGAATTCTTCCCACTTAGGCTCTTTGCTGTCAAGTGTGAATGGATTCTTACCTTCAGCTTCTAACATTGGGTTGTAGCGATAGAGATGCCAGTAGCCGCTTTCAACAGCTTTGTTTTCTTCCTCCTGTGTTTTACCCATGCCTGCACGTAATCCATGATTAATACATGGTGCGTAAGCAATTATAATTGAAGGTCCGGGATATTCTTCTGCTTCCCTTATTGCTTTGAAATATTGTGACTGGTTTGCGCCCATGGCAACCTGTGCAACGTATACATATCCGTAACTCATTGCCATCATGCCAAGGTCTTTCTTCCTGATCCTCTTACCTGCTGCAGCAAATTTAGCTACTGCACCTACAGGTGTAGATTTTGATGACTGTCCACCGGTATTTGAGTATACTTCTGTGTCAAGCACAAGAACATTAACATTTTGTCCGCTGGCCAACACATGGTCTAAACCTCCATATCCGATGTCATATGCCCAACCATCACCACCAAATACCCAAATAGATTTCTTGATAAGATATTGTTTCAAGCCTTTGATGATATTTGCATATTCGCTGTTGCTTGACTTAATGGCTTCCAGAACTTTAGCTGTTGCAGCTTTTGAACCTTCCAGCGTGTCTTTGCCTGCAATCCATTCTGAGAATGCTTCTTTTTCTGCTTCAGTGGCACCATTGGCAATAGCTTTTTCCATCTCCATCTTGATACGGTCGCGTTGTGCGTTAACACCTTCGCTCATACCAAAACCATATTCTGCATTGTCTTCAAACAGTGAGTTAGCCCATGCTACTCCTTGCCCGCTAACTTTATTTTTACAATATGGTGTCGATGGAGCTGAGTTACCGTAAATTGAAGTACAACCCGTTGCATTGGCAACCATCATTTGTTCGCCGAAAAGCTGAGTTATTGCTTTGATATATGGAGTTTCACCGCAACCTGCACATGCTCCTGAGAACTCAAATAATGGTTGTGCAAACTGTGAGTTTTTAACTGTCTTAGTTTTGTCAACTACTTCTTTATAGCCAACTTTTTCATCCATGTATTTGAATCTTTCAACTTCAGCCATCTGTGTTTCAAGAGGCTTCATGATCAATGCTTTATCTTTAGCAGGACAAACATCAGCGCAGTTACCGCAACCTGTACAGTCAAGAGGTGAAACCTGAATCTTGAATTTCAAACCGTTGAACACCTTAACAGGTGTAGCTTCCTTAACAACTGTGCCTGCAGGTGCTGCTGCAACTTCTTCTTCAGTTAAAAGGAATGGACGTATTGCAGCGTGAGGACAAACATAAGCACACTGATTACATTGGATACAATTATCTGCCTGCCATTCAGGATTGTCAATCGCGATACCACGTTTTTCAAAAGCTGATGTTCCTGAAGGGAATGTACCATCTTCATTTCCGTTGAATGCTGAAACTGGAAGACTGCCTCCGTTTTGAGCGTTCATGATATCGGCAACTTTAACAACAAACTCTGGACGTCCGGGTTCCTGAACTTCTGAAGCTACAGTAATGTTAGCCCATTCTTTTGGCACTTCAACCTTTACAACGTTCAGTCCACCGGCATCAACAGCAGCATAGTTCATCTTAACGATGTTTTCGCCTTTCTTGCCGTATGACTTGTCAATTGCTTTCTTCATTTGTGAAACTGCTGTTTCAAAAGGAATAACCTTTGAAATAAAGA
>CAYMTR010000039.1:29638-33262 GCA_964393405.1 uncultured Prolixibacteraceae bacterium
GCTTTCTTCATTTGTGAAACTGCTGTTTCAAAAGGAATAACCTTTGAAATAAAGAAAAATGCACTCTGGAGAATTGTATTTGTACGGTTTCCAAGACCAATTTCTACAGCGAGTTTTGTTGCATTGATAATGTAGAAGTTGATATCGTTTTCTGCCATATATTTCTTCATTCCGTCAGGCAGACGTTTCTTTGTTTCTTCTTCATCATTGATTGAATTAAGCAGGAATGAACCTCCTTTTTTCAATCCTTTCAGCACGTCGTACATATTTACGTATGCAGGCACGTGACATGCTACAAAGTCGGCTGTTGTTACAAGATATGTAGAACGGATCTTGCTGTCGCCAAAACGAAGATGAGAACAAGTGAAACCACCTGATTTCTTTGAGTCATATTCGAAATAACCCTGACAGTATTTGTCAGTAGCATCTCCAATAATTTTGATTGAGTTTTTATTTGCACCTACTGTACCGTCTGAACCAAGCCCGTAGAATTTAGCTTCAACGATATCATCAGGAGAAACTTTAATTTCCGGAATAACAGGAAGTGAAGTGAAAGTAACGTCATCAACAATACCAATTGTGAATTTGTTCTTTGGTTCGTTCATTTCAAGATTCTTGTAAACTGCCAGTATCTGTGCAGGAGTAGTATCTTTTGAACCTAATCCGTAACGACCACCAACAATAACAGGCCACTCTTTGAATGGAGCTTTTCCTGCTTCAAGAGCTTCGCCTATTGAACTGCGGATATCAAGATAGAGAGGTTCTCCAAGTGATCCCGGTTCTTTTGTGCGGTCAAGTACTGCAATACGTTTTGTTGTTGCAGGTAATGCTTTCATCAAATGTTCAGTTGAGAAAGGACGGTAGAGGTGAACTGCTACCAAACCTACTTTTTTGCCCTGAGCTATAAGGTAATCAATAACTTCTTTTGTTGTTTCAGTTACAGACCCCATTGCAACAATAATGTCAGTTGCATCTTCAGCTCCGTAATAATCGAAAAGGTCATAATTGCGACCGGTAATTTTGCTGATTTCTTTCATGTAGTTTTCTACAATCTCAGGAACTGCAGCATAAAATTTGTTTGAAGCTTCTCTTCCCTGGAAGTAAATGTCAGGATTCTGAGCAGATCCTCTTTCAACAGGGTGTTCAGGATTCAAAGCATTGTCGCGGAATCTCTGGATAAGACTCATGTCAACAAGAGGCATCATCTGTTCCTGCGAGATAACTTCAATTTTCTGAAGTTCATGAGAAGTACGGAAACCATCGAAGAAAGCAACGAAAGGAATTCTTGATTTCAATGTTGCAAGATGAGCAACACCGGCAAGATCCATCTCTTCTTGCACCGATCCTGAAGCAAGCATTGCAAAACCTGTCTGACGCGCAGCATAAATATCACTGTGATCTCCAAAGATTGATAAAGCGTGAGCAGCTAATGCACGTGCACTAACATGAAATACACATGGAAGCAATTCACCGGCAATCTTGTACATGTTAGGAATCATCAGCAACAAGCCCTGAGATGCAGTGTATGTTGTTGTTAACGCACCACTTTGTAATGCACCGTGTACAGCACCGGCAGCTCCTCCTTCACTTTGCATTTCTGCAAGGCGGACAGGACGGCCGAACATATTTGTTTTACCGTTAGCAGCCCATTCATCAACATATTCTGCCATTGTCGATGATGGAGTGATTGGATATATACAAGCCACCTCGCTGAACATATAGCTCATCCATGCGGCTGAATAGTTACCATCACAGGTTATAAACTTCTTTTCTTTTGACATTGCTCTTTAATTTAATTTATTCTTATTGTTTCTTATATTTGCTTATATATCAAACTTTTAATTTTATCAATATAAAAATCCGAACAACCAGAGGGGTATCTTCCTATCTTCACCAATTTCAATTCTGTCGGCTGCAATATAGCTCTCAGAATCACAAGGCTCAGAGTGTTTTCCCCCAATATCGAAAATATATTTCCCGTTCACTTTAAAATCACATCCTTCAACAGCTGTAACTTTATTTTTATAACCTGTCTGGTTGTAAAAGAAAGTCTGACGGTTGGTAGAATTATTATTGTTATCGGGAACAACTGTTTGCAATATGTTGGTATTGTGCATATAAATCCTTGAGGGTTTTTTCCCTTCTGCTTCATCTCCGTTGGAATACAGCAGATTAATCAACCTTGCATTCTTCATGTAACGAAGATAATTCATCACTGTTGCCCTCGAAGTCTCAATCTCATTACTGAGTTTACTTACATTTGGAGAGAAAGGTACTTCTTTTGCCGTAATGTACAAAAGCTTTCTCAATTTTGGTAAATATTTAAGTTCTATTTGGTTGAGGTATGTAACATCAATTTCCAACGCAAGATTTATGTGCTTTAGTAAGTCGTCAGAAAAATATGAAGACCTGTCAAGAAAGTAAGGATAATAGCCATGTTTCAGGTAATCATTGAAATAGGCGAGGGGCTTAACTTTATTTGTTATTTCAGTTGCGATTTCAATATGGTTCTCAATAATTTCATCAAATGTATAATGCCTGAATTTTTCCTTTGTAAAATAATTAAGGTACTCCCGGAACGATAAGCCGTTGAGATGATATACTTTAACAATGTCTTTGAGAAAATCGTTTCCTTCTTTCACCCTTAATACCGGCGATGCCGAGAAAATTATTTTTAACCCGGGCAAGGTGTCGTAACACTCCTTAATTTCTTCTGCCCAGTTTGGATATTTGTGAATCTGGTCAAGTACAAGGGTTTTTCCCCCGCGTTTGTAGAATTCATCGGCAAAACCTGATATTTTTCTTCCGGTGAAATAAAAGCTGTTAAGATTTATGTAAAGAGCATCCTTTGGGTCGGGACAATTTTCACGTAGATAGTCAAGAAGGAAAGAAGTTTTGCCTACTCCACGGAATCCCTTGATGCAAATAAGCCGGCTGTTCCAGTCGATTTCATCAATAAGTTCCCTCCTTACAACGCTTTGGGAATTATTGAGCAAGTTAAGGTAAGCATCTTTAAAGAATTCCATTGGCAAAATTTTGCAATACAAAAATAATAAAATTTCATAAAAATTGCAATATGGAGATTGCAATTTTTAATATTCTGGGGCATTCATGCCCCGGAAAAAGATAAGCCTTCGAACCTGTAGTATTTTTTAATCAATCACATTAAGACCACACTCGTACCACAACCGAATTTTTTGCAATGTGGAAGACATAATTTAGGGGTGATGGTCGAATGTGGTACGAATGTGGTCCCTATGTGGTCCCTATGTGAGGTGGTCGTGACATACCCTTGTTATATACTAAAATTGGTACACAGTTTTAAAAAGTTTTACTAAATAAAGTACTCAATTTCTGTTTTTTTTCATTCAAAAACGGTATACCTCTTTTAATTGGTTTTGTGATTCATGAAAATTATAGTTTTTTTTAAAAAAATAACAGAATAGTTTTTTTTTTTTCAAGTTAATATTTTAACTTTACATATAATTATTCTTCTAAACCCACTTATTATGAAGCTAAAACTATCACTTCAATTATCTTTCCTCCTGATTGCATTTACTGCTTTCTTAGGATGCGAAAAAGATATCCCGAAAGATCCGGTTTCTTATACCATTACCGGCAAGG
>CAYMTR010000040.1:0-31866 GCA_964393405.1 uncultured Prolixibacteraceae bacterium
CAGGCAATATTTGGCGTGGTTGAACCATGTGTACCCAAATAATCGGAGTAAGTATAAGGCAGCTGTTCCTGATACAATTGTATGGAGAAGCGAATTAGCTTATAACGAGCCATATGTTAGCAATTATCTCAGGCACCCCTCATACAGTAATTATCCTGTTGTCGGTGTAAGCTGGGTTCAGGCTAGTGAATACTGTAAATGGAGAACAGATAGAGTAAATGAATACATACTTGTAAAAAACGGATATCTAAGTGTTGATTCAACACAGCAAAACGAGAAAGTATTTACAACAGAAGGGTATTTAAACAATTATTATTTGGGGACTAATGAGGCAGGTACTCAGGAGCGAGTTAGATGGGAAAACGGTCTATTATTGCCAAACTACAGGCTTCCGACCGAAGCTGAATGGGAATATGCAGCCCTAGGATTGATTGGAGAAGCAGACGGAGAACTTTTAACTCAAAGGAGAATGTATCCTTGGACGGGAACCTTTATTCGCGAAGACGAAGCAAAAGTTAAGGGAAAGATGAAGGCTAACTACACAAGGGGTCGTGGGGACCTGATGGGTATGGCAGGTGCACTAAATGATGCAGCAGATATTTCTGCAGATGTATTTTCATTTTCACCAAATGATTATGGAATATATTGTATGGCAGGAAATGTAAACGAGTGGGTTGGGGATGTTTATCGCCCTTCGTCACCAAATGATGTTGAGGAGTTTCAACCGTATAGAGGTAATGTAATTACAGAATATAGAAAAGGGACTGACGGAAATTTAATTTTTGATGAATTTGGGCAACCTGTTGTTGACACAATTGCTGATTATAGGAATTTTGAAGATGGAGACTATAGATCGAATCTGATTGCAGGGAGTAATTGGAGTGGCAACAAACCTTCTATTGCTAATAGCACAGTTACAACGAAGGGGATGTATATTCAAGAAGAAAATGAAGGAGTAATCAATTCAATAATAACTGATAAACTTAGAGTTTATAAAGGGGGTTCATGGAAAGATCGGGCATATTGGTTAAACCCTGGCTCACGTAGATATCTTGATGAAAGAGAAGCAGAAAGTGACCTTGGATTTCGCTGTGCCATGACTAGGTTAGGTCCACCAATTAAGAATTAAAATCATAATCATAATCCTGTCCGAAACGGCAGGATTTTTATTTATATAGATGAAATCTGTTGAAGAAATTTATACTCTTTTTTCTGAAAAACGGAAGGTAATAACTGATAGCCGTCTTGCTTCTCAAGGAGGTTTGTTCTTTGCTTTGAAAGGCGATAATTTTAACGGAAACAAATTTGCCTTGTCTGCTATTGAAGCAGGAGCTGATTACGCAATAGTAGATGATCCTGATTTGAGTGAATACGACAAAGTAATTTTAGTAGATGATGTTTTGTTAACACTACAAAAACTTGCTAACTATCATAGAAGAAAACTCAAAATTCCGATTCTTGCAATAACAGGAACAAATGGCAAAACAACAACTAAAGAATTAATATCTGCAGTACTTAATCAAAAGTTCAATACACTTTCTACTAATGGGAACTTAAATAATCATATCGGAGTACCTTTAACACTCCTTTCAATTTATCCCGATCACGAAATTGCTGTTATTGAAATGGGCGCTAATCATCCGGGAGAGATTGAAAGGCTTTGTTTAATAGCTGAACCAGATTGGGGATTGGTAACAAATGTTGGGAAAGCTCATTTGGAGGGGTTCGGATCATTTGATGGAGTAAAAAAAGCTAAAGCTGAGCTATACGAATATATATTCCATTCAGGCAAAGGAGTTTTTATTAATACAGGTAACAGACATTTGATGGAGATGCTACCCAATAATATTTCAACTTATACATACGCTGTAAACAGTAATTCGGCTGATATTTCAGGGGAGGTAGTGGAAAATGATATTATGTTGAAGTGCAGAGTAAATATTCAAAATGTATCTTTAGAAATAAAAACCAAACTTACAGGGGAATATAATATTGAAAATGTTTTGGCAGCTTCGAGTATTGGCTATTTTTTTGGAGTTGATTTGCAGAAGATTAAAGCGGCTATTGAAGAATATCAACCATCGAACAGCAGATCTCAAATTCTTAAGATTGGTTCTTCGACATTAATAATTGATTGTTATAATGCAAACCCTACGAGTATGGAAGTTTCTCTTTTAAACTTCTTTAAAATTGAAGGACAAGAAAAGGCTTTAATTCTTGGGGAAATGCTTGAACTTGGGGAAAGTTCAGGAACTGAACATCAAAAGATTATTGATTTAATAATGAAGAATGGAATTAAAAATGTCTGCCTGATTGGAAAATGTTTCTATGATACAATAAGTCCACCGGGATACCTAAAGTTTAATGACATTGAAGAGATGAAATTAAAAACAGATTTTTACACTTTGAAAGATAGATTAATTTTAATAAAAGGGTCCAGAGGAAATAAGCTTGAAAAAGTAATCGAAGAATTCCAATAATCACATATAAAAAAAACCGGCTTTTTTACTTACATAAGCCGGGTTGATTCATATTGCTTTTAATCTTTTACCACTCCAAGTACTTCCTTGAAAGCTTGCTCAAAAGTCTCTTTAGGTAAGGCACCCATAGCCATTTGAGGTTTGCCTTCTATTGGAACGAATAATAGTGATGGAATGCTTTGAATCCCAAACATTGATGCTAGATCTCTTTCATCTTCAGTATTGACTTTGTAAATATTTAATTTGTCTCCATATTCGTTTTGTAATTGTTCTAAAACAGGAGCAATCATTTTACATGGGCCACACCAATCTGCATAAAAGTCAATGAGACATGGTTTATCGCCTTCAAATTTCCATTCTTTGCTTGATTCAAAGTTAAATACCTTTTCTTTGAATGTGTCTATTGTTAAATGCTCTAACATATTATTAAATTTTTTTTGTTACTATTTAAAGAACTAACTCAAGATTGTTTTTTTTACATTACAAAGTTAGTCTGTCAAATTTCTTTTTTGTGTTACTTTTGTCACACAAGGTATTTTTAACTTTTTTTTATGTCAGATTATTCAAAATTTCTTGATGATATAGTTTTTAAAGTTGTTGCACAACAGTCAGAGGCTTTAGAAACTGAAACATATGTTATTGGAGGATTTGTTCGTGATTTACTTATAGGGAGAGAGTCAAAAGATATAGATATAGTCACTTTAGGTAATGGAATTGAACTGGCTAATAAAACGGCAACTCAATTGAGTTCCAAACTAAGAGTTAATGTTTTTAAGAATTTTGGAACGGCTCAATTTTTCTATAAGGGGAATGATTACGAATTTGTTGGAGCCCGAAAAGAGTCTTATTCAAGAGACTCAAGAAAACCACAAGTAGAAAGTGGAACTATTGAGGATGATCAAAAAAGAAGAGATTTTACTATAAATGCTCTGGCGATTAGTTTAAACCACAATACATATGGAAAGTTAACTGACCCTTTTAATGGAATAGGAGATATTGAAAAGAAATTAATAAAAACACCCTTAGACCCTGATATTACATTCGATGACGATCCTTTAAGAATGATGCGTGCTGTAAGATTTGCATCACAACTGGAGTTCAGAATTGATGATAATACTTTCGATGCAATTATAAGAAATAAGGATAGAATTGCTATAGTTTCTACTGAAAGAATTGTTGATGAGCTTAATAAAATTATACTTTCAGCTAAACCATCGGTTGGAATAAAACTTATGGATATTTCGGGGCTACTGGAATTAATTCTTCCTGAACTTTCCAGATTGAAAGGGGTTGACATTGTTAATGGAATTGGACATAAAGATAACTTTTATCACACTTTAGCTGTATTGGATCAAATATCCACTAAGACTGACGATTTGTGGTTGAGATGGGCAGCATTGCTTCACGATATTTCTAAGCCCAAAACAAAACGATTTATTGAAAATCAGGGTTGGACTTTTCATGGGCACAACTTTTATGGTGCAAAAATGGTTCCTTCGATATTTAAACGCCTTAAGTTGCCTTTAAACGAAAAAATGAAATTTGTCCAAAAAATGGTAGATCTTCATATGAGGCCAATAGTTTTATCTGAAGAAGAAGTTACTGATTCTGCTGTTAGGAGGCTTCTTTTTGAATCAGGTGATGATATTGATTCATTAATGACTCTATGTGAAGCAGACATAACATCTAAGAATGAAGGTAAAGTAAATATTTACCTTAATAACTTTAAGCTTGTAAGGGCAAAATTAAAGGATATTGAAGAACGTGATGCTATAAGGAATTTTCAGCCGCCCATTAGTGGCGAAGTTATAATGAAAACATTTAATCTTCATCCATGCAAAGAAGTTGGTATCATAAAGAATGTTATTAAAGAGGCAATTCTTGAAGGTGAAATACATAATAACTATGAAGAGGCATATAAGCTAATGCTAAAAACGGCAGAAGAACTTGGATTAAAAAGTGTTATTTAATCCTTAGTTACAAATAGCTTAAGCTTTACAGGCAAGTGGTCACTGAATCCATTATTATATTTATATCCCGAATAAGTTCTGAAGGGCTTTATTCCTAAATTGGTTTTATCCTTTTCAAGAAGAAATGGAAGCGAGACAACTTCAAAACTATTGTCGTTAGTATGGACTCCTTCTTTTTTCAGCAAACTACCGCTGACAATAATCTGATCAAGCATCACCCATTGATACGAATGTTTGTTTGAACCAAATCCTTTTTCTGCTTTGCAGTAAGAAAGGTTATATAATTCATGTGGCAGGGGTGTTTTTATAGGCTCTTTTGCCCCAAGATGTAAAGATAGACTTTCATCCATGGGAGAGTCGTTAAAATCGCCCATAATGATCACTTTAAGGGGAGTATCGCCACTCATAATAGTGTCTATCTCCTTTTTAAGAATTTTAGCGACCAGAGCCCTTGATTTTTGAGTTTCAACAGCTCCTCCAAATTTAGATGGCCAGTGGTTGATAAAAAAATGTAACGTGTCAGTTTGTATTACTCCCATCACATATAAGACATCACGGGTGTTTATTTTAAATTCATCTGAACAAATATTAATTGATTTATAAGTAATCGGTCGGAAAGAGTGTCGATTATATAGAAAAGCAACATCAATTCCCCTTTTATCAGGAGATTCTTTATGAATGTAATTATATCCAAGCCTTCCTAATGGAGTTTTATTAAGCAACATTTCGAGCACGTTATTATTTTCAATTTCACAAAGGCCTATTGCAACTGGCAATTGGCCTTCTCCAGAAGATAGTATAACCTGAGAAATTCTACTAAGTTTTTTTATCAACCTTTTATGTGTCCAATGCTTATCTCCTTTTGGAAGGAACTGTTCATCGTTTTTAGTTGAGTCATTGAGCGCATCAAATAAATTTTCAACATTATAGAACATGATTGATTCTTCTTTGTAAGATTCCTGCCCTCGCACGTCTGTGGTAAATAAAATGAGGATTGCGGTAAGTATCTTGATTGAAAACTCATATTTCAAGTTTTTTTCTGTTTTCATTTTTTGAAGGTTTTTGTTTATTGGGGGTAGAAGAAAATAAATACAAAATAAATATAGTAATTAAGGAATTAATTATTATCAATTCAAATCCAAATTTATATCCGTCTGATAAATGAGTCACGGTTAAAGTTATTAAGTACGTTATTAAAGGAGAAGCGATAAAAGTGGGTAAAATTGAATACTTACCAGGTTTTCGGTTAATGAAAAATGAAAATATGAAGATTCCAAGTATGGGTCCGTATGTGTAACCAGCTGCTTTAAATATAGATACTATTACACTTTCGTCGTTTAAGTAATAAAACAACATGATAACCGTGAAAATAATAGTTGTAAAAGCAAGATGAACCAGTGTTCTTGTAATCCTAGAGTTATTCTTCTTTTCTTCATTAATTTTTAGAAAATCTACACAAAAAGCTATGGTGAGTGAAGTTATTGCCGAATCAGCACTTGAAAAAGCAGAAGCCGTGATGCCTAAAATGAACATAACTGCAATGAATCTACTAAAATAATTAAGAGCCAAAAGTGGATATAATTGATCTGTTTTTTCCGGGGTGTGAATTCCATTTATTTCAGCATAGTAATAAAGCAGTGCGCCTAAGAAAAGGAATAAAAAAGAAGCTATTCCAAAAAAAACGCTGAACCACAGCATGTTTTTTTTAGCAAGGTTCCCATTCTTGCAAGTTAAATTCTTTTGTACAATATCCTGATCGAACCCATTTAAGGCAAGGGTCATGAAGATTCCCGCTATGAATTGTTTGAGAAAGTGATATGGCGATTTCCAATCAAAATTTAAGATCTTTATTTTTCCATTTTCTGTCAGGCTGCTTAAAATATTCAGAGGAGATTCGTTTAACTGATGAAAAATTACAATAATTGTTGAAAAAGCAGCAGCTAAAAGTACAAGCGTTTGTAGTGTATCAGACCAAACAACAGTCTTTACTCCCGTTCGAAAAGTGTATAGCCAGATAAATGACAAACAGAAAATCACAGAAATTCCGAAAGGAATTCCGATTGGTTGTGAAATAGCAAGGTGAATAACCGTTGATGCCAGGAAAAGTCGGAAAGAAGCTCCAATTATTTTAGATATTATAAAAAAACCAGATGTTGTGAGATAACCTTCATGTCCCATTCGGTCCTCAAGAATGGAATAAATTGATACGACCTTTTTCTTATAATAGTATGGCAATAGCAAAGATGCAATTAAAATATATCCAATTACATTGCCCAAGACAAACTGAAAATAGTAGAATGAACTTGTTCCTACCTCACCTGGGACAGAAATAAAAGTAACTCCAGAGATTGTTGTTCCAATCATCCCAAAAGCAACAATGAACCATGGCGATTTTTTATCACCGTTATAAAAAGTAGAGTTTCGATTATTTCTGCTGACAATAAAAGAAAGTATTAAAATAACAATAAAATATGAGATTAAGATGGATAGATAAATATAAGGACTCATATCATTCGAAATCAGGATATAACAAATACTTTCTTCTCATAATTTTATACTTATATAAATCTTGCTCCCATTTTTTCCTAATATCTTCTTCTCTCATTCCTTCTGTTACGTCATTATAGAAGTCAGGATCGCCAGTAAGTTTGCTAACCCATTTTTTACTGCTCCAAAATAATTCTTTATTTTCAAATTTATTATAAAAGTCTAAGAAGTATGAGATAGTGAATTTCGACTTTGAATTATTATCTCTCAGATCTATTCCAAAGCATTCTTTCTTACTGTGTAATGGGTTTTCACTTACTCCTTTAATGGGTTCCGGGATAAAACAAAAATCCCCGAAAGACTGATCTGGATAACCTATTATTTGGAAAGGATATTTTGTTCCTCTTCCAATGCTGATGTTCGTAGATTCAAAAAGGCACAAAGAAGGATATAGCCTTATTGAAGTGATGTTTGGCAAATTAGGTGAAGGATTAACTGGGGGTTCGTAAATATCTTTATGTGAATAATTAATCACTGGAATAACTTTCAAACTACAAATTTTGCCTTTGCGCAACCATCCTTCACTGTTAATCATAAGTGCCAGTTCTCCAATTGTACATCCATGTACGATTGGTATGGGATGCATTCCGACGAATGAAATGAGCTCCATTTTTAAAATAGGTCCGTCAACGTAATCACCATTTGGATTTGGTCTGTCAAGAATGATAATTGGAATATTGTTTTCAGCACATGATTCCATTACATAATGCATAGTGCTTATGTATGTAAAGAAACGGCAGCCTACATCTTGTAAATCAAACACAATAATATCAAGGTCTTTCACGTCTGATGGATAAGGTTTTTTCTTTTCACCATATAAAGAAATAACATTAATACCTGTTCCTGAGTCTTTTGAGTTTGAAATTATGTCACCTGCTTCTTGATTGCCTTTATAACCATGTTCAGGTGCAAAAATCGTTTTAATTTCGATTTTCTTCGAGATGAGAAAATCAACTAAATGAACATCTCCTACTAGAGAAGTCTGATTGACAACTAATCCAACTTTTTTATTTGTTAAATACGGGAGGTATTTGTTGTATTGTTCAGCACCTATTTTAATTCTTTTTTCAGTACTTTCCCCCAGGCATTGCATAAATGGAAATACAATACCCCAGAAAAGTAAAATGAAATTTATAGTATGTTGCCTACTTAAACGAATCATAATTTTATAAATTTACATTTAATCGTTGGGTTAACAATGTTAGATAATAGATGACAAAGATATTTTTTTTGATTTTCCTTTTAATGTTGTTTTTTAGCAACATACTCGATGCTAAAAGACCATCTTTTTTGCTCGATAACAATGTGCGAATAGATTCATTGATAAAAACGATGTCTCTTGAAGAAAAAATAGGTCAGCTAATAATGGTGACTTCAATTTCTGGGAATAACGGCAAAGATCAAAACATAGAAAAGGTACTTGATTTCATTGGAAAAAATAGGGTGGGAGGAGTTTTGTTTTTAAAATCAGACCCATACCAATTAGCAACACTTACTAATTTATATCAGGATAAATCGAAAATTCCATTGTTTATAGCCATTGATGGAGAAAATGGACTTTCTTTCAGGATTGACTCAATTGTTCAATATCCTTATTTGATTGGTCTTGGAGCAATACCTGATGACTCTCTTTTGTACAGAATGGGGAGGGAAATAGGTCAACAGTGCAGAACCCTTGGGATTAATGTGAATTTTGCTCCTGTTGGAGATGTCAATTCAAATCCTGATAACCCTGTTATTAATTACAGATCTTTTGGACAGGATCCCAATGTTGTTGCACGAAAAAGTTGGCAACTTGCTAAAGGTATGCAGGAAGAGAATATAATTGTTTCATTAAAGCATTTTCCGGGACACGGGAATACTTCTTTTGACTCTCATCATATGCTGCCTGAAATCGATCGTGATTATTCTTGTCTTGATTCAGTCGATTTTTTACCTTTCAAAGCGTGCATTGATAGTGGAATAACAGGGATTATGAGTGCACATATTTACTTATCGAAAATAGATCAGAAAAAGATTCCGGCCACTCTTTCTAAAAAGGTAATGACTTCAATTTTAAGAGATACATTAGGGTTTGAAGGATTAATTTTTTCTGATGGGATGAATATGAAAGGAATTACTTCCTTATACTCTGAAGGCGAAGCTGCTGTTGAAGCTTTAAAGGCTGGAGTGGATGTGATTGAATTTGTATTAAATCCTGAAAAAGTCATAGTATCAATTAAGGAAGCTATTGAAAAGGGTGAATTATCTGAAAAAGACATTAATAGGAAATGTTATAAGGTTTTATCTGCAAAATTGTGGGCAGGAGTTTTAGATGTTAAACCAGTTGAAATCAGAGATTTGAATATGCGTTTAAATAAACTCGAATACCAACTTACTTCTAGATTATTGTCAGAGAAGTCAATAACTGTTATAAAAAACCAAAACTCGCTTATTCCATTAAAAAAGTTAGATACTTTAAAGATAGCTTCGCTTTCAATTGGTTGCGATACAATTACATATTTTCAAAGAGGGCTTGAACGATATTCAAATATTGATCATTTTTTTATAGGAAAAGAAGCAAAAGATGAGAGAATTGATCAGATAATTTCAGTCTTGAAAAATTATAATTTAGTTATTGTAGGGGTACATGGGACAAAAATGTTACCTTCTAAAAGATATGGTATTACTGATTGCCAAATATCATCAGTGAAAAATGTTTGCGCCAATTTTAATTCAGTAATTGTATATTTTGGGAATCCCTATTCTTTAAATTATTTGAGAGATCAGGAAAATGAAAATGCCAAGGTCGAAATATTGACATATAGTGAAAGTAAATATTCACAAGACATTGCTTCTCAACTAATATTTGGAGCGATCGGATCAAAAGGAAGACTTCCTGTTTCAGTAAATGAAAAGCTTGGTTTTTCTTATGGTATTGATGTTGAATCTATTGGAAGGTATAAGTTTTCTCTGCCCGAAGAAGTTAAGATTAATTCATTAGTGCTCCAAAGAAATATAGATTCTTTGGTAAACATAGGCTTATCAGCAAAGGCTTTTCCCGGATGTCAAGTTTTTGTTGCGAAAGAAAACAAGGTAATTTTTCATAAGTGCTATGGATTTCATTCCTATGAAGATTCAACGATGGTTAAGGAAGATGATATTTATGATTGGGCTTCTATTACTAAAATTTCAGGTCCATTACCCTTAGTTATGAAGTTTTATGAAAATTCCATTTTAAATTTAGATGATCCTTTCAGTAATTATTGGCCTGATTTCAAAAATTCAAACAAATCAGATTTTACATTAAGGGAAGCTCTTGCACATCAGGCTCGATTGCTTCCTTGGATTCCTTTCTATGCCGAACCTCTTGAAAAGACAAGAAGGCATAATATGAAAGTTTTCTCAGCCAGACCATCTGGAAATTATACTATTCGCATAAGTTCACAACTTTATATGTTAAATGATTATAAAAATGATATTTTTAAAAGAATAAGAGACTCCAAACTACTTGCGAGCAATAAATACTCTTATTCAGATCTTTGTTTTATAGTTTTGCCGGAAGTGATTTCGAATCTATCAGGTATTAGCTATGAGGAGCTTTTGAGAGAAGAATTTATCGAACCGTTGGGTATTTCAACTGTCTGTTATAATCCCTACAGATTTTACCCTAGAAATAAGATAATTCCAACTGAACATGATGATTATTTTAGGAAAGAACTGATTTGTGGTTTTGTTCACGATGAAAGCGCAGCAATGTTAGGAGGAATTTCTGGTAATGCTGGTTTGTTTGGCACTACAAGGGATCTCGCGGTGATTATGCAGTTTTATCTAAATGGCGGCTTATATGGTGATTTCAATTATCTTTCCAGCGAAACATTAAAAGAATTCACAAAGATTCAATATCCAACTAATGAGAACAGAAGAGGTTTAGGGTTTGATAAACCATATATTGATAACCACAAGCGTTCTATAGAGAATGCTTATCCTGCTATTTCGGCAAGCAAAGAAAGTTTTGGACATACCGGCTTTACTGGAACATTCGCATGGGCTGACCCCGTGAATAAGTTAATTGTAATAATAATGACAAATAGGGTTTATCCAACTCGTGAAAATAATAAGCTCACAAAAATGAACCTTAGACCTTTGATTCATCAGGCAGTTTACGATAGTCAGAATACTTTCAGCTATTGATACAAATTGATTTCAATGGTTATAATGAAGATAATCTGAAGATTAATCAGCTATTTGTGGTTTTTATTAAAATCAGGGATAACTAAATTTAGATAAAATGAGAAATGATATTATAAAGCATCTAAGTTATTCAAATATTCTTTTAAATTTAGGGAGTGATAATTTTAAAATAAAGTAATAATTAAATCTATAAAATTTCGTGCCATGACAAAGAAAATAACATTTAATGAGCTTCGAAAAATTAAAGACAGTTTACCTGACGGCTCAATCAAACAATTAGCTGAAGAGTTTAATGTAGAGGTTGAAACCGTCAGAAACTATTTTGGAGGTGCTAATTATACTAATGGCAAGACCGTGGGTATCCACATGGAGCCGGGGCCGGATGGGGGGATTGTATTGCTGGATGACACCGCAATTCTAGACAGAGCAAGGGAAATCCTTGAAGAAAGTTCACATTAATAATAATTTGTTCTATAAAATGCCGGTAACTCCGGCATTTTTTATTGTTTAAACTTATTTAATTTTTTTTTCAAATTTATTTGTCAAAATGAAACATTGGCTTATATTTGCAACGCTTTAGAAATAATTCTACGGGCGGTTAGCTCAGCTGGTTCAGAGCATCTGGTTTACACCCAGAGGGTCGGGGGTTCGAATCCCTCACCGCCCACAAGAATAAAGTCGCAATATTCATTATGAATATTGCGACTTTATTATTTTTACTAGATTAAAAAATCCCGGAAGACAATCTCCCGGGATATAAAACACCTTGAAAACACATTAAAATGGAGTACAAATTATTATTTTAATCCTAAGTTTTGCGCTGTTTCTATTAATCTTATAAACTCTCCTACATATCCGTTTTCATCTTTACCCTTTCCTGATCTGGCTAATTCAATAGTATTTCTTATTGTGGAATTTCCTTTATGTTCAGATTCCCTAAGCAACATACCAAATTGTGCAATTGATGCAATTAATTTTATATTTTCTGATGATTCACTTATTTCTGAGTAAATATCTTTTACCGGAACAGAAATTAGTTTGCTTTCATCTTTTTCAGGGTCCTTGTATCTTACCTTAATTGTTAGCAATTCATCACTGTGCTTTTTTATGATTTTTTTCTCATTATCCTGATATTTTAGTTCATCATTCTTTGGTATTTCCGTTTTTGATTCACTTGTAATTATTTCATAAAGTGCTGTTACTTGATGACCTGCTCCCATTTCTCCGGCATCTTTTTTATCATTGTTAAAATCTTCAGTGTTTAGAAGTCTGTTTTCATAGCCGATTAATCTGTAAGCTTTTATTTTTTCAGGATTAAACTCTATCTGAAATTTCACATCTTTGGCAATGGTAAATAGTGTTCCTCCAAATTCACTGATTAACACTTTTCTAGCTTCTTGGAAATTATCTATGTATGCATAATTTCCATTCCCCTTATCAGCAATTAATTCCAGTTTATTATCCTTGTAGTTACCCATTCCAAATCCCAGAACTGTTATAAAAACCCCCTTCTTTTTTTCTTCACCTACCAATCGTTCCATCTCAGAGTCGCTTGAAACACCAACGTTAAAATCACCGTCTGTAGCTAGGATGATACGATTATTTCCGTTTTTAATAAAATTCTCTTCAGCTATTTTATATGCTAATTTTAATCCTTCACCTCCGGCTGTTGATCCTCCGGCGCTAAGATTTTCAATCGCATCAGTTATTTGCTTTTTATTTTTACCTGAAGTTGCGTTTAGAACCAATCCTGCTGCTCCCGCATAAACAACAATTGAGATCTTATCTTCTGTCCTTAATTCTTCGACAAGCATTTTCATTGCAGACTTTACAAGAGGAAGTTTATTTGGAGCATTCATTGACCCAGACACATCAAGAAGAAAAACAATATTTGATGGGGGTACAATATCTTTCTCAATTCTTTTTCCCTGAAGTGCTACTTGTAAAATCTTGTTTTCTTTGTTCCAGGGACAGTCAGTATACTCACTATTTATTGAAAATGGTTCCCCTTTATTTGGTTCTTTATACACATAATGAAAATAATTTATCATTTCTTCTATTCTGACTGCATCCTTTGGAGGTAATTGCCCCATATTTAAAAATCTTCTGATATTTGAATATGATGCATTGTCAACATCAATAGAAAAAGTTGAAAGTGGACTAGTTACTACATTTTTAAATCCATTTTCATTAATTGATGAGTAATCTTCAGTATTAAATTCACCCTCCCATGGTGATGGTACATTAAAGCAATCTTCTGCCTTCATAACACATACTGCTGCCATCGGTTTATTTAAATATTTAACTTCTGTTCTTGTTTCCCTTTTACTTTTAGATTTTTCTTCTTTAAAGAGAGTAACATTTAAATATGAAGAAGTTCCAATTGAGATTTCTCTGGTTTTATATCCTTCTATGTTGAATATAATTGTTTTAGAAAGTGTGTCTCTTTCGATAGAATAGTAACCTGAATCGTTTGTAGTGGATAAAAATCCTCTTTCTTTTATAACAACATTCACCCCTTTCAAAGGCATTTTTTTTTCTCCGGTTACAATTCCTGAAATTTTATTTTGTGATGCTGAAACTAGAGATGATCCAATGGTAATCATTAAGATGAAAGAAATTTTCACGTATTTATTTAAAAAAAATCTTTTCATAATATCATTTTTTTAATTTGCTTCATATTAATGATGATGGAATAAATAAAATTCCATAAATTTTTTTGATAATTAATCTTTGTTAATTTTAACATTCCTAAAACAATTAAAATAAAAAATGCTATATACCGGAAAACAACTGGAATTTGACCGACAGCTTGATTTACTTCAGATTAAGGAATTCAGACGTACTGGTGATATGGAAATTCTGGGTTCTCTTTATTCAAAATATATGCATCTTGTATATGGTGTTTGTCTTAAATATCTGAAATCCAGAGACAATGCTCAGGATGCGGTAATGCAGATTTTCGAAAAACTTACGATTGAAGCTATCAGACAGGAGATTGGGCATTTTAAGAATTGGCTTTTTGTCGTTACCAAGAATTATTGTTTGATGGAGATAAGGAAACACCATACAGATGATTCAAAATTTGCTGAATGGCAGGAAGATGAAAAGAAAATTGTGGAATTATCAGATGAAATGCATCCTATTGATGATACTGAACGTCTTTCGAATAAGCTTTATGCATGTATTGATAAGCTAAAAGACGAGCAAAAAGACTGTATTAATTTGTTTTATTTTAAAAAGAAGTGTTATAGGGAAATTGCTAAGATATTACGAACTGAAGAGAAGGATATTAAAAGCAACATTCAGAATGCAAAAAGGAATCTGAAAAATTGTTTAGAAAAAAAGCATGACAGAAAAAAGCCGGCATAACGAACAGTTAGAAGAAATATTCAAGTATTTGAATGATTCAATGTCTAATAGTGAAAGGCATAATTTTGAACGTGAACTTGAACGTGATGCTTTTTCTTATGAGGCATTAGACGGCCTTTCAGGATTAAAGCCTGGAGAAATTGAAAAAGACCTTTGGAGCCTAGATGTTATTGCTGGAGCAAAAAGAAAGCCTAGAAGGTGGATTAAGTGGGCTTCTTTAGCAGCAGGTATTATAGCTTTAATTTCATTATCCGTTTTCTTCTATGAGAATTTGGATGCTTTTAAAATTAATTTTGCTCAGAAGTCTCAGGAAACTCCCCCTGAAAAAGTAAATGAACTATTGACTTTCAAAAAGGAATCAGTAAAAACCGAAGCAGTCGACAGCGTTGGAATTATGCTTACAGATGCTGGTTTAAATGCCAAGCCTGAAGTTGCTAATATTGACTCAAAGGTTGCTGTCAGTGTTAGTAAAATGACAAATTCTAAAGCTACTAAAGATTCAAATAAATTAAAAAAATTAGAGCAAGTATCAAATGAAACTCAGGTTTTTACAACTATGGCTGCTCTGCCGGAAGAAAATGTTGTGTCGGATGATGTTGTTGATAGTGGGAAAAGTGCTTTAAATGAGAAAATTGAAGAAACGCCTAAATATTCACCAGAAGAGACGGCTGCAAAAGAAGAGGCATTAAAGAGACCTGGAATAAACGCTGAGCCTCAACCGATGGGAGGGAGCGCAATGTTTAAACAATACATTGACCAAAATACAAATTATCCTGAAGGAATTGAAGGAAAAGAAAAGGTAACCGTAAAAGTTACTTTTGCTATTTCCAAAACAGGTAATCCTACAAACATAAGGGTAGAAAAGAGTCCCTCTGAAGAATTTACCAAAGAAGCTAAAAGGGTAATTGACACTGGTCCTAGATGGTCACCAAAGATTCGGGATGGAATACCTGTTGAAGGTGAAATGAGTGTAAGAATAACATTTAAACCTAAAAAATGAAATAGGATAGGGGATAGTTTAACTTTTTAATTACTTGTTATTTTTAATACTCTTATACCTTTTGCTTACTTCCTCCCAATTAACAATATTCCAGAAAGCATTTAAGTATTCAGCCCTTCTGTTTTGGTATTTTAGATAGTAGGCATGTTCCCATACATCTATTGTTAACAAGGGATAGCCCTTCTCTGTAGAAACGTCCATCAAAGGGTTGTCCTGATTAGGTGTAGTCGTAATTCTTAATTTATTGTCCTTTTCAGAGACAATCAGCCACGCCCATCCACTTCCAAAGACTGAAGAAGAAGCTTTAGTAAAATTTTCTTTAAATGAATCTAATGAGCCAAAATTCTCAACTATTGCTTTTTCTAATTCTGATGATATTTTTCCTGGATTAGGTGTAAGATTTTCCCAAAATATAATATGGTTATAATATCCACCACCCATATTTCTAACAGCCGGTGATGCTGTGCTTACTTTTGAAAATATTTCAGCTATGCTTTTCTTTTCAAGATCTGTTCCAGCTATTGCTTTAATAAAATTATCGTAATAAGTACGGTGGTGTTTACTGTAATGAAGCTCCATCGTTTGAGCATCTATATAAGGCTCAAGAGAATTGTAATTATAAGGGAGCTTCGGGAATTCGTGATAGACATTATTTTTTTCCTGTGCTAACGAATTACTAACTGTAATGTTTGTCAATATTATTGCTGTCATAATTGCTATTGTTTTAAAATTAAATTTTTTCATAGTATTAATTTTTTTCTCTATAACAAAAATGACATGCAAAAGGTTGAGTTACCATAATTGGAAACAATAAAATAAAATCAACTTTACTAATTAAGCTGATTAAATATTTAACGAGTATCTGAAATAATGGGTGGTCTTGTCCTCCAAAAAATAAAATTATTTAGTGATATTTACAATAAGGTTCAATTCCTTTAATTGCTCATCAGAAATAATTGAAGGAGCATCCATCATAACATCTCTCCCTGTATTGTTTTTAGGAAATGCAATTACATCGCGAATCGAATCAAGTCCCGCAAACATGCTAACTAAACGGTCGAATCCAAATGCTATTCCTGCATGAGGTGGAGCTCCATATTTAAAAGCATTCATGAGGAATCCGAATTGATATTGAGCCTGTTCAGGAGTAAAACCAAGAAGCCCGAACATTTTTGCCTGTAACGAGCTGTCGAAGATTCGTACAGAACCTCCTCCAATTTCAACGCCATTTATTACAAGATCATAGGCATTTGCTCTGACAGCTCCGGGATTTGTTTCTAAGAGGCTGATATCTTCAGGTTTTGGTGAGGTGAACGGATGATGCATTGCGTGATACCTTCCTGTTTCTTCGTCCCATTCAAGAAGAGGAAAATCAATTACCCATAAAGGACGGTATATGTTTTTATCTATTAGATTCATATGGCGAGCCATTTCAAGCCTTAAAGCCCCCATTTGTATATAGGTTTTTGTTTTCTCACCAGAAAGGATCAGAATAAGATCTCCGGGTTTAGCATTACAAGCAACAGCCCATTTTTGAAGGTCGGATTCAGAATAAAATTTATCAACTGAAGATTTTAAAGAACCATCAGCGCTATATCTAACATAAATAAGTCCTTTTGCCCCAATTTGTTGTCTTTTAACATATTCGGTAAGGGTGTCAAGTTGTTTGCGTGTATATTCTGCACAACCTTCAGCGTTGATTGCTAGAATGACTTCGGCAGAATTAAACACCTGAAAATCTTTCCCCTTGGCAATATAAGTCAAATCGTTAAACAACATATCAAAGCGGATATCCGGTTTGTCGCTTCCATACTTTTCCATCGCATCTTTAAATGTCATTCGAGGAAATTCTCCTGGGTCAAAACCTTTGATTTCCTTGAACAAATGACGAGTCATCCCTTCAAAGGTTTCGAGAATGTCATTTTGTTCAACGAAAGCCATTTCACAATCAATCTGAGTAAATTCTGGTTGACGGTCAGCACGAAGATCTTCGTCTCTGAAACATTTTACGATCTGATAATATCTGTCAAAACCCGCTACCATTAATAGTTGTTTAAGTTGCTGAGGTGATTGAGGCAAAGCGTAAAACTCACCCGGATTCATTCTTGAAGGAACGACAAAGTCACGTGCTCCTTCAGGTGTAGATTTAATTAAAACAGGAGTTTCAGTCTCTATGAAATTCAAGGAATCAAGATAATTCCTGACTATAATTGCCATCTTAGAACGAAGGATAAGGTTATCTCGAACTACATCGCGGCGAAGATCAAGATATCTGTATCTCATTCTGAGCTCATCACCTCCGTCAGAATCATTTTGTATTGTGAATGGTGGGACTTCAGATTGACTTAAGACTTTGATTTTTGTAATTTCAATTTCAATATCTCCTGTGGCAATTTTGTTATTCTTACTTTCACGTTCTCTGATTGTTCCTTCAGCTTGAATCACGTATTCACGGCCGATAGAGTTTGCAAAAGATTTTAGTTCCTCAGTGGCTTTATCATTGACAACGAGCTGAGTGATTCCGTACCTGTCGCGAAGATCTATGAAAGTCATCGCTCCAAGTTTGCGAACCCGTTGTACCCAACCTGCTAAAGTTATATTTTCACCAATATTTTCAATCCTTAGCTGACCGCAAGTATGTGTTCTGTACATATTATTGTTTTTTTATTTAAAGCTCCAAAAATAATAAGAAAACCGCAACCAAATTATTGATTGCGGTTAAAATATCAAACTTCTTTAAGTTTCCATCGACCTTTCTTGAAAAAATATAAAATTAACAGAGTCATTACTGATTCCGCGATAACAATTGCAATAAAAACTCCATTCTGCTCCATTTTGAGAATTATTGAAAGAAACCAGGCAAGAGGTATTTCAATCAGCCAGAATGCGAAAATGTTAACAAAGAAAGGTGTTCTCGTATCTCCTGCACCATTAATGGTGTTAACGAGGACCATCCCTAGCCCGTAAAGTATTAGTCCGATACTTACTATTCTAAGGCTGCTACCTCCAAATGATATGATATTCTTTTCATTAGAGAGGATGCTGATAAAAGACTCAGGCCAAATAATGAGAAATACAGATATTATTCCCATTATAAAGATTATTGCCTTTGAAGCGATAATTGCCGATTTTTCTGCTCTTAATGAATCGCCTGCTCCCAAATTCTGACCAACCAGTGTCGATGCAGCATTTGATATGCCAAGTCCTGGTAATAGAACAAATACAATTATCCTCAATGCAATTGTATAACCTGCAAGAACTTCACTCCCAAACATTGCAACAATGCCCATAAGTATTATCCAGCTCGACTGGCTAATGATATGCTGGCTTACTGTTCCAAAAGAAAGGTTTAGAATATGTTTGATTTGCTTAAAATCCGGTATAAGTGATACCCCCATAAGCTTAATCTTGCCTTTACCTTTTAGAAGGAAATAAAACTGCATCAAAACAGCCATGGCCCTTCCTGTTGTTGTAGCTATTGCTGCACCCTGAACTCCCATTGCAGGTATTGGACCCCATCCAAATATAAAAAGGGGGTCAAGAACAATGTTTATTAAGTTAGCAAACAATAAAACCTTCAATGCAAGAACAGGATTTCCTGCGCTTCTGAATATTGAATTGTTGATGAAAAGCATTATTATAACGAGGTTGCTTCCAAACATTATTGTTGCATATCCTGAATACTCGGTTAATATAGTTTCAGAAGCATTCATTAATCTGAGAATGTCCTTTGAAAATATAATTCCGGGTATTGCAATAAAAATCGAAAGAAATATTCCTGTTAATATTGCCTGATAAGAAGAGCTGGAAGCTTTTCTGTCATTTTTTTCACCTATCCTTCGGCTTACTATTGCCGAAGTTGCAACACTAAGCCCTGATGCAACTGCATAAATAATTGTAACAATAGATTCAGTCAGACCTACAGTAGCTATTGCGTCAGCTCCAAGTTTGCCAACAAAAAAAATGTCTATAATGGCAAAGATAGATTCCATCAACATCTCAAGTACCATCGGTACTGAAAGTAAAAATACTGCGCGTTTAAGACTGCCTTTAGTGTAGTCATGCTCCTCACCACGGAGTGCATCTTTTATTTCAAGATATATATGTTTTATTTTTAATCGATAGTTCATAATTTTAATTGATTTCGACTTCGTTTCAGTAATAAATTCTGCTCACACAAATAATTTTTGGCAATAATAATATCACCGGGGTTTAGAAACGGTTTGTTAGTAAACACAATAGAAATAGTAGAAGTTTTCATAGAAATTCCTCCAAATTTTTAAGATGGTTAATAAATTGAATGATAAATTTTTCAGGAAATAAAGAACAACGTATTAGAAACCGGAAACTAGGATTGACCGGCTGTGCATAAAGGGCACATTATACGCTGTTATAGTTTTCATTGAAGTTGTTTTAATTCCTTAAATATGAGATAAAATTAAAAAATAAAGAAAAAGGGAAAGCGTACACCCTCCCTTTTTTTTATAATTACTATAAAAAGTTAACATTAAAATATCAATTAAGATTAACCTTTAGAAAATCTTAATAAATACAAAATAAAAACTTGAAACCAATAATCCCCATGCAATTACAGTAGCAATTGCTAACAAGTGTGTTGTGTAATTTTTCTTCCACTCGTTTTTCCCTTGATGTGCTTCCCTATCCATAACAAAACCCTTTTTTAAATTCTCTTTAGACATTTAAAACTTAGTCTTTCCCCAAAGACTAATACCCGTTTATAAAATTATAATTTTAATAACACAAAAATCATGTCAAAATAAATTTGTTCCTTATAAAAATAAGTTATACAACATATTAGATGTGGTTAAGTATAAATTCCATTATTTGAATATGTCCCAAAACAAGATTTTTTAGTTCTTTTTGGGATAATCTCAAATTAGTATATTTGCATTAAAAGAATCTATGCTACAGATTTTTAATGATGAATATTTTATGAGAAAAGCTCTTGAGGAAGCAAAAACTGCTTTCGAATTAGGAGAAGTTCCAATTGGGTGTGTAGTTGTTAGTCGGGATATTATAATAGCACGTTCTCATAACCTTACCGAAAAACTTAATGATGTTACCGCTCATGCCGAAATGCAAGCGATAACCGCAGCGGCAGGAACGCTTGGGGGTAAATATCTTGACGACTGCACAATTTATGTAACTGTTGAACCATGTGTGATGTGCGCAGGTGCTCTAAACTGGGCGCAGATAAAGAAGATTGTATATGGAGCAGCAGATGAAAAAAAAGGTTATTCAAGATTTAAAACCGAAATTTTACATCCCAAAACTGAAGTAGTAAGTGGAGTATTAAATAAAGAATGCTCAGAATTAATGACAACTTTTTTTAAAGGTAAACGGTAAACTTTATAATTAATTTAAAAAACATCAAGATATATTTTATATTTTGTAAGAAATTAATATATTTATTGTCAATTCTTTATAAGTTAGTTTTAACCCCTAATTATTTAAAATGGCATCAAAGACTATTAAAGTTAAAATCAGAGTCTTCATTGAAGAGATGCTTAGTTTCTATCAATGGGACAGTTCTTATGGAACAATTAACAAGCCATTCCCTGCAGAATCATTTTACGAACTTGAAGCTCCTTGGGCTAAATTTACTGGGCCCGTGAGAGATATTCTTGTTTTTGAAAATGATACAGAGTTCAGATGGATCATTGAATCTGTTTCGGGAGGAAATGTTAATTTTGTTGATCTTGGAGGTGAATCTCAATTTGATTTAAAGTTGATCACCAGTTCTCCTTCCCAAAAAAAATGGGAAAAGATTATTAAGAATGCTCCAGCAATGGATAGCGATGGCAAATTAAAGTTCCGTCCCAAAGATAAAGGCATTATCGACGGGAAAAATAAAAAGGAATTCAATTTTGAAACAGAATCTTCATTATCTGATGATTCTGTGATGAAGTATTCTATCCTCTTTGAATTTAAAGATATCAAAGGAAATACTAAATATGGATTAATTGATCCACTTGCAGGTACTTTGACTCCACCTCCTCCACCTCCTCCTTAGTATTTAAATTTAAAAAAGGTTTGATGAAGGGAATTGTTATTTTTTTAATATGTTTTATTTTATGTATTGTTGCTTCTGGACAATATGTGCCTGATGTTGATTCATTAAAGGAGCGGCTATCAAAATATAAAATTGTTGATGATAAAAGGGCAAGGTTACTTTTAAACCTTGCCTTTTATTGTAAATCTTCAGATGGACTTCAATATGCCCATCAGGCAATTGATATTTCAAGAGAGATTAATAATATTGAATATGAAGCTCTGGCGTGGCAATATCTTAGTGATAACCATAGGCGTATGGGGAATTACATGGAGGCAAATAATTGTCTGATAACGTCTTCAGAATTATTTAAAAAGATAGGGATGGAAGATAAAGAATCAACAATTTATTTTCTTCTTGGAACGAATTTTTCTGCCAATAAAGATTTTGTAAACGCCCAAAAATATTTCAGTAAATGTATTCCAATAATTAAATCGCAGAACGATAGTTTGCAGTTAGCCAGTGTTTATTTAAATGTTGGGGAGACATTCAGATTAATCGGACAGCTTGACAGCGCTGAAGTATATCTTATCGATGCTTTAAAAACATATGAAAAATTCGATCAAGTGGGTGATAAAGTAATTGCTATTGGGAACCTTGGTCTTGTTCATCTTGCTCAGAATAAACGCGATCAAGCCAAAAGTGAAGTTCGATATGCTATAGAAAAGTCAATTCTGCTAGAAGACCCTTATCTCATCTCGTATTTCCAAAGTGAAATGGCCGAAATATATCTCAAAGAAGGCAATTTCAAAGAAGGCAAGGATTTATTAAAGGAAAGCTTTAATGTTGCAAATAATGCCAGTTTAAAAGAGCAAATTAGAGATATCAGCCTTAAGCTTGCGGTTTTATATGAAAACGAAAGAAATTACAAGGAAGCACTCCTCTTTCAAAAGAATTTCAAATTGTACGACGACAGCCTGAAGAATGTTGATAACGTTAGGGCAATGGAACAACAACAGAGCAGGTTTGAGCAATCTAAACTTGAGGAACAGATTAACACTCTTAACCGAATCAATAAATTACAAAAGAGAACTTCGATTATTCTTACCTCGGGGATCTCTATTTTTATTATTTTATCTTTCTTGTTGTTTAGAATTTATAAGATAGCAAGGAGAGCGAATGTTGAAATAACTTCACAAAAAAAGCTTGTTGAAAAGAGAGAGAATGAAAAGGCTCTGCTTTTGAAAGAGTTGAACCACCGTGTGAAGAATAACCTGCAAATGGTTGCAAGCCTTTTAAATTTACAAGCACGACAACTTAAAGGACATCCTGCAGCTGAAGCCTTGATTTCTTGTAAATATAGGGTTGAAGCTCTTACTCTTATGCATAGAAAACTTTACAGAGAGGATGTTGATACAAATATTGATCTTAAAGATTATGTTGAAGAGTTGGCAAATAACCTTGTAATGAATTTCGGACAGGAGTACCAATTGAAGTTAGACCTTGAATCGTTTCGGATGAATATTGATAAGGCAATTCCTCTCGGCTTGATTATTAATGAGTTAATTACAAATTCATTAAAATACGCGAAGCCTGAAAAAGAATTTCCTGTTTTATCTGTTTCAGTTAAGAATTCAATTGATAAGATAACGCTTTCAATTGCAGATAATGGAAGAGGATTGCCTGAAGGATTTGATTGGAGATCATCGAGTTCCTTTGGTTTGAAGCTTGTTCACTCGCTGGTTTCACAACTTGAAGCAGAAATTGATTACGAAGGTGACAACGGAAGCAAATGGATATTAACTTTGGATAGATTAAAACTTACGTAAAATGGAAAGCCAGATCAGAATACTAATTGTTGAAGACGAATTCATGATATCTGAAGATATTGCAATGAGACTGCTTGATTTCGGATATTCTGTTGCAGGTATTGCTCCTTCCGGGGCTAAAGCTCTTGAGATTTTAGAAAAGGAACATGTTGACCTTGCCTTACTTGATGTAAATATTCAAGGTAAAATGGACGGAATTGAACTGTCAAAAATTATTAATCAGAAATATATGATTCCTTTTATTTTTCTTACCTCTTTGGCAAATAAGGCTGTTGTTGATAGAGCTAAGGAATCTCAACCTTCAGCATATATTCTAAAACCTTTTAACGATCGGCAGGTACAGATTTCTATTGAACTTGCCCTGAAAAACTATTCTGAAGGAAGAAAAACAGAGAACCCCGGAACAGAAATCGCTTACAGGCAACTTGAAAATTTAGTTTTACCTATTAAAAAATCTCTTTTTATTAAGAAAGATACTCACTTCGAAAGAGTTAATTTCGAAGATATTCTTTTCCTTGTTTCTGAAGCTGGTTATACAACAATTCACACAAAGAACAATAAATATTTGTACTCTTCGATAATAAAGATTTTTGAGGATAAACTACCTTCTCAGATTTTTAAAAGGGTCCATCGCTCTTATATTATCAATATAAACAACGTTACCGGTTTTGATGGTAATTGTGTTTATATTGGTGAAGTTATAATTCCTGTTAGCAGACCTTTCAGAGATGATTTATTCAAACATTTCAATTTTGTCTGATTAACCCTTATTCATATGCTCTTTATAAACCCTCTTTAGCCAAGGGAGTATCAGCAATATTATCAGGAATGCTGCTGCTGTAAGTAACGCATTTGTTAAAAAGAAATACGATTTCTTATCAAAAAGATCCCACATTCCTGAAAGAATTCCTGACAACTTATTTCCAATTGAAGTTGAAAGAAACCATCCTCCCATCATTAATGCTGCAATCCTTTTTGGAGCAAGCTTCGACACTAATGAAAGTCCCATCGGACTTAGACATAGTTCTCCCACAGTGATAACTCCATACACACCAAAAAGCCAAGCTACAGAGGCTTTTTCAAGCCCATTCGAACTGACAACGGCTGCAACAACCATAACTATCCAAGACAATGCAGATATTAACATACCTAGTGCTATCTTACCTGGTGTCGATGGTTCTTTTCTCCTCCTTCCTAGAAAAGTGAAGAATGCAACTACCAGTGGTGTGAGCAGCACTACAAAAAATGGATTAATTGATGCTTGTAATTCTGTTGGCCACAGTGAAAGTTTTCCGTATTGTGATGTTGATTCATTTTTGACTGTTTCCCATTCCTGTTCGGTAATATCATCTGGTTTGCCTGATAAGTTACCTACCGGAAATTCTCCAGTATAATTTGAAAAATAATAACTTGATCCTGTTTCTGTTCCCATATCTTCACCGTGCAAACCAAGTACTTTGTTCTCACGGGGTACTGTTGAAACTTCTTCTACACTCGCAATAGCATTAATTACCTTTTCCATACGGGGGCCTAATTCTCTATCAGTATTGGTCTTTGCCCAATAAGTTAAGGCTGAACCATTCTGGTGAAATACTGCCCAAAAAATAATCACAACGCCAAATATAGATAGCAGTGCCGCTATCGGTGGTTTTTCTTCTTTTGATGCAGTCTTTAATGTTTTATAAAAGAAATATATTACTGGCAGACAGAAAAAGATGAAAGCATCTGTAGAGTTGGAACCGAAAATATTGTTAGGAATAAGCCATCCTAAAAGCGCAGCACCAAAAGCAGGAACAAAGAGTGAAAGCAATATTTTTCCAAGTGACACATCGCCTTCTCTTTTGGGAGAGATCTTATCTGCTTCTCTTATTTCAGGTGTTCTCCAATTTCCAAATGCGAACCAGATAATTCCAACTAACATTCCAACTCCTGCCGCAGCAAATGCCCATCCCCAGCCATATGTCAATCTTAGCCAGGCTGCAACAAAATTGCATACAAAAGCTCCTAAATTGATGCCCATGTAGAAAATGTTATACCCGGAATCTTTATATTTCTCATATTCAGGTTTCTCGTATAATTTGCCCAGAAGCACAGAAACATTCGGTTTGAACATTCCATTACCAAGAATAATGAGCAGTAAAGAGAGGTAAAAAGTAATCATGCTGTTTGGAATTGAAAGCCCCAAATACCCGGCAGCCATTAGCACCCCTCCGATATATATCGATTTTCTGTATCCTAATAATCTGTCGGCAATCAACCCTCCAAAGAAAGGAGTTAAATATACTAGGGCAAGATAGGTGCCGTATATGTCTGCAGCTTGCATATTGCTCATTCCAAGTCCAGCAAATTGAGCAGTCTCTGGAGCTATCATATACAGAGTGAATATTCCAAGCATTAGATAATAACCGAACCGTTCCCACATTTCTGTGAAGAATAGTATCATCAGTCCTTTTGGGTGTTTGCCTTTTTTCATATTCTTATTTTAAAACTTATTTAACGCCTTTCATCATTCGGTTCAAAACCGGAGAAATCAACATCAGTAATACAGATGCAATCAAAGTTTCAACGGCAATAAACCAGAATAAAGGTAAATCAAATCTTTCAGCTATTGATTTCATTGATGCAGCAAGATAGTTGCCAAATGCAAAAGACCCCATCCATACTCCCATCATTGTTGAGGCAAGTTTAGCAGGAGCTAATTTTGTAACCATGGATAGGCCAATAGGTGATAAGCATAGTTCTCCCCAGGTATGTAAAAGATAGACTAAAACAAGCCATAGAGGGCTAATTTTGACCGTTCCACCCATCGTTGAATCAAATGCTATTGCCATTACAAAAAATCCAATGCTTAAAAGCAACATTCCCCAGCCAAACTTAAGAGGGGTGTTAGGATTAAGTCTGATTTTATCAAGCAGTCCCCAAAGGATAGTAAATACTGGTGCAAAAAGTACAATGAATATTGCATTGATAGTCTGAAATAAGGTTACAGGTATTTCAAAATTGCCAATCATTCTGTCAATATTGTCTCTGGCAAAAAGACTGAAGGTTCCTCCCGTTTGTTCATAACCGCTCCAGAAGAATATATTTGCTAATGCCAAAATAAAGATTACCCCCACCCGGCTCCATTCATCTTTACCTTTGGTGTTCTTTCCAATATTTAAGGCTAAATATCCAATTCCTAATGTTGCAGCAGAAATAACTATTATTTTATGAGCAAGGTCGGGCATTACTTTCCATCCTAAAAGAAATCCTGATACAAGCAAGACAGTGCCTACATAAAAAATTGCAATATCAAGATTGTCTTTTGAAGTAAGCTTTGTTTTCTGTTGTTTATATTTGGGGGGCATGCCTGTCGATCCCAATGCACTGTGTGATATGAAAAACCATGTAAAGCCGATTAACATAGCTATAGCAGAAGCAAGAAAGCCCCACTGCCATGCTACCTTTTCTCCTAGAGGACCAGCAATGAAAGGTCCTAAGGTTGCTCCAATGTTTATTCCCATGTAAAATATTGTGAATGCACCGTCTCTCCTGGTATCTTTCTGGTCATACAACTCACCAACCATGGTTGATATGTTTGGCTTGAAAAAACCGTTTCCACAAACTAAAATCCCAAGTCCAATATAGAATATTGTTTGCCTAAGTTCCATAACTTCCGGCTTCATTGAAGCAGCAAAGGCAAGAAATAATTGTCCGGTGGCCATGGTAAGGGCTCCAATGTAAATTGATTTCCTCTGCCCAAGTATACGGTCAGCAAGTATTCCTCCTATTATGGGGGTTACATAAACTAAAGCTGTAAAAATGCCATATACAGCAAGTGCTGAATTCTCATCGAGGCCAAAACCTCCGGTGGCTAATGTCGCTGTTAAGAAAATGGTGAGCAACGCTCTCATTCCATAATAGTTGAAGCGCTCCCACATTTCAGTGGCGAAGAGGGTAAACAATCCTAGCGGATGCCCAAAGAAAGCAGTACTCTTATCTTTTTGCATAAATTAAGTGTTAAGGTAATTGGTTTAGTAAGCCTATAAAAATAATTATTAATTGTTAGGTTTTAAAAATTATTTTGAGTGCAATTTGCAAAGGCGCAAGTTGTGAAACTGATGATGAAAATTTTATGATCCTTCTCATAAAATCCGATTGATAAGAATTATTGATAAAAGAATTAGATTTCTTATTAATTTTGATAAGAATGTATTAATCAGATGATGAAAATTTTCCCAGTTTCAAAAATTGTAGAAATAGATAAGTATACTGTTTTAAATGAACCTATTTCTGATATTGACCTAATGGAAAGGGCTGCGAGTAAGATTGCCGGTTATATAATTGAAGGATCTGTTTTTCAGGGAGATGTATTTGTGTTCTGCGGCCCCGGGAATAATGGAGGTGACGGACTTGCTGTTGCCAGAATGCTTGCTGATGTGGAATCGAGGTTCTCAGTTTCTGTTTTTATCTTTGATCTTGGGAAAAAGCTTTCTGGTTCTCCTGCCATCAATTACGATAGACTAATTTTACAGAATAAGGCTTCAGCCTATTTCATTAAAGGAAATGAAGATTTTAATGTAATCAAAAATGAAACAATTATTATTGATGCCCTTTTTGGGAGTGGACTAAACAGACCTCTTGAGAGCTTGGCTGCTTCTCTTGTCAGAAAAATAAATAATCTGGGGGCTCCAATAATTTCAATTGATGTTCCCTCCGGACTTTTGGGTGAAGATAACAGCTTAAACAAGCCCGAAAATATTATCTGTGCTCAAAAAACAATTACTTTTCAATTTCCAAAACTCAGCTTCTTCTTTCCTGAAAATGAAAGGTTTGTTGGTAAATGGGAGGTTGTTGATATAGGATTACACCCTGAAGGTATTTCTTCTATTTATACTCCTTATTATTTCTATGGCATAGACGATATTAAGAAGTTCTTTAAAAAAAGAGGTAAGTTTTCTCATAAAGGTAACTTCGGTCATGCTTATCTTATTTCAGGAAAATTCGGGAAAACAGGTGCTGCAATTTTATCATCCAAAGCTTGTTTAAAAAGCGGAGTTGGTTTATTGACAACTCATTTACCTGTGAAAAGTATTACACCTTTTCAAATTGCTGTCCCGGAAGCTATGACTTGTATTGATGAGTCTGAATATATTTTTACGGGTACAGCTGATTTGTCAAAATTTAACGCAATTGGTATTGGTCCTGCTATAGGTGACGAAGAAAATACTCAGAAGGGATTGAAATCTCTGTTGGAAAAATCAAAATCACCATTAGTGCTTGATGCTGATGCAATAAATATTTTATCACTTAACAAAGAATGGCTTTCCCTTTTGCCTGAAAACGCCATTCTTACCCCACATCCTAAAGAATTTGCCAGACTTGCAGGAGAATCAGCCTGGTGCTTTGATCGTATCCAAAAAGCTGTCGCAATGGCAAAACAATACCATATTTTTTTCGTTATGAAAGGTGCTTACACCTCGGTCGTTTGTCCATCTGGTGAAGTGTGGTTTAATTCCACAGGTAATCCCGGGATGGCAACCGCCGGCAGTGGCGATGTTTTGACAGGTATAATTCTTGGATTTTTGGCTCAGGGCTATAGTTCTAAAGAGTCTGCCATTGCAGGTGTTTTTGTTCATGGATTGGCTGGAGATATTGCTAAAGTGGAAATGGGAGAGACTTCGCTGATAGCTTCTGATATAATTAATAAATTAGGGGAAGCATTCAAAATGATAGAATGAAAAGTACCTTTATTAAATGAATTCTTAATTTTAAAAGATAGTAAGTCAAATATTAATAGTTTAAAAATATGAAGTTTACCAAAATCATTTGTCTCTTATTGATAATTTCTGTTTTACCCCTGTGGTCTAATGCTCAGAAAGATGATAAGAAGAAAGGAGACAAAACACAAGTTGTTGTTCCTGAAATTGAAGAAGGAATTGTTTATTTCTTGCCACGTACAGGTATTTCAGTTAAGGTTAAGGTCAATAAAAAGAAGTTTATTCCGGGGCCCTATTATCAATGGGCAAACAAATTTCTGGGATATAACGATGCAATGGGCTCTCCAAATGAGAAGTTTGACATTTTAAAAATTGAAGTTAAACCTATTGGAGAAGCTGATCCCGATTGCGTGTTTCGAACTAATGGTACAAATTCTTCGCTCGTTTCTTTAATGAATGATGGAGTTATTACAGGAATTAATGCTGAATTAAACAAATGTGGTAATTTAATTGAAGGTAATGATCTGATAAATTATAATGAGCTGCCCGAAATTATTTTCCCTGACCGTTCCTCATATGATTATTACGATATTGAAGTAAATACTGCTACCGGAGAAGAAACAACATCATATAAAAACGATGAAACTAAAGCAAGGGAAGCTGCTGATTATTTGTATCTTTTAAGGCAAAAAAGGGCTTTTATCTCAAATACTACTGATGATGACATACCTAAAGATGGTGAAGCTTTTTCTTCATTCCTGAAACAGTCAGAGAAATTGGAGAGTGAATATCTTTCACTTTTTCTTGGTAAGACTTTTATTTCAGAGCAGGAATATTCATTTATATTCTTCCCGGGAGAAGAGAGCGTGAAGAATGAAGTTTTATTTAGGTTTTCAGAAGATAGGGGTGTTCTCCCCAAAACAGATATTTCGGGTAAACCTATAATGCTTGAAATGACAAAAGATCATAAAGCGATTGCCGGAGCCAAAAAGTTTGATAATACTGTAGGCGCAGTTAGCAAATCTGGTTTATATTACAGAATTCCGGTTTATTCATCTCTGATTTTAACTGATGGTATTAATCAATATTACTCCGGACGTATCCTTATAGGACAGTTTGGAGCTATTGCTGCAATTCCTGAATCATTACTCGAGGGGAACTTTAGTATTGTTATTGATCATATTACAGGCAACTTAAAAGGATGTTCAAAAATTAATAATATTAATAATCATGAGTGAAGAGATAAGAAATATACAGCCTCTAAAATTATGGGAAAATTTTTATAGGCTTACTACAATTCCGCGACCTTCAAAACATGAGTTGAAAGCTTCTCTTTTTATAAAGGAAGTTGGGGAAAAACTCAATCTTGAAACTTTAATTGACGAAACCGGGAATGTTATTATCCGTAAACCTGCAACTCCCGGATTTGAAAAATGTAAAACTATTGTTTTACAGTCACATATCGATATGGTGCCTCAGGCTAATAGTGATACAGTTTTTGATTTTTTAAAAGATCCAATCGACGCTTTTATTGATGGCGATTGGGTAACTGCCCGTGGCACAACATTAGGTGCAGATAATGGAATCGGTGTTGCTGCTACATTGGCAGTTCTTCAGTCTGAAGATTTACAACACGGACCCTTAGAAGCGCTCTTTACTATTGATGAAGAGACCGGGTTGACTGGTGCTTTTAACTTAAAACCCAATCTCTTAAAGGGCGATATTCTTATAAATCTTGATAGTGAAAACGAAGATGATATTAGCATTGGTTGTGCTGGAGGAGTAAGTATAAAAGCGGGTTGGTCATTCAACGATGATGACAATGTTTGTGGCAGCCGTGCTTTCAAAATTTCTATTTCCGGATTAAAAGGTGGACACTCAGGTCTTGATATTCATCTTGGAAGAGGAAATGCATGTAAATTGATGGGCAGGTTGTTGAAAAAAGCAATAAGAGATTGTGGATGCAGACTTGCTTCTATTAATTGCGGAAATATGAGAAATGCTATTCCCCGGGAAGGTGAAGCGATAGTTACTTTAAGAAATGAATTTTCAAACAAGTTTAAGGAGCTGATTGATAAATTTCAAATAATCTGGTTAAATGAACTTGGTATTGCTGAACCTGATTTAAAAGTTGAAGCAACAGAAGCTGCATTTCCTGATACTTTAATTCCTGAAATGGTTCAGGATGATGTTGTGAATGCTATTTGTGCTGCAAGGAATGGTGTAATAAGAATGAGCGATTCTATGCCCGGAGTGGTCGAAACTTCTTCTAATCTCTCGGTTGTCGCATCTTCAAAAGGTAAGGTTGATATTCTTTGTCTGGCAAGAAGTTTTATTGATTCTGCTCGTGACGGAGTTGCTTCTTCGCTCGAGAGTTGTTTTCAATTAGCCGGAGCAAAAGTAGATATCTGTAATTCATATCCGGGATGGAAGCCAAACAGGAATTCTGAAATATTAGCTGTAGCCGGAAAGTCTTTCGTAGAGCTGAAAGGGAAAAGTCCAATGGAAGTTGCTATGCATGCAGGTCTTGAATGTGGCGTTTTCCAAGGAATCTATCCACACTTGGATATGATCTCGATAGGTCCTACAATTAAACATCCTCATTCACCGGATGAAAAAGTGAATATTGAGTCAGTAAAAAATTTCTGGAAATTATTGGTACATATTTTAAGAAATACACCTATAAAAAAAGAGGAAGAGATTTAAGCTCTTCCTCTTTTTTTTTATTTCATCTTAATTGTCTGCTCTCTGTTAGGTCCCACAGAAACAATTGAAACTTTTAC
>CAYMTR010000041.1:0-30402 GCA_964393405.1 uncultured Prolixibacteraceae bacterium
TTATTTTCTTCCATAGCATTACTTTTTGTGTATCGCTATTTCAGGACTAGACATTCTTCATAAAAAAGAGGTTATCTGATAATCGGATAACCTCTTTTTTCTATAATTAATATCAGAATCAATTCTTTTTTAGAAGATCTCTGATTTCTGTAAGCAATGATTCTTCAGCTGAAGGTGCAGGAGGAGCTGCCGGAGCTGGAGCTTCTTCTTTCTTTTTCTTAAGACTGTTCATTGCTTTTATAGCCATAAATATGGCAAAGGCAACAATTAGGAAATCAATTACAACCTGTATGAAGGAGCCGTAGTTGATAGTTACTGCATTGACAGCTTGACCTGCTGCATCTACTGATGCGTCCCTAATAGTAGCTTTTAGTTCAGTAAAGTTAACCCCTCCTAACAACATACCGATAGGTGGCATTAATACATCGTTTACAAACGAAGTAACAATTTTACCAAAAGCAGCACCAATAATGATACCAACAGCCATGTCAACAACATTGCCTTTCATGGCAAATTCTTTAAATTCCTTAATTAGACTCATAATCTTGTCATTTTTTGTTAATAAAGTAGATTAGCTTACCAATTTACAAAATTTCTATTGTTCTGAAACTTTTTGTTTTTCAAATTCTTCAGTCGAAATAGGTTTTGCCTCTTCAAGCTTAATTACTTTACTATCTTCCTGTACCTTTTGTGATTCAGTCTGGCTTCCCTGCCGAGAATCATTTTTCCATAGTTGATCCAATGAATCATCATCATTACTTCCACTACCTGCTTGAAGTTTGTAGAAGTGATTTGGTTTGTATTTCAGTGCCCACAAAAATGGATAAAAGAAGAAAAATCCTCCGATTATTGCTCCTGGATCAGCTTCCTCGGTTCTGCAAATTGTTGTATAGAAATCTCTATAGTTTTCTTTCTGAATTTTAACAGAAGTACATGAACCAATTATCTTAGTATCTGTCATATAGTAAGGAGTATACCCAACTGATTCACCATTAAGGTAAAGTTCAGCATTCGAGGGATATGAGTCAATCAGTGTTGTACTGGAACATGCCGACAAGAGAATTACGGCAGACAGTAAAATGGCAAAGGGTTTTACGAGATTTTTCATAATTAATTGTTTTGGTTTTAATAAATTTTCTAAAGCAATTATTATACCAAAATTTGATTTTGGTTTTTCATAAAAAGCTATACTGAAAACTCACTAGCTGCCTTTACAAATGCCCGGATATTTTCTGTTGATACATTTGGTGGCATACCTCCTCCGCACGATGGCAACAGCATTGTTTTATTTTCAACGTCTTTGAGCATATCTTTTGTCTGTTGGTATACTTCTTCCGGGCTACAAGCAGCAAGTACATCCCTTGGAGGCAAGCTTCCAAGAATCACTGTCTTGAAATTTGTTGCTTCATGCAACTCGTTTATTGACAAGTCAAGCCCCGGATTATATAAGTTTATGCCAATTTCCGGATAATATTTCACTGATGAAGAGCAATCAGCATCATTGTGGAAGAACTTGACATTCACATCAACATCGTACAATTCTTTTAAATACGGATATCCGAATTCCATAAATTCATCTTCGCCAACGAATCCTACTATGTCGTCAAGCATCATAATTCCGTCGATAGTGTCAATTGTCTCACGCTGGAGTTTATGCCAACTTTTAAGGAAATCAGTAATAATCCTAAGTAATTTATGTATCCGGTCAGGATCCATCATCATTGTTGTCATTAATTCAGTTGTTCCCATTAGGAAAGAGGCAATATTTAACGGACCTCTTGATACGGAAAAGCGAATCTTGTGTCCTGCTTCTTCAATAGCAGGCTTAGCCAATTTTAAGCGATTCAGCATAAATGGTAGTAAGCCATCAATTTTGGGATTTGGAACTTCAAGAGAATCGATATCTTCAATTTCAAATATAACCTTGTCTGCAAATGGAAATTCATCATTCCAGAAAACAGTTTTGGCACCGAATGCAGAAGGTTCAGTACACATACCATATTCACTCCAGAAACCCGGTAGAAACATTACTTCAGGAAACGTTTCAAGTGCCTTGAGGTTAGCCTTTAACCATAACTCATCATTTGAGAAATAATCAAGAATTGTTATGCCATACCACTTAGGCAGCCATGGACAATCAATTATAAAACCTGCCGGGAGAGTTCCTTTTTTTTCTCCTTTGATTATACCCAGCAATTCATTCCATTGTTTATCAGTCATTAGAATAATATTTAGTTAGATTATTTAAGACAACTAAATTAAAAACTTCATGTTTACAAGAAAACTTTTTTTTAACAAAAGATCATTTTGAAGATTTATTAGGGAATTTATGTGTTTTTTTAATAGAAAATATAACTATTTTACAAGCTTTTCCATATATTGAATAGTTTTTAAATTTTATTATAATGAAGACTATAAAAGAAGAAATCCTTGAAGGAAAAATTCTTGTTTCTGATGGTGCATGGGGCACCTTTCTGCAGAATAAAGGTTTGAGGCCTGGTGAGTGTCCTGAATCATGGAATCTGCTGCATCCTGAGAAAGTTCAGGATATTGCTGAGAGTTATATTATTGCAGGGTCTGATATGATTGAGACAAACAGTTTTGGAGGTAACAGGTATAAGCTTGAGCATTTTGGTCTTCAAGATAAAGTTCATATTTTAAATAAAGAAGCAGCTGTGATTTCCCGGAGGGCAGCAGGATCAGATAAACATGTTCTTGGGTCAATAGGGCCAACCGGAAAATTATTGATCATAGATGACATTACATACGAAGATTTTTATGAATGTTTTAGAGAACAAGCAGTAGCTTTAGCTGAAGGCGGGGCTGATGCATTGGTGGTTGAGACTATGACAGATCTTGAGGAAGCAAAGGCTGCGGTAAGGGCTTGTAAGGAAAATACTTCATGTGAAGTAATTTGTACAATGACTTTTGATAAAACAGGTGATGATGAATATAATACCATGATGGGCGTCACTCCTGCAGAAATGGTTAAAGAAATTGTTGAAGCAGGAGCTGATATTATTGGAGCAAACTGTGGTAATGGAATGGAAAACATGATAGGTATAACCAAGCAGATCAGAGAGATTGACAAAAATATACCAATTCTAATTCATGCAAATGCAGGATCTCCGGTTTATATTAACAATGAGACACTCTTTCTAGAAACTCCTGATCTTACTGCCAGTTATGTAAAAACCCTTATTAACTCAGGAGCAAATGTCATTGGCGGGTGCTGTGGAACTACTCCCGAGCACATTAGAAAGATTGCTCAGGTTGTGAGAAATTGTTAAAATTGCATTTTTATCTAACTAATTATAATATCTAACTAATTTATTTTAAAATGAATTCAGAAGAATTGTTGGCTAAGCTGGCAGAATGTGTAGAATTTGGTAAAGTCAATAAAGCAGCACCGTTTCCTCCTAATATGAAGGGAATGGACGGAGCAGATGAACTTACAAAACAAGCCCTTGAAATGGGTATCAAACCAGAAGTAATACTAAATGGCGCATTGATTTCAGCGATGGAAAAAGTGGGAGATAAGTTCTCACAAAAGAAGATTTTCGTTCCTCAAATGCTTATTGCTGCAAAAGCAATGAATGCTTCGATGGAACATTTAAAACCTTTTTTCAAAAGCGGAGAAGTAAAACGCAAGGGTAAATTCATTATTGGTACTGTGGCAGGTGATTTACACGACATTGGTAAAAATCTGGTAGCGATGATAGTTGAAGGTGCCGGGTGGGAAGTAATAGACCTTGGAGTAGACGTTAACGCGGCTAAGTTTCTTAAGGCAATTGAAGAAAATGAAGGTGCCATTGTAGGTCTTTCAGCTTTGCTAACAACAACTATGCAAAGTATGAAGAATATCGTTGCCGAGATCAAAAATGTACATCCTGAAGTTATTTGTATGATAGGTGGAGCACCAATAAATGATCAGTTTAGGGAAGAAATTGGAGCCGATGGCTATTCCCGCGACCCACAAGGTGCTGTTAGTTATCTTAATTCAAAAGTTGCTTAACATTCATTTTCAATATTAATTTGGACGATAATAACAGTAAATATACAGGTATCTTGATAAATGAACCTCAGGAGATTTTTCCTGAGGTTTTAATTTCAGAATTAAAGCAGGAGTTTATCTTAAAAGGGATGGGTATGCACCTTTCCGATGCCGATGATTATCTACTTGGTTTAATTGATGAACTAATTAAAAGCAGCTATAAGCTAATTGATCCTAAAGCAGCTTTTATTATTTATGACGATATTGACATTTTAGCTTCTGATTATAAAATAAGGGTTTCTAAGACCGTTTTTAGTACTAGTAAGATAGTAACTTCATTTTTAAAGAAAAGTGAATTTTTGACAGTTTTTGTATGTACTTGTGGAGATGTTGTTGAGCATTATTCAAAGGATTTAATGAAACAAGGGCATTCTCTCGAAGGACTGATAGTTGATCTAATAGGCTCTGAAATGGCTGAACTTATTACTGAAAATCTTCATAATCATATTGAGGCAATAGCCCAAATGAGTGGGATGAATGTGTCAAACCGCTATAGTCCTGGGTATTGTAAGTGGGATGTGGCTGAACAACAAAAACTTTTCCCGTTATTGAAAGGAAAGACATGTAACATACAGTTAACTCCATCATCTTTAATGCTTCCGGTGAAATCGGTAAGCGGAATTTTAGGTATAGGTACTTCAATTAAAAGACTACCCTATAAATGTCACCTCTGCGATGACAAAAACTGCATTATGCGGACAATGTGATTTCTAACATTGTTTCTTTCTTCTTTTTTTTAGGTTATGAAATCCTATTCCAATCATGGTAATTAAAAGAAATATGATAGCACCCTCAATCGGTACTTTATAGCTATCACCTCCTCCCGGGGATGATGGCGGTGCAGGTTGAGCCCAAATGTTCATTACTGTAAATAATATAAACAATAACAAAACAGATAATTTCTTCATCATTTTTGATATTTGGATATTATATTTTTGTCTCATAACAAGAAATTTTAGAAAATTAATATTTGCTTTTTGTCTGACTATTTAATCATTACTTTCCCATTATATATCTTTCCATTGAAAGATGTTACTTTCACAATGTATATTCCTTTTTTGTATACAGGAATTTCAATATAAGGATTACTGCATTTGCTTGAGAAAATAGTTTGTCCAGATATATTGCTAACAAGAATTTGATTATTTTCATTTTGTAAGCCTTTAATGATTATTTTCATATCACCTTCCAAGGATTTTATTTTTCCGGCAAGTATATCATCGTATCCAGTAGCATCAGTGAAAATCAGATTGAAATTTCTGACACATGGTTCGTTGACATTAAAACTATATAAGTTGTTCTCAGAAAGATTGATGACTTCATTATTGGATAAATCTTCAAGGTATATATTGTACGGCAAATCATACATTGCTAATTCTGAAAGCTTTAATGAGTGATATCCCCTAGTTTTGATCATAGTTTCAAGAGGTATAGTCAATTTATTTGTTATTGAAGGAATTGTGTTAATCGAAAATTCTTTGCCATTATAAAGGCTATAAATCTGTGGGGAAAGAGATGTTGTAGCTTTCATTTTTCTTGCATCAAAATGGTCATCGAAACTATGGCTGGCATCTTTGTTGACCCTTATAACCGTCTCGTCTATTCTGTTTTCATTGTCAGAGAGTTCGATACGTATTAGTGAATGAAGTATCTCACTCTTGAATTCTGATTCAACAGTTACTTTACATTCGTTGCTAAAAGTTATCGAACCAGGAAAATAGGAAAGCACAAAGAATCCTTGCATCGGAGCAATGAATTGGCTCTGTCCGTTTGTAGAAGCACCAAAAACCCAGGTAGCGTAATTGCCTTCGCCTGCATTTAAAGTAGGATCCCATAAGTATATTCCATCCGAAATGTTTAATAATCCCCTCAACTTTAATATTTCCCAGTCGATTGTACAAGGATAAGGATTGCCAATAAGATTCCACCCATGATCGGAATCTGTGTGAAAACAATTAACTACCAAATCATTTGCAACAAGGTTTCCTGTAACAATTATTGTTTTATCAACTTCTGTTTCACTACTAAATTGAGCACCGTAACCATTTCCGGATGTTAAAATATCTTCTTCTTCCAGATAATTCCATAATACACCTGCAGGCTCACTCTCATCATGTTGTATCAACCAGAAATCAAGAAATAATGGATCTGCAGTAACCGAACCTGTTACCGGAATAGTGTAATAATGCCATTGATCTTCAATAAAATATTGCTGTATCGTTGCCGGAACTCCATCGGTATTATTTATCAATTTTCCTGTTCCATTTATGTCACTTTGAATAATTAATCCTCCATTTCCATTTTGATTATTTAACAAGCCGTTTACAGTTAATCCTTTATCTGGTGCAATAGTCAGTATAGCGCCTGAATTAATAGTTAAGTCATTGCATTGGGCAGGTGATGATGATTCTTGATTTACAACTGGTTTATTTGTCACGTTAGGTATAACAACATTTGTTTCACCATTTGGAACGACACCAGTGCTCCAGTTTGCGGCTGTGTTCCAATCTGATGATACTCCTCCTATCCATGTTATACTTGAAGCTGATTGGACTGTAATATCATCAAGTACATTTGCATAGCCATAATTGTCCGTTCCTTCAAATGCAATCTGATATGTTGAGGAGGCATTCGGAAGATTGATAATCTGTCGGGTCCATACGTATTTTTCAGTGTTATCGTGGAATAGTTGAACCCATGTTTCGTCGATGTCTGTTCTGTAAAAGACTTTCAATTCATTTATTGTTCCCCAACTTTGTTGCCCGTACCAAAAAATTAACTGAGGATTGCTGACTCCTGTAAGGTTTAAAATGGGGGAGACAATCTTTGAAATTTTTAAGTTTTCAGTAGCTGTAAATCTTGCATTGAAAGTGCCGTTGTATGCTGCATCTATTGCCCCTCCATCGCCTGATCCTGTAGCAAAAGTCCATAATCCAGTACCTGTTTCCTGTATCTGAAACCAATTATTTCTGGTTGTTGAGCTTGTTTCGAAGGTTTCAGTAAAAGGGTAAGAATTAATTGTAACGTCATTTCCTTCTCCAGTAAGAGCAACGTTCGCTGGTGATCCAACTCTGTCATGGGTTACAACAAGTGTGGCATTTTTAGCACCATCAGATAGTGGAAAGAAATAAACAGAAACAGAGATTGATTCCCCTGCACCTAAACTCACAGGATAAGTATTTGGATCGAAAAGATGGAATTGAGTATTATCAGTGCCTGTCAACGATACCCCGGAAACCTGTAAAGTACCAACTCCGTTGTTTTGTATTATAAAACTTTGTGTTTCTGAAATATCTCCAAGCAAAAGAGTGCCGAAATCTTTTGATTCAGGGAATACCCTGAAAATCGGTATCGTTGGAATATCTTCTGTTTGAATCATTATGTTGGCATATCCATATTCTAAAGCATCTGCTGCCGGTGGACTGGCTGGATTAGGATTTGTGTCGTCACTGTAAAAGTGTATTCCCCTGTATGCTAGATCATCAGTTCCATAAAATATGGGGGAGTATTCGTCGGAAAATCCTTCTGTATTTTCATCAACTGCGATCAGTAAATTGTTGGTATTATTGAATTCAAAAGGTGTGTCTAAAGTTATTTCTACCCAGCTATCAGTTGCATGAATAGTTACTACACCACTAAATACTTGAGTGAGAGAGGAAGTAGGGACCCAATCTGTCAATGATGCAAAAGCAGTTTTTGTTGTATGCCCCATATATATAGTCCAATCTTTGAATGTATCTCCGGTGTCTGCTCCATTCCAGTGAAAAGAAATCTTTGAAATACGTTTGCCACTTGTGTTTATTTCACTTTGTAGGTATATAATTTGAGAGTAGTTATATCCGTAATTCGGATATACAGGCAATTCAAGATATTCAGCGTCACCTGTGCCAATAAGTACACCTCCCTCAGGAATTGTAGTAAATGACCATACTTCGGGACTTGCAGCAAATCCCTGAGAATTATATGGTACAACTTTCCAATAGTATGTAGTGTTGTATTCTAATGAACTTACTTCAAAAGAGGTATTTGATTCATCTCCAACATTGGTAGTTGGGTTAGGATTTGTATCCATATATACTTCATATCCAGTAGGTATACCCCCATCATTATCCGGATTCCAACTTAAAGTAAGGTTTATTGGATTAAATATTTTTTCATTTTCAGGGGTGGGGTTAATTGCAGCTAATGGTAAAATTGGAATTACACCCGGACCAGTAACGTGATCAATGAAAACGTATTGAGAAGCACCTCCGGTTATATAATAAGTTCCTATGGCCAGGTAATAATTATTCCCGGCAAGTGAACTTAAATCAATGGAGTGGAATCCCCAATCAGAAACCGTAACTGGTATCTCAGAACCCAAGTTTGTCCAACTGGTTTTATCTGATGAATACATTATTTGGATTCTTTGAAATGCAGAAGTTGATGTTCCTTCAAAAAATTCAAACTTGTCACCTGCCTGAATATCCAATAATGGTGTGATTAACCTGCTTACTGTTGTGAAAGTATAGTTTCTGGCCGATTGATTACCTGATAATGATGCTGTTGAAGTAGATAACCAGTTACTTTGTATACTCCAACTTACAGGAGGAAAGAAATCTTCTTCAAAGTTTTCTGCAAGTTGAGTTGAGGATACTGTTGAAAATGCCATAACAGGAACATTAACAGCATCTCCATAATCATTATATGGAACTACTTTCCAGAAATAGGACGTGTTATTTGTCAATCCGCTGGTTTGAAACCACGTGTCAGAACCAGTGTATATTAATGTTGAGGGATCAGGATTGTTATCAAGATATACTCTGTAACCTGTTACAGGCACTGCTGTCGTTGGAGGTATCCATTCTAATCTTGGATTTACAAAAGTGAGGAGACCATCGGTTGGAAATGTAACTTCTACTGCGGCTGGAATATATGTGTCAATTAAAATATCATCAATATACATAGTATACGTGCTTGATTCGGAATAGTTTAGGTAAAATGCTACATATATTGTTTGTCCCGAATAGCTGGAAAGGTCAATGTTGTGTTGAGTCCACTCTGTATTTGTACAATCATAACTACCTAGTTCTGTTGTAAACGAGGTAGTTGCATTATCTGTTGCCGATAGCATCACCTTATAGGTACTGTTATAAGATGCATTGCTTGCTTTTTCGTACCAACTTAGTCTTGCATTTATTGCGGGCAAAACAATTGGCGGTGATATTATATAATCATCACAATTTCCGGATTCATAAGCTCTTGCACTGTGAAAAGGTGAATTATAAGTAGTGCTGTTGATCCAAGTAAACGTTCCGGATCCATCATCAACAACTAACCAATTTTCCGGAGCAGACGGTGAATGACTCCATGTTCCATCGAAGTTTTGAAGATATGGAAGTTCTGTTACCGGATAAGCGTCAGTAATTTCGTTATCAGTTGCGGAAGTTGAATAGTAATTGTATTCGTCGACGGACCAGCATTTATAATAATACTGAGTCCAGACACTTAAACCTGTGTGGCTAAAATCCTTCAAAGATCCTTTATATATGACAGTACCCCCTGATGGAATAGCATCCCCAACATTGTATGCAACTCCGTTTGTAGGATTTCCGTTCATATAAGAAGAATTTGCAGCAATAATTATATCGTGCTCAAAATCATTTTTTGTCCATTTAAGATCAATTGTTGATGTGCCGTCTTTTGTTGCAGTAAATACTGTTGGAGGAGTTACCTGTGGAGTTGCATCTGCTGTAATTCCGGTTGAATAATTTGAGCCATCATAACAAAATGCTTTATAATAGACTTTTATGTTAGGGCTTAGACTGGTGTGCATCTGAGGAGAAGAAGAGCCATAATATAAAATAGTTCCCCCTGCAAGCGATTCCCCTGCAACTGGTGTTCCGGTTGGATTGGTAAAAGTCCCGGTAGGGTTATAAACTATTACAACATTGTCTTCATCTTCGTTTGACGTAAATGTCAGATTTACTTCTTGTGAGTTTAATACAGTAGTAGCAAAAGAAGCTGGTGGTTCTACATAGGATGAAATCCCTGAAAATTCGTCTGCACCTATGTCAGGAGTTGAAGGGCGGCCAGCTCCGTCAAAATCATCGGTTATATTTATTGGAGATGATATTGGTAAACCTCCGCTTTCGCAAAAAGAGGTTATTCCATCCTGAAGTCTTAAGTTGTATGGTGCAGTTGTAGGGTTTATAAAAACAGGCAATTCACTGAATGAAAGATTGTCGCGAGTTGGACCAACGGTCGATTTGAACTGTTCAATTGTTTGACATGAATTTATATTACAAATTAGATTATATGTTCCAGGAGTACCTGCATAAAAAACGTTATTGTTCGATGATGAAGAGTAGTTGTCCAGATAAGATGAACTTCTTCTAAAAGCAGTTGATGAATATGTTCCATTCTGAGTTGAATTATTGACAATGATATTGTTTCTGAGGTCAAGGGCTGCTGTTGTTGAAGTTGAACTTGCAGCTTGGTATAAGCCTGAAGTTCCAAAATTTGTACCACTTGAGGTTGCATCAAGATAAATTGTGTTATAATAAACTCCAATTGATGAATTTGCCGTTGAGCTTGTTAGCGAAATTCCCCGAATGGCATCGCTGCTGCCTGATGAAGGAGCTTTTAGATCTGAAATAAAGTTATTGTATAAATATACTGATGTACCTGCACTAACAACAATTCCGTTTACATATCCAGTCGATGTTGTAGAATAAGATGATGAAATATCATAAACTGCATTTTTGTAAATGTGAGTTTGATTACTGACATCAGATATTATTCCACTTATTATACCCCCGGCAGTAATTGAATGAATATTGTTTCCGTATATATTCCTGTTATTTGCTTTAAGCAGATTTATTGCGTAAGATTCATATGTTCCGCAAGTGATATTTGAAATTGTATTGTTATATACGTTTTGAGTGTGCTCAGTCGAAGTTGAAGTGTATATACCCCAAAAATAGGTTGTGCCTGTTAGGTTGATGTTTGAAAAATTATTATTGTATATTGACTCAGTACCTGTTGCGGCGGAAAAGTTGTAGTAAAGAGCAAATGAACCAGAGGCAGCAGTACAATTGATAGTTCCTGATGTTGAATTACCGCTGATTGTTGTAGCTTCCGGACTTTTACGCGAAGCATTATTATAGATCAGATATTTGCTTCCGGTTGAGTTTATTTCGCTTGAGGCAAAAATGTTGTTTGTTATGTAAGTATTACTTGAAGTGCTTACTGATGGTTGACTGTTGTATATGAAAGCAAATGTATTGGAGTTAGATGTTGTATTTAATATTGCAATTGTATTGTCTGTTATTGTTAGTTCACCTGTTGTAGAATTGTAAATACCATAAATTCCGAATGATCCTGATGTAAGGTTTATGTTGTTGAATCCGGCATAAAAATCAAGTTCAGTAGTGTTTGCATTATAAATACCCGACCCAATTGCAGTAAAAGCGGAACCTCCTCCACTCATATTGTTTATATAATTATAACTTATCTGGCTGCCGTCATTATTTTTTAGATAAATTCCATACGATTCAGTAGCTGAATTTCCGGCAAAATTTTCAATTGTATTTCCATTCCCCGAGGAACCTATTACAAAATTTTTATCATAGTAAGAAATATCTCCAATAAGAACAATACCAGAGAAAACATCAGTTATTGTATTGCCGGTGAAGGAAATGTTTTCATGAGAACCATCATTATTTAATATATCAATAGAACTTGCAGTAGAACTGTTGTTTCCTGCACAGAATCCTGCAGCTACTTTGCTTGAGCCTTTTGTCATGTTGATATTGCAATTCTTTATGCTTACATTTTTACAAGCATTTGTTGTTGACCCTTTTCTCAAATAATAACCATATTCTATTCCTTGGTTGTCGGCTGCAACATCTATCCCATTGAATGTCACATAATCAGATCCCTGGATTATTAATACCCCATCGCCGTGGTAGCCCAATGTGGATGTTGAAACACTACCGGCATCTGTTCTTGTAATCTTTGGATTATCACCGCTTCCGCTTTTTTGAAAAATTATTGGATTGGAAACATTACCTGTTGCGCTTAGTATAATATTTGATGAGGAAGTTTCTGTATGACCGGCAGTAACATTAATTGTTACACCCCCGGATCCAATTACACCGTTGTTTAATGCATCAACTGCGGCAGCTATTGTTGGATAATCGTCAGGAACAATTCTTGTTCCTGAAATCAGTTCACCAATTATGCGTGAACCAACAGGACTAGTTGTTGTTGGAGCTTTTTCAACTCCTGAATCTGAAACAAGAAATTTTGTACATTGTGCATCTACGACGTTACCTGCTGTGGCAGTTGATTTTATATCAAAGACAAGCCAGAAATAGTTGTTGCCCTGTGCAAGAGCCTGACTGCCAGGAATGGTGAAAGTTCCGGTTGGATCATTTAGAGTAGATCCAAATTGCGTTATTGATGAAAATTCCTGAGTAGTTGTATAGTAAACTTTAGCCGATGAAATATCCGTTGTAGGGCTTGTTGAGCCTGTTGTATTGAAAGTAATGCTTGTGACAGACAAAGGAGAAATATTTTTCTGTGTTACTACCCCTAAGCAAAGTATTTCATTGTTCATGCTATTTATCGCCAAATTACTTGTATTTGGCTGGTTAGAGGTAGAACTTGTATATGACATATTTGTTCCATCTTCAATCAGGAAATTGTCAATGTCGACATAATAATCTCCTGATCCCCATGTACAAAGAAATCGAATCCTTATGAAATCACCATTGTATGCTGCAAGGTTGATCATTTTATTGTTGAATTCTACCGAGGGAGTATGACTTGCGTTGTTAATTGTATTTATTGTGCTATATGTTGCTCCGTCATCTGTTGAAACCTGAATTTCAATTTTATCTTCGCTACCAAGAGTTGTTGAATATACAGGATAACCTGAATTTTCTACAATCCGGTAATGAAAACTCAGATATGTATCAGCAGAAATACTTCCTATCAATGGAGAAAGGGCACTACTACCGCTTGAAGAACTTAAATGTGAACCTAACCCATAAGATCCGGAGGTGCCATGATTTGTTGTTCTGGAAAAACCACTTAACGTCCATTCACTTGGACTGGTGTTGAAATCCCTTAAATACGGAATCGAATAGCCTGTTCTTGTATTTCCAGTAGAGCCAGTTGAGTAATCAATATCTGTATCATAGGACCAGATTTTGTAGTAATAAAGTGTCCCGGAAGATAAACCGATATGACTAAAAGTTGTTGAACTTCCATTGTATATTACAGTACCTCCACCGGTTATCAGATTCCCTGCCGAATAAGAAGAACCATTTATAGGAGTACCGAAAGTTGTTATTGTGTTGTAGGCGACTAAAATATTATTGCCATACATGTTTATTGCCCAGTTTAGATCTATCTGATCAAGACTTACTGCTGTTGCTGTAAAGTCTGATGGGTTGTAAACCGGCTTCCATTTAAAGGTTAGTCCTTCAGTCGGGACAACTGTAGGGGTAGTACTATTGAAATACATTGTATAGGAAGAACTAGTTCCACTTGTTGAATTTATCCAATTTCCTCCGGCTGATAATATACGTCGGTTATTATAATCACTGTTGGAAGTTCCTCTTAGACCTACTTGGGGATATGTTGAGTAATTGCCCGGATTTATTGTGCCTCCATATACAATGCTTATGTTATTATTGCTGGTATTCAGTCTGATTTGACAACTGATAATTTCACCTGAAGAAGTTGTCCTTCTTATATCTTTCCATTGAATTACAAATTCATTACCTATCTGTTCGTACCTTATACTGGGAATACCCGATTCAGCTTGAACAATATTGACTCCAAAAGCTGCGATTGCTCCGGAATACGTTGCAGTTGAGCTTATTGGGGTATACGTAGTAGCTGTTGTTGCAGATCCAAAAGTGATAAATCCGTTTGTCGAAATATTTATTGAAGTATAATCAGTTTTGTTGAAGTTGAATGTAGGTATTGTAATAGCTTCTGAAACATCATTATCAAAAGTTCCCGACCATAAGACAGTACCTCCGGTAATTTCTGTGTAGGTTGAGTTCTGCTGAGAGAATGAGTACTCGGATACGTCTGCTTTAGATAAAAGAATATTAGAAGCCACAAACAGTAGAGATAGGATAATTTTTTTCATAAGGTTAGATTTTTTAGTTTTTATTCATTTGACTAACATTAGGTTATGAAAATTACGAAATAAAATTTAAAAAGTAAATAGTTTGCTAGAAAACATTTAATTTAATTTGTATGAGAGAGTTAGATGTCTTAACTTACAAGGGGTGTAGAATATTGATTTTTTCTAATACAAGGCTAATTTTATTGATAATCTGATTATATTTTTTTATATTGGTAACACTATTCATTGATTTTGAAGAGGAGATTTGACGAATATTTATGACCCATATAAAGCTTTAATAGACGAATTATGAAATTAAAACAAATTAGTTTATTGTGGTATGTTACGGCTGTACTGATAGGACTTAACATTATCTTGTATTTAATAAAACCGGGGACAGAAAAAACAATGGCTATTATTGGTGATTCTTTCCCCGTAGTTTGTTCTCTGATTGCAACCTTGTCTTTGTATCAAACTTTTAAAGCATTTAAAAGTAAAGATTATACTCGCACTGCCTGGATGATGATTTTCATTGGAGTTATTTTGGATCTTATTGCAGAAGTGCTTTACGGAGGACAGGAAGTTATTCTTGGAATAGATATGAATACTTTGAATAAAAGCGTTGCCGATATCTTTTGGATTATTGGATACCCATTTACCCTTGCAGGTATGATCATTCTGGCAAATGGTTATGTCAAGACAGATTTTCCTAAGGGTAAACCAATAATTTATATTGGTATGATAGCGCTGCTTATGATTGTAGTAATTGTGATTGTGAACTTTTTATTACGCTCAATTATTACAGATCCTGATACTTCCTTGATCGATAAGGCAGTATTTATGTTTTATCCTATTGCCGACATCGTAATAGTGTCTGTATCTGTAGTACTCTTATACTTCACCGGACAGTTTGGTAGTAAACTGATAAGTTCTCCTTGGCGAACAATGGCATTTGCTTGGGCAATAATGGGTATTTCTGATATTCTGTTTTCTTATTACAGTTGGAACGATACTTATAGCGTGGGAAGTATGATTGATGTTGGATGGAACCTCGGATATCTTCTTCTTGCTTTAGCAGGGTTATATCAAAGAAGATTAATTGAGACAGTTAGTGGAGGGAAATAGTATGACAAAGTATGACAATATATATGCACAAAGTATTTTTGAACTCCTTTCGCCTGTAATTGGTGAGTTAATGTCAAAAGGGGCAATAAGATCACAATGTAATCGATTAGGTATTTCTGAGGAGATGATTAAAAGAGAACATGTTGATATTATTGCTGAAGGAATAAGAAAAGCGATGTTGCTTTTTGTAGGAGGCGATGGTGCCCGGCAAATTTCAGACAGAATAATAAAATTAAAATAAGTTTTCTGAAAAAAAAATAAGGGGAGATTAATATTGTAATTAATCTCCCCTTTTTATGTTAAAGGTTAACCCAATTTCCTTTTTCAGGTATTTCAATATTGCTAAAACCTTTTTCTTCCAAATATCCCTTGTAATAACTTTGTGATTCATATTCGCCGTGAACAAGAAATATTTTCTTCAACTTCTCCTTGTTCTGACATTCCAAGTAATCAGCCATTTCTGAGTAATCACCGTGTCCGCTGTACGACTCAATTTTATATACTTCAGCCCTTACTGGATAAATGTTTCCGTGAATTGATACTTCCTTATCTCCCCTTAGTATTTTTGCTCCTAAAGTTGTTGGAGCGCAGTAACCAACGGCTAATATGGAATTTCTTTCATTTGCAATGGTGTTTGCTAAATGGTGTTTTACTCGTCCAGCTTCCATCATGCCTGATGCTGAGATGATAACACAAGGTTCCTTTCTGTTATTTATCTTTTTTGAATCAGAAACAGAACGAGTGTAATATAAACCATCAAATCCAAAAGGATCATGGTCATAGTGGAGCTCATGGATTATTTCTTCATTAAAATACCCCATATGCATTCTGAATATCTCAGTTGCATTGACTGAAAGCGGACTATCAACAAATATGTCAATTTTGGGCAACTTACCTTCATTAAACAATTGATTGAGTGTATATACAATTTCTTGAGTACGACCTACACTGAACGATGGAATAACCAGTTTTCCTTTTTTTTCTACACAAGTATGGAATATTACTTTTAGCAAATCTTCTCGCGCTTCTTTCTCAATTTTATGAAGTCTATCACCGTAGGTTGCTTCTGTAATCAAATAATCCGCTTGTGGAAAAGGATCCGGCGATCTGAGAATCTTATTGCTTTTTCTTCCAATATCTCCTGTGTATGCAATTTTCTTCAAACCATCAGTTTCATTTATTTCAAGAGAGATTACGCTACTGCCAAGCATGTGGCCTGTATTAGTAAACCTTACTTTGATATTGTCGTCAATATAAAATTTTCTATCGTAGGCAACGCTGATGAAAAGTTGCATGCTATTAACTGCATCCTGTCTTGTATAAATAGGTTCAACTGGCGGCAGACCTTTATATGCTCTTTTTTTGTTAAATTTAACGGTATCTGCTTCATGAATGGCCCCTGAGTCAGCAAGCATTATCGAACAGAGGTCACGAGTTGCATCTGTACACACGACAGAACCTCTGAAACCAAGTTTATATACATATGGAATAAGTCCGGAATGATCAATGTGTGCGTGACTGAGAATGATATGGTCAATCTCCTGGGGATCAAATCCTAAATCTCTGTTTAATTCGTCTGTCTCTAAGCCCTTACCCTGATACAATCCACAATCTAAAAGAATCTTTTTATCTTTCTGTGTTATTATCAGATGTTTACTGCCTGTTACTTCACGGGCAGCCCCTAAAAATTTTACTATCATTTCTTTTGTTTAAGATTATTGATTTTTGTCTCCGGGTAAAATAAGTTCCGGATATTTTTCAGCAAAAGCCTTCATGCCCGGCCCGCAATTAATAATAGTTCCAAACCTGTCAACTCCATTGGAAGTCCATGTCATTAATCCTTTCCATCCATTTTCATATGTTTTAATGTATGCATCTTTCATTGGGACAACTAATGAATCAGTATTGTTAGCAGTAGCTTGAAAAACTCCGGTGGCAGGATTTTCTCCTATCATGCAAGGGCGGTCGTTAATTTTATAATCAGCAGGAGTTTTATCTGTACAAAAGTTACCAAACGATTTTACAACCCAACCGTAATAGTGAGGAGAATAGAAGTCAAGATATGCCAGCGGAGATTTCACTTGTTTCTGAAGAGCTTCATTGCTCCATTTGTTTCCCAAAAATGGATAGGGTAGGTCGCAGTTCCATTTTACCGCTGCACTTCCTAATGTGAACATTATTTGGCTATTTTGATGAACAGCAACTGCAATAGCACCAACAAGGTATTGCAGATCATCCCATGATTGTTGAGCATTATCTTTGTCTTCATACACCCATTCTATTTCGTTGCATGCATCAATGCTCCACAAATAAGGGTTTTCTTTAAACCGATGAATAAAAGGAACAACATAATTGGCAACATAAGAATCTATTTTCTTCCTGTCGGAAATCAATTTTCTCCATTTCATGTAGTTTGGATGTGAATTCTTAGTATGGTCAAATGAAAGTAAGGTAGCCATAATGTAAACCTTGTGTTTTTTTGCCAGTTCAAACATGTCTTCAAGGTCTTTCCAATGTGCTTCAGTCGCCCCGGTTAAATAACCTGTTGAATCAATGATCATTCCTTTTTCTCCATCACACGATATCCATATTCGCGATGAATTGCCTCCAGATTCATGAATCTTTTTAAATTCAGAATCCCAAAACTCGTGTTCGTACTCACCGCCGAAATCATTCCAGTTTTGCCAGGGAGTGTTTACACCATTCATAAATATCTCTTCACCATCAACAACAAACTTTACCCCGTTGGCCTTTATCCTTTGAGCATTTGATTCAGTTGCATATGTGATTATTAAGAGAAAAGCCAAAATAAATAACGATATTGTTGTTGTTTTCATATGGATTTGATTTTAATTCCTATAAAAATAGTAAAAATGACTAAAGAGATTTGACTTTTAAAAAAAAATAACATCTAATTCCTAGTCTATAAAAAGTGATAAAACTCAAAACTTTTGATATTCTGTAATTTTAAATAGATAATTGTTGGTTTTTGGTAAATTGAATTTTAAATTTGATAGGGGTAAGTGAACTGGTTAAAAGTACTATGATAAGATTTTTAACAGTTATGGTTTTCTGCTTGAATGTTTTCTTTGCCGGATATGCTCAACAGGGTAGAGGTGTATTCCAGGTTTCAGGAAAAATTAAAGTAGATCAGGGAATGGTAGATGGCACTCGAATAGAGGTTTACCGTAATGGTGCCCTATTGCAGAACATGGCTATTAACCGTACTGGAAATTTTGTTGTCACACTCGATCTTGACCAGATATATCGTTTTATTATACTTAATGATGGATATTATTCTAAGAGTGTGGAGATTGATACTCATGTACCTGCTGAAGTATGCTCCGAAAATTGCATTTTCCCTCCTTATCAGCTGGCAATTCTAATCTATAAAAATGTTCCCGGGGTTACAGAATCAAAACAACAAGTAGGAAGGATATCATACAACCCTAAAGTAGATAATTTTGATGCTGAAATATTGAGAGAAAAGTCTGATATCTCAAATTTAATTGAAAGCGTAATAGATGAGACAAAGGATAAATGTGAAAAGTATGAAAGTCAGAAAGTTGGAGCTTTAAATGCAAAGTACAACTCTTTTTTAAGAGAAGGTGACAGATTGTTGGCTCTGGCTGACTACGAAAATGCCATGCTGAAATATAGGGACGCGGTTCTTCTTAAAATGAATGAAAAGTACCCCCGGGAAAGAATAGACTATGCTTATCAGATAATAATCCGAAATGAATTGACTAAAACTTTCGGTGCTCCCGACAATAATAATTTATTGAAATATATTAATTATGGCGACCTTAAATTAAAAGAAAGAGAGTACACTGTTGCTAAAGTTGCTTTCAAACAAGCCCTTTCTATCAAAACAGATGACCAGCAACTTGCAGATAAAATTCAAACTTGTGATGATGAAAATAAGAAGCTTGTTACTCTGGTTGAGAATGAAGTCGTTCATAAAAACCAGGTTTATGTTCTAAGAACAAAAAAGTATAATGAACTAGTAACTCAAGGCGACATGAGTCTTAAAAATGAAGATGTTGCTAAGGCTAGAGATTATTATGGTCAGGCTGTAACCCAAATTAACGAGAATAGTTATGCATTGGGGATGCTTAAAAAGATTGACGAAATTTTCGATAATAGCGAACTTGCACTTAAACTTGCAAGAGAAAGAGATGAAGCTGAAAAAAAGAGATTGCAAGAAGCGAGAAAGCAGGCATATAAAGATGCAGTCAAAGAAGCTGACCTACTTTTTAATCAAAGATTATATAGGGATGCAATTGAATATTATGAACTTGCACTAACGATTCAGAGCTGGGAACTATATCCCAAAAAACAAATTATTGACATAAACGATATATTGGCTAAGCTTCAACTTCAGGGAGGTGAATACAATAGACTTCTTTTAGAAGGGGAGGGATTTGTTTATGATAAGGAATATATCAAGGGTAGAGAAAGTTATGTTAAGGCTCACAAACTTATTCCTGATGAGAAGTTTGCTCTTCAGAAAATTAAAGAAATCGACATGATTCTCGAAAGGTTAAAGGCTGAAGAACAATTTCAGACACAATACGATGAAATCATTAATGCTGCTGATATCTTGTACAATGAAAATAAATTAAATGAGGCATTGTCAGAATATCAAAAAGCTTCATTGCTAAAACCCTCAGAATCATATCCGAAAGAAAGGATAGTTTATATAAGAGGAATTTTGTCACGGGAAAGTGAAGATCAAAAACGTTTGATGCAATTACAAAACGATTACGACAAACTCATTTCTCAAGCAGATGGAGCCTTTTTTAAGCAATCATATTTGCCTGCGCGTTCACTCTACCAAAGAGCCCTGCAATTAATTCCCGAGCAGGATTATCCTCAGGTTCAGATTAAAAAGATTGATGATATAATTAGCAAACAAAACTCTCCGCAATCAAAGCCCCAATCTAAGCTTGAAGAGATTGATTTTGCCAATCTTGACCTTTTATCAATCGATGAAAGAAAAGAGGCCTATAAAGAAGCTATGGCCCTTGGTGAACAATTTATTAAGTCTGAAGAATGGGGGGTTGCTCGATTCTATTTCAGAAGAGCCTTGGCCCTTATACCCGGAGATGGTCCTGCTACTTCAAAATTAAATGAAGTTGAAAAGATGGTTAGGGGTACTGATATTAATGAATCAAAATATGCTGAGCTTGTTAAAAAGGCTGAAGAATCTTTTAAAACAGGGGATATCAATGTGTCCAAGTTTTACTTCACTAAAGCACTTGAAGCAAAGCCGGGAGATACATATGTAAGGGAAAGATTAAAAGTCGTCGAACAATTAACATCAACTACTATTTCCAGATCAAACAGCAAGGAGTATGATGAAGCAATGAATAAAGGCAACGAAGCATACAATACCGGAAATTATTCTGTAGCCCGCTTCTTTTATCGTAAAGCGTTAGGTTTAAAGTCAAATGATGGACCAGCTAAAGAAAAGATTGAGCTGGTGGAAAATGCAATGAATCAGACTAAAGCTTCATCTTCCGACAGTCAGTTCGATAGGAATATCTCACTCGGAGATGCTGCATTTAATCAAAAAAGGTTTGCAATAGCAATTAATTATTATAAACAAGCCCTTATGTTAAAACCCTCTGCTTCTTATCCTACTTCGCAAATATCTAAAATTGAAGGTTTAATGAAGGAACAGAAATAACAACTTTTTCTTTGAATTTTGTTAACATTAATTTACTTTTATTTTGTTTTTTGAGCAATACCTTAACCCGTTTCTCAAACATTTTTTTATAAATGAATATCCTTTTTATTATTATTGGAGCTGCTCTGATTTTATATGGAGCATACAGGATTTATGGATCTTTTCTTGCGAAAAAAGTTTTTAATCTTGATGATTCAAACATAACTCCGTCTGTTCTTGAGAACGATGGTGTTGATTTTGTTCCCACTGATTCTAAATTTCTTACCGGACAACATTTTTCTGCAATATCAGGCGCTGGACCTATTTCCGGTCCTATAATAGCAGGAATAATGTTTGGTTGGGTTCCAGCTTTGATATGGATACTTATTGGCTCAATATTTATAGGAGGAGTTCATGATATGGGCTCTGTTATTTCATCTGTCAGACACCGAGCAAAATCCATAACTGAAGTTATTAGAAGTAATGTTTCAAAACGGGCATGGCTTTTATTCCTGATTTTTATTTGGATATCACTTGTTTATGTTATTGTTGCTTTTACTGATATTACCTCAAGTTCTTTTACAGGTATTGTTGTTCTTGAAAATGGCGAAAAAGTTGGAGGGGGAGCAATTGCTACTTCTTCATTACTTTATTTGTTACTTCCAATGTTTATGGGTCTTTTACTTAAAAAGACTAAACTTTCGCTTACTTGGGCAACTGTTATTTTTCTTCCACTTGTAGGGCTTTCAATTTGGATTGGTCCATATATTCCTATTCAACTTGAAACTATTTTCAATATTTCTGTCTTAACTTCACACAAGATTTGGAACGCTTTCTTGTTGATTTATTGTCTTGTTGCATCTCTAATCCCAATGTGGCTTCTGCTTCAGCCACGAGGTCACTTGGGGGGCTACTTTATGTATTTATCTCTTGCTACGGCTGCGCTTGGTTTGATATTCGGAGGATTTTCAATCAATTATCCTGCCCTGACAACTTTTGGTGACGAAACTCAGAATGGTTGGTTTCCAATGTTTCCACTGCTTTTTGTTACTGTTGCTTGTGGGGCTTGTTCGGGTTTTCATTCTCTTGTAGGTAGTGGTACTACCTCAAAACAGCTATACAAAGAAAGTGATTCTAAAGTTGTTGGTTATGGTATGATGCTTATGGAAGCTATGGTTGCGGTAGTTGCTCTTGCTTGTGTTATGATTCTTTTTGAAAATGACGAATTGGTTAAAAGCTCTCCTAATTTCATCTTTGCCTCAGGAATTGGGAAATTTGTTGAACTTATCGGCATTCCTGCTGCATTTGGAATATCATTTGGTCTGATGGCATTCACAACTTTTGTTTACGACACTCTCGATGTGTGTGCACGTTTGTCTCGATATATCATCCAAGAACTAACCGGATGGAAGAATTTAACAGGAAAAATAATTGCAGCTGTCATTTCAGTTGGAGTGCCACTTTTCTTCGTTTCTATTAACCTGACTGATGCAGATGGAAATATCGTCCCCTCTTGGAAGATTTTCTGGAATATCTTTGGCTCTTCTAATCAACTACTTGCTTCAATGACTCTCCTTGGTATAACTGTTTGGCTATACAAAACATCTAAAAGAAAAAGGATATGGATTGTCACCTTCATTCCGGCTCTGTTTATGTTCGTTTTATCTAATTGGGCTTTAGTGGTATTAATTATTGAAAACTGGGTGGTCGATGGAAAATTTATTCCTAATGGAAACCCCGTTCCAATTGTTTCGTTGGTAATTGGAATCCTTTCTTTTTTGACGGCAATAGAAATTTTCTATGTCCTTTTCTTTAAACGAAAAAGAAACTAAAAAATTGACCAGTTGTAATCAAACCATCACATATATGTCTCAATTTACTTCATTTTTCTTTTTCTTTTTTTAGCAATAGTATCATTGCGAATATCAATGCAATCATTATATAGTTATTTATTGGAACTTGATGATTAAAAGGATTATCAGGAGGTGTTGGCTGGGCAAACGTAAAAGCTGTTGAAAGCACCAAAAGTATTCCGGTTATGATTAATTTTGATTTCATATTTTTTGGGGTTAAAAGTTTATTTTTTGTGAAAATCTATGTTTGTTACTGATGAAATTTAATATATGAATGCCTGACAAATCAGGTATTGGAAAGTATGAAGTGTTTTGTAATACATTAAATTTGGCAACTTGCATTCCTGAATAATTATAAATTGTAATAGTTGCAGGAATATTGTTTTTTGTATCGCAAATAATCATCCCATCTTTGAATGTTATTCTCGGATTAGTGCACCCTTTTTCTAACACCTCATTATCAGCTTGGCTTTTATAAATTGAAAGAATAAATTTTGCTTCACTGTCTTCTTCTGATATTGTAATTTTAGTATTTAACTCATTAGTGATTTCCATCTCTTCATTAGTATTAAGGTTTTTAAATTTCATTTTATATGAATCCTTTTGAATTGATGAAACATTAATTTTAAGATTATAGGTGTTACCCTTTTCTCCAGTTATTATAACAGGTATTTCACCCGATAAATTTTTCACACAATTGTAAACAAGTTTATGTTCGTCTGCACATTCAGTAAACACTTGCGGAACTAATCTTTGGGTTGTGATAAATTTGTGAGCATCCAATCTGTCAAATTCATTTGATGCTTCTTCCTTGACTGCTATTATTGTTTCATCTTCATAAATGCTATCTCCAACTGATATGCTTATTATGTCGTTTAAGTCATTCGATTTCAGGAAACTTGATTTCGTATTTGAACGACTATCCGGATTCAAATAAAACACTCCATTATTGTTTGCTTCGACGAAGAAACCTTGCATGGCTGGAATATACTGATTGTAGGTTGATGGGACAACTGTTCCGCTGCCTTCTCCATCACTGATTAGTGTTAAATAGTTTTCAGTAACAGGATTGTAAATGTATGATGCCCTGCCTTGTATATTTGTATAATCAATATTGTTGTTGTCAAACCAATCTATAGGTGCAAGAAAGGGATTTCCAATTAAATGCCATCCTGAATTAATTATATGCATATCGTATGATACAGGGGAATCAGAACTTTTTAATGTTCCTTTGCTTTTCAGAATGTACCAAGGTGAACAAATTTTTCTCCCTTCTTCTGTTTCATCATTTATTGACGTAATTGCAAATCCTTTATTGTCGTCTAATGTTTGTTCCGGAATTGTTATATAAGACCAACAGTCATTAATATTTTCTGAAAGGGAATTGTCATATTCAGCTATCCATAAATCAACGCGATTGTTCTGACTTAAAATGTCATATGCTTTAATTCCTTGAAAAGGGGATGCTAAATATTGCCACCTTTCTATTTTGCTATGATCAGGATTGAAATATATTTTGTGTAATACTTCAACATTTGAAGAATTTAAATACTCCTGACCGTTGATTTGTGCATCATCGTCCAAGACAATTTTTCCTATTGTTTCTAAAGACTGGATGTCAGGGTAATTATTAACATTGCTGGGAATAAAAACATTATCTGATATCTCTGGAGGAGTATGACTAGGAATCCAGTTACTTCCTTCTGACCACTCGTTGTTTAAGCTTCCTGCCCATACTGCATCAAAGTTTTTTTCTCCCGGAGTAGGATAGACCGGGGAAAAAGTATTTGTTCTTCGGGCTCCTCCAGAACCATCTATTATTCGCTGGATTGAATATTCTTTAGCTTTGCCAAAGTTGTTTTCATCTACACTTAATTCATCTGGTTTTAGCAGATGTGTTAGTAGTTCTGATTCGGGAGTTTCGCCTTTATATAAAACCGCATCTAATAAATTTAAAGTATCGGCTAACGACCCTATGGGATAATCAGATGCGCTTCCGCTATATAATGCTATCGCATTTGATCCATCCTTTATGTAATCTGATTCGTTAAAACAAACAATATTAGCATTTTCTGTGTTTTCACTGCCAATGGTGAAATATCCATTCTGGTTAGTTTTATATTCTGAGAGATCAATAGATTTATAAGATTTACCTGTTGATCCTTCATAAAAAACTAATACATGGTTATTAAGGCTTTTATTCCCGCATCCTCCATCATAAAGTTCAACAAACTCATCACAACCATCTGCTTGTGTTTCTGCATCTATTTCATTTATTTGTATTGGTAAATCTATTATTTTTCCGTATATAATTAGATCAGGTTCATTATCATAGTAATTTATTATGCCCCACTGTCCCCATTCTCTTTCAGAATTATATGCATATATTCTTATAGTTAAGGGTTCAGTTATTTCAGGAAGAGAAAAGTAAATTGTTGAAGCATTAGTTTTATTACTAACTGCAATTTTTATACTTTCTCCTTGTCCTGAAGTGAATCCATCCATACTTGTTCTAGCTGAAATAATTGTAGGCCCTAATGAGGTTTTTTGATGGAAGAAACGCATTTTTGTCAGTTTAGCGGATTTCCCGCAATCAGGGCTTAAGGTAAATTCAATATATTTATTTAAATCAATCTTGTTGTCGGTCGACCAATATCCTGAGCAAAACATGTTCTGAATTTTATAGGGCTTTATACTGTTGCTCCTTTTTAATGAAGTTGCTTGCATTCCAGATATGCAAAAATTTTTTTTTCCTTCAGTTTCATTACCTGTGCATCCAAAAAAGTCATAAGAAACAAGTACTTGTGAATTACAGTTTATCTGAATTAGCGATAATAAAAGAATCAATAATGATGTCAAAACAATCCCATTAAAGGGAGAAAGGTTCCTTTTCATAACAATTAGTTTGAGTTATTTTCTTGCTAATATAAAATACAAAAAGGAGAAGAATTGTATTCTTTTGATCTAAAAAATATTAGATTTTTTGAGACAACTTTTTTTTACGTCGAACTATCAATTTTAATTTACAAAGAATTTTAATGTTGATTATTTCTATTGCTTAACTTGTAAATTCTAACTGATCCTTTTTCAAGTATTAAGCTTTCAAGATATTGTCGGATATTTTCGTTATCCTCCAACGACCTCGAGTCTGAGTATAAATACTCGGCTCCTTTATTTATCATTTCATTCAGATCAGAAGATGATAGATTATCGTTGTCAAATCCCCATCCTTTTTTATCAGTGTAATAAAAATAAATGAAGTGTGAAATGTCATTCCCTGTTACAATAAGTGCATCTTTCGGAACTGCATTTCGTAATTCATTTTTATATGCTAGAAAATCTTTATTGAATCTTGGAGCTTCAGGTTTCCATCGACCATCCATCCTTAAAAAACATGTTACAGGCAAGCCTAGTAAAAGTATAATTGTCAAATATTTCAATGTTGTTTTTTTTGAAATATACAGATTATATGCTCCATATGCCACTAGTATGAAGATAAGTGGATAGAACGGGAATAGATAATAATCATGAACTTTAGCTATTGCATTTACTTCAAAAAGATAATATATCAGAGCGATTATGCTTAATGCAAGTATTAGTGTGAATCTTTCATCTTTATACCTCTTCCCTTTATAAAGAAAATAGAAGCCTGCAAAAAAGAATATTAATGCCCCGTAATTTATAAGTGATTCGGGCAAAGTAGATAAAAGAATATGTCTCATGTAATCTAAAATGATGGTCATAGATTCCTTGTTGTTGAATATTCCTTTAATTATTACGTTATCATTCCATTGCGGTATTACTGAAATATACCAGAATATAGGAAAAACTATTAATCCAAATATTATTATTGACTGTTGGACTATTTTTTTGTTTATCCCGCCATTTAATATTTTGCTTAAGAAGTAAAATCCAGGCACTGCATAATACATTATGAACGGTAGTTTGCATAATGTGCCAACGCTTAATAATATTCCGCTGAGAAGTAATATTATTTGTCTTTTGTCATTATACCATGTGAAAAACAAAGCAAGCCCCCATATTGAGCAGCAGAGCGCAAGATTGTCTGGCATAGGGTTTATTGAATGAAAATAAAAACTGGGGGAGAAACTGAATGCCCAAGCGCCAATTATAGATAATATCCTGTTGTGGAAAAGTGAACTCAAAAGTTTATAAATACCTAATATTGAAAATATTCCTGTTATAAACATGAATATTCTTGTTATTATTACATGTTTCCCAAATATTTTATACAGACAGGCCGTAATCCATTGCATTAGTGGAAATTCCATCCTATGTATACCATCAGTATTACCCCTTTCATTTCTTCTTGGATTCAAAATATTCATATCCTCCTCGTAGAAATTGTTTATGGTTGTTTGGGTCTGTGTTTGTCTCCACACGTGATTTCCAATGATATCATATGAGAATTTTTGATAGTGCATGAAAAAACTCAGTACAACTATTGAAATAAGTATAATGTTTCTGCACAAGCTATTCATTAAGACAGTTTTTGGTGTAAATATCTTTTATTATCAGTCCGGCAATTGTAAACCCAAATATTGCAGTAATATGGACAATGGATCCGTTAATCACAGCTTTTTTCAAATTCATTCCTTCATTTTCTTGTGCCGAGCTGTCTATTTGTTTTGTTGTGCCTTTATTCTCCCGAAGCTCTTCACTGTATACACATAAAAAATCTTTTGAAGGGAGTTCTCCTTTACGCATTTTTTTTCTGACCAAATATCCAAGAGGACACCCCTTTACTTTCCAGAATTCTGCAACCCTTATTTGTGTAGGATCAATTTTTAGTCCAGCGCCCATCGAGGAAAATACCTCTGCCCCTGTCTTTGTTGACCTCCGAATTAGGTCTATTTTATTGCTTAAGCTGTCAATAGCATCAATGATATAATCGTATTTTCCAAGGTTAAACGATTCTGCAGTTTCCGGATTATAGACTTTCTGGATAGCATTGATTTCAGCATGTGAATTGATCTGAAGTAATCTTTGTTTTAACTCTTCTACTTTTGATTTCCCAACATTCAAAGTAGTTGCCTGTAATTGTCTGTTGATATTGCTTACACAGATGTTGTCTGAATCTACAATTGTGAGGTGGTGAATGCCGCTTCTTATAAGACTTTCAGCACACCAGCTGCCTACACCGCCGGTTCCGAAAAGTATAATTTTCTTTGATGCAACTACTACCATCATCTCAGTTCCAAGAAGTAGCTCCGTACGCTGAAATATCTCTTTTTCCGATAACATTCTAATATTTATTTTTATGCGAAAATAAAAAGAATATTTTTGTTTATTTACAAATAAGAAATCACTTTACCCTTTTTGAAAATGAAAACTGCTATTGTCTATTCATTGTTAATTCTTTCGCTCTTTTTTGTTTTTTCTTCTTGCGAGAAAGATATTGATGAAGTTTCAACCCTCGATGAACAGATTGCCCAGATGCTGTTAGTCGGTTTCAGGGGAACAACACTCACTACTGAAAATCATATTTACAGAGATATTAAAGACTATAAGATTGGTGGAGTAATTATTTTTGAAAAGGATGGTCCTTCTCAATCACGCCCACGTAATATCGAATCGAAAGAACAGTTGGCCAAACTTATTTCTGATTTAAAGAATCTAAGTGAAGATAAACTTTTTGTTGCCATAGATCAGGAAGGTGGCATTGTTTGCAGGTTAAAGACTGATTACGGTTATCCGGCTACTGTTACTGCTCAATATCTCGGAGAACTAAATTCAGAAGATTCAACAAGGTATTATGCAACTAAAACTGCTTTAACTTTGAAAGAAGCTGGTCTTAACCTCAATTTTGCTCCTGTAGTCGACCTTAATATAAATCCAGAAAGTCCTGCCATTGGTGCTATTGGCAGAAGCTTTTCTTCTAACCCATCATCTGTGGTATTTCATTCTTCTATTTTTATCGAAGAACACCTAAAACTAAATATATTAACTTGTTGTAAACATTTTCCGGGTCACGGTAGCGCAATGGACGATTCTCATCTTGGATTTACTGATGTTTCTAATACCTGGTCTGAAGTCGAACTCGAACCATACAAACAGCTTGCATCAAGCGGAAAATGTAAAATGGTGATGACCTCTCATGTATTCAACAGAAACCTTGATTCTATTTATCCTGCTACATTATCTGAAAAGATTGTTAAAGATATACTTAGAGAAGAACTTAATTTTAAAGGTGTTGTTGTTACAGATGCTATGGAAATGGGTGCGATAGTCAATAATTACGGTCTTGAAGAAGCAATTGAAAAATCTGTTAATGCTGGTTGCGATATTCTTTTGTTTTCAAATAATGTTAAAACATACGATCCGGAAATAGTGCCATCTGTAATAAGAATTATTAAGAAGCTTATCGACGAAGATAAGATTAGCAGGGAAAGGATTAGAGAATCTTATGACAGGATTGTCAGTTTAAAGGATAACCTGTAATCAGAAGTATTATGAAACAAAAAAAGGAAATTTTAACGGGTGGGGTAATGGCAGGAGGAAAAAGTTCACGAATGGGAACCGATAAAGGTTTGCAGATATTTAGAGGCAAACATCTTTTTAATTATCCTGTTGAAACATTGAAACCCTTTTGTAAAGAGATACTTATTAGCTCTAACAACCTGTCATATCACCATTTCAATTATACCTTGGTGAAGGATATTGTTTATGATTGTGGTCCCATAGGAGGATTACTCTCCCTTTTAATAAAAATGAAAAATGAAAAACTTCTTCTCATTGCCTGCGACATGCCTTTCGTATCTTCTGAAACAATTAAGCGACTCTTAGATGGAATAAGTGATGCTGAATGTATAATTCCTGTTATCGGTGAAAAAATCGAGCCTTTGTGTGCTGTATACTCTAAATCGTTGATTCAAATTATTGAAAAACAAATTGAAACGGGAGATTTTTCCTTACACAAACTGATATTTGATTCGTCTCACAAATTAATCCATTTTGAAGATGATATTCCTGATTTTCTGAATATCAATACACCTGAAGAATTTAACAGGTATAATTCTAAGTGAAAAATGTTTGCTAAGACGTGTAATATTTCAAAAACTTTACCCGTGTTGAGAAATTGAAAGTAACCTTTCATAATCAATTATATCAATGTCCTTGCCAAAAGTCCTTAGTATTCCATCTTTTCTGAACTCTGACAAAGTTCTAATGACATTTTCCGATGTCATGCCTATATAATCGGCTATCTCTTTTCTTGAAACAGGCAACTCTATAGTACGCTTGCAATATACCTGATCCGAAAAGTATATCAACACGTGCGCTACTCTTCCCCTTAAATGCTTTCTTTTTATTTCAAGATTGTCAATTATTATTTTGTCAGTTGCCTCACTCATTTTCTGCATTACATTTAACCCGAAATTTCCATTCCTGCTGATTGTCTCCTTAATGTCCTTGAGCTTTAGCATACATATTGAAGTATTTTCAATGGCAACCACCGAATAATTATATTTTTCTGACGAAAAAACACTTAAGAGGCTAACAAAGTCAAATGGCTTTGCAAAACTAAGTATCTGCTCATTATCTTCCGGTA
>CAYMTR010000042.1:0-27910 GCA_964393405.1 uncultured Prolixibacteraceae bacterium
AATTTAATGATTAAATATTATCTGTTATAATCTCTATCTTTTTTCAAAACATCAGACAGAACATTCTCTTCCTGCCCAAAATTCCGGTTCCAAAAATATATATCACAGACTAAGTTTTAAAAAGTAAAGCCCCTTTTACGTGTTATACGTAGTTATGAAAAATGATTAGAGTTTTTCAGCATATTATTTTAATAGCAAATCATAAAAGAAATGACTGATCTGTAACTGTCTTTCCCTAGAAAAAGTTGACTCATAAAACAAGAGTCAAGTATGAGAGAAAAAAGAATGGGATGGAAAGAGAAGTACCGTCTTTATTATGACAAAGTGATTGACATGCATTTCAATCAGGGATTGGGCTATTTAAAGATTTCTAAACTTGTTCCTGTATCGAAATCAGGCATTTGCAAATGGATTAATAACTTTACTGCCGAGAAAGAGAACCAATATCCAAAGGTTATGAGGGGAAAAGCATCACGTCCAATTGAGCAGAGAAAAAGTTCAGCATTCCAATAAGAAAAAAAGCTGGCGCCAAACAGTAACTGACCTGCACACAAAGTCCGCCACTGAATATCCTGTGATGGATCTTTGCGCTGTTTGGTGTAAGTAAGCAAGCCTATTACAAATACGATGAGAATGCCGTTTTGGCAAAATCTGCCAGAGAGGAGTTCGCACTACAGTTCATACACGATTTGAGGAAACTTGATCCTGGTATCGGAGGCATGAAGATATTGCTGCTGTTTCAGTTGCTGTAAACTTCTATAACAATGAAAGGCCTCACATGAGTATAGGTATGCTGACTCCAGTAAAAAGCGACTAAGCTATCTGGGGATAGAAAAATGAAGTGGAGAAGTTTCAGGTAGTCAACCTAAATCAGGAAACTACAGTCAACCTAAATCAGGAAACTACATAGTGTGTACTTTATTTAGTAAAACTTTTAAAAACTGTATACCAATTTTAGTATAGGACACTACCACCCCTGATATAAACCTGAACCGTACCTCATCCGTACTTTCTCCCTTTATAATGGGAGAAACCCCGAATGTGGTACGAATGTGGTCGGTATTTGCCATGATGAAAACATCATTCAAAATATTGATTGAAAACTATATTTAATGATGGGCAAAGGAAGTACGCTTGTCTTTGTCATGTCGGCATAAAACAACAATTATTAGCTGCTGAAAACAGTAAGCTTTATACGTTTAAATTTCTATGATATTGTTTTTTATCGCAAACTTAATAAGGTCAACTGTGCTTTTCAGATTGAGTTTCTGCATAATATGATTCTTATGAGTTTCGACAGTCCTGACACTAATGAAAAGAGAATCGGCAATCTCTTGGTTAGAATGGCTTTCACCCCACATTTTCAATATTTCAATCTGCCGCGAACTAAGGGAAGAAATCAGTTCATTACGGTCGGAACTTTCGGTATTAAGTTTAGAAATATATCGATTCAACAAAATATGAGATATTGAATTGCTGAAATAATCGTGGCCGTTTCGTAAAGTATAAATTGCTCCAACAAGATCGTTAATATCAGACTCTTTACCTAAGAAGCCCTTAGCTCCGGCTTTTACAGTTTTTAGTACCATCTCTTCATCTGAATTTGATGATACAATAAGGATTTTTGTTCTGGGGAAGTTGATAGTCAGCTGAATAATGTGATTAATTGTTTTCACCGAAGAATCCTGAATTCCAAGTAATAAAACATTAACTTGAATCAACCTAAGTTTTTCAGCTAAGTTGGCTTTGTCTTCACAAGTCACTACAACCTCAATGTCACTAACATTTTTAAGAAGACGAGAGATGCCTTCAAGTGTTAGTCTGTGTTCAAAAAATAAACCAACGTTAATCATTCTTCCTTATTCAATAAAATAACTGATTTACGATGAATACCATCCATAAATATTTTGAAAGGCTTTTTAAACCTTATGTGTTTAAAATGTTTGGTTTCATTTATTATTTCCTGACCGTAAAGATTTTCCCATCTGATAAAGTCGTTTCTGGATGAATGAAGAACAGAGAAATATCCAATATTCATTGATGTTACGTTATGAAAGAAATGAGAACCAAGTGATGAGTCCAACGGATAATCGTCGAGGCTAATTTCAACAATAACACGGGCATTAGAAATCTGCGACCAGTTGACAGGAATACCAATAAACTGATCGCTGGAACCCCATCTTCCGGGACCAATAAGTACATATTTCTTATTTTCGTTGATCATCAGGTTATTAAGATATTCTATTTCTCCGACCATTTCGAGGGTTTGCATTTTGTTGAAACTCTCATTGTCAATAAAAATAACATCACAAATATCATTTACTTCTCCATTACCAAGACATGACTGGGTATAGAGCAGCATGTCGGACTTATTAAGTTTCGAAACATCGATACTTTGAAGGAACATGTTGCCGGCTAGAGGTTTAATCTGCAAAAGATAGAATGATGGAAGTCCGTTTTTAGCTTTATCAAGGTTTACAGCCCATTCAATTTCGACAGGTGAGCCAAATGCCTCTTTCACAGTATTTAGTAATGTGCTGATTGTTTCAGCCAGAGGTATATAATTGTATTTCAATATGTTTGCAAAGTTAATAATCCTTGGGCCGGGGAAGTTCAAACCAGATTCCACCCTGTCGTTGTTGGCATTATAAACAGAAGCACAATGTTTTAGCACACCATGGCTCTCAGCAACGCTTATATCAAGCATTTTCAGCGATGCTAATTCTCCATCTTTCAGAAAGTCGATATCAGCAGATTCACAATCGAGGGCGTAGAATTTTACCTGGGTACTTGCGAGAAGGTCTTTAGTTGAAAACATTGAAACTTTTGGGTATGTTGGTGAAAAGCGGTAAGATTTCCATCCGTCGACAACATAAGAACCAAGACCAACAGCAGCAACAGCGAATCCCTCCTCAGGTTTCATGTGAGAAACCGGGTAGTAATTGTACGACTGAGCTACACCGCTAATGTGAGGATAATAATAATTTTCATGCTGACTACCAACAAGTTCCTGTAGAACAACAGCCATACCTTCCTCTTCAACCTTGTGGTTAATAGCTTTAAAATAGACCCTTGCTTTTTCAGAATACACAGAAGCATAAACCAATTTTATAGCCATTGATATTCTTTCGAGAACCACCCTTTTATTAAACTCTGAATTAGGGATAATATAAGTGTCGAAAACACCGGCAAAAGGCTGCGTAATAGAATCTTCTGAAGTGCTTGACGACCTTACGGCAAATGGCTTGTCTAATTGGGTTACAAAGTCCTTAAGCTTAATCTCAAGAGAATGAGATATCTGAGACTCCACAAAATGACGTCTTAATTCCGAGTAACTAATATTAGGATCAACAATTAAAGGCAGAAGCTTATTTCTTGAGATAAAACTATGAAACTCGTCAGTGCCAATAATTACAGTGATAGGAGTAATAATATTAATCTGTTTAGCCAGATTTTGAAATTCAATATTATTAATCAGGGTGCTGATAAAAGCAAGACCTCTACCCTTTCCCCCTAGAGAACCCGTAGCAAAAGAGACTATATTTCTCTCGTCAAGAGTTGATGTTTCATCAAAATCGAGAATCTTCCCTTTTTTCTTTTCTTCCTTATATTTTTGAAGAAGATCCAGAAGCTCTTGTCGCGCTGCCTTAATATCAGAATTCTTTTCAATATGAATAGGGTTAAGGGTTTTAGCCAGCTGAATTTCACCCCTTGCCATGAGCCAAAGAGAGAACTGGTTTTCATGTGCATGAATGTAGTACGATTCATCTGGAATCTCCTTAAGCAAAGTTTCAAATTCGCGGAGTGATTTAGCAACTCCAATTTTGTTGCCACCTTTATCTCTGAAAACAAAATTACCAAAGCCGAGGTATTGTATAAGATACTTCTTAATATCCGACATCAGGGTTTCAGAGTTCTTATTCAGGAAAGTAGCATTCAGTTTCTTCGCAAGTTTTTCGTTCTTATCTTCAGACGATTGGAGAATTACAGGCAAATCAAATATGTGAGACTTGACATAGTTGATAAATTTCACTCCGGCCTGTTTATCGAGCTTCCCGCTACGTTCAAATTCGACATCAGAAATAACGCAGAGCAGGAAATCCTTGTATTTATTGAAAATAGTAATTGCTTCATCGTAGTTTCGAGCTAGAAGGATTTTAGGCCGTGAGCGCATCTTACAAATTTTGTCGAGTTCGTTTTTTTCAACTTCGGGAAGAAGCTGTTGAACCTGTTCGAAAATGATTGTAAACAGAATTTGAAGATATTTTGAATAATACAAAGGAGAATCTTCGATAAGGAGAATTACCCTGACAAGACCAATTTTAGTATCGTTTTCAACGTTAACCTTATCCTCTGTAGATTTTACAATTGCAAAGAAAATTGAAGAGTCGCCGTTCCAGACGAAGATTTTATCAACAGTTTTAATAGTTGGGACAAGATCTTCAAAATGTCTAACATCGCTCTTTTTGCTTAGTAAGAGATAAACCGGGATAGACTCATTGCGTTGTTTGATTTTTTCACTGAGGATGATTGGAGCATCACAATCGAGGCCAACCATAAGAATTACAAGATCAAAATGGGTTGTCTCAAGCACTTCAAGAGCTTCTTCTGCCGAGGAGACTCCGGTTATTCTTGGAAGAGAGAAAAGGCTGTATTGGTAAATCTCACCCATAAATTTCTCAAAGAAAGAGTCTTCGCTTTCAAGTATGAAGGCATCGTAAAGAGTAGCGACAAACAAAATATGTTTAACCTTAAACTTCATCATATCGAGGTAGACATATTTGTCGATAGTCTGTTGGTTGAAATAAAGCTGAAGAGGTTTTTTATTCTTGATAAGAGAGTTGCGGAATTCATCAGCTTTATGAGCCTGATTAGACATGAAAACATTTTTATGGAAGATCTCCCTCCCCTTCATGTTATTAAGGAACCCGCTAATAAGTTTGCCGATATTAATAAGCAAATCGCGTTCTTCGGCGAGGAAAGGACCTTCAGCTTCATGAGGAAACTGTTTAAGATAGAAAATCTCAACAACCCCTTTTCTATTGTCAATAGTTACAAAACTTTCGCGTTGCACCCATCCTGTTTCCTGGAAGTCGCTTGAAGAATAAATCCGACCTTCGAACTTTATTCTAGCGGCAGTATATTTTGGATATTGCCATGATCGTGGAAGGATGTTGCAAATTTCCTGAAGAGTCTCTTCGATAGACTTAGAGTCCTCAATTATCAGGGAAGTATGATTAATGGCCTTCAACTCTTTAAGACGTTCTCTATTGTTATATTTTAGCTTATTGAAAGTGTCTTTGGTAACTGAACCAGCAAGAAGAGCTTCGAGGGCTTTTCGGTTTAAAGCTCCAGATATTAAAGCAGAAAGATTATTAATCAGATTTCTTTCTTCAGTAAGGAATGGTCCTTCGTTTTCGTCAGGAAATTGTTTAAGGTAAAAAATTTCAATACTTCCATGCTTTTTATCGGGAGTATCGAAAGGCTGACTAAGCACCCACTGAGTTTCGTCAAAATTACGGTTGATAAAAGTTTTACCTTCAAAAATGATTCTTGCAGCTGTGAATTCGGGATATTGCATAGTATCGGGCAATGCAGAGCAAACATCCTGCAGAAGCTGATCGAGAGCTTTTCCCGTTTTAAGAATTTCGGTAGTGCGGTTAATACCTTTGAGCTCTTTCTCCCTTTCTATATTATAAAGAACGAGTTTTTCGAGCTGGAATCTTGAAATAGAGCCAATCAGAGAAGGCATAACATTTTCGACAATAAACTCAACTTCCTTATAAAAAGAGTCAGAAGAAAACTTGTCAGTATAAAATATTTCAATAACACCTTCCTTAAAATCGGGGGTATTAAACCTTTTAATAAAAAGAAATGGCGACTCAGCAAAGCCATTGCTTAATTTCTGAAGTTTATCGAAGGTGAATCGAAGAGAAATCTTTTCAGGATAAGAGTTGTGGAACAAATCACAAAATTTCTGCAACAATCCCGACAAGGAATCCTGCTTGCTGATTTCAAATAACAAAAGAGATATATTTTTCAATCTGTTGATTAATAAACCATCTGCCGATGAATTATTTGAATCTTCTTCCGGTGAAAGAAATTTGAATTCCATTTAGATATAAGCTGTTTCTATTAAATGCTAAGATAGTAAACCAAAAATAAAAAATTCTAAATAGAAAATAATTACTGTTAATATATAATGTAAGTCTTAAACAGATAATTTCGCAATAAGAAATAAAAATGAATTAATGTCGGAAAATAAAAATATAAAACTTTGGCCGATACTTGTTACAGCGATGTTTGCCGCGTTTATGAATCCCTTCATGGCGTCGTCGATAAACATATCGTTACCAGACATTCAGCAACATTTCAAATGCAGTGCGACTCAACTTAGTTGGATTACCAATGCATTCTTGATATCAAATGCCATTGTTCTTTTACCTTTCAGCAAGATTGCTGACATGAAAGGAAGAGTTAAGATATTTGAGTTTGGGTTAATAACATTTACGGTATTTACATTTCTGGCAGCATTTAGTCCAAGCATACCATTTTTGATAGCAACAAGAATATTGCAAGGTATAGGGACAGCCTTTATGCATGTAACAAGCTTGGCAATAGTAACATCGGTATATCCTCCCGAAAAAAGAGGGGTTGCTTTGGGATTGAATATCGGGTCAGTTTATGTAGGATTATCAATGGGACCATTCATCGGGGGTTTATTGACACAAGCAGGAGGGTGGCAGCTTGTATTTTTAGCAGTAATACCCCTTGGGATAATGGCAATACTGCTTTCTGTTTTCAACATGAGAAAGATACCCATTGAAAGAACTACTGGCAAATTTGATTTAAAAGGCAGCATTGTGTATGCATTAATAATCTTCTTTTTCATATTTGGAGGAGGAAAAATACCCTCGCCAGAAGGAATAATAATTTTTGTGGCAGGAATAGTTCTAGCAGTGTTATTTTTCAGGATTGAAGCGAAGCATGAATCTCCTGTTTTCAATATAAAGTTATTTAAAAGCAGCAAGATGTTTACCTTTTCAAACCTTGCGGCACTTATCCATTATTCGGCAACGTTTGGAACCGGATTTCTATTAAGCCTTTACCTTCAATTTGTAAAAGGATTATCTCCTAGGGATGCAGGGCTTGTTTTAATAGCACAGCCAATCATTATGGCAATTTCGGCTCCATTTACAGGAAGATTATCGGACAAAATAAGGCCGGGAGTTTTAGCTTCCGTTGGAATGTTAATAACATCAGTGGGACTATTCTCTTTGATATTTTTAAGCAGTACAACAGGTATTACCTTCGTAATCATAGTATTGATGGTAATTGGATTAGGATTTGGATTTTTCTCATCTCCAAATACAAATGCGATAATGGGTTCTGTAGACAGAAAAAATTATGGAGTTGCGACAGGATTAACTGCAACCATGAGGGTATTAGGCCAGACATTAAGTATGATGATAGCAACAATATTTATAGCTTTGTTTTTAGGAAAAGAGCAGTTAACAGCTGAGAATTCATTTTTATATTTAAAAAGCATGAAAATATGCTTTATCATTTTTACGGCAATATGTATTCCGGGGATATGGTTTTCCCTTCAAAGAAATAAATATTGATTTTTTTAAATATATTTTTGAAAAAAAATCAAAAAAGATGCAACCCATAGGATTCCTTCTTGTCAATATAATTGGAATTTGAACAATTGAGCACACAGACAGACATACACATGAAGCTGATCGAGGCCAGCAAGAAAGGAGACAATAAGGCCAGACGACAGTTGTACGAGTTGTACGCAAGGGCAATGTTCAACATTAGCTATCGTATGGTCAACAACCGTGAAGACGCTGAAGACTTACTACAGGAAGCTTTTGTACAAGCATTTACGCGACTCGACACCTTCAGATATGAGTCTACTTTTGGTGCATGGTTGAAAAGAATAACAATAAATACATGTATCAATTTTATAAATAAGCGGAAAGTCGACTTATTGCTAACAGATGACATGTATCATTACAAGAATGTATACGATGAAGATGAAGAAGAATATTTGCCTTTGACTACAAAAGATATTGAAAAAGCTATGGAACAGTTACCAGAAGGAGGAAGGCTAGTATTTTCGCTTTATTTGCTTGAAGGATATGACCACGTTGAAATTGCACAGATTTTGAATATCACAGAATCGACATCAAAATCGCAATTCATGCGTGCAAAAAGAAAGGTTTACGAAATATTAAAAGAAAGATATTATGAAGAAGCTTGAAGAATTCATGCGGGATAACAAGGATGATTTTGATTCCAAACTTCCATCACCGGAGTTATGGGATAAGATTGAATCGAGACTTGACAAGAAGGATTCTGGTAGGTTTAAAATATGGAAGCTGGCAGCATCAGTAGCAGCAGTGTTCATATTTGCAATGATAGGAACATTTTTTCTAAGGCAAGAGACCGGTGATTCAACTCGTTATGCCAACATAAGTGATCCTGAAATGAAGAATTTGCTAGAGACTGAAGCTTTCTATTCAGAAAAAGTATCTTCAAAAATTAATGAAATAGAAAAGTGCTATAAAATATATCCTGAATTGAAAGTGGATATTGAGAACGATCTTAATGAGCTTGACAACATGTATAAAGAGCTTGAAAATGACCTAAGAGATAATTTCTACAACAAAGAAGTTATTGAAGCAATGATTCAAAATAATCGTTTACGACTTGAGATGGTTGACAGGGTACTTGATCAAATAAACTGTTAAAATTTAAAGAGATGAAAAATACATTTCGAAACTTATTCGTAACCATATTTGCCCTTCTTTTGGCTTCAGCTAGCCTATTTGCTCAGGTGACTGAGACAAGAGAAGTAAAGAAAGGGTTCAAAGTCAGTAAAGGGACGGTTATTGACATTGGGAATAAATATGGAGATATCGAAGTGAATACATGGGATAAAGACTCATTAAAAGTTGAGATTTTTGTTCGTGTTTCGGAGAAAAACCGTGAAAAGCTAAGGAAAAAAATGAATGAAATAAGTTTTGAACTGTCACAATCAGGGCATTATCTTGTTATAAACACAAGGATTGGAGACAAGAGCAATATTATTTTCAGTGAATTTAATAAGATCAAGGAATCAATAGGAGTTGGAGACACTCAGGTTGAGATAAATATGAAAGTGAAAGTTCCCGACAACATGGAATTAAAGATCACAAATAAATTTGGGAATATATATATAAATGATTACAAAGGTGATATGACTATCGACCTTGCAAACGGCAAGTTAAAAGCCCATGACCTTCCAGGCTACGTAAACCTGAAGCTGAGTTTTGGTGATGCTGTAATCAATACAATAGGATCAGGAGCATTAGAAATCTACTATTCCGATTTCAATCTTTCGAGTGCTAAAAAACTAAGAATAACAAGCAAGACCTCTGACATTACAATAACAGAAATTGACGATCTGCTTGCAAGCTCAAGCAGGGATACGTACAAAATAAGGATGATTAGTGATTTTGAAACAGAGTCGAGTTGGACAGATTTCTCTATAACTGAATTCAACAGAAAATCAGATATAAGAATGAATTATGGAGATTTGACTATAGAGACAATAAAAAGTACGTTTTCAAATATATTTATCGATTCAAAATCCTCAAAAATAAACCTGTGTTTTGATAAAAAGACAGATGTCAATTTTGATATAATCACAAATCAGGACATCAGGCTCCCTATGGAAGCAAAGATTGACAAGAAGGAACAAATTGATCCCAAAGAGAAAATAATAAGGTATTTAGGACGCACCGGAGATGTTAAAGTAGAAAATCCAAAACTTGTGTTAAAATCGACATCCGGAGAAATAACAATCATTAAAAAGTAAAAAAAAGTAAAAAATTGCAACCCTTTATAAAAACACTTGTATTTAAAAGAAAATAATAATACAAAATAGCCATGAAAACAACACTAAAAATTTTAATTGCCTCAATAATTATAGCACTTGCATTCTCGAGTTGCGATGATGATTTTGTAATAATAGGTAATGGCGATATGATAGAAGAGACACGTTCTCTTCCAAGTTTTGACAGAGTATCGTCATCAGGAAGCTATAACATTTACTGGGAGTATTCTGATTCAACAGAAGTAAAGATAATCTGCGAGTCGAATATTATGCCATACCTTGAAACAGTTGTTTACAATGACCATCTTGACATAAGAACTTCATTTCACGTAAGTATATCGACAGCTAGGCCAATAGACGTAATAGTCAGAAGTCCGAAAATCACAAAGATTGATCTTTCAGGATCGGGAAAAATTGAAACAGATACAGTAAGAGGTGAAGAACTTGAACTCATAGTAAGCGGATCAGGAAATATATATTCAACTTTTTATGGAAACAAATACAGGTCAACAATTTCAGGTTCCGGAGAAATGGATATTTATACTGAAAGCATAAGCACCGAAACTGAGATTTCAGGATCGGGTAAAATTAAAATTGCGGGTTTCGCTGACAGTGGAGAATTCATCATAAGTGGTTCAGGAACAATCAAAGCATATAATTTTGAACTAAAAAGTGCAAGAGTTATTATTAGTGGTTCCGGCACAGGATATATCAACGCTTCAGAAAAACTTGATGTTACTATAAGTGGAACCGGAGATATTTATTATATTGGAAATCCTGAAATTTTGTTTAATGATTTAGGTCCTGGAAATCTGATAAATGACAATTAAAAATTAAGCAATCTTAATCTGAATCCTTGAAACACTATAAATCAAATGAAGAGAGCAATACTAACAATACTAATACTTCTGATTGTCAACTCAATAATGGCACAGAGATTTGAAAAGTCTGTTGGAGTACGAGTCGGGCATACAAACGCAATTTTCTTTGATGTGCAAAACAAGGATTTATCAAGTTACCGATTCATGTTAAGCTGGAGAGAAGAAGGAACTCAGTTTACTGCTATGAAGTATTTCCACTTATATAAACTCGACAATTTTCCCGACTATATATCAGTCTATTATGGTTATGGAGTACATGCAGGATATACAAAATGGGATCAATATTATCAGAATACAGAACACGGTTACTATTGGGATGAAGCATCAGCTCCTATATTTGGATTAGATGGTTTAATCGGTCTTTCTTACGATTTTAAGCGGATACCGATGTCAATAACCTGTGAAATGAAGCCATACTTTGATTTCTGGGGAAAAGGAATATTTAACCCCTATCCTTTTGATTTTGCGGTATGCGCAGTTTACTGTTTTTAAAAACCAAAACTTGAAAAATTAAAAGATCATGAAGATTATAATACTAACAATAATAGGCATCATTTTTTCGACAACAATATATGCCCAGCAAACAATAAAGATCAACGAAGAAATTGAAGATGAGCAAGAAGTAAAAACGCTTTTTAAGAAAGATAAAAGAGATGGTTTTTATTTCTCGGTATCCGGGGGATACTCACCAATTGACAACAAGAACGGAGTAGTTAGCTCAATGAGAGGATGTTGGATTATGGATCACTTTTTCTCGATTGGAGTTGGAGGAACAGCTTTTATCAATGAGCTGAACGAAATTGATCTTGACTTTTTGATGTCACCTGAAATTGATGATTTAAACTTAGCCGGAGGGTATGGCGGGGTAATTTTTGAACCGATGATATTTCCATTAAAACCGATACACCTTTCTTTCCCGATATTAGTTGGGGTTGGAGCAGCAGCAGCATTTGAAAATTACAGCTATTATTCGTCAGAGAATATAAGTGATTTTTTCTGGGTTGTTGAACCTATGGCTGAGCTTGAAGTAAACTTCACTAAATGGTTAAGAATCGCAGTATATGGAGGTTACAGATACACTTCAGCGCTCGATATTACAAATATTTCTAAAGATGCACTCAGAAGCTATTCTGTGGGAGTTACATTAAAAATGGGATTGTTTTAGACATTTCATAATATAGAATTAAGCGCTGAGAATAATCTAAATATTTTCAGCGCTTTTTGTTTTCCCAGATTCGAATTAGACTATTTTTGTCCTTTTAAAAATTAAATAAATGGGGAAACCTTCACAATTCAAGCAATATGCTTCCATAATAATCTCAATGATATTTTTTTCCCTTACGTTTGTTTGGTTTAAAGTTGCAAATGTCACTTATGGCCCCTTAACAATTGTACTAATAAGATTAATAGTTGCCACTGCATTAATATATATAATTGCAAAGATCTCGGGACAGCTTGTAAGGCCTAATAAGAAGGATTTAAAATATATGTTTTTACTGGCATTCTTTGAACCCTTTTTGTATTTCATGGGAGAAAGTTACGGCTTGCAATATATTTCTTCAACAGTTGCAGCTGTCATCATTGCTACTATACCTCTTGTTGCTCCATTTGCTGCGTATTTATTTTACAAAGAAAAGGTAAGCCTTTTAAATGCAATTGGTATTCTTGTTTCGTTCTTTGGAGTAACGTTAGTAATATTTGAACTAGGAAAAGGATTCACTGCATCACCATTAGGAGTAGTATTGCAGTTTGTAGCAGTCATTTCGGCCGTAGCATACACCATTATACTTCAAAAAATAAACAAGAGGATCAGTAATCTTACAATCATATTTTACCAGAATCTGATTGCTTCATTCTTTTTTCTACCTATTTGGTTTATTTTTGAAAAGGATAGATTTCTTGCCACACCATTTAACCCGGAAGCAATGGTAGCTATCATTGAACTTGCTGTTTTTGGTTCAACATTAGCTTTCATTTTCTTCGTATATAGTGTTAAAAATATGGGAGTAATTAAATCAAATATGTTTACCAATTCAATACCTGTGTTTACATCAATTTTTGCATGGATCATACTTGGAGACAGTTTGAATGTTCAAAAAATTATAGGGATAATAGTTGTTACAGCAGGATTATTTATAGCTCAGTTGAACTTTAAGAAGCATTATCGTGGACCGGATCCAGTACCATTCGAAGGATGAATTGAAAGATTTGTTTAAAAGGGATGAAAAAGCAATAAAGGATTTCTTTAAAAACCTGAAGAACAAAAAAGGCAACGTGGTAGATGAAGCTTTTCATGCTTTACATGAAGAAGCTTTTGAGTATTTCGATTGTCTTGAGTGTGCAAATTGTTGCAGTTCAATAAGTCCGATAATTACGGAAAAAGATATTGACAGGTTATCGAAGAATTTAAAAATAAAACCATCCATATTCATTGAAAAATACCTTCATATAGATGAAGAAAATGACTATGTATTCAATGACACACCATGTCCTTTTCTTTTAAAAGACAATTACTGTATTTTGTATGAGAGCCGTCCCAAGGCTTGTAGGGAATACCCACATACAGACAGACGTAAAATGCAACAAATATTAAAAATAACGCTACATAATTGCGAAGTATGCCCTGTAGTTTATGGGATAGTAAAAGAGATGGTAAAAAAGGGTATCTGATAAAAATGAGAAATGAAACATTCTACACCCTAATTTGAACAATTTGTCCTAACACAATCATTTTGGAAAGACTTATTTTACATACTGAATAAAAGTACGTAAAATGAAAGTAAAAAATTATCTTATTTTTAAAACAAGCGAAGTAATTATAGTCGTTTTAATCCTCCTTCTATGTTTATCATTTAAAGCACATTCACAAATACTTACAACAAGTATTTTTAATAACGGCATGGTTATCCAGAGGGAAGTTGCAGTACCGGTTACAGGTACAGGAGTGGCAGGTTCAAACGTTTCAGTTACGATAAATGGGATTACAGAAACAGGTGTTATCGGTGATGATAAAAAATGGACTGTAACCTTACCAGCAATGGAAGCCGGAGGACCCTATGAAATGGTCATAACTTCAGGAGATGCAACAAAAACACTAAGTAATATTTATGTTGGAGATGTATGGCTTGCTTGTGGGCAATCAAACATGGAAATGACAGTAAGCAATGCAAACAATGCACAAGCGGAAATAGCAGCAGCCAACAATCAGCAAATACGACAGTTTCAAATACCAAAGACAATATCAAAAGAAGAAAAGGATGTACTTCCTTCAGGTTGTTCTTGGACACCGGCAACAAAAGCTTATGTTGGCAATTTTACAGCTGCCGGATATTATTTTGCAAAGTCGTTATATTCAGATTTGAATATACCGATCGGAATAATAAATACCTCTTATGGAGGAGCACGTATTGAAGCATGGATGAGTGAAGAAATGCTTGGTTATGATGAAGAAGATGTAATATTGGCAGGAGGTACATATCAGGAAAGACAGCCAACACTATGCTACAACCAAATGCTCAAGCCCTTAACCGGATTCCCAATAAAGGGTTTTATCTGGTATCAGGGAGAATCGAACGCTGATAATATGGAAGATGCTATTGAATATGGCAGTCTATTTAAAAAAATGATAACAAGTTGGAGACAACTATGGAATCTTGGCGACTTGCCATTTATTTGGGTTCAACTTCCAAACTTTGGAGAAGTATATGAAGCACCCAGTAATTGGGATGCCTGGCCACAGTTAAGGGCTAACCAGACAAGAACTCTTTCACTTCCAAATACAGGAGAAGCAATAACAATCGACATAGGGGATGTTGATATACATCCAAAAGAAAAAGTAAAAGTAGGAGAAAGACTTGCCCTTTGTGCAAAAAAAATAGCTTACGAACAGGATGTAATATATTCAGGGCCAAGATATAAAAGTCACTATCTGAAAGAAGATGGAAATATAATAATCAAGTTCGACAATATTGGAGGAGGTTTGACCGCTAAGAATTCTTCATCAGGAGACATAACAGGTTTTGCCATAGCAGGAAGCGATGGAGCACTTGTTTGGGTTAATGCGAAAATCAGTGGAGATTCTGTTATCGTTTCAAGCGAAAATGTAAAAGAACCATCAATCGTAAGATATGCATGGGAATACAATCCGGCAGGAGTAAATTTATATAATGCAGAAGGTCTACCAGCTGCGCCATTTAAAATCAACGTTATTGATCCTGGGTTTATAATTAAATCTTTTAATACATCGGTCTTAACATTAGAGCGGGGTCAAACATCAGTATTAACTTGGGAAACTTACGGTGCTTCATTTGTAAGTTTAAATGATGTAGAAGTAGAAGCCATTTCAGGACTAAGGGTACAGCCAAAAGAAACGACTACTTATGTCCTCAAAATCACAGACAACGAAACTACGCAAACTTCTGTAACAAAATCTATTACCATTAATGTTATTGATCCGCTTCCAACAATCAGTATCAGAACAGATGTTGGAGGAATAACAGCACCCGGAACTGAAATAACACTAATAGCAGATGCAACTGCTCCAAAAGGAAGGAATGTCAAACAAGTTGATTTTTATATAGATGGCAATTTAGTGGGAAGAGATGTGTCAAACCCTTACGAAGCAAAATGGACTCCTGGTGAAGCTGGTGAGTATGTTTACACTGCAAAAGTTACAGATGATACAGACATTTCAACTACATCCGGGACATCACTAATTTATGTTACTAAACTGAAGATTGATTATTACGAAGCTGAGACCGCTACATATACGGGAACCGGGTCTGTTAAAAGCAGCTCCCAGGCAAGTGGGAAAAAATACCTTGACCTTCAAAGTGGTTGGGTTTTAACGTTCGACAATGTAGAAGTACCGAAAACAGATGAATATCCAATGACTGTTAGATATCTTCTAAATTACGAATCGCCTAAAGCCCAAACCCTGTTTGTAAACGAGAAAAACATGGGTGACATAACATTTACTGCACCCAATGCTTCAACATGGTCAAGTCTTATGCTTCATGTATCGTTAAACAAAGGCTCTAACACAATTGCATTTGATGATTCTTGGGGATGGATGAGTTTTGACTACATATCCATAGCAATAGAAGATACCACAACAGTTACCGATACAACAAGTGTATCAATTAACATTCTAAATAAAAATGATTTACAGTTTAAAAGTTTTCCTAATCCAGCCAAAGAAAAAACAACACTATCATTTACACTTCATGAATCGGAAAAAGTAAATTTCTCTTTATATGACTCAACAGGGAAAAAAATTGACTCTATTTCAGAAAAATATTTTCCTGCCGGCAACCACAATATCCTTATTGACTGCAACAAATATGAAAGAGGAGTATATATTTTGAAAATTATATCGGGTAATTATAATGGAACAGAAAAATTGATTTTAATAAAGTAAAATCTTTCCTATTTTTACAAAAAAATAGTAGAATTATAAATGAACTTGGACCAGAAGCAAATACGCTACATAAAAATCATCAGTTTTTTGCTGATGATTGGTCTAATGGTATTTCTAAACAACGAACAGAAGTCTTCGAATAAAGATAATTCAGCAGAGAGCACAATAAACATTTCAAAAAACGATTCAGGATTAGCATCCAATAGTGCCAAGATACCTGAAAAAACTGAAGGGTCTATACCACTGAAGTTGATTTCTAATCCTAATTCGAATTTATTATTCCTGCTTAATAATTGTAGAAAATCAGTTTTTGATTCAAGATACGTTCAGCTACAGAAGCTCTATTTAGGATTCTGCAGTAAAACTCGTACAAATTTCTTAATTGAATATCTTGCTACGATGAGAAACAAGGATATAAAATGGTTTGAAAACGATTCTTTAAAAGAATTTTTGAGTTGATTAATAAATATAAGTAATAATCAATTCTTTTATAAGATATTTAAACTGAAAGGATGAGACTGCCAGAAACCAATTGACAGTCTCATTTTTTATTTATCAATTTTTATTAATCAATTCTGCGATAATAATAAAAATTTATCTTTGGCGTTAATTGATAAACTTTAGTAATGAGGGGCACATTTACATTTTTCTTTTTAGTTTTGATTATAATGAAAGGATATTCTCAATTTGGAGGAAGTTCAACTTATGATTTTCTCAACCTTTCATCGTCGGCCAGGGTTAGTGCTTTAGGAGGAATTCAGACAGGTTTGATAGACAGTGCTGAACTTCAAATGAGCTATTATAATCCGGCGTTACTTATGCCCGGATCTCATAACCATGTAACAATAAACTATGTAAACTACATTAGCGATATTAATTATGGTTACGTTGCTTATTCTCGTCATTACGAAAATATTGGGACTTTTGCAGCAGGAATTCAATACATAAATTACGGCAAATTTTCGGAGAGCCTTTCTAATGGAGTATTAACCGGTAAAACTTTTACAGCTGCAGATTATGCTCTTAATCTCATTTATTCAAGGAATATTTGGAAGAATATTACTGTTGGGATAAATATAAAACCAATCTATTCAGTATACGAGTCTTACAATTCATTTGGAATAGCAAGCGACATAGGAGCATCAATAGTAGATTCTACAGGGCTATTTTCTGCGGGTATAGTGTTCAAAAACATAGGTTTCCAATTAAATTCTTATCAATATCAAACAGAAGGAATTAACGAACCCTTACCTTTCGATATACAATTGGGATTTGCTCAGAAACTAGCGCATGCACCATTCAGGTTTTGCGTTAACTTTAATCAAATTCATAGATGGAATTTGACAGACAAGGAAGTTTGGGACTATGACAATCAGAAAGAGAATGACAATTTGCCTGGCAAATCAGATGATATAATAACTCAATTTCTGAGACACGTAATTTTAGGAGTTGAATTTGTCCCCAGTAAGAATTTCACGATAGGTATTGGATATAACTTCCAGAGAAGACGTGAGTTGTCTGTAAAAAGCAATGAAGGGTTTGTAGGATTATCAGGAGGTTTTAATGTGAAAATATCTAAGTTCAGATTATCCTATGCAATTGCCAGTTACCACTTGAGTGGAATTTCAAACATCTTTTCAGTCTCATTCAATCCTTCCGATTTTAAGCCGAGTTTGTGATTTTCAACAAACATGTTCGTTTCAAAGCGTTATATTTGCGATAAAATATTTTGTCAGTGAAAAAAATAATCATTGCAATTGATGGCCATTCTTCCTGCGGGAAAAGCACTATTTCAAAAGAACTAGCAAAGTTGCTACAATACAAATACGTTGATTCCGGCTCGATGTATAGGGCTGTAACGCTATATGCGCTAAGGAACAACTTTATAAATAATGGAGAAGTAAATCAGAAATTACTTGTAGATCATTTAGACCAAATACTCATAGAATTCAGATATAACCATACAACTCAAAAAAGTGATACCTATCTTAATGGTGAAAATGTTGAATCCGAGATTAGGGAAATTGAGGTGTCAAACAATGTAAGTCCAGTAGCAACGATAAAAGAAGTAAGGATTGCAATGGTAAAAATTCAGAAAGAATTTGGCAAAGACAAAGGTATTGTGATGGACGGAAGGGATATAGGAACTGTTGTATATCCTGATGCCGAATTAAAACTATTCATGACAGCTTCACCTGAAATAAGGGCTCAAAGGCGCTATGATGAACTAAAAGCAAGCGGATCAGAAGTAACATACGAAGAAATATTAAGGAATGTTATCGAGAGAGATCATATTGATCAGACAAGGGAAGAAAGCCCATTAAAAAAAGCAGAAGATGCCATTTTGCTAGACAACGACAAAATGACAAGAGAAGAGCAATTAGAATGGGTTTTAAAGAAAGCAAAAGAAATAATCAATGAAAATTGAAATCGAATCGGGAGCAGGTTTCTGTTTTGGTGTTCGTAAAGCAATTGAAACAGCTGAAAAACACCTTAATGAAGAAGAAGGACTAAAAAGTCTTGGTGAGATTGTTCATAACGATGAAGAAATTAACAGATTACTTTCGAGGGGGTTGACAAATATCAAAAAAGAAGAAATTCAAAATCTCAGTGAGAAAACAATATTGATTAGAACACATGGTGAGCCACCTTCTACTTATGATATACTAAGAAAAAACAATAACAAAATAATTGATGCTACATGTCCGGTCGTTTTAAAATTACAGGAAAGGATTAGAAACTCTTTTCTTTCAATGAAAGAAATAAAAGGACAGATAGTTATAATCGGCAAGAAAGGGCACGCTGAAGTAATTGGTTTGGCAGGACAGACCGATAATGAAGCAATCATTGTATCTACGCTACAGGATATTGATTTGATAAACATTAATTATCCTGTTGAAATATTCAGTCAGACCACTTTCCCAGTTGAAGACTTTAAACTTATCAGTGATGGAATAATAAAAATCGCCCAAAATACTGTTAAAGTTCATGATACAATATGCAGACAAGTTTCAAACAGGGTACCAAGACTAAAAGAATTTTCTAAAGAACATGATATAATTTTATTTGTCAGCGGGAAAAACAGTTCCAATGGGAAATTGCTATACAATGAAGCGCTGAGAATTAATCCCAGAAGTTATTTTATAACATCTCCGGAAGAAATTCAAGAGGGATGGTTTATTGATTTCGAAAGCATTGGCATATCGGGAGCAACTTCTACCCCACAATGGCTAATGGAAAATGTTCGTCAACATGTTATAACTATCTTAAATATTAAGGAATAGATACAATATAAAGGGGCAGAAAAGATACGAATCTCATTTCTTCTTAAATTTGACCCATATTTCTAACACTTATTAAAATGATAGAAAAAAGAAAAGGTATTAAAAAGATAGGCGTTTTCACATCTGGAGGTGATGCCCCTGGCATGAATGCTGCGATAAGGGCGGTAACCAGAGCAGCCATTGCCAACAATTTGGAAGTCATTGGTATAAAAAGAGGATACCAGGGCATGATTGAAGGAGATTTTATACCATTACATTCAATTGATGTAAGTGGAATAATTCAGCAAGGTGGAACCTTTCTACAAACGGCCAGGAGCATGGATTTCAAAACTGACGAAGGGATGGCCAAAGCATATAATAACCTGGTAAACAATGGCATTGATGCAGTAGTAGTAATAGGTGGTGATGGAAGTTTTACCGGTGCACTCGCTTTCTCGCAGCAATATGATATGCCTTTCATAGGTATTCCGGGGACAATTGACAACGACATGTTCGGCACAGAATATACTATTGGTTACGATACAGCATTGAATACAGTTGTTGAAGCGGTTGACAAAATAAAAGACACTGCCAATTCTCATGGACGTTTATTCTTTGTAGAAGTCATGGGTAGAGAAGCAGGGCAATTAGCATTAAAAGCAGGTATTGCATGTGGTGCTGAAGTTATTGTAATTCCTGAGGAACATTCTGGGGAAGACAATTTAAAAATATTTCTTGAAAGAGATTTCAAGAAAAAGAAACGCTCAGGAATAGTTATAGTTGCTGAAGGAGGAAAAGCAGGAGGAGCGTTAAAAATAGCAGAAAAGGTTCAGAAAGAATACCCTGAAATTGATGTAAGGGTCTCAATATTAGGACACATGCAAAGAGGAGGCACTCCAACTGCAACTGACAGAGTAGCCGCTACTCAAATGGGTGTGGCAGCTATTCAGGCTCTACTTGAAGATCAGAAGAGTGTAATGGTTGGGTTGCAAAATGGCGAAATAGTTTATGTTCCACTCATTAAAGTTGTAAAGACAAATAGGGACATAGATAGCGATCTTTTAAAAATTCAGAATATAATAAATTCAGTATAGATATATTTAAAACAAAATATGCAAAAGGTTGTCAACTAATATGTAGACAACCTTTTTTTATTACCATCTTAACAATCAATTTATCGGCATGTTTTTTGTTTTATAAATGAAGTTAAATTGAATTTGCATTAAATGAGGAAATCAAAAAACAGAAAAATTTGATGAGTGATTTTTTAAAATATCTCAGGAGGGAGTTTTACAGTTGGAAAGTAGCGCCACCAAATCTCATGCAAAGGAGTGTAGGCATATTAACATCACCTATAGGGTTATTAGTGAGTCCATTTGTAAAATCAGCTACCCCTCTACTGGAGAAAGCATTAAGGAACTCAAACAAATACATTTCTGAAGCAATTTATGGATATTCAAACAAAATCATAACAATATCTGATCTTTCTGAAGAAGAGTTTAGAAATTGGTTAAAAGAATCTGATAGAAAAGCCAAGAAATGGCTAAATGCAGGTATAGCAACTGCTGCAGCAGAAGGAGCAAGCACAGGATTAGGTGGATTTGCGCTTCTTGCAGTTGATATTCCAGTATCATTTGGGATTATTTTGGCATATTCCAATAAAATAGCTTTAACGTATCAAATAAATATTACAACAGAAGAAGCCCAACTTGAGATATTAAGAGCAATTTCAGCAGGTTCAGAAACATCAGTTAAAGGTAAAATTGATTCGATATCAAAAATGAAAGTTATTTCAAATATCATTACTAAATCTACATGGAAATCGGTGGAAAAAGCCCCAGTTTCATCATTGCCGGGAATAATATTACTTGTTAGAAACATTTTAAAAAAAATGGGAATTAATATATCTGAAAGAAAAGCTGCCCAATTAATTCCGATAATAAGTGCCGTTTCAGGTGGAGCAATAAATGCAGCATGGGCTTCGGATGCATTAGAAGCAGTAAGGCAATACTCAAGAATTTCAGTTGCGGAAGCATATTTCAATAATCCACGTTAAAAATCTCTTTTCAAAGTTATCATTTCATGATGTAATCATTTATTCCTTTCATTTTGACTTGCAGAATGTTACTTTTGCGATCCTTGAATAAATAAAAAAAATTAGCAATGATTACTGTTTCAGATTTAACAATTCAATTTGACAAAAAACCCTTATTCGCAGATGTTTCCATCAAGTTTATGCCAGGCAATTGCTATGGAGTAATTGGCGCCAACGGAGCCGGCAAATCTACTTTCCTGCGTTTAATTTCCGGAGATCTTGATGCTACAAGAGGTTCAATATCATTGGGCCCCGGAGAAAGGCTATCAGTTTTAAAACAAGATCACTTTGCATTTGATGAATATCCGGTACTTGAAACAGTTTTAAGAGGACATATTATACTATGGGACCTAATGCAGGAAAAGGATGCTCTTTACTCAAAACCTGATTTCAATGAAGAAGACGGTTTAAAAGCAGCAAAACTTGAAGATGACTTTGCTACAATGAACGGATGGAATGCTGAAAGTGAAGCGGCTGCACTACTTAGCGGTCTAGGAATTAAAGAAGATCTACACTATAGACTAATGAAAGATCTCAACGGCAAGGAAAAAGTAAAAGTTTTACTGGCACAAGCATTATTTGGCAATCCCGATAATCTATTATTAGATGAACCAACTAATGACCTTGACCTTGACACTGTACTTTGGCTTGAAAATTATCTATCGAATTGTGATCATACAGTAGTTGTAGTTTCGCATGACCGACATTTTCTTGATAATATATGTACTGATATTGTTGATATCGATTTCGGAAAAATTAATACATTCTCAGGTAATTACACATACTGGTATGAATCGAGCCAGTTAGCACTACGTCAGCAGTCCAGTGCCAATAAAAAGGCTGAAGAGAAAAGAAAAGAACTTCAGGAATTTATTTCTCGTTTCAGTGCTAACGTTGCCAAATCGAAACAAACAACCAGCCGAAAGAAAATGCTTGAAAAGCTTAAGGTTGATGAGATCGCTCCATCAACAAGGCGTTATCCAGGCATAATATTTCAGCAAGAAAGAATGGCTGGAGATAAGATATTAAGAGTTGAAAATCTGAGCTATACAGATCAAGGCACTATTCTTTTCAATGATGTAAATTTCACAATAAATAAGGGAGACAAGGTTGTTTTCATTTCGAGGGAAAACAGGGCGGTAACAGAACTTTTTAAGATGCTTGTTGGGGAGATAGAAATTCAAACCGGTGAAATCGAATGGGGGCAAACAATTAAGAATGCTTATCTCCCATTTGACAATACTGAATATTTTTCAAAAAACACGACATTGATTGATTGGCTTGCCGGCCATTCAAACAATACAGATGAAAATTACCTTAGGGGTTTTCTGGGGAAAATGTTGTTTTCCGGAGAAGAAATCACCAAAAGCACAAAGGTAATTTCCGGAGGAGAAAGAATGCGTTGTATGATTGCGAGAATGATGTTACAATCGCCTAACGTAGTAATACTTGACCATCCCACCAATCATCTTGATCTTGAATCGATACAAGCATTCAACAACAACATGAAAACTTATCCAGGTCAAATATTAATGGGATCTCATGACCATGAATTTATCAGAAGTGTATGTACGAGAGTAATTGAACTTACCCCTAATGGCATAATTGACAAATACATGGACTTTGAAGATTATCTAACAGATGATTCAATAAAAGAACGCAGAAACAGGATGTATTCATAAAAATATTGCAATCTTTCAATATAATATTTTATAACAATATTATATAAGACATGACGTTTGATTAGTGTTTAACTAAAATTTATTTATAATTTTGGAATAACCTAAAATATCAATGTTATGAAGACAAAAATTATCCTTATTGCCCTTCTGCTTTTTAATTGCGGATATTCATATTCTACTAATCAGTTACAAATTATTAATCCTCAGGGATGGTGGTCTAGTTATTCGGCTAAAATATATGAAGCAGAACTTCAAATTAAACCAATAGGCTCCTATATTGAAAACAACCTTTATCTCACAATCGGACTTGCCAGTCCATTTGTGGACAATTCAGTGCAACTGGAAATTAATCTAGATTTTGATCTTCCAATGAATTCTATGATCATTGATTCGTGGTTATGGATAGAGGGAGTTCCAAAGCAAGCTGAAATCCTTGATCGTTGGACCGCATCAAATATTTATGAGGAGATAGTTGACAGAAGAAAGGATCCATCCTTGCTTGTGAAAAATGGTGCTAATCAATATAAAATTAGCATTTATCCTTTAAAACCAAATGAAACAAGGAAATTTAAAATTACTTATTTAACTCCTGCCAATTGGTCAAAAAATCAGATAGTATGTGAATATCCATATGGAATATTGAAATATTTGTCTGAAAATAAAACAAAATTAACTGTTTATGCATATTCCAATCTTACTTTCGGAAATTTTGAAATTTTAAATTCTGATTTAAACTTTACTGAATTTTCTAATACGGAATATGGCAGCGGACTCAAGACAGAATTGTTCTATCAGGATTTAGGGGTTGCAAGTATTGTTTGTCACGACTCAAATAATTCACCTGTTAAAGTATATAAATATGGGACAAATGAAGAAGGCATTTATCAAATATCAATAATGCCTTCAGAAGTTATTGAGCTAGAGAGCTCTTCTAAGAAGGTATGCTATCTTGTAGACTTCGATAAATTATATGTTTCAAGCAGTCAGGATAAAATACTTTCGTATATTTCTTCAGCTATCGGGAACTCATTATCAGAGAAAGACTCTTTCAATATCATATTCTCAAACCTTGAATTGGAAGTAGCATTTGAAACATGGAAGTCAGCCACTAAAAGCAATATAGAAGAAGCAATTGCCGGAGTTAAGCTTTCCGACTACAGTAATCTGATACAATTGCTTGCAAAGGGGATAAATTTTGTCAAGGCAGAAGGAGGAAGCGGGAATATTGTTTTGTTGACTAATAATTCAGTTTTTGAAGGTATCGACAAAACAAATCAAATTATCTATGATCTTAACACTCTGAATTCTAATAAAACACAAATCGATGTTATCAATTATACTAATGATTATTACAATTATTACTGGATAGGCAATGGTTACTTCTATGGCAATGAATATTTGTTAACTAATATTGCCCGAACCAATTCAGGAAATTACTTCAATTATTATGATGAAGTTGGATCTAAAAGTCTTGCAGGGTTTATATCTGAAACTATAAACAGTTCGGCAAACAGCTCAATAAAAAATTTTGATATCAACACTGATTTGGAAACAGGCTATTGTTATGGCAGGATAAACATGAATTCAGATAGTTACGGACTCAATTTAAACAAAACAATTTCCCAAATCGGAAAATACAAAGGGCAATTCCCAATAAATATTGAGTTTTCAGGAGAGATAGAATCAACTTCATTTCATAAAGAATTTAAAATATCTGAATCTGAAATAACAGAATCAGATTCATTACTTGAAACATTATGGATTGGTTTTGACATTATGCAACTTGAAAGAGAATCGCAAAGTTCTGATGTTATTAATGAAATTATTTTTGAAAGCGTTAGCAACAGAATTTTGAGTAATTATACAGCATTCCTGTGTCTGGAAGATTCAATTAATATTGAAAATCCTGAAGATCCTGAAAACCCGGATATTCCAGTCAACAGCAAGGATATCAAGTCTTCTCCAAATGAAATAAAAGCGTATCCAAACCCATTTTCTACTAACATTGATATTTACTTGACATCAAAAGGTGAAATTCAAAGTTTGGAGATATACAACATTATGGGGCAATGCATTAAATCCTTTGAGATAATCAGTGGACAGAAGAGATACAGTTGGGATGGGAAAAATAATAACGGGTCAGAAGTTCCTGAAGGAATTTATCTGGTGATTGCTAAATATGACGACAAAACTGTAACATTCAAAATACAAAAGGTTTAAATTTAATATAAAGAATTAGTATAACTTTAAGAATGTATTAACATATTAAGGAAATTTTAGAATTTAGAATTGACAAATAGGATATATTCATAAAAAATAACTTGATTTGTTCTGAAAATGAATACAACAACATTCCATACAGCCATTATTGCAGCAGCGATTATACGCAAGCTATAACGGAAGGTATGGATAATTGAAATAAAAAATTTACGAGCCATTCTCTTCCGGGAATGGCTTTTTTTTTTAAATAATGAAATGAAAAATAATTACAACACCATAGCAGCAATTGCAGCCATTATCTGTGTGAGAGTCACATAGGTCAGGATGCTGTTGCCATTATCAAAGCCCTTTCCGATGTGACATTCGGGGAGGGCTTTTTTTTAACCTTTAAATCAATTAACAATGAAAAATTACGAGAAAATGTTCTCCGAGAACTTTAAAAACATTCCCCCCTCATTCATAAGGGAGATTTTGTCGGTAGCTGACCAAGGAAAGATTATCTCTTTTGCGGGAGGGCTTCCGAACCCGAATTTTTTTCCAATAAAACAACTTGCAGAATCAGCAAGTCAAGTTTTAAACAAAAATGGAAAAACGGTATTACAATATGCAGGCTCAAAAGGCTATTCTGCTTTATGTGAATGGATAGCTGAGCGCTATAGTAAAAAGTACAATTTAAAAATCAATCCCGAAAACATTGTTATTACAGGAGGTTCTCAGCAAACTTTGGATATAATATCAAAAGTATTCCTCAATAAAGGAGATGGTATAATTGTTGAGAAACCCACATATCTTGGAGCGATACAGGCAATGTCATCGTACCTTCCAAGTTTTAAGGCGATAGATCTTTATGAGGATGGACCGGATACTGAACAAATAAAATACCATTGTAAAAACAGTAATCCAAAATTCATGTACAGCATACCAAATTTTCAAAATCCATCAGGGATATGCTATAATTTAGAAAAAAGGGTAATAGTTTCAGAGATAATAAAAGAATTTGGTTTATACTTACTTGAAGACGACCCCTACAATGAAATCAGGTTTTCAGATAAAGACCTTCCTCCAATTTACAGTTTTGCAAATGAAAATGTATTCTGGACAGGTTCATTCTCTAAGATGGTAGCCCCGGGATTGAGAATGGGATGGGTAGTATTACCTGATGGATTGGCACCTCATTTTATAAGGGCTAAACAATCAACAGACCTTCACTCCAATAACCTATCGCAATATATATTACATCATTTCTTGACTAATAACGACATTGACGAACATCTCAGTAAGATTAGAATCGCTTATAAAAACCAATGTGAATCGATGAAAAACATGATAGAAAAGTATTTGCCTGAAGAGGTAAAAATCACACATCCATGCGGGGGTATGTTTATATGGCTCACCCTACCCTATGGTTTAGATTCCGGGGATCTTATAAAAGAATGTATGAAAAGAGGAGTAGCCTTTGTTCCGGGGAAGCCATTTTTCACAGATGGAAATGGAGAAAACCATATCAGAATGAATTTCAGCAATCAATCTGAAGAAAATATAGAAAAAGGAATAAAGATTATAGGTAAAGAGTTAAAAAAAATGATGTCAAACAAAGAAAAATTAATCGTTGAAGAGCTCTTCCAGTGAGCTGAAATAATCCTGATCCCAGCCTTCGGAAATATTTTCGAAGGCTTCATCAGGAATATTATCATGTCTTAACTCTACGCTTGTACCATTCTTTTCCGGATGAAGGATAAAAGTAACTTCAGATTCGCTCTCATCAAAGTACCATGCCTGTTTTATGAGCTTATCTTTCTCTAAAGCAATATTACGACCAGTGATTGAACCATCCCAAAGAGAGAACTCAGCACCAGGCTCATCAATAAATTCAGCAACTTCTCCAGTCCAAATCTCTAACATTACTTTATTTGTAAGTGCGTTATAAACATCTGCCGGTGAAGCCTGAAGTTTGTAATATTTTTTCAAAGATTTCATCCCATTAATTTTAAAGGATTGCAATTTACTAATTTATTCAATATTACAGTTTGTAAGAAATCCCCAGAGTAAAGAATTCCTTAACCTGAAGTCGTGTACCATTAGTTTCCAAACCATCAGGACCTGTCCATTTAGATTCTACATCTTTATCATACACAAGATGAAAGTTTACCTGAGTAGTAATGTATTGATTTACTTTAAAATCGATAGAAGTTTCACTGTCAAAATCTGGAAGCTTTATAAATTGCCATTCATTATTATCGTTTAAGCCATAATTAAGAAAAACTGAGTTCTTGCTTTTGAGAGAAACATTTTGAAATATTGATTTAGAAAAATCGAATTTCCCGGATATACCAATTCTTGAATGTCTGGTTTCCCCTTCCTTTATTCCAAAAACAGTTTCATCGACGAGTTCGTTATTGACATAAGTAGTTTTAAGAGATAGAGGTGACAAGAATGCTGAGAAATGCTTTCCGGGCTTATAGTC
>CAYMTR010000043.1:0-26793 GCA_964393405.1 uncultured Prolixibacteraceae bacterium
ATACAGTACAGTGGAAGGACTTTTTCAACATCACCGAATATGCACTAAATGTAAAAGCAGATAGTATAAGTATTGGTTTTGATGAAACTAATACGGCTGAAATTGAAGTATTGTCGAACACGGGTTGGAATATGTCTATCAGTAGTGATTGGCTTAATTCTGATGTTAAATCCGGTAAAGGGAATGGAATCATAAAACTGACAGCAACTGCAAATACAGATACAATTAAGCGGACAAGCACTCTTCAGCTTTACGGAACAGGGGTTGATACATTGGCTATAAGTGTTGTTCAGGAGCCATTCAAAGAAACTGAATCATATAAACCATTGTCGGAAAGGTTCGAAATAAAAGTCGACAATAGCACAGGCGCGTTGTTCCTGATAGGCGATATAGAAGGAGGTTCAATAATTTTAAGCGATATAAGTGGTAAACTTATTTTTCAAGGAAAGATTAACAGACATGAAAGTATTGATATCAGTAATCTTCCCTCGGGAATATATATTGCCAGTTTGAAAACATCAAAGGGTATAATTCAAAAGAAGATAGTTCAGCATTTTCCTTTGTAGTTAAAAGCTCCAAAAGTAATAAAGCTACATCTATTGCTGTAGATGGATTCCATGACGTAATGATATTGTCGTCTATAACAATAGGTTGATCTAAAACATTTACTCCAAAACTTTTCAGCGCTTCCCTACGAATAGGATTATTGTATATTGTTCCGTCTTTGCCCTTTAGAATGCCACTCTTTCCCAATGGTAAAGATGCCACACAAACAGATGCAATTATATTTTTAATTCCGCTTCAAATATTGTTACAGCTTTCCCTTTAATTAATACTCTATCATCAATTAATTGTGTTTTCAATTCACCTTTTCTTTTTGATAACTGAAAAGAATTTAATTCTGTTTTATTTAGCTTTTCAGACCACAAAGGCGTTAGTGCACAGTGTGCCGATCCGGTTACAGGATCTTCGTTAATACCTGAACTCGGAGCAAAACATCTTAATACGAAGTCAATATTTTCTGATTTGCTTTGGGCTGTAATCATTAAATGACCTAGACCATTCCGGATCATCAATTCAAAGTTAGGAAAAGCATTCTGAATCTCTCTTTCAGTCTTTGCAACAAGTATTATCCAATCATAAAGACTCGAATAAACTTCAACAGGTTGAAATCCTAAAGTATTAATAAAGTCTTCATGCATTTCGATTTTAGTATAAGGATATTGCGGAAAGTTCATCACTATCAGATCTGAGTCCATAGATATTGAAAGATCTCCTCCTTGGGCATAAAAACTGATTGTCTCAGATTTCGTTTTTAGTCCAAGTTCATATACTATATGAGCACTTGCAAGAGTTGCATGTCCGCATAATGGAACTTCTTTAGAAGGGGTAAAATACCTGATTTTAAAATCATCGTTATACGGTATTAGAAAGGCTGTTTCTGATAAATTCATTTCAAGAGCGATATTCTGCATAAATTCAGTAGGGGTACTTTCATCAACAATCATAACTCCAGCAGGATTTCCTTTAAACGGCTCACTAGTGAATGAATCAACCTGATAAACTTTATTATTCATGTTGTAAATTTGATTATTGTCAATAATTACGGAAGCCCAATATAGTTATTATATAAAGCTTTGTTTGCTAATGTTTTCTGTAAAATATAATGATTAACCAAAAATTATCAAACAGACTATTTCTTTCCCTTGAATATATTTGGTGTCATAAAACAAATCATTAGTTTAGCATTCGACATCTTTAATGTTGACCGACACGCAAAATACTGAAGTATGAAAATCACATCGTGGAATGTAAACGGCATTCGTGCTGTGGCACAAAAGAATTTTTTTAATGATTTTGAATCCATGGCTCCGGATATTCTTTGTTTGCAGGAAACCAAAGCCCAAGACAATCAGGTTGCCGAAGCTCTGGCTCCTTTAGAAGGTTATTATATATTTTCGAATTCGGCAGAAAAGAAAGGCTATTCAGGAACAGCCATCATATCGAGAAATATGCCAATATCAGTATCAAAAGGAATTGGCATTCTAGATCACGACAACGAAGGCAGGGTTCTGTGTGCTGAATATGAATCATTCTTTTTAGTTACTGTCTATGTTCCAAATTCAGGCAGTGAATTAAAGAGGCTTGATTACAGGCAGGAATGGGATTTAGCTTTTTTCAATTACCTGAAGAACTTAGAAAACTTTAAGCCAGTAATTGTTTGCGGCGATTTGAACGTTGCTCATCGTCCTATCGACCTTAAAAACCCAAAGGCTAACTATAATAAGTTTGCGGGCTATATGCAGGAAGAAATCGATGGAATGGACAGATTAGCTCAGGGGGGATTTGTTGATAGTTTTCGTCATTTTTATCCTGACAAAACAGGAGCATATTCATGGTGGAGCTACCGCGCAGGTGCACGTTCATATAACGTAGGATGGAGAATCGATTATTTTCTAGTGAGCGAAAGCTTTATGTCTAAGGTTAAATCGGCTTCGATTTTAAGTGATGTGATGGGGAGTGATCATTGCCCTGTGCAAATAGAAATAGACATTCTCTGAAACAGTTTACTTTCAGTGAATATCTATAAAAATTATGGCCACCAATAGAATAGGACTTCGCTTCTATATAGTGGCCATTACAAATTAATCAATATATTATCAACTAATTAACAGGATTAATGAAATTCATTAATTCTCTGTCGTGGTTGTTAACAATTTTGCAATCCCTGTCAAAATACATAGTTGCTCCATTTTCCTCAGTATAAGGTTCCCAAACAGGCAGTTTGCCTTCTACATTAGGATTACCTGATTTAACAAAGTTTAACCATGCAGAACTCATTAAATCTGCCATTTTCCATGCTTCTTCGGTATTGCCGGTCCAATCAGGTCTCAGATCAACATTATTAAAGGCCAAAGGAATGTCCAAGCCATGAAATGAACCTTTAGTAGAATCATCGACAGCACTTTTCCATGCTAAGAAATAAACATATAACGGAGCACTTGTTTCTTTAGACCTAGCATCAGCTGTCCTTATGGTATATGGTCTAAAAACATTGTCAATAGAAATAAGATCCTGAGGAGTATAATCAGGATAAGCTTTTGCGAATAACTCAACATACTGATTAGTTCTATCGCCATATATTTTAGCTAAGCGTTCTTTTGCTTGTTCTAAAGTGAGGTCTTTTTCAGAATAAAATGTTGGCATTAATTCATTTAGTGTTGTACCAATCATAAGAGGTATCTCTTTTGAAATATCTGCAAAACCAGGGCTAAAAGGTTGCTGTAGCAATACTTCCCCATCAGCAGAAGGAGAGAACCCGAACATCGTTGGTGAACCCGGTTTTCTTGGTCCGGAAATTTTTGATATAGCTTCATTTCCTGCTTTTACAATACTCATATAAGAGATAGTGTCCAGTTTTTCAACATCATTTGTAGTAAGACCTAATTCTTCAAGAACAGCTAAACCCAAAGCCTGGGATTTTTCTTTTGTCATTTGATTTATAAGAGTTCCGCTTTGAATTATTGCTTTATTAAACAATCCCTTAGCAGCAGGCATACACATAAGAGTACCAACTTTGCCTCCACCACCTGATTCACCTATAATTGTAACATCGGAAGGGTTACCACCAAAATTCTCAATATTTTTATTAATCCACTCCAGAGCTTTCACTATGTCGAGTATGCCAACGTTTGCTGATTGGGCATATTTATCACCGCAGGCAGACAAATCAAGAAAACCAAGAATATTCAATCGGTGATTTACAGACACAAAAACCACATCACCTTTTTTAGCCATGGCTTTCCCATAAGTCATAGGGTCGTTACTGCTGCCAACATGAAATCCTCCTCCATGTAACCATAGCATTACAGGACGTTTTTTGCCATCCATAATTCCCTGGGACCAAACATTAACACTAAACAGTTTTTTTTCGTCCATAGTGGAATCCGGAATCCAAGGTACTATTTGTTTGGCTACAAATCCGAATTCATTACATTCAAGAACTCCGTCCCATGATTCAGGATTCTGAGGAGCCATAAATCTTTCGGCCCTAGCGTATGGAATTCCTTTAAAAGCATATACTCCATCGTCAATACTGCCCGACACCGTGCCATAGGTAGTTTTAACTGACGGTTCCTGATTTTGGTTAGTTTTAGAGGTACACCCTGTGAAACATAATCCGCAAGCAATAATAATTAAGAAAATAAAGTTTGTTTTCTGGTTCATAATATAAAATTTAAAGGTTCTATTATCGTGCAAGATAAAGCAAAAAACCTTTATTTATTCTGTCACATTAAATTCTATCCTATCTACAATCCCTTTGTAATACTCATAATCTCCTTCAGGTAAGTGCCATAGGACTTTTATCTTCTCATTGATTTTAATATTACCCTGCGTTTTGTAGCTATCAACAATAGCTGAGAACTTCACTTTTTCATAGGTTTTGTTGCTTGAGTAGTAGTATCGGTCGTTTGTTTCAAAACGAGTAAACAATCCATTCTCATTAAAATAGAATATCCCGGATACTTCAATACCGCTTTCAGTTAGAGTGCATTTTACCGCATTGTCGCTGATCTGCTCCCATTTCACATTATCAAGTAAAATATAGCCGGGTATGAACAGAAATTCGCAAAATGTTGTTATTAGTGCAGACTGGGCAGTTTCCTTACTGTTATCAAAAACAACTCTGAACAAATTTAACAGCTTACCATTCATTTCACCATAACCGTTATAGTAAATATCGCGGGCTGCAACAGGCATTGAAGTGAATTTCATGTAAGCAATCCTGCCTATTGGCTTAACAGAATTGAATTGTGTGGTTTCCAGCTTGCCCCATTCCTTTTGAGGCGATAATTTCAACCAGCTTTCTGTCCAGTAAACGTTAGCATTTATAGGTATCGGAGTGTTAATATATCCACTAACACGTAAAAACTTTTTAAGAGATTCAGGCAAATGACTGATTCGCTCTTCGGTAAAAATTTCTATTTTATAAGCTTTGTTGCATTCAAGCATTTCAGCTTTGTCTTTTAAATAAACTCTGTTCATACTGGTACATCCGGTCAATATAATCAGAATTAAAAAAATAATGTTAACTGTTATATATTTCATTTAAAAAGCTCTATTATATTAATTTTCTAAAAGCCAAACAAGTAGTTCGAACTATTCTTATTTACGGATCAGGTTGGCTTACACAAATCATCTAATTAAGTTCGAAAATATAGACAAAGTCATCAACCATATCTATATTGTGCATCATTTTATATTTGATTGATTTTATGAATCTTATACCTACTTTCTCCATTTTTGTTTTAGCAATATCTATGTCAACATCACCAGGGTGTGGAACAGATGCAGGATAAATACAGATATTCCCCTTAGTTTTCAGTACACGAGAAAAATAAGAAAAAAGTGTATCCCAATCCTTGATATATTGCAAAACATCAAAAACAAGAATGAAATCAATAGTCTTATCAGGTATATTAGTTGAAGATTCTAAATTTTCCAAATTCAATATCTTAACAGCATCAGGTTTTGAAAACAAAGAAAGCCTTTCCCGTAAGACATCTATCGCCTCATTGTTCCGTTCAATAGAATAAACACATCCTTCATTTTGGCTCCTTCGCTTTTCAACCAAAGGGTTTCGTGATTTGATATTTTCATTATAGCCTTTAATTTTTTAATCATTATCTGTGCTAAATGTATTGTTTTACTATAAATAATCAAAAGAGCTTAACAACTTTTACAAATTTCCCTCAAATTAAAATATCGATATCATTAGTACCGCTGATTTTTGTCCAATAACTTTTTTTATTCTGAATATTATCCGGAATCAAGACTGAAATATCTATAATCAAAACTGAATTATCTAATTTTTAAAATCCGGGATAAAGGCCTTCGCTATTTTTATGCTGAATTATTATATCCCATTTTTATGTTTAATAATTCAATTAATGTTTAAAGATTACTTTTAAGATAATCCATTAATTAATCTAACTATTGATTTATAACTACTACTTAATCTATATAATATGAATAAAAATTGCAGTTTTAGGATATTAATTACATCCTTATGTATTATCCTGCTTTCGTTAAACGTTAAAGCACAAATTGAAGATTTCAAAGTTGGAACAAGCACCCGACAGATGTTGGTTTATGCTCGCTCAGGAATTGAACCCAACTGTCCACTTCTGATTTCAATGCACGGAATGAACCAGGACATTAACTATCAAAAGAATCAAGCTAAATGGGAGCTGGTTGCAAAGGAAAACAACTTTGTTGTTGTCTACCCGGCCGGTATTGGTAATTCATGGGATATTTCCGGAAACAGGGATATTGATTTTGTCTTAGCCATAATCGATGAGATGTATAAACGGTACGGAATTGACAAGGACAGAGTTTATCTTTCAGGCTTCTCAATGGGAGGTATGTTTACCTACCATGCAGCAAATAAAATAGCTGATAAGATAGCTGCATTTGCTCCAGTTAGCGGGTATCTAATGGGGGGACCAAACACAAATAGCTCAAGGCCAATTCCAATTATTCACACACATGGAACTACTGACAACGTAGTGAATCACAGTGGAGTAATGCAAAGCATGAATGCATGGGTTAAACGAAACAACTGCCCAACTACCGCAGTAATTACAAAGCCTTACCCAGCTGATAAACCAGCTTCAAATGGCACCCTATATTATTGGGGTCCCGGAACCGACTCTGTCGAAGTTGCCTTTCTTAGCATTAATGGGGTAGGCCACTGGCATTCAAATGCAGATAACGGGGTTCATACAAGTAAGGAAATATGGAACTTCTGTAAGAAATTCTCACTCGGGTATGGAGTTCCTAAGTTTAAGTTTGCTTCAGTAAAAAATGAGAATCCTAAACAAATACAGGTAGCTTTTACTTTGCCAATCAAAGAATCTGAAAGCTACGAAGGCTTTTTAGTGAAAGTTGATGGTGACACAATTGCTATCGACAGTATTGCTGTTGATGGTTCAGGCAGTTTAACTATTAATTTGACCGACAGCATAAAGAACAGTAACGAAATTCAAATTTCCTATACTAAAGGAAATGTTCTTTCGTCTTATGACAAAAACCTTGTTGGGTTTAATGACCTTCTGGTTGAGAATTTGCTCAATGGATCTAATCCAAGGATTGTTGAAATTTCTGTTAGTGAAAATGGCGATATGCTTTTGGCTAAGTTCAACAAGAACATGCTGCTCCCTTCCGATATTTCATCATTGACTTTAACTTCATCATATAATGATACTTCTATCGTTCCAATTACAAATCTTTCATTTCTTGAAAATGATTCAACTACCTATGCTTTCGCTTTAGGAGAAAAGATATTTGCCGATTACAACCTTCTTTTTACATATTCAGGAAACACTATGTATGCTGCAGATAGTAGTATCGTTAAAAACTTTACTGATTATCTAGTTACAAACCGGTCAATAGGATTGCCAGTGCAGATTGTATCTGGAACTTTGGAAGATGATGCGTTTACTGTTGCTCTAGAATTTTCTAAACCAATGACAATGAAAGATGCTCAGTTGGATCAGCTTACTGTTGAAGTAAACGGAGATACTGTTTCAGTAAAAGAAGTCTTTTCATTAAAGAATTCTATCAAGTTAGTATTAACAGACAACTTGTTTTGGGGGGATTCAATTAAAGTAACATACAACCCAGGAAATATAACTGCTGCGGATAAAGGTCCACTGGATGCCTTCAGCGACTTTAGTGTCTTGAATAATCTGCAAATGCCTACTTGGGATCCAATTCCCGAAAAGATTGAGGCTGAAGACTTCGTTTTGCAATTTGGTACCGGTACAGAAACAACTAGTGATACCGGAGGCGGATTAAATGTTGGGTGGACTGAAACCAATGACTGGCTGATATATGCAATTGATAATACCAGTGATGAAGAGAATTTTGAAATTAAATTTCGTCTTGCAGCAGAATCAGCAGGCGCATTCTTCATCTTTTATATCGATAATGTGAGAGCAGGACAAGTTACTGTTCCCACAACCGGAGGCTGGCAAGTATACCAATCAATTATTAAAAAGATTGTCATTCCTAAGGGGAAGCATTACTTTAAGATTGCTGTGGTAAACAGTGGGTTTAATATCAACTATTTTGAAATACAAAAGAGCTTTACCGGAATTAATGATCTAAAATTGGGAGATGTAATAATTTATCCTGATAAGGCTTCAAACAACATGATTGTTAGATCCTCAGAATTTCAATACAATAAAATTGAAATCTTTGATTTGACAGGCAAAGTAGTCTTAAGTACAAAAGCAGCTTTTGAGCCTGAATTGTATTTACCTGTCAACCTTGCAAATGGAGTATATATGTTCAGAATAAGCAATGAAAAGCAGTCACAAATTAAGAAAGTAACTGTGACGAATAACTGATAGCTGTGATTTTTATATAAGAGCACCGGATGTTTCATTCATTAGGAATTCGGCAAGTCTTATTGTAATCGGAGTAAATAAATACTCTCAACCAATTTAGACGCCTAAGTCCAGAATGTTTAATTTGAAATATCCGGTAGCTTATCTTATTAGAATAAATGCTTTATTTTTTTCAATGGCGAAAAATCTTTCCGAAAGTAAAAGGGAGGAGATTCGTAACTGGCTTTGTTATAAATCAGCCAGTTTTGAAATGATATTTCTTGCTTTTTCTTTTGTCAGATTGTCGATATGCCCCATAACAAGCTCAACTAATTCCTTTTCCAAAGTAGCTATCTTGTGTAAACGAATCACTGAAGGTAATTTCAACCCTGCTTTTTCCCAATCATCAATATAAATGTCGTTCTCTGTTTTATAAATCTGGCTTGTTATTCGACAAACAATTATATCGCCATCAAGGGAGTCATAAATTATCAAAGCGGGCCTTCTTTTGAAAGTCTTTCCGTCTGTAAATGGAAATTTAAGCAGAACGATATCTCCGAGATTCAATTTACCCATAAATTATTAATTGTCGTAAATTGAGTCTGATTCGGTGTATCCTTTTAGGAATTGATTTTGAGTAGTTTGCTGAAAAATTAAATCATCATATATATCTGAATCATCAACAAGTACAATAACCCTAACATCTTTATCCACCTTGTTTTTTAGCTCAGATTGAATCTTTGCGGGTATTAAAATCCGATTGTTCTTTATCTTTGATTTAAATTCTAGTGCTTTCATAATTATAGTCTTTATGCAAAGATAATCAATTTATTTGTTTGGTTCTTATCGTAGTATATTCAGGACTAATTTGCCTTTTGGCATGCTTGGAACTACTTTAATGATTTCCCGCACCACCCCATTCCTGCAAAATTAATGAAGCTGATTTTGCTCCGGCAAGCATGGATTCCTGAATATTATGCGTATTATAAAAAGTCAAGGCAAATGCTGCTTGATATGCATCTCCACATCCTGTTGTATCAACAACTTTGTCGACTTCAATTGCTGGTTGATAAAATTCACTATTGTCATAAAAAGCATAACTTCCTTTTGCTCCCAATGTTACAACAATCAGCTTTTCTTTGGTATAAGCTAAATCCTTATATTTATTAAGCAAATCAATGTTTGCAGAAATAAATGCTATATCTGTAAATTCAACTGTATCTTTTATTGGAACATGATTTTCAACATCAAGATAATCAACAGATATCAGCTGTTTATTAGTCCTTTTTTTGAGCATTTGCTGAAAATTCGGATTATTAGCAGGAATTGCAACTATATCTTGTTCTGAAACATATTCCCAATCTAAGTCCGACAGAATAAAAGTTTCATAAACACCCCCATTCCAAGTGCCTTCAATTCCAAAACGTTCTCCGTCATTATCAACTCTCAATTGATTACAAGCTGTTATTCCCGTTCTTTGATAAACTCTTGAAATATTAATGTCTTTCTTTATTAAAAAATCCAATATCATTTTAGCATTTAAATCATTTCCCAAACAAGTTATAACTGAAACAATATTTTGTGGTTCAATTGTTTTCCACATAGAAGCTACATTAAGTGAATTCCCACCTAGAAATGATTTCCCAATTTGAGGATAGAAATCGACACAACAGGGTGTCATCGCTAATAGATTTAGTTTGTTATTCATTTTCAAGATACTTCATTTGTTTATTTTTGCATGTTTCACAACGTTCCGCGGGTATTAGCAACCTTTACTTTTTTAAATATCCAAGTGAGATTAAATCGTTTAAATCCGTGGTTAAGTATGTCTTACCATCTGAAATGACATAAAGATTATCACAAATATCAATTATGTATTTATACAAATGATCTGTAATAATTACTCCTTTGTTTTTCTTTTCTCTAATTAAAATACTTTTTAATGTTTCAACATGCAAAGGCATTATTTGTGAAAATGGCTCATCTAACATGCAGAATTTTGTCTTTGAGGCAAGTATTGAATAAACTTCTATTATTCTTTGCTCTCCTCCAGAAAGCTTTTTCAATTTACAATTGTAATACTTTTCAAAATCAGGGAAATCATAACTGAATTGAGCAAAATCAAGTTCGAAGTCATTAAATATCCTTTTAACTTTAAGATCTTTAGGAATGAAGCTAAATTGAGGTAAGTACCTTAAGGTTTCCGGACTGCGAAATCCGCTAAAAATAGTTTCCCCATCTAGCCGGATAGATTTATTATTGGTTTCAAGCTCGCCGTAAATAATTGTCATTAAACATGTCTTTCCGGAACCATTCCGACCAAGTATACCGGTAATTATCCCTGTCTCACTTTTGAGATATACATTCTGTAAAACTCTCTTAGGGCCAAATTCAAGGATAATACTATCAACTTCGAGGGTGTGTCTCATGTAATTGTACAGCTAAGATTATTACCGAAAAAAGAAAAAGTAAAAAATCAAAGGTTAGTGTAGGAATCCAAAGCTTAAGTTTTGAAATCCCAAGATTTTTGTAATAATAGAATTCATGACTCCTATAGCTATTTATGTAATAAAATGTTACTACAAGAGTAAAAATTTTAAACCAGAAAAATGCTTGTAGAATGTTAATTGCCTTTTCACCAAAACCATACATAAGTATCAGGCAAATTAAAGTTAGCAATAGACTAATTAAGGCAAAAGATTTGTAAAATGTTAGTATTAATCGCAACGTTTTCATATCATAATTGTTGCTAATTATTAATTATTTGTGGTTTTATTATTATTAAATTCTGTTAAATATAATTTTTTACAATAAACCATCAAAGAAACTAACAATCTTTTATAAACTTTACCGCTTACATGAGCTATAGTAAGTGTCAGTACGGATGTGTATCCACTTAAGGATTATTTGAAAAACATTTTTCTAAAACGGTTTCTTTTTTAAACGAAATAAATTGAATAAATATTTTTAGGCTATTAAAATAATTTCTCAGCAAATTTAATCAGTTCTGTATTAAACTTCAGGGTTTCCTCCAGAAACATGCTATGACCGCTATTTTCAAAAGCAACAATATGTGAGTTTTTGATACCGGCTTTCATTTGTTCAGCTAAATCAAAGGAACATATTTTATCTTTTTTCCCATGTATAATAAGGGTCGGAATAGTTATTTTAGCCAAATCAGGTCTCAGGTCAGTATCACGTAGGGCAATTAAACATTGTGCTGTTGCATAAGATGATGCGCTTAGATTAATCGCATATAACCAACTTTTTATTCCTTCATTTAATGAGTTTTCGGTTGCAGAGAAAATCTTTCCAAAATTGGATAACAACTGAGGTCTATCCGTATAGTTCAATTCAATTAATTCATCAACTGCACTTTTTGGGAAGTTGTATTTAAAATCGTTACGTTGTGTCCATATCGGTGCTGCTGCTCCGCACAATACAAGCTTTGAAACATGATCACCCTTATACATAGACACAAAACGAATTGCAATGGATCCGCCCATTGAAAAGCCAACTAAAACAGCATCTTTTATATCAAGTTTGCTTAAAACATTTTTAATATCCAAGGCGTGAATATCATAATCATATAATCCATAAGGCTTATCCGATTTGCCGAAACCGCGTAAGGTAATACCAATTACCCTAAAGTTTTTTTTTATCAAAGTATTAAATTGGTATTCATACATTTCGTCACTTAGTGGCCAACCATGTATCAATACAATTGCTCTGCCTTCACCTGCATCTGTAATATGAAGGCGAACATTAGGTTCTACTTCAATATATTCGGCTCGGGCACTGCCATACTTTAGTTTATCAATAGTTTTTTCCATTACTTTAAGCGTTAAATTATTTTTATATTATTTCAAGTGATTCATTTTATTTTCATCAACTGTAACTTCCAATCCTTTAGCTACAGCCATTCCTAAGTGCTTATCGGCTTGAAAAAAATAACTCAATTGCCGGCTAATAATCTCATCTTTTTTTTCTCCACAAATGCCACTCATTGAACTTACAATATTACTTACCAAACTTTTCCTATCATTCTCGTTCATCGTCTGGCTGTACAATAAGCCTGGCTGAGTGAAATGGTCATCATCGTTTTCGTTGCGGTCGAACCAATCGGCAATGTTTGATTCCAATTGCATGGGAGGTTCTTTATATCTTTCGTCAGCAACAATATCATCAAAACTATTTGGTCGGTAATTAGGATTTGATCCTCCGTTATTTCCAATCTGCATAAATCCATCACGCTGATAATTCGCAACCTCATTACGACTTTGATTTACAGGTATATGTTCATAGTTTACACCTAAACGGTATCGTTGTGCATCTGGATAAGAAAGTAAACGACCTTGCAACACTTTATCGGGTGAATATCCGATACCATCAACAACATGTGAAGGAGCAAAGGCAGACTGTTCCACATCTCGGAAATAATTTTCGGGAATTTTATTTAATTCCATGATACCAACATCAATTAATGGATAATCTTTGTGAAACCAAACTTTAGTAAGATCAAACGGATTCCATCTAAATGTTTTCGCTTGCTCATCTGTCATTACCTGAATTTTCAATGTCCACTTAGGAAAATCTTTATTCTCAATAGATTCTACCAAATCCCGTTGAGCTTGGTCAAGATCAATTCCCTTCATTTCATTGGCTTCTTTTTCATTGAAATTCTTTATTCCTTGCATTGTGATGAAGTGAAATTTTACCCATACCCTCTCGTTGTTTTTGTTAATAAGAGAAAAAGTGTGGCTTCCAAAACCATGCATATGTCGATACGAGAATGGAGTTCCACGATCGCTCATCAGGATTAATACCTGATGCAGGCTTTCGGGGTTCAAACTAAAAAAATCCCACATCATGGTAGGGCTTTTGCAATTTGTTTTAGGATCACGTTTCTGTGTGTGAATAAAGTGAGAAAACTTTTTAGGATCTTTAATGAAAAATACTGGAGTATTGTTGCCTGCTAAATCCCAGTTGCCGTCTTCGGTATAAAACTTTAATGCAAAACCGCGAGGGTCTCTCTCACTGTCGGCACCTCCTTTTTCACCTCCCACAATAGAGAAACGTGCAAACATTTCTGTTTTCTTTCCAATTGTAGAAAACAGTTTAGCTTTTGTGTATTGGGTTATATCATGTGTTACTGTAAAAGTGCCAAAAGCTCCAGCTCCTTTTGCATGAACAACTCTTTCAGGTATGCGTTCACGATTGAAGTGCGCCATATCCTCATGCAGAAAATAATCCTGTAATAGAACTGGCCCGCGACTGCCAACAGACTGTGAATTATCAAACTCAGAGTAGGGTCTGCCACTTGCTGTTGTTAATTTTTTCTTTCCCATATGAAAGGTGTTTTATTAAAAAAAGAAATCCGGCTAGCTGATTGTTAAATTCTTTTGAATTCTCCATATTGCTTAAATGCCCGGCATGATCAATAATGTAAATGATGGAACCTTTTATTTTTTCATGCATCGACAAGGCTACATCGGGAGGCGTAATTTCATCTTCTTTCCCCACCATAATAAGTACCGGCACCTTTATTTCATGTAGTTTTGTGCAGGTTTCTTTACGCTCAGTTAAAGCATGCAAGGTTTTGAAGAGTGATTGTTTGGATGTTTTCATGATCATTTCCCTCACAAGACCTATTTCTTCTATATGTTTTGAAAAAGATATTGGAGCAAAAAGTTTTTTCAAACTTTCTTCCACATATTGTTCCAATCCTTTTTCCTTGATACTTTCAATGGCCTTCATCCGTTTTTCTTTTGCTTCGAGCTTATCTTCTGTACAATTTGTATCACATAAAAGAAGTGCATTAAAACGCTCTGGATAGTTCTCAATCGCATTTAAAGCAATGTATCCACCCATGGAAAAGCCACATAGTATGGTTTTTTCAATCTTCAGAGCATCCATCAAACTGAGCAAATCAATTACAAAGAGATCAATCGAGAAGTTATCAACACCTTCATTCGAATTTCCCTGACCACGGATATCATAGGCAATTACATGGTAATTTTCCTTAAATTCTTCTATCTGCTTGTTCCACATCTCTTTATTCAGCGGAAAGCCGTGAATAAAAATGATAGTTGTAGCATTTTCTGACCCTTCATCTATATAACTAACAGTTTGATTATTAGTAGATATACTGAGTTTATTGTCGAAGTAATACATAAAGCTCGCTGGTTTTAAAATGCTTCTTTTATGATCTTTTCCCTATTTATTTTCAGATGATTCAATTGTTTCTCTATTGCCACCATCATTGGCGGAGGTCCGCAGATATAAACATTTTCAATAGATTCACTCATGTGAGTTTTGAGAAATCCTTCCGTGATTTGACCATGATCATATTCATCGGATTTTTTGTCAGATAAAATGTTGATGAAATTTTTACCTAACATGTTTTTAAATTCCTCTTCATTTATTATATCCTCTTTCGTTTTGTTGGCAAAAATGAGTTTATTGTTACCTATCTCTTTCTTTGACTGAAGATTTCTTAAGATGCTTAAAAATGGAGTGATACCTGCTCCGCCTGCAATAAACAGACCTTCTCCTTTATAAGCAATAGCACCAAAAACATCATGTAGAATCAACATATCATCTTTTTCTAAATGAAGAAGTTCGTTGGTAACACCTTTATGCGAGGGATATGTTTTTATTGTAAATTCTAGAAAGTCATAATCTGGAAGGCTTGTGAAGGTGAAAGGTCTTTTTTCATCTTTCCAACCGGTTTTAGTTATCGAAATATCTGTTGCCTGGCCTGGGGTGAAGCTGTATTTAGGAGGTTTCTCAGTTACAATTTGCAACACATCATGAGTGAGCTGCTGAATTGATTTTATTTTTACTACAAATTGTTTCATAACAAGAATTATTATGTGCCTATTATTTTAAAAGCATTCTATTTTCTTTAAAACGTATTGCTCTAATAAGCTCTGTATCCGTGAGATTCCTATCATTTGCTAACCCTGAAAAGGGTGATCCAAATTCTGTCATATTTTTTCTCCTTTTTTCTGGTTTACACCTATTAATACTCTATTATTTAATCCTTATATAATACTTTTTCATTGCCGACATTAGTTCGTCGAATGAAATAATAATTTTTTTATTATATAAAGGTGAGTATGTTAAAGAGGGAAACTGTTATACAACAATAGAAAAACATTACATCATTCACACATTTGTTTCTATCATTCAAAAAAGTGAATCCGCTTTCAGCTAACAGTATGCGGTTTACTACAATGTCCAGTAGCCGTTGAGAGGGTTTTGTCATTTCCCCCAGCTAAGAACTTTGAGGGATGTACTGACGTTTCAAGTAGCACTTTCATATGCTATTGGGCATAGGTATTGTTAAGCTTGGGCTGTTTCTTTCTAGTTAATTGCCAGTAGAGTTTCACTCACAATATTTGCATGATACTTGTAACCCGAGCCAAACACTTTTCAACTTCAGCTACAGGGTTTCATACTGGCTATCAATTCTTTTACTTTTACGGTAGCAATATTGGATGAAATATCAGACATTGCATAAGGAATAATAAGTATGTTATTATGGATTAAAGAGCCACATGAATAAACTACATTTGGAACATAACCTTCACGCTCTTTTTCGTTTGGAATAATAAGAGGTTCTTCAAGACGTGCAATTAATTTTGAAGGATCTTCAAGGTCAAGTAAGACAGCACCTATGGAGTATTGTCGCATTGCTCCCACCCCATGAGTAAGGACAAGCCACCCTTCTTTAGTTTCAAGCGGAGAACCACAATTACCAATCTGTACGAATTCCCAAGGCATTATAGGTTCCTGAAAAATCTTAGACTCATTCCAGAAGTGTAAGTGATCGGAAAACATGATATGATTATTTTCGCCATCAAGACGTGAAAGCATTACATATTGACCATTGATTTTTCGAGGGAACAAAGCCATTCCTTTATTTTGAACCGCCTTACCATTTAAGGTAATGATATTGAAATTCAAGAAATCTTTAGTTTCCAATAAATGAGGAAGGATGCACTCATCATTGTAGGCGGTATAAGTAGCATAATACATCGATTCTCCATTATCATCGATAAATTTAACAAATCTGGCATCCTCAATTCCTCTGCTCTCATTTTCAGAAACAGGAAATACAACCCGCTCTGAAATTTTCGACTCTTCATCAAACTTAATCTTATAGTTTGAGTTTGCCAACCAATTTATATTTTTGATTGTTTGTTCGTTATGAGCGAAATCAATATTTTGAAATAATTCATTTATACTTGCTTTTAATTCACCATAAGTAAAAACCTCAGGTAAATGTTTAAAAATACGGCTACTGGTTTTATCCCAAGATTTCATATCTTTTAACTTAAGACGAAATAAGTGATTATCGTAAGTGGGATCAAGCAATACTTTTGGTGTCTCAACAAATTCAGAAGTTTCATCGAAAAGTATTGTCCCATCTTGTCTTATTATTCCGCTTCTAAAAACAATGCAAGAAATGTGACCTTCGCCCGTAGCTCTAAGACTCATAATAAACCTTATTTCGCCATTTAGAAGCCCGCTTTGGTCAGGATGCATTACTATTGATGGATTGAATAAAGCGGCTGATTCAATAGAGTATTCCATAGTAAAATATGCTCCAATAAGTTCTTTTCTTATATCGCTTATTGAAGTGTTTTCGGGTAGATATTCCTTTACCTTATCGAAATGATTAAGTAGTTGCTGCTTTATATTTTTATGTCGGTCATAAAAGTTCTCAATTACATCTTTTAACAAATCACCTGCCTTACTTTCTGAAAGTTCAGTGACCCGATTGATAATCTTACTCACACGTGACATATCGCCCGGAATGTGAGGTCTGGTAATAACTCTCGAGATATTGCGATCAATTTTGTTTTTACTCCTCTTAACTAATGATTTAGCTTTCTTTGACCTATACATAGCTTGTTTTTATAGGGCTTTAATCCCCTTGTTTAAAATTTTGTTATAAACATCTAAATAACCTTTCACCATTTCTTTTCTGCTAAACTTTGAATACGCCCAGTCTCTGCAAAATTTTCTTTTTATTGAATGAATGTTACCAACGGCTTGAGATGCTTCACTGATAGTATTAACAAGAAACCCGGTTTTCCCGTCAAGAATTAATTCAGACATTGAGCCTAAATTGAATGCAATTACAGGAGTCCCGCACATCATAGCTTCCACTACGCTTAATCCAAAAGGCTCATTGAAACTTATAGGATGAAGGAGAGCATATGCTTCTCCTAGGAGTTTATCTCTTTCATAAGGGCCTGAATTACCCACGAAAACAATATCAATATCATTAATGAAAGGCTTTACCTTAGTGTCAAAATATTCCTGGTCCTGGATTAAACCCGAAATGATTAGTTTCCTTCCTGATTGTTTGGCTATCTGAATAGCTTCAGAAGTTCCTTTTTCTGGGTGGATTCTACCAAAAAACAACAAATAATCTTTTGATGTCTCTCTATATGAAAATTCATTTTCGTTAATACCATTGTAAACGGTTGCTGCATAATTCAGATCAGGACTACGGTCGGAGTTGCTAATAGAGACATAAAAACCAGTGCTATTGTATTTTTTATATACCTCTAGTATTTTTTGTGATGAAAACCCATGTATTGTTGTAACCATAGGTGTTTTAATAAGTTTTGAATATGTGAGGGGAAGAAAATCGAAGTGGTTGTGTATTAAATCAAATTTTTCTGCCTGTTCCATCAGATTGCTGATATGAAGACACTCCCATACCTTTGGATCCATGTTCGGGTTTTCACAATAAGCATCTTCCGAAACAAATTGCAGCTTCCCTTTAGTAATAGAATTGCCTGTAGCAAATAATGTAACATCAATGTTTTCAGCAATAAGTCCCTCAGCAATGTTTGAAGCTACCTGCTCCCATGGACCGTACTTTGCAGGAGGCGTTCTCCAAGCAATAGGAGATAGAATAGCGATTTTCATTTTATAAAGGTTGTCGTGAATTATTTAAACAATGGTCAACAAGCTGTTCTATGTTTGCTGTACCAACGCACATGACAGAGTCTGCTCCGCCCCAGTATATTTTAATGCTACCATCGTCTTCAGGAACTGCACCGCAGCAGAAAACCACATTATGAACATATCCTGTAATTTCAAACGGTTCTTCGGGCTGAAGAATCCAATCATCACCAACAGCAATAATTTTTGAAGGGTCGTGAATATCGTGTAATGCCACCCCCAGCCTGTAAACACAGCCATCCATCGTTGGAAATACTCCATGATAGATATTAAGCCACCCGCGGGGAGTTTTTATTGGAGGAGCGCCCGGCCCAATCTTCATCTCGTCCCAATGATATTGGCAAGGTTTCATAATTAATTTGGACTCTCCCCAGTATATAAGATCGGGAGAATATGAAATCCATATTGACCAGGGGGATATTTCGGAATGAGGGCGGTCGAGTCGAGCATATAGGCCGTTAAATATTTCAGGAAAAATAACCACATTGCGATAGTCAGCTTCGGTTATTAGTGAAATCCTATGAACACTTTTAAAATCTGTTGTTTTTGCAAGGCCTATTCTCACTCCGTTACGGGAATATGCGCTATAGGTGATAAGGTATTCGCCATTTATAAAAATAATCCGGGGATCTTCCACACCATATTCCTCATATTCTTTAAAAGCACCTTCTGTTGCAGGAACCATGAATGGATTTTTATCTGCAATAAAATTAAATCCATCATCGCTTTCGGCCTTGCCTAATATGCTTCTTCCATTTAGCTTATGTGATCTGAAAATCATAATATATCGGCCATTATGCTTAACGACTGCGGCATTATGAACTGTAGCAACAGGATAAGGAATATCTTTTTTAGTAAGTATTGGGTTGTTGGGGTATCTTTCTATTAACATGATTTTAAGTAAATTTTGTTGTTCCTGACATCAGGATTGTTACAATGCCAAATTTTTCTGTTCAAACGCTTCAAATGCTTCCATGACCACCAAGTGGGAAATTAAATACGCAAGTGAACTTTCTGCTCCCTGATTGCGGTTAACACCATAGTTTTCGATTCCATCGCAACAGCCATTTGTTTCATAATCGAATAAAGTCATTCTAATATCGTTCTCGCCCAAGAACCACATAAAGGAGGAAAATAATTTAGCAAGAAACTCTCTGTCTTTAGTTAGTTGAAAAGCCTGACGATACATAAGAACCATAGCCAAGGCATCCACTGGTTGTTGAGCGAACAAAGATCTTTCGCCACCTTTTACGTACCATTTTTCATTACCTACGATAGACAGGTATCCATCATGAAGCATAATTTTTGTAAGGAAATTTGTTGTTTCCAATGCAATCACAGAAATTTTGTCATTTTTTAGAATCTCTGCAGCATGTAAAAGTGCGAGAGGTAAAATACCATTATCATAAGCCAATAAAGGTTCAAACCATTTCCATTCGGAAGAACTGTTTTCTTCGTAATGTTTGATTAGCTTGCCGGCTAGCCTACCAAAAATTTCTGCCATTGAATCGTCGGACGGATTACTCCGAAGGTAATAACTTATACCAATCATAGTATTGGCAATACTTCTGATGGAATGGAGTTTCTCAAAGTTTTGTGCAGCATCAAAGAAAATGATTTTCCCGGTTTGGTAATAAGAATCGTTAGGCGGATTGTTTAACAAGTAACCCAGCGCCCAAATAGTTCTTCCAAAAGAATCTTCCGAGCCCACCTCATCAAGGAAGTTACGGCTAAAGCTTAAGAAATTTCTAAAAGTCCCATCTTTATTTTGCATATAATTGATGTAACTTAGATATATAGGTGCTAAATTAATTGCGAGCTTATCCTTTTTTTGACGATACGTCATAATTACCATTAGCAAAGCTCTTGCATTATCATCAAGGCAGTAGCCTTCTTTTAGGTTAGGAATACCAAATTTTGCATGTTGAATTATTCCTGTATCGTCAGTTAACCGCTTAATGTGGTCTAAAGAAAACAGAGGAAGCATAAGCGGGTCGATAGTTGTTTCTTTATTGACAACAACTTCGGGTTTTTCGGCAAGAATTTGTTTTACAAGTTTAATGTATTTGCCCCCTGATTTTGGCCAAGTAATAGTTCTGCCGTAATCAAATGCTTTTTTTCTAAGGCTCTTCAACATATCGGGATTGTCCAATAGATCCATTAGTATTTGAGAAAGCTGCTCAGAATCGTTAAAGTTAAAAAGTTTACCTCTTCCTTCGTCCAATAATTCCAAGGCATGCCAGTAAGGAGTTGAAATGACAGCAGAGCCCACACCTACAGCATAAGAAAGTGTGCCACTGGTGATTTGTGCTTCATTCAAATATGGAGTAATGTAAATATCAGAAGCTGATAAATATTTAAACAATTCTTTTTGGCTAATGAATTCATTAATGAAAACAACATGTTTGCCAAGATTAAGTTTTTTAGTTAAAAGTTGAAGATAATTCCTGTATTCCTCTCCTGAATGGCGAACAACATTTGGATGAGTTTTACCTAAAATCACATATAAAATATCGGGATGATTTTCAACAATTTTGGGTAATGCATTAATTACAGTTTCAATTCCTTTGTTCCTACTAAGAATTCCAAATGTGAGTAATAATTTCTTATTTGTAAGTTTAAATTCCTTTTTTGTCTGTTCCTGACTGAATTGTATATCCGGCACACCGTGCTCAATAAAAACAATTTTATCTTTATCAACATCGTAGATGTCAATAAGAAATTCAATAGCCCTATGGCTCATCACGATAATCTTATTAGCCATCTTACATATTTCCTGCAACACAGCTTTTTCATTGTAGGAGGGCTTCTTTACAATGGTATGCAAGGTAACAACCAGTGGAATTTCGAGACGATAAAGCAATGGAAGAATGTATATCCCATTTTGACCGCCATATATTCCAAACTCATGTTCAAGGATACAAACATCAGCACCACTTAAATTGATGTATTTAACTGCTTCCAAATAGTCAATTTGATGGTCTTGATTGATGGTAAGCTTTACCTCTTCGGGGTAGTCGTAAGTTTGTTCGTTATCATTAATAGCAACAATAAATCCATCAATTGTATCCTTTGATGTATCTGTATTTGTTACCATGGAATTATATAGGTTCATTGTGAATGTACCAATACCACATTCCCGCGGAGGATATGTTCCAATAAATGCAAGTTTCATAATTACTAATTGTTTGTCAATTTGTTGTTTAGATGTCTTTTCTCTGCTTTTGCATAACGGTAGACACCATTTCCCGGGCAGGGTAGCGGAGCTGCGTCTGTATCCCCCGTGACCAAACCAACTTATTAGGCAGGCAGATGGTTACTAGCTGCTGCCCACATGGCATATCGGCGTTTGTTGGCGCCTTTATCATTAGATTTTTACAATTTACTAAAAAAATCTGTCAAGTACTATCATTTCTGAGTATAATTGTCATTCCCTAACACACTCATAATAAAAATGATATTGCCTAAGTGAGGTAATTAATCCCTTTTGTTCTTAGTAAACGAGAACAACCAGTCGTAGAACGAAGGCTCTGACAGTGCTTTATCCCAAATGGAATGTCCGTAACCGGGGTAATTTGTATAACGCATATTTGTTGCGCCGATTTCGAGCAATTTATTATAAACACGTTCAGTTAAATCAGGCGGATTTATTTCATCTCTACTGCCGTGGAACATCCAAAAAGGTGTCAATGATATATTGCCGGCCCAATGAGCATTGCCTCCGCCGCAAATTGATATGCCTGCAGCAAATTTATGGGGCATTTTGTGCAATAAGTCAAATACTCCTTCTCCTCCCATCGAAATACCATAGACATATAAACGATTAGTGTCAATCGAATAATTGGAAATTAAACTATCCATTACATTCACCGCAGTTTGCATTGGTACTGATAAACTAGAAAAACCGATCCCTTCCCAACTCCAGCCACTCCAATCGCCCCATTCTTTAGGCGTTTGTGGAGTGTATACAAAACATGGGGTTTTTAGCTGAATATCTTTGTTGTATAAATCTAAATATACAGTTTGGTTATTGCCCCATCCATGCAAAAACATAACTAAAGGGTAATGCTTTGATGAATCGTAATTTTCCGGGACAAATAAGCCATATTTAAGCTTTCCTGAAGAATATTCAGAATATGTGCCGGGCATATTCTGTGCGTAGCAAATTTCTACTGTATATAGTAGTAAAACAAAAATAGATGTTTTTATAATAAAGCTTTTCATTCTTATAGCCTTTCTATTTGTTATCGTTCATCGTTTCACAAGAATTTTCTCTGACAACAAAAATATAGAGAAATTAAGCTTCTCAGATAAAATTCTGAGCGGTTTCATGCAACTGACCAGGGAATATTGCAGCGCAACCTAATCCAATTATTAAAAACCCTGATAATAAAGGGAAATTTATATAGTATAATCAGAAAAATAATACCAACAAAAATGAATTGATACTGAAAGGTAAGCATATATTGCTGCCCATGAATAACCAAGTAAAGAATCAGGTTTGACAAAACATATATCAATAGGATAAATTTTATTAAAATTAAAATTGTTACTATTGATCTATAACCTTATCATACTTTCATTTTAATTTTCAGTTTGTAATTAAATCCTATTATTTAGCTTTTTATTTCTTATAAAAATCCAAACCACCAATAGGAAAAGCATTATAGATGTAAATAATGGAACAATCCAAATTTTCCCAGCTTCAATATTAAATGTAATAATTAACGTACCAACAGAAATTATTACTGCCCAAACAGCATATCCTATTTCATCATAAAACCAAGCATAGGGAAATAAATGAGCACCTAAAATAATAGCATACGCCATTACGAAATAATCGGGATATTTTACAAAAATAAATAACAAGAAAGGAAAATAGATTAGTTGTGCAAAGTTAAGCCATAAGCCGAGGGGCTGCAGAGGATTGTCTTTTACTTTCCAATTTGTCTTGAGAATTTTAGATAATCCAAATGCCAAAGGAAGTAAAAAAGCTCCAACCATAAATGTCAAAATACATTTATAGTAAGCACTAAATTCTAATGTCCATACATAAGAAATTATTAACCATAAAATTCCTCCCGATAGAATAAAATCAATACCATTTTTTGCTTGTAATTGTATTTCCGCCTTTAATTGAGCTAAGTTTTTTTGTTCCATAATTTCTAATTTATTTAAGTAATATTTGAGATTTCACCTTTGTGTGTTTACCCTCTACAATAAATAGAAATCGAGTTATTTTATTTTTGGGTCTCATTTGAAATAAAGGTTTAATTTTCTACCGGAAGATAAAGTGTAGCAACGGGATTTCCTAAATAATCATCACCCTTGCATCCATATTTCTTGTAGTTTACATGAAATCTTTCATCATACATAATAAATGCAGGGTTTTTACTTTCCTTATACCCGTTTTCTTTCATCCACATATTTCTCATGTAAATCATAATCATACTGATGGTCTTGTTATTTCTTTTTAGAACCTCAACTATAATGAATTTTCCTGCAGGTAACTGTATTTTGGCATACTTATCATCAAAAATTGTTTTATTTTCTACAGCAACGTAGTAATCGAACTTTTCCTGATTTTCATCCATATCAAAAATACAATACATTTTTAATTCAGAACCGGATTTCAGAACATCTAGCTTATTATTATCATAAATTTCATGATAAAAAGGAGGAATATCTTCCTTTTGTTTATTATTTTTTAATGTAGTTGTAATTTTAAAGCCGATAAATTTCATTCCCGGTAATTGAACAGCTTTAGGCATAGAAAGAATATTCTTTTTTGCTATGCTTTTAATAATAATTCTGAATAATACTTTTTTGATCATTTTGTTTATAATTTAATGAATAACTTTTACAAAAGTATTTGTCAGAATCGAGGTAAAATACCCCAATGATGTAAATAAATAACCGAATTGCGTCTTATTTATATAGATAATAGAAATGACTTTGGTGTAATTCCGAAGCATTCTTTAAATTTTTCAGTAAAATGACTTAGATTAGAATAGCCAACCATATAACCAACTTCAGAAACGTTATATTTTTTTGTCGTAAGCATTTTTTTTGCTTCGTTCATTTTAACGTCCATGGCAAACTGATATAAACTTTTCCCAAACACTTGCCTGAACAGCCTTTGAAGCTTTCTTTCACTTATCCCACTTTCTTTGGCAAGATAGGCGGTTGATGGGATCGAAACATACTCGTGAATAAGAATAGTCTTAACTCTGAATAATTTTTGAATATCTGAAGGGTAAATTTTTACAACTTGTTTATTGATAGGGCGAGTAAGTAATTTTTCAAACAGTAATTGTATAATATTCAGCGTTTCACAATATAAAATTATTTTAGCTAAAGGATGATTCTTCTTATCCTTCAATGTTTTCTCCATCTTGAATAAAGCTTCAGACATCTGATAAGTGATATCCTCAAAAAGAAAAAAACTTGAAGAAGATAATATTACATTGCTTAAGTAATTATTTTGCGCCTCAATAGTCTCTCGCAGCCAATTTTTATTAATAAAGACAGTGATATTTTTAACTAAAAGTCCTTTGGGAAATGTATATTTAGTTTCAACTGAATTGGCAGGCAGAAATATGCCGTAGGGTGTGTCTTTCCCAATTTCTTTTTTTTCTGAATCTAGTTCTTGCTTTATACCATTATTTGACAACCAAAATACAATTGGAATAATGTTATTGTTAGTACTTTTTTTTCTAACAATTGTTGTTGTTTCATTTAGTAGCAATTCATAATAAGTCATTAAGATATTATCATTGAATTGAACTTGTGAGAAAAATCCTTCTCCTTTATCGGGGGAAATATTAAAAGCCCCATTTTCTATTTCCACTCCTAACTGACTTGCAATTTCAGGCAGAAAGCTGTCTATTTTTTTTATACAGAATTCGATTTTCATGATTATAGTTATACTTTATTCCAGTGATACTAATTTCTGTACCAAGCATATTTGATAAACAAGCAATTGATTTATTGCGTTCCCATTTTAAGAATATAGAATAGTCATAATTGGCAATGATAATAAAAATAAAATTATTATCTCGTTAATCCAAGGAGATATGCCCCTGCTTACATTTAGAATAATCAATCCTGCAAAAGTCCCGATTGTAAATGATTATAAAATCATTCATTTATTATGCATTAAGTATTATGTTTCATTTGTAATTCATTGAAATATCCTTTGCTTTTGGCTTTAGCCGACGGATCCAGAAACCAATTCATCTGCTGAAAATTGTTGAATGGAAAAAGAATTCCACCGTATTGAAAAGATTATTAAAGGGATACAAATTTTTTTTGTCAAATTAAATTTATTATATTAATATTATACTATATTTTAGTTCATAATCAAACCTTTCCATCAATTTCTAAAAAAACAAAAACTGTTAAATCATGAAAACTATCAGACTTACTTACTTGCTGCTATTTGCTATATTCCCAATATTTGCTAATGCTGTAGGAATTCCAAGTGCTGCTATTGCAGAAACAATCAATGTAACTTTCAATGTCGATATGCGCTATGAAGAGATTTCTCCCAATGGTGTGTTTGTGAAGGGCAACTGGGACGATTGGACTGCCGGAGTACAAATGGAAATCACATCCGGAAGTGTATATTCTGCAACTATTCCTGTTCTGAAGAATTTCAGCCTTAATTATAAGTTTTATAACGGCGACCCCGACGGAAATTGGTTTGAGATGAAAGGTGAAGACTTCCACGGTGATTGTACTGATGAATGGACTAACAGAATATTCAATGTCGAAGAATCTGATACGGTGCTGGTAAAGGTTTGCTTTGCAAGCTGCAATAAATGTCAGACAGTTAATCCTGTGCAACAGCTTTCCAAAGGTGTTGGATTTTCTCAGGCCTTTGAAGTTTTTTCGCCATACAATATTCAATTTAATTTTTACACCATCGAGGATTTTCAAAATTTAAAAAAGCTGGGGCTTAATTCTATAAGACTACCAATTTTTATGGATAAGATGTTTGAGGAAAACAATAGTGAAATGAGTCCCTTGTTTTTCTACCTGCTTGATCAGTATGTCGATATGGCTGAAAGTGAAGAACTAATTCTAATCCTCACCAATATGTCGGGGTTCGATTATGCCAACGACCCTACAATTCAGGATAGGTTTATCAATATTTGGACACAAATGGCCGAACATTATAAAAATCGATCAACTAAGATCTTTTATGAATTGGCGAATGAGCCAAATAGCATTTCAGATGAAGCCTGGGGACAAATTCAAGGAAACGTCATTGATGCAATAAGGGAAATTGACCAAACACACACCATAATTGTCACTCCTAACTGGGGTGGTTTGGACAACCTGAAGAAATTGCCAGTTTATGAAGATGATAACCTTATTTATGCATTCCACTTTTACGATCCTTTTTTAT
>CAYMTR010000044.1:0-26321 GCA_964393405.1 uncultured Prolixibacteraceae bacterium
TAGACTGTAAATCTATTGGCAACGCCTTCGTAGGTTCGAATCCTGCTCTCCCCACAATATTAAGCGGGAGTAGCTCAGTCGATAGAGCATTAGCCTTCCAAGCTAAGGGTCGCGGGTTTGAATCCCGTCTCCCGCTCTTTTTTGAAATATTGCCGAATTAGCTCAGTTGGCCAGAGCACGTGATTTGTAATCTCGGGGTCCTCAGTTCGAATCTGAGATTCGGCTCATACAAAAAGAGGCTGTTCTTAGTAAAGAATAGCCTCTTTTTTTTCTTCACGGAAAGGATTACTTTCTTTAGGATCTATTGCTTTTATTCTTTCTGAGTTTGAGAATCCCCAATCTTACCATTGTTACAATCAAAATTATCAGATATCCTTCCACCGGCACCTTGTAATCTCCTCCCGGAGTGGAAGGCGCAGGAGGCCTTGGCTGTGCCATCAGGCTTAACTCAATAACTAAAAACAGGAGAGTGGTAAATATATATTTTATCGTTTTCATTATCTGTTTTTTAAAATCTTATTATACTTCTCAAATAATGCTGCTGTGTGACTTAAACAATCTTGTGATTTATATATTGTTGTAACTTTTACTTAACTATCACCTTGCCGTTGAATGCTTTGTCCCTGCCTTCAGATATGACATTTACAATGTAAACGCCCTTCTTGTAAACAGGCACCTCACCGCAGCTGCTATCAATCATTCCGCTGAAAACTCTCTGTCCGTTGATGTTGTAAACCACAACCTTGTTACCCTTTTGTGCCATGCCCCTCAATATGATTTCCATATCTCTTGAATATGCTTTTACTGAAAGACCTCCAATCATTGAAGCATCTGTTTTTTGCATAAACCTCAGGTTGAACTCCATTGTCGATGCTTCTTCAGCTATAAAAGTGTAGCTCTCATTTTCAAGGAGGTTTACCTTTTCTCCCGAAGCAACATACTCAAGCCAGATACCATATTCCAAATTATAACCTGATAACTCATGAAGTGAAATTGTTTGTTCACCTTTTGACTTTATCATCAATTCAAATGGGATCACCGTATTATCCTTTATTTCAGGTATTGAGTTTATTGAATATATATCACCATTGTAAACACTGTAGAGCTGCGGGGTAGGGGATGTCTCTGCTTTTAACTTGTAGGCATCGAGCTCTCCGTCAAATTTGTCTGTTGCTCCAGGATTGATGCGCACTACCGAAATATCTTTCCTGCCTTCACTGTCTGAAGCAGAAAGGCTGATAACCGATAGTAAATCAGCACTCTTGAATGTTGATGCAGTAGCTGTCTTTGAAGCATTGGTAAATGTTACAGCGCCTGCATCTGTGTTTGCCCTGACAAAGAAACCCTGCATAGGAGCGATGTATTGATTTTGTGTTCCTGCCCCTCCTGTTGCCCCTTCAATAAATGATGAATAATTATTAGCGACCGGATCCCATACATAAATTGCATTGTTGACATTGCTGAGTTTTCCTCCGCTTACAATTGTGTTCCAGTCAACAGTGCAAGGGTAGGGGTTGCCAATAAGGTTCCACCCATGGTCTACATCGGTAAATGAAGTGTTGACAACAATATCTCCGGTATTGAGCGTTCTGTTGATTGTCACTGAAGTATCTTTAGCTTCGAAATAAGCGCCGTATCCAATTCCTCTGGACAGAATGTCGTCTACGGCAAAATATCCCCAACAATTAGGTTCTAATTGGCTCTCGTAGTGTCCGATGAGCCAGAACTTCTTAAACAGAGGAAAAGCTGCTGTTGGTTCGCTTATGGGAATGGTATAATAATGCCATTGGTCTTGTTCAAAGAATTGTTCAACTGAAGCATTTAATCCTGGGGTATTGTTTACAAGTTTGCCTGTTCCAGTTGCATCAGATTTAATCAAGATGTTTCCTTCTGTTCCTGTGCTATCGATGATATCGCCTGACACTACTACTGTTTGTGTTGGATTGACTGCAAAATCGAAACCTTCCCTAATTGTTATATCAGTACATGAAAATCCAACATCAGCAAAGTCGCCATTTATTGTTGCATTTCTTGTTGCTGTTGGCAACAGGTTCCAACTAGCACCATCCCAAACACTTTTATAAAAACTGTTCAGGACAGGATATCCTGAGTTAATTGCAGGGTTCATATCCCACAAGTCAGAAGTGCCGTTAGCTGATTCACCTGCAAAGTCCCATCCGTCAATGGTGAAAGTAGCTCTGGTCTTCATCTCTAATGTTGTCAACCCTGTTCCTCCAGCGGATGTTGACCGCTCTGATGCCTGAGTGTCCCAGAAACAATTGTTTGCATATCCAGTTGCGTTATAATTTCTTCCAATCAACCCACCTATATAAGAAGAACCTGAAGCAGTTCCAACACTGTAAGAATTTGAAACTGCCCCTGAGTTATATCCTATCAACCCACCTATTTCATTAGAACCTGAAGCAGTTCCAACACTGTAAGAATTTGAAACTGCCCCTGAGTTATTTCCTATCAGGCCTCCTAAATAATATGTTCCTGTGACATTACCAGAACTATAAGAATTTGAAACATTTGAATTATTTTCACCAACAAGGCCTCCTATATAACCTTTCCCGGTAACATTACCAGAACTGTAAGAATTAGATATGTTATTAGAATTTGACCCTGCCAATATCCCAGCATTTGTTTCTGTTGCAGTCACGTATCCTATGCTATAGCAGTTTGAAACCGATGCATTATGAGAAATAATTCCAACCAATCCCCCGGTAGAATGATGTCCTTTAACATTTATATTTGTTATCCCAAGATTTGTGATTGTCCCGCCATAATCAATCCAGCCAAAAAGTCCAACATAACCTACTGAAGGCCTGTTGATATATAAATTTGAAATTTGATACCCGTTGCCATTATATGAACCAGAGAAATAATTTGAAAGATTCCCAATTGGAGTCCATCCCTGATTGTTGTCCCATTTGTTTATTGGAGTTGGCATTTCAATATCTGCCGTTTGTAAAAAATTTTTACTCCATACTCTACTTGTCATGCTTAACCAATAGAGGTCACTTAACGTTTCAATCTCATATGGATTACCTTCTGTACCGTCACCAACAAGTGGTGGCAGTATGGTTGGGAGTGTAATTAATTCTATTTCATTTCCATAAACTGTACCGTTTGAATTGGTGGCATAAGCTCTGGCATAATATTGAGTATAGCTTTCCAAGCCGGTTATTGTTTCAGAGATTGAAACTGTTGAAGATAGTCCCCCATTGTCTGTCGTATCAACTGAAACAACCGGATCATGACCAATGCCCCAGCAAAATCCAACATGGTAAGGCTGTGGCTCTCCCAAAACAGTAAGTGTGCCATTCAAATTAGCAGTACTGGTAGAAATATTGCTTATATCCTGAGTTGTGATTTCTGGTAAAGACCAGGTTCCTGTTCCAACCTGCCTGAGAAAAGAAGGGTAACCATTGTTAACACTTGAAGTCATTGCCCATAAATCTTTAAAATCCCAACCTGATTTTGAAAATGTGCCAATTGTTTTCATTTGGGCTGTTGTCTTTCCTGTCCCTCCAGCAGAAGCAGATTGTCCTGAAGTCACAGTGTCCCAAAATGTGTTAATCACAGTGCCGGTATTTAATCCAACCAAGCCTCCAACAGAAATTCCATTGTTCACATTGCCTGTGCAATAGCAATAATTTATTGAACCTGAATTTTTTCCACACAGACCACCACGAACTTCGCCACTTCCATTGACACTGCAATTACTGTAAGAGTTTGACAATGTTGCAATATTATTTCCAACCAGACCTCCAATATTATCTACACCAGTGATACTGCCGGTACTGAAGCAATTAGAAATTGTACCTCCATTGTAATAACCTGCTATTGAACCAACATAATCTCGGCCTGAAATATTAACGTTTACCAACCCAAGGTTTTGTATTATAGCTGAATTGCAAAATCCAAAAAGACCGATGTTGTCTGCCTCTGAATTTGAAATAAATATATTTGTAATTATATGTCCGTCGCCACTATATGAACCAGTAAAATTAACAATACTGTTGCCTATCACCGGCCATCCGTTATTCCATTTTGTATACTGATCATATATCCCCATCAGGTTAATATCCGCAGTCTGTATAAAATGCTTGTCCCATTCATCTGAATTTTGAGTAACCCAATAAATATTTTGCCATGTGGCTATCTGATAAGGGTTACTATTTGAGCCGTCACCTGAAGTTGGTTCCATTGGGTTTGGATCTGAAGGATATTGCCAGTTAAAGTAAGGGTAACCGTTGTTACGACCATTACCAATGTTCCAAATCTCGCTTGTTCCGTTATCCGATTCATCTTTATAATCCCATCCGGCTTCAAAGAAAGTTGCAAATTCTTTCATTTGCGCTGTTGTCTTTCCAGTTCCTCCGGAGGAAGTAGACCTGTCTGATGCCTGAGTATCCCAAAATGAGTTATTTACGGTGCCGGTATTTAATCCAATCAAGCCACCAACATTATAATCTCCTTCAACTGTTCCTATACTGAAACAGCTAGATACAGAACCCTCATTATTACATCCAATCAAGCCTCCACAAATACCAGCAAAATATCCAGATAAAACCTTGATATTGCATGTACTGTAACAGTTTGAAATTGAGCTATTATTATTATTACCGCACAAACCACCAATTGCCCCACCTTTTCCTTCAACTGTTCCTGTGCTGAAACATTTAGAAATAACACTTAAATCGGATTTTCCAACAACTGCTCCAACCGACATTTTGCCTTTAATATTTGCGTTTATTACACCAAGGTTAGTAACTCCCCCTTGATAGCAATATCCAAAAAGGCCAACATTGTCGGTTTCTGATTTTGACATATAAAGTCCTGAAACTGTGTGTCCCCCTCCATCATACGAACCTGTGAAATAAAAAGTGCTGTTACCTATATTCGGCCATCCGAAAATCCAAGTAGTAATTGACGGTGATATAACCGATAGATTTATATTCGCAGTCTGTAGAAAGTTTCTGTCCCATTCATCTGAATTTTGCGTAATCCAATAAAGGTTCTGCCATGTAGCTATCTGATATGGGTTGCCGATTGAACCATCTCCAACAGTGGGAGGCACTGCTGTCTGTGACCGGGAGGCTACTGAAAGAATAAAAAATGCCAGAAACAAAATTATCTTTCTTGAATAAAAAATTAAACTTGAAATATTAAGATACTTCTTAAATGGGGTATAAAAATCCATGATATTTTTTGTTGTTGAGGTAAAGTAGTTTAAATATTGGGTACAAGGTTAATATTCTCAAATTTAAATAAATAAATTATATTTATTAAAGAATGTTTATGTATAATGCTAATAATTGTTTATTTCTTGCATTATAGTTATTTCAATCGGCACATTCCAATTGGGACGACAGTATGGTAAAAAAAATACTGCCGTTCCTACAGAACTTTAAGGTTTGGGGGGTGATATTCCTTGCTACCATACTTTCGCCACTACGTGTCAAAAAATAATCACGTGCCATCATATTTTAAATCATAAATCACATCAATTTGACCATTCGTCAAGTAATTCCGACCGTTCATAAAAACTGGCTCAGATCCCCTTTTTTATTAAGAAATTTCGCCATATTTTTGAATCATCAAACAATTTAAAACTAAACATCATGTTATACTTAGGAATCGCAGCAATCATATTTTTCGTAGCAGTTGGTTTAGCATTTGTTAACGAATCAAAAGGTCAGAAAGCTTAATCTAAACCTATTATAATATCAACTATAACATCACTACTAGTGTGTTGTAGTTATTAATTGCCTCTATGAGGCTTTTTTTTTGTCCATCTCCAACCAAACGTAATTCATAACTCACTGTAATTTATTGAATCACTAAATAGTCAAAAAATAAACCCGGATATCTTTTATGATACCCGGGTTTAAAATTATGAGTTATAAATTAATTTACTATTTCTCAATATTAGCCTGCGCAGCCGCAAGTCTTGCAATAGGTACCCTGAAAGGTGAACAGCTTACGTAGTCCATTCCTACACTATCGCAGAATTTAACTGATGAAGGTTCTCCTCCATGTTCTCCACATATACCTACTTTCAATTTTGGTTTAACACTACGACCTTTATCTACGCCCATTTTAATGAGCTGACCAACACCCTCCTGATCAAGTACCTGGAATGGGTCAACTTTCAAAATACCCTTTTCAATATATACAGGCAAGAATTTTCCTGCATCATCACGGGAGTATCCAAATGTCATCTGTGTAAGGTCGTTTGTTCCAAATGAGAAAAATTCAGCTTCTGTAGCAACTAAGTCAGCTGTTACTGCAGCACGGGGAACTTCAATCATCGTTCCTACAAGATAATCAATGCTCATACCTTTTTCTTCAAAGACTTTCTTTGCAGTTGCGTTAATAAGGTCTGTCTGCATCTTCAGCTCTTTTACTGTTCCAATAAGTGGTACCATTATTTCAGGACGTGCATCTACACCTTTTGCTTTTAAGTTTAATGCAGCTTCAATTATTGCACGAGCCTGCATTACTGTGATTTCAGGATATGTATTTCCTAAGCGGCAGCCTCTGTGACCAAGCATCGGATTGAACTCTTCTAGTTCATCTACTTTTGCTTTTACTGCTTCTAATGAAATGCCCATCTCTTTTGCCAGCTCTTTTTGTGTTGCAAGCTGATGTGGTACAAACTCATGGAGTGGTGGGTCGAGTAAACGAATTGTTACTCCAAATCCTGCCATGGCTTCTAAAATTCCTTCAAAGTCTTTACGTTGATATGGTAGCAATTTTTCAAGAGCTTTTTCACGTCCTTCTGTTGTTGAGGCAAGAATCATTTCACGCATAGCTTTGATTCTTTCTCCTTCAAAAAACATGTGCTCTGTACGGCAAAGTCCGATACCCTTAGCTCCAAAAGCTCTAGCTCTTTTTGCATCATCAGGTGTGTCAGCGTTTGTGCGTACATCCATTCTTGTATATTTTTCAGCCAAATCCATAAGCTTACCAAAATCTCCACTCATACTTGGTGCTTCTGTTGGAACTTTATCATCATAAACCTGTCCGGTTGAACCGTTAAGTGAAATCCAGTCTCCTTCTGAATAAGTTTTACCACTCATTGTCATGGTGCGGTTCTTATAGTCAATTATTATACCACCGGCTCCGGAAACGCAGCATTTTCCCATTCCTCTTGCCACAACGGCTGCATGAGAAGTCATACCTCCACGGGCTGTTAGAATTCCCTTGGCAATATGCATACCTTCTAAGTCTTCAGGTGATGTTTCAATCCTGCAAAGAATACTTGTTTCATATTTGTCTGCTTCATCAGCAAAGAAAACGATACGGCCAGTTGCAGCTCCAGGAGATGCAGGCAAACCTTTTGCCATTACTTTTACCGTTTTTAAAGCTTTTTTGTCAAAAACAGGGTGTAACAATTCATCAAGTTTAGCAGGGTCAACTCGTTTAACAGCTGTCTTTTCGTCGATCATGCCTTCATCAAACATGTCCATTGCTATTTTCACCATCGCAGCTCCTGTACGTTTGCCATTTCTTGTCTGAAGCATCCAAAGTTTGCCTTCCTGAATTGTGAATTCAATGTCCTGCATATCTTTGTAATGGTTCTGAAGCTTAAGCTGTGTATCATACAACTGATGATATAAATCCGGCATTGATTCTTCCAGTGAAGGATATTTGTTTGCTCTTTCTTCTTCCGAAACACCTTGCAACTCAGCCCAACGGTGTGAACCTTCAAGGGTAATCTGCTGAGGTGTGCGTATTCCTGCTACAACATCTTCCCCTTGTGCGTTGATCAGATATTCTCCGTTGAAAATATTTTCTCCGGTTCCTGCATCACGTGTAAATGCAACTCCTGTTGCTGAAGAATTGCCCATATTTCCAAATACCATTGCCTGAACGTTTACTGCAGTACCCCATTCAGCAGGAATATTTTCTAATCTGCGGTATAAGATTGCACGATCATTCATCCAGCTGTTGAATACTGCACCAACTGCTCCCCAAAGCTGTTCCCATGGATCGGTTGGAAAATCATGTCCGGTATTCTTTTTTACTGCTTTTTTGAAACGAGCAACTAATGTTTTTAAATCATCAGTAGTGAAATCCTGGTCTGATGTTATGTTTTTTTCTTCTTTTAAATGTTCGATGATTTCTTCAAATGGGTCAATGTCTTCCTTGTTTACAGGTTTCAATCCTAACACAACATCACCGTACATTTGTACAAACCTGCGGTATGAATCCCATGCAAATCGAGGATTACCTGATTTCTTTGTTATTCCTTCAACTGCATCATCATTTAAACCTAAGTTTAAAATTGTGTCCATCATACCCGGCATCGATGCCCTGGCTCCCGAACGTACTGAAACTAGACATGGATTGTCTTTATCTCCGAATTTTGTGTTTGTGAGTTTTTCAATGTAGGCAACCGCTTTCTTTACGTCTTCTTCAATGATGCTGTATGCTGCTTCTTTGCCCTTTTCATTATAAATTGTACATACTTCTGTTGTTATGGTAAAACCGGGAGGTACCGGAACTCCAATGAGATTCATTTCTGCGAGGTTGGCGCCTTTACCGCCAAGTAGATTTTTCATGTCGGCCTTGCCTTCTGCATGACCATTGCCAAAAGTATAAACGTACTTGTTTGCCATAATTAAATGATTGTTTATGTTTTACTAATTTTTATTTTTAGTCAATTTACAAATATGCGTTTTTAGGATGACTTTTTAAAATAAAAATCGAATTAATCACTGCTTATTTTGTAATCAACTTAATTTAAGAAGACGTTTAACAATAAATATTAGAGCTTTTGTTGATCTGTTTCAGAATTTGATGTTTTTATATTTTATAAATTATTGTAATTCAATATCTAATATCAATAAAATCTTCATTTTTTCATTAACAATTTTTTACAATTTTTAACATTTTTTAACATTTTTCGACCACTTCTATAGCTATTTTTGTTATGTACAAATCGCAATTTTACTCATATTCTTTTCATATCATTTTTTTAAATGTTTTTCATAAATTTTAGGTTTGGTTTTTTATTTAGATTCTAAGTTAGGTTAGATTATAGGATGGCTCAGGCCATCCTTTTTCTTATGTCAATTTTTCCTGATATTTATCTGTTTGCATGTAAAAATGTCTTAATTTCTGATTTTTAAATGCCAATTATTCTGCATTTTACTTCTGGATTCAATTTTGTTGCATTGTTTAAAAAACAATAATATTATGAACTTAAACAATTTCACAATAAAAGGCCGCGATACAATTAATCAGGCTGCTCATATTGCAGCTTCTCTCGGTCAACAAGCAATAGAAACAGGTCATATTCTAAAAGCCCTCCAGGAGCTTGCTGAAGATGTGGCTAAGTTTATTTTTAATAAATTAGGTATTAATAGCTTACCAATGAACACTGCTCTCGATAAGATTGTCGAATCTTATCCAAAAGTCAGCGGAGGACAACCTTATATTTCTAATTCTGCTAATGCAGCTATTCAATCTGCTATTAAGCTTGCTTCTGATATGGGCGACCAGTTTGTCTCTGTCGAACATATTCTCATGGGACTGCTCGATAGTGGTGATACTGTTTCTAATCTGATGAAAGATAGTGGTTTCTCTAAAAAGGAACTTAAATCTGCTATCGAAGAATTGAGAAAGGGTGCTAAAGTAAATACTGAAAATGCTGAAGACCAGTTTAATTCTCTCGAAAGATACGCTATTAACCTTGTTGATCAGGCTCGTAAAGGTAAACTCGACCCGGTAATTGGCCGCGATGATGAAATCAGACGTCTCCTTCAAATTCTTACTCGCCGAACTAAAAACAATCCTATCTTGATTGGTGAACCGGGTACCGGTAAGACTGCTATTGCTGAAGGTCTTGCTCAAAGAATTTTCAAGGGCGATGTTCCTGAAAATCTTAAATCTAAGTTGATTTATTCTCTCGATATGGGAGCACTTATTGCTGGCGCTAAATATAAAGGTGAATTTGAAGAAAGGCTAAAATCTGTTGTTAATGAAATAATTAAAGCCGAAGGTGAAATAATTCTTTTCATTGACGAAATTCACACCCTCGTTGGCGCAGGTAAAAGCGATGGTGCAATGGATGCTGCAAACATTCTTAAACCTGCTCTCGCTCGTGGCGACCTAAGGGCTATTGGTGCTACAACCCTTGATGAATACCAAAAGTATTTTGAAAAAGATAAGGCTCTCGAACGTCGTTTCCAGCCTGTGATGGTCGATGAACCTGATATTCTTAGCTCAATTTCTATCTTAAGGGGATTAAAAGAACGTTATGAAAATCATCATAAGGTGAGAATCAAAGATGAAGCGATTATTGCTTCTGTTGAATTGTCGCACCGATATATCACTGAGCGTTTTCTGCCCGATAAGGCTATTGACCTTATGGATGAGGCTGCTTCTAAATTAAGACTCGAAATTGATTCTCTTCCTGAAGAACTCGACGAGATTGAAAGACGTATTAAACAGCTTGAGATTGAACGCGAGGCTATTAAAAGGGAAAATGATCATTCAAAGCTTAAGGCTATTGGCGAAGAGCTCGCTAATCTTATAGAAGAGCGTACTCGTTATAGGGCTGAATGGGAAACTGAAAAACGACTTATTGACGGAATTCAGAAAAACAAAATGGATATTGAAAACTTTAAGTATCAAGCAGATCAGGCTGAACGTGCAGGCGATTACGGTCGGGTTGCTGAAATACGCTACGGATTAATTAAAAATGCTGAAAACGAAATTGATACCCTTCAACAAGAACTTGAAGAAAAGCATAAGAAGAACTCTTTGATTAAACAGGAAGTTGATGCAGATGACATAGCTGAAGTAGTAAGTCGATGGACAGGCATTCCTGTTGCAAAAATGATGGAAAGCGAAAGGGAAAAGTTACTCCATCTCGATGATGAACTGAAAAAGAGGGTAGTAGGTCAGATGGAAGCTATTCACGCTGTTGCTGATGCTGTAAGAAGGAGTAGGGCAGGTCTTCAGGATGAAAAAAGACCTATCGGTTCTTTTATTTTTCTTGGTACCACAGGTGTTGGTAAAACTGAACTGGCAAGGGCTTTGGCTGAATACTTGTTCGATGATGAAAACATGATGACTCGTATCGATATGAGCGAATATCAAGAAAAATTTTCTGTAACTCGTCTCATAGGTTCCCCTCCGGGATATGTTGGTTATGAGGAAGGTGGACAACTTTCTGAAGCTGTAAGAAGGAAACCTTATTCAGTGGTTCTTTTCGACGAAATTGAAAAGGCTCATCCCGATGTTTTCAATGTCTTGCTTCAGGTTCTTGACGATGGCCGCCTGACTGATAATAAGGGTAGGGTGGTGAATTTTAAAAATACTATTATCATTATGACTTCAAATATTGGTTCTCAATTTATTCAACAAGTATTTGAAGGAATGAACGAAAGTAACCGTTATCAGAAGTATGAAGAGGCTCGTACTATATCTTTTGATATGCTCAAAAAGACTATCAAACCAGAATTCTTAAATAGGGTCGACGATACAATAATGTTTTTGCCTCTTGGAAGAGAAGAGATTCATAGTATTGTTAAACTTCAGTTTGCAAGAATTGCCGACAGATTGAAAGATCAGGGCTTTAATCTTGAAATATCAGAAAGCGCTATTGATTGGATTGCGTCAGTGGGTTTTGATCCTCAGTATGGCGCACGCCCCGTGAAAAGAGCTTTGCAACAATACGTGCTTAACGATTTATCGAAAATGTTGCTTTCAGGAAAGGTGCAGAAAGGAAAGACAATAAAAATAGATACTAACAATGAAGAGTTGATATTTAGCAATTAAAAAAAGCGGGTTTTAATCCCGCTTTTTTTGTTAATCTAATTTATTTAGCTCTTCATTTAATTCCTTTACAGCCTCGTTACATTGTTCATGAAACATTTTTACGTAGTCAGGATATGTTTCAATTTCGGCATTCGCTTCTGTAAGCAACTGCAGCTTTTTCAGATTCTTGCCAAGCTCTTCCATCCCTACTATCAATACTGATGATTTGGCTTTGTGAGCTTCTTTACCCAAATCAACGTAGTTTTTGTCTTTCAAGTGCTTGTCTAAATTCTCATTAAACTCTTCTACTTGTTCCAAAAACATTTCTATCATTTCCCTTACGATGCTGCTTTCACCACCGGTAATCTCTTTCAAATATGTAAGATCAGTATACGCCATCTTTCTATTTTTTTATCAATAAAATACAATAATACAAAATTTGAAAATAACTACTAAATTTATATGTCAGTTTTATATGTTTGTATTATTACTTTTTTTGTTTTTTATTAATCTATTTATAGATATTTTGTCGAATTTATTCTAATGACCCGATTATGAAAAATACTCCATTTACTCAGATGCATATCGAAGCAGGCGCAAAAATGCTTCCATTTGCAGGTTATAATATGCCAATAGAATACAGCGGTATCAAAGATGAACACATGACCGTCAGGAACGGTGTCGGTGTTTTCGATGTCTCTCATATGGGCGAAATTTGGGTCAAAGGGAAAAATGCTCTTGCTTTTATTCAGCATGTTACTTCTAATGATGCTTCAAAACTTCTGCCGGGTCAAGCTCAATATTCTTGCTTCCCAAATGGCAAAGGAGGTATCGTCGACGATTTGCTGGTTTATTTTTATGAGCCCGAAAAATACCTTCTCGTTGTAAATGCATCAAATACTGATAAAGATTTCAATTGGCTTGTTTCTCAGAATAATATTGGTGCTGAACTGGAAAACGCTTCCGACAAGATAGCTCAGTTGGCAATTCAGGGTCCCAAGGCTCTCGCAGCAATGCAAAAACTTACGGATATCAATTTATCAGATATTCCATATTATTCTTTTAAAATAGGCTCTTTTGCTGGTGTCAGCAACGTAATTATTTCAGCAACAGGTTATACCGGGGCTGGTGGTTTCGAAATATATTTCTATAACGAATATGCAGATAAAATTTGGAATGCCCTTTTCTCTGCCGGGGAAGAATTTGGAATAAAACCAATAGGTCTTGGTGCCCGAGATACTTTACGCCTCGAAATGGGTTTTTGCCTCTACGGTAATGATATTGATGATTCTACTTCTCCCATTGAAGCCGGACTTGGGTGGATAACAAAATTCACCTCCTCGAAAGATTTTATTGATAAGGATTTTCTCTTGAAACAGAAGGAGGAAGGTGTTTCAAAGCGTCTGAGGGGATTTAAAATGATTGACAAAGGTATTCCTCGTCACGAATATGAAATAACTGACAAAGAAGGCAATATTATTGGTAATGTCACTTCCGGCTCTATTTCTCCGGTTCTTGGTATTGGTGTGGGAATGGGTTACATCAGAAACGATATGTCTCAGATTGGTAATGAAATATATATATCAATAAGAGGTAAATTGATAAAAGCAGAAATTGTAAAAATGCCTTTTATATAAAATTCAGAATTATTTTATTTCGTTGAACTTCAGTTTAAACTTAACATTTCCATCGGTGTAGGTTCCTCCGAGGGTGATCATATACGTTTTGCCCTCGATGAATGTAAAGTTCTCAGTATGAATAATTCCATCAATAATTCTGGCACCTAAAATCAGATATTCAATCTTGTGTTTCCCGGGTTTTACTTTCAGCCTCAATTCACCGTTTGCTTCGTTGAAATACTTATAATCGAAAGGCTTGTTGTATTCAAATAGTCCAAATATATCACCCGAACCTGCAGTAACCATATCATCAATTCTTGAAATGTAAGGATGCGTACTGCTTTTTGGAGCAGGAGTGTAAACAATTGTTGCAAAAGTATCTTGCGGCTCCTGATAAACAGGTATTTTCTCAACTGAATAATTAGTTTTAACCTCTTTGTTCTTCTTTAATCCCTTAATTTTTATATCGTAACCATACTTTTCCATTTCGTAAGTACAGCCTTTCTTCATGTTTATTGTCACCCTTTTAGCAATAATACTATCAGCTTTACTTGTAACTCCTTTGTTATTAAGCACAATTTCAAAGGTGTGCTTGCCAGGGGCGAGAAACATTTCAAAACTTCCGTTTTCACCTTTTTTATTGTACCCAAATTCATAAAGATCTTTGGAATATTCTTTGCGAGTTTCATTGTTTACTTTGTATAGACAAGTGTTTGGTACAGAACCTTGATCGCCTGCGTATTTGAATGTTGAATTCGCTACTTTGTTGTTTCCTCCGTATGTGAAATTTGTAACAGCAAATAACAATAAGGTTATTAGTGCTTTAAGAGTAAAGTTAAATTTAAACATTAGTATTTTGATTGTTGAATTGGATGTAAAAATAACTAAAAGTATCTAAACTTTTTATAGAGAGACTTTTTAAAACTGTGTACCAATTTTAGTATAGGAAAAGTATAGGACACATAGGGACCAAATAGGGACCACATTCGTCCTTTCTCCCTTTATAAAGGGAGAAAGGACGAATGTGGTACGAGTGAGGTAGCTATTTGCTCACTTTTAATCATAAATGGATTTAACCATTTTTGCTTGTTTTACTTAAATTTTATTTTCTCAGAAAGAAGTGTTTCACGAACGGTTAATTTTTAATTAATATACAACTTCGTTATTTTAGTGCTTAATTTCTAATAAATTATAACTTTAAAAGTCAAAAATTCTTCAATTTTGTTCAAAAAGTTTGATAAACTTCATTCATAAATTATATCTTTATCTTTTCAAATGAATTCTTTAATAACACACTTTATGATTGGAGAATGGCATATATTCAAAGCAGGGTGGTATACTTCATACCACTATACATGCCGATCTCGCTCTTGAATTATATTGTTTAGTTAAATGCTGTTTATCAAACAGTTTATATATTTATTCGCTAGTTTAAAACAATCAAATACTTTTAAAAAAATGAAAAAACACAACTTTTCTGCAGGACCATCGGTTTTACCGGAATTTACAAAAGAAGAAACAGCAAAGGCAGTAATGAATTTTGCTGGCACCGGTTTATCTGTGATGGAAGTTTCTCATCGTGGAGCTGAGTTTGAAGCTGTTTTAAATGAAACAGTAGCTCTGGTTAAAGAGATTCTCGAAGTTCCTGAAGGATATTCAGTTCTGCTTTTACAGGGAGGTGCAAGCTTTCAGTTTTATATGGCTCCTTTAAACCTTTTGGTTAAAAAAGCTGCTTATCTCAATACTGGCGTATGGGCCGGTAAGGCTTTAAAAGAAGCTAAACTTGTTGGTGAAATCATTGAAGTAGCTTCTTCAAAAGATAAGAATTTCAATTATATTCCTAAGGGTTATGTTGTTCCAACTGATGTTGATTTCTTACATGTTACAACAAATAACACTATTTACGGAACTGAAATTGAAGGCGATCTGGATGTTCCTGTTCCAATGGTTGCTGATATGTCGTCTGATATTTTCAGTCGCCCTATCGATATTAAGAAATACGATCTTATTTATGCCGGAGCTCAGAAAAATCTTGCTCCTGCAGGTTTAACTCTCGTTATTGTTAAAGATTCAGTTTTGGGCAAAACAGGTAAGGTGCTTCCTACCATGCTCGACTATAAAACTCATATCGACAACGGATCAATGTTCAATACTCCTCCTTGTATTGCTATTTTTGCAGCTCTTCAGACTCTTAAATGGCTCAAAGAATTGGGTGGCGTAAAGGTGATGCATAAGATGAACATCGATAAAGCAAAAATTCTTTATGACGAGATCGATAGAAACAAAATGTTTAAAGCTGTTGTTCCTGATCCGAAAGACCGTTCAATCATGAATATTTGCTTTGTTCTTAATGAAGAATATGCAGAGCTGGATAAGGAATTCATGGCAATTACCAAGGAAAGAGGCATCGAAGGAATTAAAGGTCACCGTTCTGTCGGAGGCTTCAGAGCTTCTTGCTACAACGCCCTGCCTAAGGAAAGCGTTCAGGCTCTAATAGATGCGATGAAGGAATTTGAATCAAGGCATTAAAATATCGAAAATGCAGAACTGACCTTCTGCATTTTCTTTTTTCATTTCTAATACTAAACATGTTGTTATATGGCTATTATAAAACCATTCAAAGGATTGAGACCTGCTAAGGGTTTAGCTCCTAAAATAGCTTCCAGACCATATGATGTACTTAATTCTGAAGAGGCAAGGGCAGAGGCTGGAGCAAATATATATTCTCTGTTGAGAATTATTAAACCTGAAATTGAATTTCCTTCAGGAACTGATGAACATGATCAGAAGGTATATGATATGGCTGTCGAGAACTTCAAATTGTTTCAGCAAAAAGCTTGGCTGGTGCAAGATGAAAAAGATTGCCTTTATATTTATGCTCAGACAATGAACGGTCGTACTCAGTACGGTTTAGTTGCTTGCGCTTCAGTTGATGATTATCTGAACAACGTAATAAAAAAGCATGAGCTTACCAGAAAAGATAAGGAAGAAGATCGCATGAAACACGTTAGAAATACAAATGCTAATGTCGAACCTGTGTTCTTTGCTTATCCTGCTGTTGCTGAAATTGATGAGATAATCAGGAAAATTGTTGTTAATCAGAATCCTGAATATGATTTCATTTCTGAAGACGGCTTTGGACACCATTTTTGGGTAATAAGCGACGAAGTTACTGTGAATAAACTTGTAGGTTTATTTGCACAAATTCCATCTACTTATGTTGCTGATGGGCACCACCGTACTGCTGCAGCTGCTTTGGTTGGAGCTGAAAAGCGTAAGTTAAATCCTGATTTTGATGGTAATGAAGAGTTCAATTATTTTCTTGCTGTTCATTTTCCAGATAACCAATTGAGGATTATCGACTATAATAGGGTTGTCAGGGATCTTAATGGTCTTTCGAAAAGTGAATTAATAGATAAACTCAATATTGATTTTATCGTTGATAAGATGGGCAAAGATATTTTCAAGCCTGATAACCTCCACACTTTCAGCATGTATATCGATGGTGAATGGTATAGACTTGTTGCTCGTGAAGGTCGCTACGATGATAACGATCCTATCGGTGTTCTTGATGTTACTGTTTTGTCAAATCTGGTTTTGGACAAAATCTTTGGAATAAAAGACCTCAGGACCGATAAACGCATTGATTTTGTGGGTGGAATACGTGGTTTAAGTGAATTGTCAAAACGTGTCGACAGTGGTGAAATGGCAGTGGCTTTTGCTTTGTATCCTGTTTCGATGAAGCAGTTGATCAATATTGCTGATTCAGGCAATATAATGCCTCCAAAAACTACTTGGTTTGAACCAAAACTACGCTCAGGATTGGTAATACACAAACTCGATTAATACTTTATAAAAAACCCGGAAATATTCTCCGGGTTTTTTTATGCTTATCTCTCTCTGTATTATGGTTTTTAATTGTTCTTGAGTAATACCGAGCAAGAGAGTTTCGTTATTTCACTGCAGTATTCAAAGTTGCATTTCTCAGCCAAGTCATTGATTGTATGGTAATTGGTGTCGTCACCATAACACATAAAGAATATTGCTTTGTAGCCCCATATCCAGAATGAGTAGCTGTCGCTTGCATTTGAATATGTGTTATCATTTACAGTTGAAAGAGATGTGTAAGTTGAAGCAAGTTCTTCAGTTTGAAGATAAAGATCATGTGAATTGCCATAGTCTAATATTATAACTTTCCATGTTGATTTGTCATTCGAAGTTTCGTAGGCTATCATATCTTCATTAAGCATGAATTTAATCTTCTCACCCCTTTTTGATGCTTTCATAGCATAGTCAGTACTACCGTATAGGTTAAGCTCTTCAGCTGCAAAGGAAATAAACCTGATAGTAGTATTAGGCTTATATTTTTCTTTCTTCATAATTCTTGCAATTTCAAGTACCGCAGAAACCCCACTGGCATTGTCGTTTGCTCCGGGTGCAAGTTCGTAAGGGTTTGGCTCGTAAACAAACGAATCGTGATGTGCACCAAGAATGCAAATACTGTCAGGATTTATTTCACCATCTAAAGTAGCAATGACATTATATTGCCATGTTTTATAATTTTCAAGGTAGAACGAATCTAGATAGGCATTATCATATCCAAACGATTTGAATTTTTTGAGGATGTCGGTTGCTACTTCTTTTCGGTTGTCGGCAAGAGCAAACCTTGAGTCCATATTTTGAAGCCATAATACGTTTGATTCAAGGCTATCTGTGTTTACTGACTCTATGAATTCAGATATAAAAATCTCTTCTTTGGTTTCATCATCAATAGGATCATCTTTTTCGCACGAATAAAAGAATACCCCGAAGAGTATTGTTAAAATCAGACCTCTTTTCAACATCATTTTGAACTTTTATTAAGCCACACCTTCATTTTACCAACGCCTCTGTTTGACCAAGCATAATATGGAATCATGGTTATTTCTCCACCCGGTATGATACCTTTTAGTGCTTTCAGCTTTTCTGTCTCCACTTGAGCATCTTCAACACTGATTGAAATTTCATCAGGTATAGTTAGTGAACTTATTCCTTGGTTGTCGGCTTCTTCAATGCAATAAACAATTGGTCCCCTTTCAAAAGCAACTTTGCCTTTGTTCTCGAGAACTTTATCATTTGTAACAACTTGCCTTATGTCCATAGGAAAATCAGCTTCTATTGAGGTTCCGGGCAACCACACCCCGGATATTTCAATAAATCCATTATTTATTTGAGCTGCTTTTTCTTCTCCGTTGACATTTAATGTTATATTTCCTTTATATTCATTGGTATAAGCATATAAATCTCCAGGTAAGACTTCATTCTGTGCCCATCCGGGAACTCTGATTTTTAATGTAAAACTGCATTTACTTTTTGGGTCTATGTTTATTCTGACCTTTCCATCCCATGGGTAATCAGTATTTTGCGATACATTAATATCTTGATTATTAAGCTTTATTTTAGCTTCATTTGATATGAAAAGATTGACATAAAGAGTATCTTTTTGAGTTGAATAAATCATTCCATGAACTGATGGTAGAAATCTGATCATGTTTGTTGGACAACAGGAACAATCGAACCAAGGGGAACGGGTGCATGCTCCATGGTTGAAAGCATATAGTCCGTCTGATTCTAAGGGGTTGGGGTAGAAGAATTTGTTTCCGCTAAGCGAAATACCAACCAATAGGCCGTTATAAATAGTTCGCTCTATTACATCATAATATTTTGAATCACCTGTGAGTTGAAACATCCTTTGGTTCCAATATACATTTCCAATGGCAGCACAAGTTTCGTTATATGCAGTTAAGTCAGGCAGTTCGTAGTTATCACCAAAAGCTTCACCATCGTGCCTTGAGCCTATTCCTCCTGTAAGATACATTTTCTTGTTAACGACATTTTCCCAAAGGGAATTAACAGCATCCAGATATGATTTATCGTTATACATAGCTGCAATATCAGTCATGCCGGCGTACATATATACAGCCCTAACAGCGTGTCCAACAGCTTCTTTTTGTTCAATTACAGGTAGGTGGTCCTGGTTGTAAGCACCATAAAGTTTATGTGTAGTTGAATCGCCTCGGATATCTAAATAGAATTTAGCAAGTTCAAGGTATTTCTCGTTCTTGGTTATGTTGTAAAGTTTGATAAGTCCGGTTTCAACAATTTGGTGGCCGGGAGGTATTTGCAGTTTGTCGCTGCCAAAATTATTAACAAGCAAATCAGCATTTTTAATAGCAATATCGAGCATGTTCCTTTTGCCGGTTGCAAGATAGTGAGCTGCAGCTGCTTCAAACAAATGACCGCTGTTATATAACTCATGATTAGTTATTTCAAAGTCCCATCTGTTGGGAGTCGGATTTGCCCAGGATGCCGGAGGGTTCATTTTATCAATTGTTATCCATGTAGTTATGTACCCGTCTGCTTCTTGTCCGGTTTTTATAATTTCAATGATTGAATCCAGGTATGCGTCAAGTTTAGCATCGGGACTGCTAATTAATGAATACGATGCACCTTCTACAATCTTGTACAAATCGGTGTCGTCAAAAGGCATTTTTCCTCTTGTTTTACCTTCCATTTTGCCGCCCGCAATAAGGAAGTTTTCCATCCTTCCTTCTTCATCACACTTATTAAATGAAAAGCTAATTGTTGTGTCTTGGATTACTTTAATTTTTGGAAGCCAGAAATTATCGTTAATCACTACATTCTTAATGTCAACAGGATATATTGGATAATCAGAATATTTAGGTTGTTGTTGTGAGCAAGCAACAAGCAATACTATTAAAATAGCTAATGCAAATAGTTTCATATTTCTTTTTTTCACAATATATAAAAGATTTTTTAATTCGGTATTTAAAACTGGTGTTCGAAATTCTCCCAGGATAGGATTAGTTTCAGATGTATGTTTCGAGTGGGATCCTTTATTCAAAAAAGATTATGTGATTCTGGATGAATCAAAATCTGCTTCGGTTTATATGGCCGATGCAGCTAAATTGTTTCTTGAAAGTAAAGGTTATTCTGTCAATTATACATTTAATCGCTTCGTTGGAAGCTATTTGTCGGTTCAGGATTCTGTAAGGATTGCTGACTCAAAAGGTAAACCCGTAACAAAAACTACAGCTCCATATTATGCTGATGAAATGCTATTAACTGACACTTTGTATGCAGATGCAATGTTCAGAAAATATGCTTTATTATTTTCCATCGAAAATAGAAACAACTGAAAATAAAAAGTGAAGATATAAAAGTTTATATCTTCACTTAAATCAAAACATTATATTAAACCTAAATTTCTGAATGTTACTGATCTTCTTCAGTAGATTTTTCTTCTTTACAGCATAATTGCTTTTTATTTTTTGCTTTTTGTGATGATGCGACCCTGTCGAATCCTAAAAATCCCCAGCCACCGCTTCCAACAATAAAGCCAAAGGTATACCAGTGTCCGTTGTTGTTTTGAGCAAACACTGTGTATTTGTCGTTAAAAAGCGAAACGATAAAGTCAATAGGGGCTATAATTCCATGCCATAGTCCTGCCCAGAATCCATAGGTTTCTCCTGTAACACACTGCTGTACGTTGTTGTTTATTGCGCAACCAGATAGCATTATTACACTTAGTACCAGCATTGAAAAAAATAATAAATGTTTGTTTTTAAAGAGTGTTTTCATTGTAGTGATTTTTTTGTTGTACAAAGAAATTTATGTGATTAATACAAACTGGCTATAATCTCAATTTATTAATTTGTATATAAAAGGCATTTATAATTACAATTTCTCTTATTTTTAAATAAGCTTTTTATTGCATAATTTATTTCTTTTTCAAGATCTGTCCCTTCCTTTTAAATTTATTAGTTTTGTATAAACCATTTTTATATGTCAGTAACTGAAAATCTAATAAAAATTAAAAATAATCTTCCACCGAAAGTTAAATTGGTAGCAGTATCAAAGACGAAACCGGTAAACGCAATTCTTGAAGCATACGAGTTGGGGCAGAGGTTGTTTGGAGAAAATAAGGTTCAAGAAGTTGCAGAAAAGTACAACTCTATGCCAAAGGATATTGAGTGGCATATGATTGGGCACCTTCAAACGAATAAAGTAAAATTTATAGCACCTTTTATTTCTCTTATTCACTCTGTTGATTCACTTAAACTTTTGAAGGAGATAGATAGAGAAGGAAATAAAAACAAGCGGGTGATAAATTGCCTGTTTCAGTTTCATATTGCTGAAGAGGAAACAAAATTTGGTTTGAACTTTGAAGAAGCAGTAGCTGTTTTAGAGTCAGATGAGTTTGCAAATATGAAGAATGTAAAGATTATAGGTGTTATGGGAATGGCAACATTCACTGAAAATGAAATGCAGATAAAAAAAGAATTCTCAAATCTTAAAAAGATATTTGATAACATTAGAAATAAATATTTTAATGAAGATCCCGGGTTCTGTGAAATTTCGATGGGCATGTCCGACGATTATCATTTGGCAATAGAAGAAGGGGCAACTTTAGTTCGATTGGGAAGTACTATTTTCGGATTAAGGGTATGAATATGATTAATTAATTTTTAAAAAAATTAGCTATGGCAAATCTCTCAACTGATTATATGGGTCTAAAATTAAAAAATCCAATAGTTGCAGCAAGTTCAGGGTTAACAAGTACTCCGGTTCTAGTAAAAAAAATGGAACAGGCAGGGGTAGGGGCTGTTGTACTTAAATCTCTTTTTGAAGAACAGATTAACCTTGAAGTAAAAAATATCTTTAGCTCTAATGATTTGAACAATAATTACCCCGGGGCTGAGGATATGATTAGGAATTATACGAAAGGTAATTCATTGAAGCAGTATCTGAATCTGATTCAGGATTCTAAAACATCAACAGAGATTCCCATTATTGCAAGTATCAATTGTGTTAACAATTCAGATTGGGTTTCTTTTGCCGAAGATATACAGAATGCTGGGGCTGATGCTATTGAGCTCAATATTTATGAGTTCCCATCAATGAACCGGGAAATGAATGATACCTACGAACAGAAATATTTTCAGATTATAAAGGCAGTAAAAAGCATTGTTTCAATACCTGTGTCCGTAAAAATCAGTCGATATTTTTCTAATGTTTTAAGGATGGTAGACTTGTTAGATGCCAACGGGGCTGATTCAGTTACGCTTTTTAACCGCTTCTGGGAACCTGATATCGATCTTGATACTTTAACAATCAATTCGGCAAATGTTATGAGCTCTCCAACAGATATGCCCCCGGTTCTTAGGTGGGTTGGAATAATTTCAGGAGTATTGCCAAATCTTCATGTGGCAGCTACTACAGGTATTCATGATGGTAGTTCTGTAATAAAAATGCTGCTTGCCGGCGCAGAGGTGACACAGATTTGCTCAACTGTATATATCAATGGTTATTCTATTGTTGAACAGATGCTGGCTGATATTGATGCATTTATGAAAAGATGGAGTTTTAATTCAATCGATGATTTCAGAGGTAAGTTAAGCTATTCGGGTATTCCTTCCTTTGAAATGTACGAAAGGACTCAGTTTATGAAATATTTTTCGGGTAAAAAATAAATTATTCACTTATGAAAGCACTATTTATTGGCGGTACAGGTATAATAAGCTCCGCATCTACTAATCACGCTATAGAAAAAGGTATCGATCTTTTTCACTTAAACAGAGGTAATTCATCGTCTAAACGACCTGTTCCCGATGGTGTTAAGTTAATTTTGACTGATATCCGTGATTTTGAGCAGTCTATTAAAGCTTTGGGAGATTATACTTTTGATGTTGTAGTCGACTGGATTTCTTTTGTGCCTGAGCATTTAGAGAATAATCTTAAGCTTTTTAAAGGAAAGGCTAAACAATACTTATTTATAAGCAGTGCTTCAGCGTATCAAACTCCTCCGCAAAAGCTACCTGTCACGGAAGATACTCCGCTTGACAATCCGTTCTGGCTTTATTCGAGAAATAAGATTGCCTGCGAGGAATTTTTAAAGGAGAATGCCAGTAAATATGGAATGAATTATACAATTGTTAGACCTTCGCATACGTACGATAAAACCCTTCTTCCGTTCGATGGTGGATATACAGTTGTAGATCGTATGTTAAAAGGGAAACCGGTAGTTGTTATTGGTGATGGCACTTCTATTTGGACTATCACTAATCATAGAGACTTTGCAGTAGGCTTAGTAGGCTTACTCAACAACCCCAAAGCGATGGATAATATTTTTCATATCACTAATGATGAATGGCTTACGTGGAATCAGATATATAACTTCGTCGGTGAAGCTTTTGGTGTAAAGCCAATTCTAAAACACGTACCTTCTGAAATAATTGCTCAATTTAATAGCGATATTGGCGATGGTTTACTTGGGGACAAAGCTCATAGTATGATTTTCGATAATTCAAAAATTAAAGATGCTGTTCCAGAATTTAATTGTAAGATTTCTTTTCGTGAAGGAGTTAAGGAAGTGGCGAAATGGTATATTGAAAATCCTTCTGCTTGTATAGTAGACAATGATATAGATAAGCTTTTTGATAAAATTGTAGGTGAATTTTCTAAAATAAAACCATAAGAAATGAAGTTGAAATATTTAATTTTTCTGTCCTTATTTTTAGTGCTTTCTTCATGCGATGAGTCTTCAAAAACTATAATTTCAGTTCAGAATGATTATACTGCTATAGGAAGTGGAACAATGATAGCGGAAGTAAATAATGAAGGAGCCCCAATAAATCTGTCAGGAAAAGTAAGTATAGAAGAAGGATTATTTATAATTTATCTTACTAATCCATTGAGTGATACTATCTATACCAGAACGTTTAAGGGGATAGGAGATTTTAAAGAAGATAAAGACTTTGAAAGGATGTTAGGCACATGGACTTTCAGTTATGAAATTATAGGAGAAGGGAAAACACAACCTTCAGGTAGTTTTGATTTCGATTTAACTTATAGAAATTAGCATGGCAGACAGCGAAGAATTTTTTAAGCGTTTTGATGAGAGTTTTTTTGGAGATGGTTATAATCTTGCTGACATGTATTTGTATAGCGGTTTGACAAAAGAAAACCTCTTTAAAGCTCAAAGCCATCTTTACAGAGCAATAGATGAGTTCAATGATGCTTTTCTCAGAAAATCTTCGTCAGAAGGTGTGCCTGAAGAATGTAAGATGGGCTGTTCAACTTGCTGTCATCAGACGGTTTTAGCGACTCCTTATGAGTTTTTCTATCTTGCAGATTTTATGAAAAATAAATTCAGAAATGATGCACTTGAGGTAATAGTGGAAAGGGCTGAGAATAAAAATAAAATAACTTCTAAATTAAAGATTGACGAATTATTGAAATTCAAACAACCTTGCCCTCTGCTTCATCCGGTAGGAAAATATTGTCGTGCATATCAGGCTCGTCCTATGGCATGCAGAATTTATCTTTCATCGAGTGTTAAAAGTTGCATCGATGACCTTGAGAATCCTGTGAATGATGAAATTTATCCAAAGCTTTTTGAATTACCCTTAAGAGCTGGACGAATGATGAACGAAGGTTTTCATGCCAGAGTAAGAAAGGGGAATGAAAAAACTATACAAGCTTTTGAGAATACCATCGAAGAGGGGCTACTTACTGCTTTGAAACCCGACTCTTTTAAAAAATGGGTTACAGGTAATAAAGTTTTTCGAAAAATAGAAACAAACAACTGATTTTGCTTTTACTTTTGAAAACAAATTATTATCACATGAAAGTAATTATTGACGACAAAATTCCATATATAAAAGGTGCTCTTGAGCCTTATGCTCAGGTATATTATTTGCCCGGGAAAAGCACAACACCCGATATTGTTAAAGATGCAGACGCAATTATCACAAGAACTCGAACAATATGTAACGAGAAACTATTGGCAGGATCTAAGGTTTCAATGATAGCCACTGCAACAATTGGTTATGACCATATCGACAGGGATTTTTGTGACCGCGTTGGAATAGAATGGACAAATGCTCCCGGCTGCAACAGTTGGTCAGTTGCTCAATATATTTTGGCAGCTCTTTATACTTTGGCATTTGAAAAAAAACTTTCTCTCAAGGATATGACCATTGGGATTGTTGGAGCAGGTAATGTAGGTTCAAAAGTTGAAAAGTTATGTCGTATAATTGGCATGAGAGTTTTGGTTAACGATCCTCCGCGTCAAAGGATAGAAAAAAACAATTCACTTATAGATATTGAAGCAATAAAAAAGGAATCAGACATTATTACTTTTCATACTCCACTAACTTATGAAGGAGAAGATAAAACTTTTCACATGCTCAATTCCTCATTTATAGAAGGGTGCAGGGACAATGTTTACATAATTAACGCTGCGAGAGGAGAAATTTCGGACACTCGCTCAATATTAGATGGAATAAACTCAGGAAAAGTTGGAGAAGTAATTTTTGACTGCTGGGAGAAAGAGCCCGAAATAAATCGGGAGCTTTTAGAAGCAGCCTTTATCTCTACACCACATATTGCAGGTTACTCCCGCGATGGAAAAGCAAATGGAACGAGTATGAGCATTCAAGCTATAAGCCGTAAATTTAAACTGGGAATTGATAACTGGAAATGTTCTGATGTTGAGTTGCCCGAAAATACTAATATTGATATTGACGGACATGGGAAAACGGAACAACAGATAATTGGAGAAGCGATACTCAAAACGTATCCGATTTTGGAAGATAGCGAAAGGTTGAAATCATCTCCTGATACTTTTGAAAAACAAAGAGGAGACTATCCTGTAAGGAGGGAATTTCCTGTGTACAAATGTTCTCTTGTTCATAGTAATCATGAAGTATCACAGATTATATCAGATTTAGGATTTCAGATATTGTAGTTTCCCTTTATGTTGAATATCCAATTGTCGGCATTTCAATTTAGAAAATCTAATTCTGACTAGTCCTAAAAAACCGATACAGGTTTAATAGGATAAAGATATTGATTTTT
>CAYMTR010000045.1:0-25449 GCA_964393405.1 uncultured Prolixibacteraceae bacterium
TTTCATAAGTTTTAGGTTTAGTTAGATTAGTTAGTTTGAGAAAAGGATGGATTACCCAAATCTATCCTTTTATTTTTTTATTAATGTAGCTCGCTGTCCTTAATTTTTGTTGCTCCCGACAATCCATCAATATCGACATTTTTATCAAATTCTACATCAGAAGCTTTGCCCCTTGCTATTTTCAATACTTCCGGCCAATTTAGTTTTACCTTCCCGCTTACAAGTTCCGGCCTGTTATAATTGTCCTTAAAAGAATTATAAAATTCCGGATCTTTTTGAGGTAATATGAACGGCTTTGAAACTATCCCTTCTTCATCTATATATGAGAACCATGGATGCGTGTTTTGTCCGTTTAATCTCTTACTACTGAATACAATCCACCTTCCGTTGGAAGACCAGCTGTGATAACTGTCAACATCATCTGAGTTATATGGGAATTCTTTATATTCTTTGGTTTCAAGATCTAAGATATAAAGGTCGCTCGATTTATCGTAGATAGTAAAATAACCATGTCCTGAAGCTGTAAACAAAAGTCTCTTTCCATCCGGCGAAACAATTGGAAATGTAATACTCTTGCCAATATCAGAAGCTTTAAGTATTGTATCTACATTGCCCCATTTGTTGCTTATTACATCATACTCTGCTCTTAGCAAGTCATACCTAACTGATTCTGACGGGATTGTATCGCTATACTTATCTGCTGAAACGTAGTAAATGCTCTTGCCGTCAGGTGCCCAACATGGTAGCGTCTCCCTGCTAGGGGTAGAAACTTTGGGCGAGGTGGTAACTATGTTCTTTTCAACATCATAAACAACAATATCTGAAGCTACATCATACACCTCATTACGCTTATCAACTCCATGAAACCACTGATTTATTATATCAACCGAATATGCAATATGCTTACCGTCAGGATGCCATGAAGGATAGGCAAAAGCTGACATGGTATAAGGTGTCTTTGTGTTGAGCTTCTTAACTTTTCCTTCGTCAACAATTAACGTACCTCCATGTTTGCCTCTCATATGAAACTGTAACTTTTCAGGATTATTTTTACTGAAACTGTGACAATTCATACAATTGCCATCTGTGTTGCGGTTGAGCATGATGGGTGTTTGCTTGAAAGAAGTTAAATCTCTTTGGTACAAACCCATCTTTTTCCACAAAATGTAGCCTACGTTAATTATCCTATATGCAAGATGAGTATCAATCTGATATTCAGATATCTCTACCTTCAATGGATTGAACTTTTTCCATGAAGTATTCTCTTTTACTAATATATTGATCGATACTTTATTGCCTATATTATTGTTAAGCAATTTCCTCCATGATTTTAATGGTATACTGATAGTCTGTGATTTAGACTTAACAACGATCGCCTTCCCGTTGAGCGACTTTATCTCCACTAAATATTCATCTCCCTTATTTAATATTTGAAAATTCAGCGGTGCTATATTGGAAGGAATTATTATTTCGTTATAATCCGGAAAAACTTCAGGTATAACATTAGTATCAACACTTTCAGGTAATGTGTTTTTAGTACATGAACTAAATATTGCAATCCCAATGAGCAACAAATATAATTTCCATTTTTTCATACTAATAATTTGTCTTTAGATTTCTGCAAATAACTTACTTGCTAAATGTTCGCTAACACTTATCACTATCTGCCAAGCAATTAGTTTATTCCACTACAATTTGTTTTTTGTTTGTTACAGGACTTAAGAAATGCAGGTAATACCAATAAGTATCTCCAAATTTCTCCTTAAGCTTTGCCTGCGCAACATCCCTGTCTCCTTCAAATTCAGAAAAGACCGACATGTATTCTCCGAACTTTTCAAGTATTTCTTTCGATACAGTAATTTGCCTTAATGGCTTGTCAAGTCTCATAAGTTCATAATTATAAGAAATCAGAGCCTGCTGATATATTGAAGGTATATTCTTGTAGTTGAACTTCTTCCCTATTGAGTAATATTTTATAAATGAAGCAAGGTCGTTCTCAAGTAGAAAAGCGGCCATTAAGTATTCATAGGCCATCTTATTGTTCAGATTATCAGCCAACATATTAATCAAATCGGATTGAGGCTCCTGCCTCTTAACTCTGAAGTCGTTTACAGGCATTACTTCCCTTTTTGGTATAACCAGACTGTCGATCCATGGAACACCCTCACCATTTAGATATTTCTCGTATTCTAAAGCTTTCTTTTTGAAGAATCTGAAATTCTTCAACTGATTAATGTATATCAGGGCCGATTTATACTTGTCGGAGGTAATATTGGCTATAACAAGTTGCTCTATTACAAGTGGCGAGTTCTCGTTTTGAGACACAGATTCATTTCCGTACTGTATTGCTTCGTTTATCAAACCTAACTCAAAATAAAGCTCAGTCGAGGGCAATAGAACTTCGTTGGCAAAAAACCTGTTGACAAACAAACCATCTAAACCCCATATCTGCGAGTACTCAAACATTTTTTCGGGCATTACTCCTGTAAAATAGAGTGCCCTATTGGTGTGAAATTGTATTAGCCTGTCTTCCGACGGATTAGCTTTTACTTTCTCAAGCAACTCTTCCCATTGTTGATTATGAGCAAGATAATCTACTGTAATCTTATTCTTTTGTTCTGAAGATAACGATAATAATATGCCGCAAACTAATAAAACAACTGATAATAAATACTGTACATAAAATGAAGCGCCACTTTTGTCTTCTTCTTTGCTTTCCAGTTTGCTTTTACAAAGAAGAGACAAAAACCCTCTAAATGTAAGGACAAAAGGAAGTAACAAGAAGATAGAATAAGTTATTATATCAGGCTTATAATTAGCAAAGTAAGGCACAAACTTGAAGAATGCATCAGAAGGATTTATATATGAAAAAAAGTTTGATGTTATGATAGGAACTATCAGCATTAATGATGTTATCAATATAATCTTGGGTACATTGAAGTCTTTTTTGATCAGTAGAAGATGAATCAATATTGATACAGACAAAATCATAAAAGGCAAACCTCCAATGACATAATATGCTGCCAATAATAAAAAAGTCGTTAGTGATAACTTAACAGCTAATCTTGTATTGGAATCAAAAGTTATCCTTAAAAGTAAGAAGAAAGTTAAAAAGAATAAAAGCTGAACGATATAAACCGGATGAAATGAATAGTCAGTCAGCAGTATAGCTATAAGAATTACAGGCGCAAACCTCATAAAAACAGATAATCCTTTGCCGGCAAACTTGAAAACTCCTCCTGAAATTACGATTATTAGTGAAAGGACTATTGTAAACACCAATGCACCTACCAGGGGCTTGAAATTAAACTGAAAAAGGAAAAGCGATATGTATTCAGCTATTCCTCCCGGATATGACAAAAATTCACTTAAAAAGCTCTTATCAGAGGAAAAACCAAGTTGTTGAAAATGGTATATCAGCTCAGGCTTAATAAACAGCCAGAATAGTAAAAAAAATATCAACAGAAAAAGATCACTTAGTGTATGCAATAGTTTATTTTTCATCCTAATAATATTTAAAATACAATTCACCAAATATTTCTCAAATCGTCTGAAGAATAATCGTGCTTTCTGTCGCTCCAAAAGCTCTTATTTGTGTTCTTCAACCTCAGTATATCTTTATTGAATATGTTGTGTAAGAATGCTATAGGGGCAAGAAAAAGGAAGAAAATAACAGTAAGAATAACTTTCGAAACAACAAAGCCCAATAAGTCTCCAAGTTTATACCACCCCACAGCAATTATTCTTGCCAGAGGTTTTACCAAAATTCCTGTAAGTCCCGATCCTAAAGCAATATATAAAAAGAGTTTCTGCCCGTTAAAAACAAACAAAAGGAGAAATCCGGTTGAAATAACAATAATTGCTTCAAGTATCTTATCTTTTTTCATTTAGCGAGTAATTAAAATAAAGTGTAAATGAAAGGTGCTAACGCGCTTCCTGAGCTTAATATAATCAATAAGCCAAGAAGTATAAAAACGATGAAAGTAGGTATCAACCACCATTTTTTTCTCTCTTTCATATAGTTCCAGAAATCTTTTAAAAAGTCCATTGCCTTGTCTTTTTTTGTTTTAAAATTAATGATTTTAATCGAGTTTAAACTCTTCCTTCCAGTTATCTGTGTCTGTCCAGTTTGGTTGTTTTCCCTTTTCAAACAGATAATCGTTGATTACCAGATAGTCCATTTCTGTGCGCATAAAACACCTGTATGCATCATCAGGTGAACAAACTATTGGTTCGCCCCTTACATTGAAGCTTGTATTTACAATCAAGCCATAACCTGTCAATTTTTTAAATTCTTTTATCAATCTGTAATAGCGCTCGTTTGTATCTGAATGGACAGTCTGAATACGTGCTGAAAGATCGATATGTGTAATTGCCGGCACCAGGCTCCTTTCTACATAAAGCCTTTCCATTAAAGGTAGCTGGTAGTAATTATCGGGAAGTTTTTTAAGGAATTCATCCTTCACGTTGGCAACAAGCAACATATAAGGAGAATCGGCATTAATATTAAAGTATTTTGAGTTGTCCTCTGCCAAAACTGACGGAGCAAAGGGTCTGAAACTTTCTCGGTATTTGATCTTCAGGTTTAACTTCTTTTGCATCTCTCTGTTTCGAGCATCACCAAGAATACTCCTGTTTCCCAATGCCCGGGGACCAAACTCCATTCTCCCCTGAAACCAACCTACAACTTTACCGGCATCAAGCAACTTTGATACCTCGAGCGCCAATTCTTCAAAATCAGAAAACTTCGTGTATTCTGCCTTGTACAATTTAACGGCATGATCAACTTCCTTATTGGTGTAAGAAGGTCCTAAAAAAGACCCTTTCATTGAATCACCTTTGGATATAAGTCTTTCTTTATCAAACGAAATATGATATGCTGCCAATGCTGCGCCAAGAGCACCCCCGGCATCGCCTGCAGCGGGTTGAATATAAACTTTCTTAAAAAAGTTTTCAAGTAATAGTTTGCCATTTGCTACGCAGTTTAAGGCTACTCCTCCCGCCAGACAAAGATTCTCTGCTCCCGTAAGCTCTTTAGCATGTTTTGCCATTGCTAAAATTATCTCTTCAGTTACCTGCTGAATCGCAAATGCCAGATCACAATGTTCCTGAGTCAATTTCTCTTCAGGAAGCCTCCTTTTATAACCAAAAAGTTTTTCCCATTTCTTGTCGGGAACCATCCTAAGTCCTGTAGAATATGAAAAATACTTTTGATTTAGCCATATTGAACCGTCGGGTTTTATATCAACTAGTTTTTCTTTAATAATGCCAATAAACTTCTCAACATCAGCTGATCCGGGGATGCCATAAGGTGCCAGACCCATAAGTTTATATTCACCTGAATTAACTCTAAATCCAAGGTAGTATGTGAATGCTGAATATAAAAGTCCTAAAGAATGAGGAAAACGTAGTTCTTTAAGTATTGAAATCTTTTTGCCTTCTCCATAACAAAGTGAAGCTGTTGCCCACTCCCCTACACCATCTATCGTCAATATTGCTGCCTTTTCAAACTCTGAAACATAAAATGCGCTTGCTGCATGTGAAAGATGATGCTCAGTGAACAACAAGTTTACTTTTTTCTTGTCAAAAGGCTGAATTTCTTTAAGCTTTTCGAATATTATTCTTTTAAGAAACACTTTCTCTTTAAGCCAAACCGGGATTGCAGTCACAAAAGATGCCAAGCCCTTAGGTGCAAATCCATAATAAGTTTCAAGCAAGCGTTCAAATTTCAGCATTGGCTTATCGTAGAACACAATAGAATCAAGGTCTTCAATTTTCAAAGAAGCTTCTTCAAGACAATACCTTACTGCGTTTACAGGAAAAGAAGCATCTTGCTTTTTGCGGGTAAACCTCTCCTCTTGTGCTGCTGCAATAATTTCACCGTCAACAATTAGTGCAGCTGCTGAGTCGTGATAAAAAGCTGAAATTCCGAGTATATTCACAATACTTTATTTAGATCTAAATTCAATATCTATCTGCACATCCCTTCAAGAGTTGCAATCTCAGGATGCTTTGGTGCAACAATCTTTAGTCTGCTAACACACTTTGCTGCTTCTTTCTTATTTCCTGCAGCTATATAATTAAGCGCGATTACATTAAGGAACCTTGGATCTGAATTGAAATCGTTGTATACTTTCTTAAACAGATTGATAGATTTAGAAAACTCACTACGACTGTAATAAATATCTCCAAGCATTCGGTTTGCAATGTGTGTATCCTTAATCTCAAGCGATTGAAGCAGAATATTTTCAGCGCCATAAGTATCACCTTTTGAAAGCAATTCCTGCGCTTTTCCTATATATTCACTTACCTGAACAGGAACATAATTCATGTAGGTGTACATTCTTTGAGGAATCTCGATTTTCAGACCGGGATTATCCTTTTGAATTTCTGCATGAATGGACTTAGCCTTATCGTTATCGCCCTTATAAACATATGCTATCAGCAATTTATTCAGCACATTAACCCTCTCCTTCTCAGCAAATTTAAGTGCTTTCTCAAAGTAAAATATGGCAAGGTCGATATCGTTTTTTATCATTAGTATTTCTCCCGCACGATAGTTGGCATAAAATGAATCTTCCCATTCAAGCGACCTCTGATAATTCTTCAGTGCTCCCGGAAGATCACCAATATTCAATTGACAATCAGCTGCTTTCTTATAATATGGAGCCCAATAAGGATCAATCTTTGAAAGGGTAATATATTCACGAAAAGCTCTGTAGTAATCATGCCTTTGCTCATACCTGATTGCCAACTGATTATGAGCATCAAGCAAAGAAAGTTCAGGATCTACCATTACATTGAAAGCCAGGGAGTCTACATAATTCTTGGGTTTATAAATTTGCCTGTAGTCAGTAAAACCTTTAGATTCATCAACGAAAGGCCAGTGATACTTAAGGTTTGTAATTCTGTGTTTTCCTGTCAGATAATCAACTTCAGTAAAACCATATTCTGAAATATATCGCTTATTAAATACAGGTGTAAATTCAGATGGATAACTACCTAAAAGTTTACTTTCGGCAATAGACCTAAAAAATGATTCTGCTAAAAGGAAATAACCCTCAATATTTGGATGCACATGCTCAACCACAAAGTTTTCTCCTATAAGACCGTTAGGTGAATATTCTTCAAATAGTTCTAAACTCTTGACATAATTGGCTTTGTACTTATCCGACAGCTTCTTAACGATCGCGTTTACTTCTCCAGAAGCCCTGAACCGAATGCAATCGTAATCTCTTGCCAGTTCATAATTCAATTTAGCATTTTTAAAATCACCTTTGCTTTCATATTGTTTTCCAAGGTTATAGTAATCAATTGCAGGCTTAACCTTAGGGGTTTCCACTGAATTAAAAGGTTTTAAGTCCTTAACATTACTTATCAGGCTACTAATGAAAAACGGCACGTCTTTCTGTTTTGCCATTGCCATAATGATATCAAGATTACGTTCGTAATATTTCATACCATTGGCATACTCTTTACTATCATAAGTGATGTCGGCATTTTTAACAATGCGAGTCATTAGAGTACCTCGTTTTTCAGCTGCACTGCCTCTTTTAGAAATCAACCCTGTTATACCTGAAATTACATTCCTTGTAAGCTGATACAACCTTGAATTCATGCATTTAAGATGCAAATTTATCAATGCAGTATTATGTGTAGCTGCTTCGTTTGAACCAACCCCAAAAGCCCCATAGAATTCATTGTGCCCGGCATAGAAAAGAATGGCATCGGGCTCTTCCTTAAGAATCTGTGGCATAAAATCGAGTAAGGTGAAACTGTTAATTGCAGTAATGGCAGTGTTCACTACTTCAATTTTCTTCCCCGGATATGCATCTCTTAATCTTTCATGCAATATCCTTGAGAACATCAGGTTATTGTCGTACGGAAAACCTACTACTGAAGAACTTCCCATCACGAAAATCCTGAAACAGCTGTCGGGTTTATCTTTTAAAAATATATCTTTTGGTGGAGTACTATATTCAAATCGCTGAAAATACTTTTTCCCTACTTCAGGGTTAAGCATCCTGTATTCTTTGTAATTTGATTCGGAATTGTCAATGAACAGAGAAAAATTATCTCCATACCCAACAATCCTCAGAAACAACTCAATAAACAATACAAAAATAACAGGCAATAAAGCAATCAAAATATTAAATAGGGTTTTCCTTGATTTAGTAATATCTTTTGTAGCTAAAGGCATACTCTGCTTCATATCAAACAAGTTAGGTATAGGTTATTATATTAGAATTTCACTTCTGCTTATTAACGTACAAATATACATTACAGGGTGGAAAAGACAATAAAATAAAACTTTTGCTTTTAATATTTCAATTAATTAAATTAACAAAATATTTACATAAAGGAATTACAACTATAAATTAACCTAAAAAACTTTAAAAACAATGAAATTAAAGATTATTACTCTAATGATTTTATCAACATTAATTTGGGGTTGTACTGAAAAAACAACAAGCCAATATGATGGATCATGGAAACTTATCGAATGTGAATGTTCATTTGATGATTCCAATACTCTTACTTATCCAGGCAATATTACAACAATGGATGGGGCATGGATGATCGCTGACAATTATGGTATTTTTCTTTTAAAATACACTATCGAAGGTGATTCAACAGTATATGCAGATTACGGAAAGACTTCGCTGAAATTTGAAAACAACACTGTTACTGAAAAATATCTGATTTCAAATGATGAAAACCTTATCGGAAAGACACTTTTATATGAAGTTGAACAAAAGGGTGACACCTTGATTTTAAAAGGACCTTCCGAAAATGGAAAAGATGAGGTTGGTTTTTATTTATACGAAGTTTTTGTAAGAGATTAAAAGCACTTAACAAGCTACCAAAGTCGTACCAAAGAGCCCCTTTCTCCCATTATAAAGGGAGAAAGGGGCTCTTTGGTGGCTAGTTGGTGGCTATTTGGTACGACTTTGGTCCCTCTTTAAAGCTATGCAAAATAGGTGTATTATCAGAAACCTGTATAAATACTCCCGTCTATAATTCCCTTTTTGATTACCTCAACTTCTGCCTTAATAGAATCAGGAATATCTGTGTCAAATGCATGATAGGGAGCTATATCTACTCCTCTGTTACTAAGTGTTCCTATGTATTTCGAATTTGAAATTACAGGATTTTTAAGATAATCAACAGCAACAGAATAAATTGCTGTATCAAGACTTTTTGTACATGATGTCAATAGAATATCAGCTACATCCGATAATGAATAGTATTGATCTACATCAACACCTACAGCCCATTTATTATTCTCTTTAACAGCTTTTAGCGTGCCATTACCTGCGTTTCCAGCCAATGGCATTACAACATCAATACTTTTAATATCAATCAGACTATCAGCAATTCTGTACCCAAGATTATAGTTATCGAAAGAATTCAGATAAAATTTCTCAATTTTTACCGAACCGGCATATTTGTTATTAAAGTACATTAGGCCATTGGTATATGCCGCAATAAAACGATTAACAGATGGAATATCCATTCCTCCGAACATACCAACAACAGGATTTTCTTTATCTGATTTGTTTGCCCAATATGCCGCTATGAATCCACAAGGGAAAGCTGCTTCATCACTGTTAAAAGTAATAGACCTGACATTTTTAAGCAATCCGGTATATGCATAATCAACAATAACAAACTGAATATCAGGATTATTTGCAGCAGCCACAAGAAACTCTTCGCTTGCAATACTCCCTGCAAGAAATAAGGCATCACATTTGCTTTCAGCGAAGATATCAATCTCTTCCTGACTATGAGTCAGGGATGAAACAAAAACAGTGTCAAAAGGAATTTCTTTCAAAGCATTCAATAGACCGTCCTTGCAGTTTTGCTTAAATCCTGAATCAGAATAACCATCTCCAACTACAAACATCCCAATTTTCTTTTTTGAATCCTGATCTTTATCACAGGAGACAGTTACAAGAGAAAAAATAATTGATACGAAAATTAATAAGAATCTATATTTCATTTTAGTTTGTTTTAACAATTCAGTTTTCATTGATATTTAGAGCACTATTATATCTTTTGATTATAAAATCCTTGAAAAAAGCATCTCCGTCTGAAGGATTATAAGTGTAAATTTTTAGTTCTTTTCCTTCCATTCGTTTTGGTATAAAGAATTCCATTTCCAAATCTGCCCATTCACCTTCGCTCTTCGTTTGATTATGCGACAAATAAAACTTTGATTCTGCGGGACCTCCGGCTATTATGCCTGCTGAATTTAGACCTTTCCTCTTAACTGAAACCAGAAATCTTTCTCCGTATTTACAATCGTTGTAAACCAATGTTTTACCATATGGTGAAGAGGAATTAATACTCTGATTTGAATCAAGTTGAAAATATAAAGAATCCATCATTACAGGGTCAACAATGCTAAAGTTTTGAGTTGAATCTTTCAAGTCGAAAATCAAAACACTGCCATAATTTCCAAGCAGTTTTTTGGTAAAAGACTTAATGTAAGGATTCAAATAAATATCTGAATAATCGTTTACAATCAAGTATTTGGCTCCTCTATCTATTGAAGCGGCAATTCCTGTACTATCCTGATTATACTTAACAGGAGTTCCCCTGTTCAGTCGCTTATCTGTATACTGAGTCCAGCCGGGTTGATCCATTAAATACAAGGAAACGTTCGTAAAATCAGGAATATAAATTACTCTATCATCGCTCTTTAAGCCGATCTCACGTAAATATGGAGTTATTGAATAAATATCATTTTTCTCTATAAAATAGTTGCCTTGCCAACCGTTAATCCTTTCATCAAGCTTTGAATGTGCATAAATAACATTGAAAATAAAGAAACAAGTGAATAATGCTTTAGTAACAAGCGAATTAAAGATTTTTGAGTTATGCTTGAACAATATACCAAATGCAGTAATCAATATCATCATCGGGACAATATTCTGCTCAATAGTATAGTAATCATGATCATGGAAAGTCCAGAACTGCAATGATATATATGCTATAGATTCAAGCATTAGTACAAAAAGAACAATAAGATGGAACCTGTTCGCTTTCTTTATATTGAAAAAGATATAAATCAATAAAATGAAAAACAGAGAGTGTACAGTTGGGTTGAAATATTCACCTACCCAAATTTTCCAAATATGCTTAATAAAGTCGGAAATTTCAGTTAAAGACAACCCCCAAATAGGGAATATTGAGGTTGAGAAATAAAAACAATCATGTTTATCGTTATAATAATCAGCATACAAAATCCAGCCTCCCACTAAAAGAAATATTAAACTAACGCCCGAAATGAATATCTTTTTATGCTTAAATATCTGAAACTTATTTTTCCCTTTACCAAATAAGGATTCAAGAATCAAAAAGGCTACAATTGCAATTAGTAACATCAGGGATGTAACTTTAAAAGAACCGGCCAGAAGAAAGAACAAGAGTGACAAAAACAAAAACTTCTTTTCACTTTTATAAGAATAGAGAGTGAAATAGTAAATCCCGATAATTGCAAGTGAGAATCCGGAAACATTTGAAAGGAAGCTATTTCCATAATAAATCAGAACCGGAGAAGTAAAAAACAAAAGGCTCAATGCCGTAGCCCAAAAGAAATCTTTCCACAAGAAATAGAAGAGCTTAAACAAATGGAATAATCCCAGGAAGAAGATAAGCATATTAATCAAGCGGATAAAGAACTCGTGTGGTCCGAAAACCTTATATAAAACTGCAGAAAAATAGTATAACAATGGGATTTCGCTTGTTGCGCTATAACCAGTGGTTCCACCATCGGAAGTAAGATTATGCACTTCAGGTTTAAAAAAATTCATACCGTGCCGGTAGTAGTTGAGTGTTATGGAAGCACAATCGGACTGACGCCATGCATGAGTATTCTGCGGCCTAAAGAACAACGACTTATGATATCCATAGTAGACTGACATTGTAATCAGCAATAGCACAAATAATAATTGAAGAATTTTTTTCATTAGCTACTAGTCGCAAACAGTATTAAAATTTTAAAAATAAGCAAAAACTGATACATTTGTTGGTCGAAATTGAATTTAAAAGAAAACCATGGATGCAATAAAGAAAGCGCTGAACGATTCAGCATTTTTAAGATGGGGTATTTTAGTACTTATAAGCTATGTAATGGCTTCGAACTATTACTTTTATGATGCCCTTTCTCCATTAAAATCATTACTTCAGGAAAATCTTGGTTTTTCTTCATCCGACTACGGAATAGTTGTCGGAATGTATTCATTCCCAAATACTTTTCTTCTTATGGCCATTATAGGAGGAATTATTCTTGATAAAATTGGCATCAGAATTACGGGAACGGTGTTTGTCTCGCTAATGGTTGTTGGGGCTTTTGTAACATTCTATGGCTTAACTGGATATTTTAATGGCGGAGGTATAGGATATGATTTTTGCAACTCTTTTCTCACTAAATACTCTCCAGCGGTAAAAATGATGTCGCTTGGTATGTTCATATTTGGATTAGGAGCAGAGACCAGTATTGTCGTTTTTAGTAAGATAATAGTCAAGTGGTTTCAGGGCAAGGAACTTGCATTTGCATTTGCAATTAACTTAGGAATTGCCAGATTTGGATCTGCTGCTGCTTTTTTCCTGGGACCAAAACTAGCAATCACAAGTTTTACAGCACCTGTATGGTTAGGAGCAGTACTTCTAACAATCGGACTATTGGGATTCCTTGTATATTTGGCCTTTGACGTGAAATTTGACCGACAAGTCAATTATGAAACTAAAGTAGAACCTGAAGAAGAGTTTCGCATTAAAGACCTTGTAACAATTATAACAAACCGGTCTTTCATTTTCATAACGCTATTGTGCGTAACTTTTTATGCATCTATCTTTCCATTTCTGAAATACGCACCCGATTTTATTCACTACAAGTATCTTGTTCCGGAAACAACTGCAGGATTCATCGCATCGTGGTTACCGCTTGGAACTGTAGCTTTCACACCAATATTTGGAGCTTTAGTTGACAAAAAGGGCAAAAGTGCCACTCTAATGATTTATGGTTCGCTAATAATGGTGCTTGTGTTTTTAGCTTTTGCTTTTACCAATATCAATCCATATATACTTGTATTCCTGTTAGGAATTTCATTCTCGCTTGTCCCTGCAGCTATGTGGCCTGCTGTAACAAGGATTGTCAGCATAAACAAGATTGGAACCGCATATGGGGCTATGTTTTCATTGCAGAACCTTGGTATGTTTGCTATACCAATAATTGCAGGAGTAATACTTGATAAAACCAACGCAGGAATTACACCTGAGATGCTTGCAGAGGGTAGTGTATTAAACTACGTACCAACCTTAATAATGTTTGCCGGATTAGGTCTGTTAGGCCTTGTTTTTGCCATTTTATTGAAGAGGGATGACAAGACATCAGGTTTAGGTATGGAATTACCTTCAGGAGTTAAAAAATAACTGATTAAATATCATTTCCCCATGAAATGGACTTCGTAATCTACAGAATCGACCATTTCACCGATTAAGGGTATTTTCTTCCTCATGATTAAAATAATTTTGAGCTGAAATTTAATATTCAGTCATTTTAATAATCAAGAATGAAGATAACTTTTATCGACGGTTCTCCTGCAGAATATCCAAATCAAGACTACACTGTTGAATTAGCTACAAGGTTAATAGAAAGAGGACATCAGGTTAAATTGCTTAAAACAAACAGTTTGAAGATAAACTTTTGTCAGGGTTGCTGGAATTGCTGGCTAAAGACCCCGGGAATTTGTACACAAAAAGATGATATGGATGAAATATCCAGAAGTTATTTAGATTCAGATCTTATTCTTCATTTTTCGCCACTCATTGCAGGTTTCATCAGTTCAAAATTAAAAACTGTAAACGACAGAAGTGTATCTCTGGTCCTACCATACGTAACAATCGTTAATAACGAAACACATCATAAGAGCAGGTATGAAAAATATCCGATATTTGGTTTAGTTGTCGATCCTCTTAAATCAGATAATGAAGATGTTGCGATAACAAAAAATCTTTACGAAAGATTAACTCTTAACCTAAAGACAGAACTTAAAATGTTTGGTACAATTCAAAAACCCATGGAGGAAATAGTAGATGAAATTAGCAATATTTAACGGTTCACCCCGGCAGAAAAAAAGTAATTCAACGTTATTAATAAACAAATTTATAGAAGGTTACAATGATTACACTCCTTATAACTCTGATATTTATTATCTGGCGAACATCCAAAAAATGGATGAGCACATTAAAGCCTTCGAGGAAGCTGATACAGTAATAATCATATTCCCCTTATACACAGACGCTATGCCCGGGCAAGTTAAACTCTTCATTGAAAATATAACAAAAAATAGCTCTAAGGGGAAAAACATAGGGTTTATAGTTCAGTCTGGTTTTCCTGAATCATATCAATCGACTTTTATTGAGAGGTATCTCATAAAACTTTCAGATACGATGGAATGGAATCTTATTGGAACTGTTCTTAAAGGGGGGATTGAAGGTATTCAGGTTATGCCACCGTCGATGACTAAAAAATTATATGGACACTTTTTTGAATTAGGGAGATACTTTGCTAATACAGGTAAGTTTAAGACTGAAATTGTAAATAAGTTAAGAAAGCCGTTTCGTATGAGTAAATTAAGTCTTTTCTTATTTAAGATATGGGCTTTTTTAGGCTTAACCGATTTATATTGGAATAATATACTAAAAGGGAATGGGGCTTACGAAAAAAGGTTTGATAGACCTTTTTTACAAAATCCTTAAGTCCAAATTGCCAGATATTCAAAATAAAAAAATCCGCTATCAGAAATACTAATAGCGGATTTTATATTTATTAATAGTTATCTATTTCCCAGAAACAAGTTCATCGAGCATCTTGTTAATTTTCACATCAGCAGTATCATTAACAGAGTCGAAATCATTCAAATTATCCAATTTTGCTTTAACTTCAAAATAGAATTTAATCTTAGGCTCAGTACCGGAAGGTCTTACAGAAACTTTAGATCCATCTTCAGTAAAGAATTGCAATACATCAGAAGTAATCTTTTGAGCGATTTTCTTTGAAGTACCTTCAATTATATTCTTCTCAATCAGAGTGTTATAATCTTTAATAATAGCAAGTCGTGAACCACCAAGACTAATAGGCGGATTAACACGGAAACCTTCCATAAGGTTTTTAATTTCAATTGCGCCTTCAATGCCTTCCCTTACAACATACTTCATTTTCTCTTTAGAGAAGCCATATTCGACGTAAATAGCTTTGAGCAGATCATATAAGGTCTTGCCCTGATCTTTAGCCCAGGCGGCTATTTCTGCCATTAAAACACATGAAGACACAGAGTCTTTATCTCTTACAAAATCAGCAGGCATAAAACCGAAGCTTTCTTCCCCACCCCCAATATATTTCTTCTTGCCCTCATTATCACGAATAACTTCGGCAATAAATTTAAATCCGGTATAGCAGTCAAAATACTCAATGTTATTCCTTTTGGCAATTTCGGCAATCAATTCGGAAGTAACGATAGTTTTAACAACATATTCGTTACCCTTTAGTTTACCAAGCTTTTTATATTGAGTGATAATATAATACAGGAACAAAAGGGCTGTTTGGTTTCCATTTACGATAATCCATTCGCCTTTATCATTTTTGGTACAAACACCAATACGATCGGCGTCAGGGTCTGTAGCCATAACAATATCAGCATCGACAGCAGCAGCTTTTTTCATAGCCATATCCATAGCTGCCGGTTCTTCAGGATTAGGTGAAACTACAGTTGGAAAATCGCCACTGATAACATCCTGTTCCGGAACATGAATAACATTAGTAAAACCTGCAGCAGCAAGTGATTCAGGTACAAGTTTAACTCCGGTACCATGAATAGGAGTGAAAACAATTTTAATATCGTGGTGTTTCTTGACTACATCAGGATTAATGATAACAGAAATTGCTTTTTCAATAAAAAGTTTATCAAATTCTTCACCTAAAATAGTAATATCCTCTGTTTTGCCATCCCACTTAATATCCTCAACATTTACTTTTTTAACTTCCTCTACAATAGCCTCATCGTGAGGTGCCACTATCTGGGAGCCGTCGTCCCAATATGCTTTATAACCGTTATATTCTTTCGGGTTATGCGAAGCAGTAAGGATTATTCCACTTTGGCAACCTAGTTGTCTAATAGCGAAAGACAATTCAGGTGTTGGACGAAGGTCTTCAAATAAATAAACCTTAAATCCGTTAGCAGTAAAGATCTTAGCTGCAGCCTCTGCATATTTCCTGCTGTTATTTCTACAGTCGTGGCCTATTGCTACTTTAATCACATCAAGATGAGAAAAGGCAGCTTTCAAATAATTTGACAGACCTTGAGTAGCTGTACCAACAGTATAAATGTTCATCCGGTTAATTCCGGCGCCCATTATACCGCGCAATCCACCTGTACCGAATTCAAGATTTTTATAAAAAGAATTTATTAACAGTGATTTATCTTCACTATCAAGCATGGCTTTAACTTGTGATCTTGTCTCTTCGTCGAAAGAGTCACTTAACCATTTTCTTGCGTTCTTTTCAACAATAGCAAGCAAATCAGTATTTGTCATATTTTACTTAGAAATTATATTTAAAAGGCACTCTTTTAGGCTGTCCCTCCAATTTGGAATTCCAATCCCAAAAGCACTACGTATTTTAGAAGTATCTAAAACAGAATATTGTGGCCTTTTTGCCTTAGTAGGATACTGGCTTGCTTTTACAGGAATAACTTTACAATTGGTCAAACCTGCGAAGTTTACTATCTCCTGGGCAAATTCAAACCATGAGCAAGATCCTTGGTTTGTATAATGATAAACACCCGGCAGATAAGCCTTAGGGTTTAAAATTGATTTAATAATTATATCGATTATACAGTTTGCAAGGTCGCGAGCATATGTAGGAGATCCGACTTGATCTTCAACAACTTCAATAGTTGCGTTTTCTTTTGCCTTAGCAATAATAGAGCGCATAAAGTTGTGACCATATTCTGAATACATCCATGATGTACGAAGGATAAGATAATTGTCAAAGACAGTTTTTATTTTTTCTTCACCATCAAGCTTTGATTGACCATAAAACTGAATAGGATTTGTTTCGTCATCTTCAGTATATGGTTGAGAAGAATCACCATCAAAAACATAATCTGTCGATATGTGCACAAGAAATGCGTCCTGCATTGCACAAGCTGCTGCAAGAACCTGAGGTGCTAGTGAATTCACCTTCCTGGCAACTTTAGTGTTTTCTTCTGCTCCTTCAACATCTGTAAATGCTGCGCAGTTAATAACTATTGCCGGCTTACTGGCTTCCATGAAAACAGAAACTGCATCAGGATTAGTAATATCCAACATATCTACGTCAGTAAAAATAAATTCCAACCCGGGAAAATTTCTACAAAGCCTTCTGAGTTCATTTCCCAACTGCCCGTTAGCTCCTGTCACTAATATCTTACTGTTCATTTTTAGAATATAAAATTATGTTCGCTCTTTGATAAATATGGTAGTTCACTGTCTTTCTTAGACAAATGAATATCTTTTTCTGTTAATTTCCAATCAATATTTAAAATTGGATCATTAAAAATTATTCCCCCCTCACTTTCCGGATGATAATAATCAGTGCATTTATATTGAAATACAGCCTCTTCCGAAAGTACGGCAAACCCGTGAGCAAAACCTGCCGGAATCAAAAATTGTTTTTTATTCTCTTCGGTCAATTCTACTCCAAACCACTTACAATATGTAGGAGAACCTTTTCTTAAGTCGACTGCAACATCCCATACTGAACCTTTTACTACCCTCACAATTTTGGTCTGGGCATATGGTTCAAGTTGGTAATGCAAGCCTCTTAATACTCCAAATTTTGATTTTGATTCATTATCCTGAACAAAGTTGTAATTTAATCCGTAATCTTCAAATACTTTTTTATTAAATGATTCAAAAAAATATCCTCTGCTATCTCCAAAAACCCTCGGCTCAATAATTAAAAGATCCTTTATCGGGGTATCAATTATTTTCATTTTACTTTTATCAAATTTAATAAATATTTTCCATATTGATTGTTTCTTAGCGGATAAGCTAATTTTTCTACTTGATTTTTATCTATCCAACCCTTATTTAGGGCTATTTCTTCAAGACAAGCTACTTTTAATCCCTGACGCTGTTCAATAGTTGCAATGAAGTTTGATGCTTGCATCAGACTTTCATGGGTTCCTGTATCAAGCCATGCCATTCCCCTACCCATAATTTCAACTTTAAGTCTCTTTTCTTCAAGGTAGATTCTGTTAAGGTCTGTTATTTCCAACTCACCCCTGGCCGATGGTTTCAGGTTTTTCGCCTTTTCAACTACATCATTTGAATAGAAATACAATCCTGTAACAGCATAATTTGATTTCGGTGAATCAGGCTTTTCCTCAATGCTAATTACATTTCCATCAGGTGCAAATTCTACTACACCATACCTTTCAGGATCGGTGACATAATATCCGAAAACTACAGCACCTTCTTTATTCTTGGCTGCCTGCATAAGTTGACCGGAAAATCCGTATCCGTAAAAAATATTATCTCCCAAGACCAGACAAACTTCGTCGTTGCCAATAAAATCTTCACCAATTATAAAAGCCTGAGCCAATCCATCAGGACTTGGCTGTATGGCATAAGTGATATTTATTCCTAACTGAGATCCGTCTGAAAACAAATCCTGATATAGATGAATATCCTTCGGTGTAGAAATTATAAGTATTTCTCTTATCCCTGCCAGCATAAGAACTGACAACGGATAATAAATCATCGGTTTATCGTAGATAGGTATGATTTGTTTGGAAATACTTTGAGTAATTGGGTATAAACGGGTTCCTGCACCTCCGGCAAGTATGATTCCTTTCATAATGATTAAAATTAAATAAAAGCAGACTTTTTTATTTGTGCACAAAGATAAATCAGGATTTCATATAATTCATTGTTTACAGAAATTATTAATCAAAAGTTATTTAACTTTCATCAAGAAAAAGTGCTTAATGTGAAAGAAAATGACCTCCGGTCAAATGAAAAGGAACATTATTTCAATAAAATGATTTTTTATTAAATATCATTATTATTTTCGTGTGAGAATTAGAAAAATAAAAACAAACATTTTATTGTAATTGCTTTATAATGAGAAAATGGCGTATTGAAGACTCAGCTGAGTTGTATAATATCAACGGTTGGGGAGTTAATTACTTTTCAATAAATGAAAATGGTGATGTTATTGTTACCCCCAAAAAGAATTGTGCTTCTGTCGATTTAAAAGAACTTATTGATGAGTTATCGTTAAGAGATGTTACAACACCTATGCTAATTAGGTTTCCTGATATTCTGGATAATCAGATTGATATAATCTCCTCTTGTTTCAATTCTGCTGCTAAAGAATATGGATACAAAGGCCAGAACCACATAATTTATCCAATAAAAGTTAATCAGATGCGTCCTGTGGTTGAAGAAATTGTAAGCCACGGCAAAAAATACAATATAGGACTGGAAGCTGGTTCTAAACCTGAACTGCATGCTATTATTGCCATTAATACTGATCCTGAATCATTGATAGTCTGCAACGGCTATAAGGATGAGGACTATATTGAGTTGGCCCTTCTTGCCCAAAAAATGGGGAAACGAATATTTATCGTTGTCGAAAAATTAAATGAACTTAAGCTAATCACTTCTATCAGTAAGAGGCTGAAAATTAAACCTAACATAGGTATAAGGATAAAACTTGCAAGCTCAGGGTCCGGCAAATGGGAAAGCTCAGGCGGTGATGTTAGCAAATTCGGTCTTTCTTCAAGCGAACTTTTGGAAGCTGTCGACTTCCTTGAAAAAAACAAACTTGAAGATTGCTTTAAATTTATACACTTCCATATTGGAAGCCAGATTACTAAGATCAGAAGAATAAAAAATGCCCTCAGGGAAGCGTCTCAATATTACGTAGAGCTTTTCAAACTGGGTTTCAATATTGAATTTGTTGATATAGGTGGAGGACTGGGTGTAGATTACGATGGCACGAAATCATCAAACAGCGAAAGCAGCACCAATTATACTGTCCAGGAGTATGTTAATGACTCAGTCAGTACTTTTGTTGATGTGAGCGACAAGAATAATATACCCCACCCAAACATAATTACTGAATCAGGGAGGTCGCTGACTGCTCATCATTCGGTTTTAGTCTTTGAGGTACTTGAAACGGCCACCCTACCCGAATGGGATGGAGAACTAAGCACTGTAAATGATGACGACCATGAGCTGGTTAGGGAAATGCACAAAATATATCAGAACCTTAATCAATCAGGAATGCTTGAAAGCTGGCACGATGCCCAGCAAATAAGAGAAGAGACTCTTGACCGGTTCAGCCTTAATCTTGTTGATTTAAAAACAAGAGCGGTTATTGAAAGGTTGTTTTGGAGCATTGCCCGCGATATCTATGACCTCGCTGCTGAAACAAAGCATATTCCTTTTGAGTTGAAGCAGCTACCTAAGATGCTTGCTGAAAAATACTTCTGTAATTTCTCTTTGTTCCAATCACTGCCTGATTCATGGGCTATCGACCAGATTTTTCCAATCATGCCTATTCACAGGCTTGACGAGAAGCCAACAAGAAATGCTACATTACAAGATATCACATGCGATTCAGATGGCAAAATAGATAATTTCATTGCTACATCAAATATCTCATATTACCTGCCTTTACACAGGTTGAAAAGCACTGAACCATACTATATTGGAGTATTCCTTGTGGGCGCTTATCAAGAGATACTTGGCGACCTCCACAATCTCTTTGGAGATACAAATGCAGTTCATATTTCTGTTTCTGAGAAATCATATCATATCGACCAAATTATTGATGGAGAAACTGTAGCAGAAGTACTCGACTATGTTCAATATAGTCCCAAAAAACTTGTCAGGACTGTTGAAACGTGGGTAACAAGTTCCGTAAAACAAGGAAAGATATCAGCCCAGGAAGGAAAAGAATTTCTATCTAATTACAGGTCAGGCTTGTATGGGTATACTTATTTGGAATAAAATATCTATTTATTGATTTCTCAAAAGAATAATGAGGAGAATAATTATTAAAAAGTTGGAAAATATTGACTTTAACGTAAACTATATTTAAATTTCATACGTTTTATACAAAAAATTGGTTTAGAAATAATATCCCACACATGAGAATAGTTATACTGATTTTAGAAATTTTAGTAGCAAGTTTGTTTATTATTGCTGCTATACTTAAAATACATAAATCATTAAAGCTCAAACGCGATGATCCTGAAGATGGACTTTTTGCATCAACAAGATATATCCGTATTGTTTCTTATGTAGAAATAGTTGCTTCTGTGTTGCTCGTTCTTCCTACTTTCCTTCAGCAATACAGAGTTCTGACTGTAATTTCAGCATTGATTCTAATTGTTATCATGGTTGGAGCACCATTATTTCATGCAAAAATAGGCGAACATAAAGAAGCTGCTTTTACAGCCCTATTATTGTTTATGCTCGTATTTATAACTTTTTATCAGTTTTTTGGCTAACTGAGTCTTACAAATCAAGTAACTTTTGTTTCCTTGTATTGAATTCTTCCTCAGTTATTGCCCCTTTCTGCATCAAATCAAATAGCCTTTCAAGCTCAGATGGTATATCGATTTGATTCTGCTTAGAATTCATCATTGCGTTTGCCATCTCTGAAGCCTGTCTCTTAATCTGGAAATCCTTGTACTCTTCCTGCATTTGTGTGATGGTATCTTTAAGCCTTTTGGGACTTGAAACCATTGAATAATTGGTAGAACCTATTTCAGCAGCAGTTTGAATCTGAACATTGCCATATCCAAATATTTTCCCCCAGAATGTCTGATTATAAGTGATATTGTTAATTTTATCAAGAGGACTTTCTTTTGAATTGTTGGAAAGAACTCCCTCTTCATCTATAACCCTCAGATTTGTAACAACCCAAATATTATTACTCCTCTGAAGTATTTTAAATAAGAAATACAAAAGAACGATTACCGGAAGTATTATAAAAAAAGGACTTACAGATGCCAACAGAATACCACCAATAACACCTACTGCAGTAATAATTATTGGCAGTACCATTGTAAACCAGTGTGGGTGAAGTTCAAGAACAATTTCTTCGCCTGCTTTTAATTTCGTTTTCATATCAAGTTATTAATTAATAAAAACAAAGGTAATAAAAAGGGATGTTTAGTTTTTACTTAAAAAACAATTAAAAAGCTGAAATATTTTTTTAGTTTAGCCATCCGTAATTTAAAAATCATGGTTTTTAGCAGCATTGTTTTTCTGTTATATTTTTTGCCGGCTTTTTTAATCACCTATTATTTAGTTGATAAGAAATTAAAAAACATTGTAATCCTTCTTTTCAGCATCTTGTTTTACAGCTGGGGGGCACCAAGGTTTATATTTGTTATTCTCGGAACAACGTTTATTGACTTCCATCTTGTCAAACTGATGTCAAGCACAAAGAAAGAGCTGCACAGAAAATTAATGCTTACCCTCTCTGTTTCAATAAATCTGGGATTGCTATTTTACTTTAAATATTCCAACTTCTTTGTTGAAAATGTAAATGCCTTGCTTTCAGTATTTGGAGGCAACGAAATTCAATGGACGAAGCTTGTTTTGCCCATTGGTATTTCTTTCTATACATTTGAAACTATTACTTATGTTGTTGATGTTTACCGGCGTGTGCATAAACCTCTTCACAATTTCTGGGATTACCAGTTATATATTATATTATTCCCAAAATTAATTGCCGGACCAATAATTCGTTACCACGATCTTGCTGACCAGATAACTGACAGATCTAAAAATGACAATTACGAAAACCGCCTGACCGGGTTCTACAGGTTTGTAATCGGTCTTGCGAAGAAAGTGCTTATTGCTAACCACATGGGCCTACAAGCCGACCAGATATTCGCACTCGATTTTTCTTCAATTGATTCAGGTACTGCATGGATAGGTATCATTGCATATACTTTCCAGATTTATTTCGATTTCTCGGGCTACTCCGATATGGCAATTGGAATTGCAAAGATGATTGGATTCAAGTTCCCGGAGAATTTCAGCAATCCATATATTTCCCAAAGCATAACAGAGTTCTGGAGAAGGTGGCATATATCACTTGGAGCCTGGATGAGGAATTATCTTTACATCCCCTTAGGTGGAAACCGGGTCTCAAAATACAGGCTGTATTTTAACCTATGGCTCGTATTTCTTGCCTCAGGACTATGGCACGGTGCATCATGGAGCTTTGTAATCTGGGGCGCTTATCATGGAATTTTTCTTGTCCTGGAAAGAAGCTTCTTATCAAAGGTGCTTGGAAAAATTGGTAAACTGCCTGCCACAGTACTAACGTTCACTATAGTAGTCATTGGCTGGGTTTTCTTTAGAGTAGAAAAAGTAAGCGAAGCCTTTGAGTATATTCAAAGAATGTTTGCTTTTGAATTTTCAGGAATGCCAAAGTTGGGCGTCGAATTTTATTGCTTTCTTGCCATTGCTGTTTTCTTTGCCTTTTTTGCATATACCAAAAAGGGACAAGAAATTCAGGACAATGTTTATTTTAACCTTTACACCAGCAAAAGACATGTGCTGATTGCGCTGATTGTTATTGTTTTACTCTTACTATCGATCAGCTCAATAACCTCTTTCGGTTTCAACCCATTCATTTATTTCAGATTCTAAAAACAGGTATATGGTAGGTGATAAATATAAAATATCGAAAGAAAGAATATTGAAAATCTTAAGCTCGTTTAAGAATATCAGATTTATTATCTTTTTGATAATCATGCTGCTCCTGATATCTCCTCTAATACAAAGCAAAACAGGTATTTTCAAGCTCAAACCATTAAAAGGAGCCATTGTCGAACCTGAAAATGCTAAATTCAATCTGAAAGACTGGTTCTCGGGAGATTATCAATTAAAAAAAGAGGAATATCTAAATAGCAAATTTGGATATAGAAGTCTGTTCATAAGGATCAACAATCAAATCGCATTTAGTATGTTCAAACAGGCTAAAGCGAATGGGGTAATAATTGGCAAGGAAAATTACCTCTATGAAGAAAACTATATCAAAGCATACTACGGAAGGGATTCTATTGGGAAAGACAGTATTGAAAGCCGTATGAAGAAAATTAAATACCTGAGTGACACCCTATCAAAATTAAATAAAGACATTATAACAATTTTTGCAGCAGGAAAAGGATCTTTCTTTCCTGAATTCATACCTGAAAATTTAAAGTCGGAAAAAGGTCCTACAAACATGGAATGGCATGTAAAACTGGCAGAAGATTATGGCTTGAAATATATTGACTTCAATAGATATTTCATTGAAAACAAAGAGAAATCAGAGTATCCGCTTTATCCTAAGCACGGAATTCATTGGAGCTGGTATGGTATGTGCCTTGTGGCAGATTCCATTATTCACTACATAGAAGACACAAGGGATATTGATATGCCCGAACTTAATTGGAGTAAGGTAAAAAAGCATCATGCAATTAACGAAGATTATGACATTGGTGATGGAATGAACCTACTGTTCAGGCTTAACGGATATAAAATGGCTTATCCTGAAATAGAATGGAAAACAGATTCTACGAATATAAAACCTTCTGTGCTAGTAATATCCGACAGCTATTACTGGGGAATGTTCAACTTTGGAATTTCAAATGCATTCTCAAATAGTCATTTCTGGTTCTATAACAAACAAATTTATCCCGACAGCTATCAAAAACCATTAGATACAGATCAGATTGACCTGAAAGAAGAAATAGCTAAGCATGATGTTATTATCATTTTAGGGACAGAAGCTACAATGCCAAATTACGGATGGGGCTTCATCGAAGATTGCTATGGTCTTTATCATAGATAATAAGGCAAAAATAAACCCACCATTTTGGAATCATGAAATGGTGGGTTTATCAATATTCAGACAAATAAAGCCAAGTATCGATTACGATTCTTTATTCGATTAGAATTCGATTAGAATTCAATTTCAATAGTATATGATACATCAACGGCTTTCCCTCTTTGCATTCCGGGTTTCCATTTAGGAAAATTATTTACAAGGCGAAGAGCTTCCTTATCCAGAGAAGGGTCAACACCTCTGGCAATACGGGCATTACTGATTCCACCCTCACGGTTAACTACGAATTGTACATATACTTTACCTTTAATACCGTTTTCAGCAGCAATTGCCGGATATTTGATATTGTTGGCAATCCATTTACGCACTGCAGGTTCACCACCCGGAAATTCAGGCATGTCTTCTACTATCACAAATATTTCTTCATCCGGGCCTTGTGATGTACCCTTTTTGCCAGTAATTTCAGAACCTTGTGAGGCAGCTTTTTTAGTTGTAATTTTCACAACACCATTTTTAGCTTTATCGCCATATAA
>CAYMTR010000046.1:0-24422 GCA_964393405.1 uncultured Prolixibacteraceae bacterium
CATTGGGAGCAATAAGATTGGGATAATCAATGTAAGGATTCGCAATTTTATTGACGATGTTCATTATATGTTCCGGGGTGGCTATGGCAATCACTAAACTTAAAGGTTGATGATAGGTGTTCAACTTATGGATGTTACCCAAAACCTTACCGTATTTATTTGAGGAATCTTCAGGTACTCCATCATCAAAATAACCAATTAAGTTCCATGTAGGTTCAAACTGATTTATATGATTAATCAGGCATGCGATTTCCCGCCCAAAACCTCCCGCACCGTATATGGCAATGTCTTTCATTCAAGATTTATTTTACAATAGTGCGAATCGTCATAAAGGCTTCAGCCAATTTAAAGCCAACCGTAGATCCCCTGAACTTCGCAAGAGCTTCCAAAGCTTCAATTGAACGAGGATTAGGAAATTTCTTAAGTTGCCCAGAATAGCAGGCCATTGCATCAAGTTTATATGGAAGGTATTGCTCAATATTAACGAAATGATTAGGAATGAAAGTATCAGAAGGAAAAGGCGCTGACCATTCAGTCTCTGAAAGAGTTTCGTATGAATATATCTCTTTTACTGTATAATTATCAACTGGTCTTGCTGAAACCAATGCAGCACTAAAAACAGTAAAATGGTCAATATGAATATCTCCACGATGAGGGATGAATAAAATATTCACTTTGATTCTTCTTAATATTTCAGCAATAGACTCAGAGATTTTTGCCAGGGCGACTGTATCAAGTTCAGGTGCGGGAAAATCAAAAAAGAATGTCTCTTTTACTCCTAGTAACATATGTGCTTGAATAGCTTGTTCCCTTACTTTTGCAATTCTTTCATCCGAAAAGAGACGTGTTGTTCCGCGGGTAATTATCAATATATAAACATTATCATTTTCTTCATAGAATCGTCTGATAATTCCTCCACAACCCAGAATTTCATCATCAGGGTGAGGGGCAATGATAAGTATATTTTTTTCCATTTAAAAACAGGTAAATAAAGGAATAATTAAATGTAATTATGATGTCTGATGGTCTAACACTATATCCCAACGATATCCACAATTCATAAGAAAATCAAGGATCGTAACGTTTGTATCAAACGGACTCCAAAGTTGAGGATATTCAAATGGTTTATAATCAGAATATTTCAAGACAATTCCTTTAGCGCTGAAGTTTTCTTCTTTTTGATAAACCATTGCTCCTGTTCCTGAATAATAAACACTTCCGTTCAATGCTTTTACAATATCAATCACCTTTTCTTCTCTAGTAGTATATAAATTCAAATCAGATGCATTAATCAATAGTGTGTTAATATTGAACTTTTTGCAAAAAAAAGCTATGATAGAACTATTCAATATGGCTAATGTCGGATAATCTTTTTGCAGAAGCATTGAAAAATCCGAATAAATTTCATCAAAGAACTTAGCCTGCCGGTAATTGGTTTCAAGTATTTTAAGATGTTTTGCTTTCCAATCCAGTTCATCTCTTGTGCGTACTTCATTTATCTTATAACCATGTTTTTCTTCCACTGGAATTTTTAATCTAAATGGGCCATCTGAAGTTCTAATATAGTGGTAATTGTGCATACCCTTTTTAGAAAATTGTACATCATCATGAAAAACAAATACATCAGCTTTAGCTATTTTGTAGAAATAACCTATCCAAGGGATATAGTTAGGTTGATGAATTGAAATGATTTTAGATGTCTCCATTATGAATAAAGTGTTTTTTATTTTTCAGCACTACTAATATAATCGCTATATGTCAGTGCATAAGATTTTGCATCGGTACGTATTCCTTTATTAATCCAAAATTCCTTAAGTGTTCCTTCGAAACTCATTCCTACATTTCGAATTACCTTTTCAGAGGCATAATTATCTGAAGTACATTTTGCCTGAATTCTGTTTAGCCCAATCTCTTTAAAGCAAAACTCAAGCACAGATTTAATTGCTTCTGTGATTAATCCTTTACCCTGAAAGGATGGATTAAGAATATAGGATAACTCACCTCTTTTGTTGCCAAAACATACGTCAAAAATCCTCACAATTCCTATAAACTTGTTCAATTCCTTAAGCTCTAATGCCCATGCATACGAGTGAATAGAACTGTATTCTTCTAATAAAGAAGAAATATATCTTTGTGTCTGAGCAACTTCTGTATGAGGACTCCAACTAAGAAACTTTGAAATAGAGGGATTACTTGTATATTCAAACATATCCCTGTCATCAGATTCTCTGATTCTCCGTAATTCTAATCGAGTTGTATTCAGCTTTTTGTCAAAGGGGTTTTGGATATTGGGTAGTTCAACCATTCTATAAAAATATTCATGAAACCATTCGATCTTATTTGTCAATTTTCTTTTGTTCGGAAGCTATCTGCTTTTGACGATGTATATTAAAACTATCCTTGTCAATTCTACCTGTGACCATCATATCCACTGATCCAAGAACTTTAGGAATCGTTTTACAAAATATCTTAAAATCCAAACAAAATGATAAATTCTCAACATAATTAACATCCATTTCAAATTGATCTTCCCAGGTTATATAGCTTCTTCCTTTTATACTTGCAAGGCTTGTCATTCCAGGTCTTACTTGATGGCGTTTAATTTCCCTATTATTATAGTACAGAAGATATTCTTCTAACAGAGGACGAGGACCTATAAAGCTCATATCTCCTTTAACTATATTAATTAATTGAGGAAGTTCGTCAATACTCATTTTTCTCAGAAGTGCTCCTAATTTTGTCAACCGCTGCTTATCGGATAAATTCATAGACGAATTATTTATCATTGTTCGAAATTTAATTATGGCAAAAGGTTTATTTTCTTTGCCAATTCTTTTCTGTTTAAAAAATACTGGACTACCCATTTTGAAAAAAATCAAGAGCATAACCAATATCAATAAAGGAGAAAGAAGCATTAATAAAACTATTGATAAAATGATATCCAGAAATCGCTTTATAAATAAATACATAATTCTAGTTTTTACCGTTATATTATGATAGAAGATCATCATGCAAATATCTCTTCTATCCAACCTTTCAGTGAATATCGGTCATAGATTTCATTAGGAATTTCAACATAGGACGATTGAATAAAGTCTAGATCTATTTTTGGATTAATTCTATCAATAATCATAATATTTCTCTTATCGAAAAAATCATAGGATGCTATTGTTTTATTCGTTGTTATTAACTTGCGTTTTGCACCAAGAACTTCAATCGTTCGCATCGTAAGCCCTGTCTGCCCAGGCGCTTCAATATCTAATGAGGCTTTTGAATGAGACATATAGTATGAAACCTGTTCCGCTGTAATCATCTTATATTTGAAATCACTTATCTTACTATTTTTAAAAGCAGGATCAGTTATTTTTTTCTTCAAAAACAAAAGTTTACTAGGAAAATAAAAGTAATAAAACGTTTTAAGATTTGTACTGGAAAAAAAAGAATGTAGATCTTTAATGATTGAGAATCGATCACTATGAACCTTCCCAATGAATATAAAATCGATATCTCTTTGTTGAATGTCCGCAATACTGCTATAATTTGGGAGAAAGAATAAAGGACGAAAACTTAATTCAGAATGTCTAGAAACATCTTCCTTATCAAAGGAAAATATCTTGTCAAAATAAGGGAAAACACTCGATATGTTATTGCTAATTAATGAATCCCATAGGTATAAAATAAAAACAGCATTACCATATGATTTTCGAAGCATTTGAACAATTTCAGGAGTAAGTCCTTCTCCACGGACAATAAATACATAATCAAAATCTATATTCTTATTTTGATTGACTATTTTCCTGAAATACCTATAAAGATATAGTTTAAAAAGGTTTTTGGCTATTCGTATGGCTATTTTTGAAAGGGTTGAAGTGGAAGGTCTTTCATCGTAAACAGTAACAGTAGCTCCTCGGCTTTCCAGTTCATTTGAAACTCCAGTGCCATATATACCTTTACCTCTGGGAATAAACAGAAGTACCTTTTTATTTTGCAAATTTATCATGTTTTGTACTTAACATTATTTGAAAAGATTCCTTCTTTTTAACTCTTCTATCGACCTTAAATAATTATCCTCTTTAGTTTCTTGATGATTAACCCAGTCAATGAATTTTGATATTCCGTTATTAAAATTTACATGAGGTCTGTATCCAAGTAATTTTGTGATTTTACTGATATCAGCACGATTGTGTCTTATATCACCAAGACGATAATTACCTGATATATTTACAGGAACTTTTATTCCGAATCCATTAATAAGCTCGTTTGCTACTGTCATAACATCAACAGAAATGCCAGTTCCAACATTAAATACTTGTCCATCGGCCTCATCTTTTTCAATTCCCAAAATTGTCGCATCAATTACATCGTCAATAAAGACAAAATCTCTTGATTCTTTCCCGTCTTCAAAAATAATAATGTTCGAATTATTTTTAATACGGGTAGAAAAAATGGAAAGTATTCCAGTATAGGGATTTGATAGTGATTGTCCAGGACCATAGACGTTTTGATATCTGAAAGCAACACCTGCAATGCCAATTGATTTTGTAATGGTAATAACTAATTGTTCCTGAACTTGTTTAGTGATCCCATATACAGAGGAGGGATGAATTTTGGATTCTTCATCTGTAGGCATTAAAGTCAAAAGTGAATCACATCCGGGATATTTTACTTCAAAATCGCCTTTCATCAGACTTTCTTCTGGCCTATGATCGGGGTAAACTACCCCCATTTCTTTACTTAGATATTTACCTTCGCCATATATTGCACGCGAAGATGCAACAATCACTTTTTCTACCTTATTTGGTTTGTTGGTTAATATATCAAGCAAAAGAGCAGTTCCACCTATATTTATTTGATTATATTTTTCTATTTCATACATCGACTGACCCGTTCCTGTCTCAGCTGCAAAATGAACGATAATGTGCTGATCTGCGATGGCCGTCTCAAGGTCTTTTCTGGAAGTCACACTGCCATGTATAAACCTTACTTTATCTTTTATTGAAATATATAATGGAGAAGTTTTATCAGGATTTTCACCATGTATCTGTTGAGAAAGATTATCAATTACTGTTACATTATAGCCCAGTTCTACTAATCTTAATGCAAGATTGGAACCAATAAAACCGGCACCGCCGGTAATAAGTATCTTCTTTTTCATAGATATTCTATAATTTTATCCACTTTTTTGTTTCAAAATCAAATCTTTTTATTGGCATAGCTGGAATTCCAATGGCAATTGTATAAGGTGGAATATCTTTGGTAACTACAGAGTGAGCACCTATTATGGAACATTTTCCAATAGTTACTCCTGAAAGAACAGAAACAAACTCGCCAAGCCAAACATTTTCTTCAATAGTTATCGGTTTGCCTGATACAGGGCGAAACCGAATAATTGATTCAGGGTCGCTATCATTTTCATCTCCTGAATAAGAACCATGGTTGGAATCAGAAATATAGATCTTGCCTGCCATAAGCACATTATCACCAATGGTAATTCTATTTACTCCAGTAATATGCGAATAATCATTTATTCCTACGTTTTTTCCAAATGTTATAATAATACCTTGGTTAACATAGGGATAAGCTTCTATTTTACATCCTTTACCCAAAGAAAGATTTTTTCCGAAATCTATATGCCTTTTCCCTCGTATTTCAACCGGCAATCTGAATAGTCGTGCATCAGATACAATTAACTTTGTTACGATTGTGAGATAGATCAATTGCAAATATCCCCAGAAACCATACATTTCTAATCTCCCAGGGACATAACGACTTTTCTTTATTTCTATGCTATTGTTCTGCATATATCAAGATATTTTTGTGCTCTGGATGTTGCCGTATCAAAAGTTTCTAAACGTTTGATCCCATTTTCTACAAGTTTTTTTTGCAAATCTGGTTCGGTTATAAGTCTGATTAATTCTTGAGCAATGTCTTCAGGATTCATAGGATCAAAATAAATAGCAGAATTTCCACAAACCACGGTAGCGAAGGGTAGATTCGATGTTGCAATAGGTTTTCTCATCTTCATGGCTTCGGCATAACTGGCAGAAAAACACTCCATTAAAGAAGGAAGAAACATGGCGTCGCTTTCATAATATACTTGTGGGCAATCTGATATGGGAATCCTACCAAGATTATGAATCTGACTAAGGATATCTGGATTTAATCTTTCATTCAATAATTTAGGATCCACAGTTAAAATGAAACGAATATCCACAGAACTGAGTCGTTTTCTTAAAATCGGGATTATTTCATTTAGAATAGTCAGATTTTTATGTGTCATAAAAGAGCTTAAGGTAATAAATCTGAATTCATTATATTTTTTTTTTGGTAATATATTAACTGTACGTGGTATGAAATCATTGAAGTAATCATTACATGAATTGGTAACCGTGTACAAATTCATGGGATTGCACTTTAAATAATTAGGTAATCGTGAGGTAACATCTTCTGTTTCGCATACATAAAATTTCCCGTTACGTTCTAAGTAAAATTTGTGGAAGATTTTATGCAAGGCGAATATAAATCTCTTTTTATTCGAAATTATTTTAAAAAAAGGTGATTCTGGATAGATATAATAAGGATAAGCATAACCCATAAGATGAGGAGCATTTGGTTGCCATACACTTGGTCCAAAAACGGTAAAAACACAATCTGGACGAATATCTTTCTCAAGTCGAATTAATTTACGCCATGTTTTAATTCCTTTTAAGTTGAAAAAAGGTTTATAATCAAAAACATAAAAAGAAAAATTTTTGGTAAACTCTGATTGATTCAATTGAGATTCAACTGTTTTGCTGATAAATACAAAATATTGGTTTTCAGGGTGCTTTATACATTCGCGAATAAAAGATACTGTCACTTGAGTTACACCTGTTGCCCTGGTTCCGGAAGCATTAATAATTAGTCTCATCTAAAAAATAATTAGTAGTTATGAGGCAACCAATTTTATTCATCAGTCTGAATTTATTAAAAATGAATAGAATTTATTCCCTATTGCTTCTACATTATATTCTTTAATCGTTTCCTTTGCAGCATTTCCAAATTGTTGTCTTAAAGCATCGTTTTGCATTAAAAGATGTAATTTATTCGTAAAGTTTTCAAAGTCGAATAAAGTTATTAGAAATCCATTCTTATTGTCTATTACCATTTCAGAGGGGCCAGCAATACAATCAAAACTAACAACTGGCAAACCAGCTGACATTGCCTCTCCAATTACATTCGGAAATCCTTCAGAGGAAGAAGTAAAGGCAAAAATCTTGCTTTTCAAATAATAATAATCAACATTTGCTTGACTGCCGACAAGTATAATCCTATCATCCATATCAAGATTATGTATCAATTGCTTCAGTTTTGCCATATTTTTTTGCTTTAAAGCATCATCGCCCACTATAATCAATTTCCATTCAGGTTGAGAAATTTTTGCAAAAGTCTCTATAAGTCTATCATGATGTTTTGATTCAATTAAACGACCGACAGTTAACACAATATTCTCTCTTTTTAATGCATTGTCAGGTTGAATCATTCTTATTGGATTACCTATAACGCAAATATTATTATGCTTGAATTGAGCGGAATACAATTTCTTCGCTTTATTAGTCTGTGCAATCACTCCTTTTGTTCTTGGATAAAGCCATTTTCTGAGAAGTCTATGACTCGTACCAAATTGCTTTGCAGGGCTGCATCTATCCGAAATATAAACCTGATAAGGCAATCCAATAAGTGCAAGCAACACGAAACTATTCCAGAACTCACCAAAACTTAAAATAGAATCCGGATTTATTTTTTTTACCATTTGTCTCAAAAAGATCAGTCTGCCTAATGTATAAAACATCCTGAATCTGTTATTAAAAACTGTTCTAGGCTTGTGAATTCTCAGGCTATCTGGAATTGAATAAAAGACTTCAGTACTTCTACCATACATTACCAAATGAACTTCAAGTCCATCTCTTTGGCAAAAGTATTCTGCCAGCTCAGACATAACCCGCTCCATGCCTCCCACCTGTAATGCCGGTATTACCAAGCATAATTTGGCTTTTCTCATCAAATTATTTTTTTGAGGTTCAAATCTCAAATAGGTCTATTTAAGGACGTTATCATTAATCTTGCCTCTATCATTGTGTTCCTTAATACTCTGTATAAGATCATCCACCATCCATTCATATGGACTAAACTTCCCCTCATGCCAAGCCAAATCTTTATCCCAGTATCCTGCGCAAGGATCATAAACCTCCTTGATGAAGCCATAGCTAACTTCAACAACATATATCTTTGTATCAGAATAAATAAAATCAAATGCTGCACATTGTGATTGTAGTCTTCCAGCCATTTGAAAAGAAAGACGAACAGTCTCATCGCTAAAATGTTCTTTTTCATATAAAACCATTCCGCTTCCAGATGCTCTGAAGTCGTTCCTGCGAACCATTCTTTTTATCGCAAATGCTTTATTTCCGATTACTATTATTCTTATATCAAAAGCATTTCCCGGGATGTATTCCTGAAAATATATATAGTTTTTCTCACGTCCTCTATTGGCTGCATATGGTGGGGGTACAAAAAAACGTATCACTCCCTTAATTAAATCTACAAATTTTGTTTTTCCTAATCTATATTTACGCCAACGTTCCTTCATGCTACCAATAGCATTATAAGAAGAAAATCCTCTTCCAAAAGCTTTATTTATCAACCTTTTAGCTTGCTTTTTTGAACGAACCAGGCTCACATTTTGTGAGCCGGCACCACCACGCAGTTTGAATACTTTAGGAAAATCAACCTGATTTGCCCATTCGATAGCTTTGTACTTATCATAAAACACCCATGTAGGGGTCAGTGGAGCACCAATTGCTTCAAGTAAATATTTCTGGCCTAACTTATCATCAAAATGCCACGCCGTAGCATAATTTGGAAAAACCTTTTTCCCTGCAGTTTCCAAAGAGAACATCAATTGTTTGGCAAAAAGGTTCTCTTTAGGACTATTCTGAAAAAAATGCCACATCAAGGCATCACAATCAGACAACTGATCCACTATATCATTGCAGTAACAATCAACTAGCTTGTAATTGATACCTGCTGTTCTACAATATTCAATCCAGCGCTCGCTAAATGAATTCTTTGTATTGTGTATTCCTATCTTCATATTTGTTATCTAAATATACTGATGACCAAATCTCAAAAGAAACTACAACCCATAGTGCTTCAAGCTCCAGGTAATTCAGTTTTCTAATATCCGAAAACCAATCTGAAACCAGCTTTTTATTAAACATGTTTCTTGCTATAATGCCTGGTAATATTTTGTCATTCAAATACTCCTTAAATTTTTTATTCAGAAAGTACTCTCTTAAAGGGATACCGAATCCCATTTTTTCACGAAAAGCAAAATCATTACCAAATTTGCCTGAGGCCATCTTTTTAAGAAGATATTTCTCCGTATTGTAACCCTCCGGACTTTTTCTTAAAAGCAAGTATTTCTCTGGTATTGTGAATGAGCTTTCAACAACATTATTGTCCAAAAAGGGTACTCTGTTTTCAATAGAATGTGCCATCGACATTTTATCCTGTCGAATCAATAAATCTGGCAGATAAGATTTTATTTCGTATTTTACCTGACGGTCAAACAATGAGCCGGATAGATTATGATATATCGATCTGCGATTATAAATGGCTTTATCAAAATTAAATTCTTCTTTTAATTTATTAGCTAAGGAAGGTACCATATAAGAAGTTGCCATTACTGCTCTGTAATCATGATTAAAGTATTTAATCAGATTCTGTGGTTGTTTTGTGTCTTTCTTTATTTCATGAAGCAGTCGTTTTATCTGAAAAGGGTAGCCGATATCATAAAACCTACTGTAACCACCAAAAACCTCATCGGCTCCTTCGCCACTTAACAGGACTGTTACATACTCTTTTGCCTGTTGAGAAAGCTTATAGATACCAACTGTATTTGGATGATTAATAGGTGCTTCAAGATGCCAGGTGACTTTTTCAATATTACTTAAATAATAATCTGAATCCAGAAGAAACTTATGAGAGGAGATCGAAAGATTCTCAGAAACCCAATTAATATATTTCTCTTCACTGAAATTTTGATTATCGAAAATGATCGAAACAGTTTCAAAGTTACCTTTTTCGCAGTTCCTGTTTGCAAGCCATGTCACAATAGAAGAGTCAATTCCTCCGGAAAGTTGGCATCCAAGCTTCACATCACTCATTAGCTGACTTTTGACACTTTTGCCTAACCATCCCTCAAGCTTCTCAATATAAGCGCCAATATTATCGGTAATATTAACGGATCGCTTATAATTATTAAAATCAAAATAGCGCTTTATAACAATGCCATAGTTGTGCGTATATGAAAGATAATGCCCGGGATCAAGCGATTGAATGTCTCTGAATAATGTTCCTTGCAGATTATTGCGGAAGAGGAGGTATTCATCTAGCTGCTCGTTAGCGAATCTGAAAGTGAAATTATTGATATATTTGAAGCTCTTTAACTCTGAAGAAAATGCGAATGTCTCCTCTGTTGAAATATAATACATAGGCTTTATTCCAAACCTATCTCGTATAATGAAAATTTCATTTTTATGGAGATCAATAATAACTATCGCAAACATTCCATTCAGCCTTTCCAGCAATCCTTCAATACCATATTTCAGGTATAACGCCAGCACAACTTCTGTATCAGAGGTACTTTTAAAACTATATCCCCACTGAATCAATTCAGTTTGATAATCAAATGCATTGTAGATTTCTCCGTTAAGGGTCAGGAAAACTTTCTGATCCTGACTTGCCATCGGCTGATGGCCATTTACAGAAAGATCCAGAATACTTAGTCGATTAAAACCTAATACCGCATTGAACATTTTGTCAACCGGGACAGGACTTTTCATTTCCAATTCAACAGATTCCCCTGCCTTCAAACTGAAGGCTCTGATGCCAGAATCATCAGGCCCACGATGCTTTTGTACGCGAAGCATATTAAGGATATTATTGGTGTCCTGTATAGGCTTGCCGTCAACATTGATATAACCGGTTATTCCACACATAGCAAATTAATTCTATTCATATTTCTTAAGCATCCTGAGTAATACTTCCCGATGGGATTCGGATCTTATCAGATTTAGAAGTAAAAGCCTTTTTCTTCTATTTAAGAGATTTGGCAGAAAACCTCTTAGTCTCAATCCATTATAAACACTGCTGAAATAAGGTTCAATAAAGGTATCGTACATTTGAGTTACAGTACTAACATATTGTAAAAACGCTTGTTCAAGTTTTGCATCATCAGCTATAATTTTATTTCTTTCGTCAAGAATCTGCCTGAACTCCAAATCTTCTTTCACGTTCAGATGGAATACCCCCGGGAGTTCATTCCCTTGTTTCAACGGAATAATTTCAAAATCGATACATTCACCTAAGAATAATTTTACGACATATCCCTTGTTCCAATCGGAGTTAATCTTTCCTGGTGAATCATAGATAAAGTTTCCTAGTCCGTAAAAAATTGGTTTTTCCTTATAAACTTCATATCCGCTGAAGCAATGGGTGTGATTTGAAATGACGGCGTCTGCGCCGGCATCAATAAGGAACCGATACAGGATTTTAGTTCTGAGGGAGGGCAGGTGATAGAATTCATTGCCTGCATGAACGATTATAATTACATAATCACATTCGTGTTTGACTTTTACAATGTCATTATGTACATTAACCGGATCCATTGGATTAGCTTGAAATAATCCATCGGTTGTGGTAAGAAATTCCTGATCTGCAACGTTAATAAATGCTACTTTTTTTTCCTTAATTCTTATAATAAAAGGTCTCCGCGCAGCAACAGCATTTTCACCAACACCCATGGACGCGATGTTATTTTTATGACAAAGTTCGATAGTATCTTTGGCACCTTGTGAACCATAATCCATTATGTGGTTATTGGCCAGGGCAGCTAGTTTGATACTTGCAAATTTCAACAATTCTATACACCTGGGATCTGCTTTCTGATGGGGACCAGTTTTAATCCTGCCTTTATCCAGTGATGTCAATGGACATTCAAGGTCAGTAACATTCAGATCATTCCCTTTGAATACATCTATAAAATCGTTAAAAACGGCCTTATATTCAGAATTTATTGTCAGCTTTTCAATCCTGTTGTGGGGACAAAGATCCCCAGTTATCACTATTTTTATTTTAGGGTTTTGATTCATTAATAATTATTATGCATTTATTTCTCAAGTCTTGGATTTCTGCTCTGATCTTTCTACCATAGAACAATCTATCCTATCTCATGATTTTTGGCAATGAGATCTCCCAACTTGTCCGAAGTCAAAAACTCCACATCGGGCCATGTATTAAGAATTCGACGTAACAGTTCGTTTAGCAATTTAAGATTTATATCACGATTTTTCTTTTCAAGGGTGCCCATATAATTTAATCGGTGAGAACATATAATGGCAGGCTTGTTCCATCTGAATGCGATTTTTATACGTCTTAAAGTGTCATCAACAGGATCGGATATTTTACTTAAAGAAGGTTCAAAAAAGCAATTTCTAACCAGATAATACTGACCCAGTGAATTTTTACTACCTAAAAAATGATACTTTTTATTGTAATTGTTGAATGAACCTGTTGGAGTCCATTGTATTGCTAATCCCTGGATATAACGAACTCCACTGGTGCGAAGAGTTTCTTCCACATCGCTATTCCAGACATAACAAGGTGGAATAAATGATTTTGACCTGAATTCGAATATTTTTTCAAAAAGATCCAGCCCTTCGGCAATACTTTCTTTCATTTTTACCATGTCATCAGGCGTGTTATAATCTAATACTTCCATGAAATTATAGTCTCCATCGCCCGAAAACGTCGTCTCATGGTCAAAGGTAAACATAATCTCAGGAGTTCTTTTCCTAAGAGAATTCATCCACCTTACAACATTTACATGCTCACGTCCGTGAAACTGCGGGTGAAAAATACCGTTAGTGTTTCCTTGTTTCCATAGTGTTTCAACATTTTCACAATGAGGGTAATGCTTAAGCGTTTCGGTAACAGGCTCATAATAATACTCCTGAAAGTCAGATTCCTTAATCTTTTTAAAATCAGGGTTACCAACTACCATATTGGCAGTAATTACAGGTGAATTACCAGCAGAATCTTTAAAAGAGCTTAAGGTCTCATACAGCCTGGTTAAATCATCATTACTTTCAATTGTATCCAATCGATTGTAATTGCTACTAGAAATATCAAAACCATAATCAATGAATTTTGTATAAACTTCTTGTGATGGCATTCTAATGCTTCCCCAATCATCGCTTTCAATTACAATAATATGGCGATTTGTATGCCAGCCTGGAATTTTTGTTAAGTTGAGTGTGAGGTTCTTTATAGTCTTTACTACATAATTATTCATAAATATAGATATACGACAGATTAGTATTTAAATATATCTCCCAATTCTGATGAGTCTAGAAATTCTACATCTTTCCAATGCTTTGTGATCTCCTTTAACAAAGTTTTCAATTGTTTAAGTCCGTTTTCTCTATTACTTGGATGTAATGCTCCTATATAGTTTACTCTATGTGAGTTAATTATGACAGGTTTATTCCACCTGAATGCATTTGATATATCATTAAGACAACTGTTGATCCAGTCATGTCCTTCATGACTTGGTTCAAAGAAACAATTACGCGTCACATAAGTTAGACCGGTTTTGTTTTGTCGTCCAAGCCAATGTATTCTTTTAACCGTCCTGTTATTGCCAACAGGTTCCATTTGAATTTTTGAAGTGGAGAGATATCTTATGCCTTCATTTGAACAGATAGGCTCAAGCTTTGAACTGAGAAGGCCATTTGAGGGGACAAAACATGTTGGACGATATCCGAAAAGTTCATTAAAAAGCGTAAGTCCCGATATTATAATATCTTTGTGATAAACTAGATCTGTTGGATCGATAAAGTCAAAAGCGGCCTGTAACTCAATTCTGATTTCGGGATCTTCTGCAGTAGATATACCCCACATTCTGTTTTCAAATGCAAGCCTTGTATTTCTATGTCCTGATTTCAATGCTCTCATCCATACTTTTACATTAAGATGTTCTCGCCCATGGAATTGAGGCATAAAAAGCCTGTTTTGCAAGCCTTCTTTCCATAATTTAAATGAATTCTCACACCCACGATATTCTTTCATTGTTTCATTAATAGGAATATAATGGTATTCATTAAAATCTGAATGAAGAATTTTTTCAAAATCAGGATTAGCAACAACAGCATAAGGTGTTATAACAGCAGATCTGCCAGTTGAATCTTTGACAGAAGAAAGCACCTCAAAAAGAGCAGATAGATCTTCAGAGGTTGCCAAAGAGTCGTATTTATTATATCGGAACCCTTCATCTGCATTAAAATTGATTCCTTTTTTTAATAAGTTATTATAAACCTCAGTAGAAGGCATTCGTATGCTTCCCCAATCATCTGATTCCATAACAACTAGATGTCTTTTAGTATGCCATCCAGGAATATTAGATAGGTTTTTTTTCAGTATGGATCTAATGGAATTTTTCAACATAACGTACAATTCTTACTGAAACAATAGGTCTGCTAAGGAAATTCCTGGAACAAGAAGAGGCAATCCAAAGCCAGGGGTTAGAACAAAAACGTTGAATCCATCGCACAACTGTCTGAAAGAAATGGCAGAATACAATGCCATTGGGAATAAACCTGCCAGGGTAATAAGATCAAGCCTTTTACTTTGGATTTTGGTTATATATATAAAAATATAAACAGTTGCAAATATAAAAAAGAGAACTTGGAACCGATCTCCAAATGAAGGTATTGATTTTCCAAAATTGACAAATGCTAAAAATAGGAGAATAAAGCTGTAAAGATTTTTTTCAGAGGGTTCTTGCATAACGTCTTTCCTTCTGATTTGTATATATAAAATGGTCAGAAATAGATAATACAACAGCAAATTATTACTTATCTTCATAAACCATGCAGTATCATCGAAAAGTTCTTGCCTTCCGAGTATGGAGGATTCACTTGAATACATGTTTGCACGCCTTTGGATACCACCGCTTATTGAGCCAAAAAACGAGCGAAAAAATGGCAGAGCAATTCCTGGAAGAATGAATGAAGATATTGTCAGCGGTAAATACACAATATTTCGGTTTCCCGCAATATAATATATTAGAAGAATTGCGTTTGCAGAAAAAAAACTAAAATGAACAAGTGATGAGCTAAGGGCTAAGAGAAGGTATTTAGTTTTGCGAAAAAGGATTACATGATATGCACTATAAAAAAATATCCAAGCAGCTGTCCACATACGAAATCCATTTATTGCACTAATAGGTAAAATCATGATAAAAAAAATCAAAAAAATCAAGGTATTATCCTCAGGCCTTTCTTTATATCTATTATACAGTAAATTGATTGATTTCAAATAAAAAAAACCGAAAATAGCAGCATAAGCAGCAAACAACACTCCGCTGTAACTAGTAAAACGTGACAGGATGTAACGGATTATTTTCTCAAAAATATCAACACTTCCATCAGAAACATATAAATCAATAAATAAGTCTTTAAACCTAATAGAAGTTGAATTAGCAAGTTGTTTGAAACCTAATGCATAACGTTCTGAATCGCTTCCTGCTCCTCCTAATTCCCCAACAACAAAAGTAAGTCCATAATAAATAAGATATAGATAAACAACTCTCTTTGCTTCTTTAGAGTAATAATTTTTTATTGCAAGCAGAAAAGCCAGAAATGGCCAAATCAGGAACAATATTAAGTATAGCTTGATATTATTTTCTGTCGACAGATAGTCTTTATATGTAGCTGCTTTCCCCATATTCTAAAACTCAAAAATCCTTCTTCTTGTCCGATTCACTTATAAAGATCAAGGAAAAGTTTTGAAACATTCTTTATATGATAAAGTTCAGGATCTGGTAAGATCATCCGTTTGCTGTAGTCGCCCTTTAGAAAGGCTAAAATTTTCTCAGAGGACAATCCTTTAGTAATATTGAGAACCGGTCGGTTTATAATAGCATAATCAATCAGTTTGCTTGGAATATTTCTGGCAGTATTATTATCGAAATTGATCAGAAAATCCACTTTTGACAATACATTTAGAAGCTCCTCTCTTGGAATATAATCATTGATTTCAATTTTATTTTTCAGTGCGTTTTTATGTTTATCAATTATCCCAGATTGATTGGTATATATTATAAACCGGAACGGCTTGTCTATATTAGCAAGATATTCCAATAATGGACCGGGATCCCGTGCACCAGGTAAAAAGCCACCTGCATATGCAAATGTAGGAACAGGATTTTGGCTATTAAAATATGGTTTTGTTTTTATTTCAAAATTAAATCCCTGAGAGATAACTCTTATTTTCGAATGAAATTCAGGATAATACCCGTCTCTTGCGCTTTCAACAGGTATTGTAATATAATCGGCTCGATTGCAGAATCTCTTTTCTAGATATTTAAAATAGAAAGGTTTTCTAAATGAATCAAGTACGTCACCCATATAAGGATCCCCACAATCTGCTATCCAGGTTCGGGCAATAGGGTGCCTTGCCGATCTTGACCAGGAAACTCCCCAGTGAACAGGGTATGGAACTGCAAAAGAGATTAATAAGTCATATCCCTGCTCATGCTTTAATATTTTTTTTACTTTAAAAAGTTCTTCAATTCCGGGATACTCAAATAAAATCAATAAAATTCGTGATATGGCCCTACTTATTTTAGAGAAAGGTCTTTTTTCCCAAATGGGAATTACAGGAAGACGTGATTTCCCCCACATTTTGAACTGAATCGGATAATCTTTGAGAAAACCTTCATAGCTAAAATCTCGGTATTTCGTAAATACAGTAACATCATGCCCTTGTCTGTAAAACTCTTTTGCTAGTTCTGTTGCCCTGTAGCTACGCGGGGATATCTCGGGATAAAATCCGTTTGATATCATCAATATCTTTTTTTTCCCTTTTTCTGACGTACTGTCCATGTCATGATAGGTAATTATTCATATTCTGATCAACTTACAAATTAATAAGATCTTTAAGAATCTGGTCCCATTGCGGGCCAATTGATTCAATTTGGAAATTCTTAACATGTTTGGTTGCATTAACAGAAATGCTTTTTCTCAGTGCCTCATCGGTCATAAGTTGATCAAGCATGGCCACATAGGTCGAAATATCATTTGTTGACGCAAGCATTCCTGTTTCCTGGTTTGTAATTATATCCTTAAGAGAGCTCCAGTTGTTAAATGTAATCGGAACAACTCCATACTGCATGGCTTCTATTAAAACCAAGCCAAAACCCTCATAATCAGAGGTCATGCATATGATTGAAGCATCTTGATAATAGGGTTCAGGCGCAACAAATCCCTCAAACCTGACATTTTGCAGTTGCAATGATCTGCTTAGATCCTCAACTGTTTTTCTGTCGGCCCCGTCACCTAAAAATACCAACTCCCAGTCAGGGTGTCTGGGGCTTATTTTTGACCAGATTTGAAGCATCTTGTCTGGCCTTTTAGATAAGATTTCAATTCTAGCAACAAAAAGAACTATCTTCTTTTTTTCTGTAGGAGCTGGCAATTTTATATAATTACAAGGGTTAGAAATTGCTGCTATTTTTGATGATTTAATACTCAGCTTTTCTGTAATTTCCCTGATGTATGCATTGGATAATAAGATTAATTTATCACTATACTTTAGCAAATATTTAATTTCTCGTCTTTTTTTGACAATCTTATAATACAAAACCAGTTTTGGCAGCGACCAGGTAATCCAAGTTTTGTATCGATTTGAGGATTTACGCAAGTTTCCCAAACCATATGTCGGATCAGAATGGAACCAGGATATTTTTTTTACCTTGAGTTTCCCTGCATTCAGAAAGAATCTGGTCCTGTCGTTGGAGGCATCATTATTGATGATGATATCTATTGATAACCGTTCGATCAGTTTATGATAATACACAGAATTACTTTTGCTGAACAATTCAGGATTGGGGAGGTGAAAGAGTTGGGCAGAATAAGGATAATTGTCTGATTTCTCATATTGAAGTGTCAGATAGAACAGATTATGTCCCTGTTCGGCTAAATACTGAGCAAGTATATCGGTTACCCTTTGAACACCTCCTCGGTTGGGATTCATCCAATTTCTGTAACAGAACAAGATATTCATTTATTGACAGTCTTATTGATTTTGTGGTGTATTATTGATTTCAAACGTTCAAGATAAGGAAAGGCATAAAAGCATTTAATAATAGAAATATCTTTTTTCCCTTTCTTTGAGGTACTATTGATATTACAGCATGTAATTGTCCATATTCTAATCTATTTATAACCGAACAAGATCTTCAAGAATTCGTTCCCATTGCGGGCCAATCAATTCAATTCGGAAATTCTTAACATGTCTGGTTGCATTAGCAGAAATACTGCTTCTCATTGCTTCATCTGACATAAGTTGATCAAGTTTAGCTACATAGGTGGAAATATCATTTGTAGGTACAAGGATTCCAGTTTCCTGATCTTTTATTATATCTTTAAGGGAGATCCAGTTGTTAAATACAATCGGAACAACTTCATAATTCATTGCTTCTATTAGAACTAAACCAAATCCTTCATAATCTGAAGTCATACAGAGGATTGAAGCATTCTCATAATAGGGTGTTGGATTCACAAACCCTTCAAACTTAACATTTTTCAATCCCATTGTTCGACTCATTTCTTCTAGTATATTTCTATCTGGCCCATCACCCAGTATAATTAGTTCCCAGTTAGAGATTTTAGTATTCAAAAGAAACCATATTTGCAGCATAAGATCAGGTCGCTTTTGCTGAAACTCCAAACGGGCCACAAAAAGTATTATTTTCTTTTTTATAATTGTGTTTTGTTTCTGATTGAGATCACAAGGATTAGATATAGCTGTAATTTTAGGCGAATTGATATTTAGTTTATTGGATAGTTCTTTAATGAACTCGTGTGACAATAGTATCAATTTGTCACTATTTTTTAATAGGTAATTGATCTCATTTTTTCTTTTGATACTCTTATAGTAATATATCAGTCTGGGAAAAAGTTTTGAAAGTATTTTTTTAAAAAAATTCGAAGAATTACTCATTTTATTAAGTCCGTACAACGGATCATTATGATAAAATGATACCTTTTTTACTTTATGCTTTCCTAAATTCAGAAAGAATCTAGCCCTTTCGTTAGAGGCATCATTATTGATGATGATATCTATTGAAAACTTTTCGATCAATTTATGATAATACACAGAATTGCTTTTGCTGAAAAATTCAGGATTGGGAAGTTGAAAGAGCTGTGCAGGAAAAGGATAATTGTCTGATTCGTCATATTGAAGTGTCAGATAGAACAGATTATGTCCCTGTTCGATTAAATACCGTGCAAGTGTATCAGTCACCCTTTGAACACCTCCCCGGTTCGGATTCATCCAATTTCTGTAACAGAATAAGATATTCATTTACTCACAGTCTTATGAAATTTATGGTGTATTTATGATTTCAACCGTTTAAGACACGTATGTAAGTGATGTATAATCATATACATATAAAGCCAAACAGCAGACCGGTTGTAGTGTCTTCCTATGGTTGTATAAAGTTTATTGCACTTTTCAGTCTCAAGATACTGAAGCCCGTTTTCTTTGAGAGTTTTAAAAGCTAGCAAGAGCTTTCTAAAACTTAAAAGTCTGGTATTTGCGTTGATATATAAGGCAACAAATTTGACAATTGGTTGATTTAAGAATACGCGTTGGTCTTTACTTAAGTTTTGTCTCTGCTGGAACTTTTTTAGGTTTATCGCCCCAAATAAAAAACCTTTAGCTGCTTTCTCTGAAAAATTTAGATTTGAGTTGGTTGCTGATCCAAGTCGGGTTGTTCTTAGATAGAAAGAGTTTTCTTCAAAAAAGCACCGTTCCGCCATACACAGGATACGGGACAGCAACTCCCCATCTTCGAGATATGGCACATTGGGTAAATAGCGAAAACCGTTCAGATTCATAAAACTTGTATTAAACAAGATAGCCACCATCCTGTCTGGGTCTGTATAACCATCACCACGTGCGATGAAGTAAGCGTCTATACCTGAAAACATTTGATTAGAAAAATCCCGGTAGAATACTTGCTTATGAACAGAACCATCCGTCTTCAGAAATGTAAAACCAAGAAATGTGATCTGTGAGTTATTGTTATCTGCACATTGCAAAACTCTTTTAAAACAATTGGATTCAACATAATCGTCAGGATCAATAAATAATAAATACTTACCACTTGACCTATCAATACCCTTATTCCGGGCACAAGAGACACCTTGGTTTTCCTGGTCGATAAGTATAATATTCTCATATATTTGTTGCATCTTCAAAACAACTTCGCGACTGTTGTCGGGTGAACCATCATTAATGCAAATGATTTCATAATCCGTCATTAAGATATCCTGGTCTTCAAGGCTTTGTATGCATCTTTCCACATAAGGCTCAACGTTATACATGGGAATGATTACAGAGAGTCGTTTCATAAATAAAAAGCTTTTATTCTGCATTACAGATTTATTAAGTATACCGATAAGTATAAAATAAAGATTATGAACAAAATAATTTTACTTCTATTAGAATTGGCTCAGTTCAAATAAAATTCATTATTCCTTATATTTTTACAAACCTTTCTCTTGATCCATAGGTAATATGTAAACGGATTAAGGTATATGGTGAGAAGATCAAATATTAAAATATTCATTTTCTTTCTTTCATTCATCCGATTCCAACGGAATATTTGTGAAATATACCACAAATACTTTTGACCAAGTCTGATATCAACGGGTAAATATGGGTATGTATATATTTTCCGGAAACTTATTGTTTTAAAATAATTTGGATTAACGATGTAAGGAATTCCGGTATTATTAATAGCATTAGCATGCCTGCGATAATTGACGGTGATTTTATCCATAAAATATAGTTTATGACCGTTTCTTGTAAGGTTTAGCCATAATGGATAATCTTCCAATAATTTAAACCTTTCATCAAATCCCCCCACAGACAATATGGTTTTACGATGATGAAATGCTCCTGGAGTAAAATGTATCCTGTCTGAAACCAAAAGCATTTTATATTGTGAGGCTGCAGACATATCAGCCCCTAGAATGCCATTCGGATTATATGGCACAGCAGGTGTTGTTTCAATCAGGTTTTCAGGTTTAAAGGTGTTTTTATAAATCTCTACTTGAGAGAATAAAACTTTTACATCCGAATTTGTCCCTACGAATCGCATGTTGTCTTCAATACAATCCTGTTTAAGGGTATCATCGGCACCCAGCAGTTTAATCCATTCACCTTCTGCGGCTTTAAGTCCGCGGTTCGCATTTGCAGATACACCGGTATTTATTTCAGATGTAATGATTTTTCCACAAATAAAACGCTCTTTGTTTTTATCTAGCCAATTCCGACAAATTTCAACTGTATCATCTTTAGAGCAATCATCGGTTATAATTAGTTCAAGCTCCTTCCAGGTCTGCTTTGAAATACTTTCAAGTGTTTCAATGATAAACTGTGATGAGTTGTAGGAGACAACTATGACTGTAACTATTGGCATAATAGATGCTTTTTACTTTAATTTTATATTGATCAGCCTGTTAATTATACTTTTAATCTTTTGCCTATACTGATTTCTTCTTTTATTTTTATTCAATAATTCGGACTGAAGCTTTATTTCTTCTATATATAACTTCGCGAATCCGAACCCTGGTCTGCGAACAGCTGAAGAAATAGGCTTATTAAGAATATTATTCATAAAAATCAGAAGCTTATCTTCCCAAGCCTGAAGAGAATTATTATTTGCAAACTTATATTGTTTTAGTTTTTTAAGATAAGTGTCATTGTTTTTATCGAGGTAAATAATTTCCTCTATGGCACGTTCAAAATCATTAATTCCTATTACATGTATAAGGGAATCGACATTGAAATCCATGTGGACTAAAGGATTTCCATAATATATCGGCAATGATTTCATCATTATTGGTTCTAACAGTTTCTCAGTTGTATAGCCTGGAACCGAACTGTTTTCAAAAGCGATAGTGAATTTATAATCTTTAATAAAACTCAATTTATCAGCTATTGATGTGCCAATATTGTTTAAGTGCCTGCCACCTGAATCAACTTTTTTGTATTTATTGAGTTCCTGGAAAAATAAGTCTCGTGTTGGATCGGAATTTGTTCTATTTGAATAAATGAAATTGCAAAATTTTCTTTGAAGCAATTCCTCATCAGCGTTTTCAATGCTGCTGCATTGTTTAGCAGGTAAACTATTATATAAACCTGAATGAAACCACTGATAATAGACGTACAAAGGGAAACGCAAATACCTGTCTCCAAAATCTATGTAATGAAATCCTAAAGCATAATCACACAAATTAAAATCAGGGACCAGATTCTCACCGGTATAGAGAATTTTTACACAATCTTTATAATTCAGATGTGAATTTCCATAAACTGAATAAAAAAGATAATCCGGATTTCTATCAATGGAGATGTCATAATGTTTTTCCAGGAATTTAAGAAATAAGTTGTTTGACTCAAATCCTGGCCAAAAGTCCTCAAAATAAACCTTTATCATTATTCGAACAATGAGATTTTTACCATTTAATGTATTTGAAATTTCTAATATTATCCCAGTTCTCAATTACAAATGCCTCTAATGGATATTGAATTGGTTCAATTATTCTTCTTTTATATGTTTTGTCATACATTCCTTTTATTCCATTTGGATCATATTCATAAATATATTTTGTTATTTCCGTATTAATAGTTGGTTTATTACCACCATATAGATCCTTTTTGATATCAATTCCGGAATCGTATGAAGTGCTATTCAATGAATAGTTTGTAATGCCATTAATCAAAACATTTTCAGGACTTTTCTTGTGTCTTTCATAATATCGCCAAAAGAAATCACCGTCCTCCTCACCAAAAGCAATATATCTTTCTGAAAAAAAATTCATTGCTATTGCTTCCTTCAATGATATTACAAAGTGACTAAAACTATTATTTATCAGAAAAAAATCCTTGTTTTGAATATGATTTCTAATTTCGCCAAAAATTAAATGATTATCTATTTCAAGATCATCATTTAAAAGCAAAACATGTGTCGTAGCAATATGCCTGATTAAAGTATTCCACATTTTTGCCAAACCAGAAAACCTGGGAAAGAAGATGGGATAAACATGATATGATTGACATAATTTCAAAATACACTGAGTGTATTCTTTTTCTAACGGTTTACCATAAAATGAATTGACAGCGAGCAAGATATCTACATCATTGTCAATTTCTCTAATCGTTTGAACTTGTTTTGAAAGAACTTCAAACCTCGCAGGGAATGTTGTTATTCCAATTGAAAGTGTATGGTTAATATCTTTAATTTCTTCTTTGCTCACAATCACGGGACTCAATTGAGCTTTTGTTTCTTTGGATTTTATTATCTTTTTTGCAAAAGCTATTGCTTTGCTTATTTTTTTAGCGAAATGAACTCCAAATAAGAAACTTAGGCATATAGCGGATATTAACAATATATAATATTCATTTGACATGGTTGATACATTATTATTGGTTATAATTATCAATGTTTTTGTAAATAGTTAAACACGTAATATATTCTATAACAATTATTTATTATTATATCAATTCTAATTAATTCTACACAATACCCAACTTAGTTTTTACGGCATTTTATATTATATTGAAGATTGGAGTATACTGAAAAACTTATGGTTTATTCTTTAATAGAAAATAAGAATTATTCATTTTTTTTTGGACATGCTACCTCTAAGACTTTTTAATAATGAACTTAAGCCAATCTTCTTATTTAATTCGATCAATGTGTAAATAGCTGAAATAGTGAAAACAATTGCCCCATAATAGTAACAACCGGGTCGTTTAATAAAATAGGAGATTATAAAAATAGAAGTAACACAAAAAGAACTAATTATGAACCGATTCAGTGTTGATTTATTATATCTAAATCCATATTTCTTATAAGCCATAAATAAAGTTAAAGCTAACCCCAAAAGATAATTTACTATAAATGAAATACCCAATCCTTCAAGTCCGTATAAATAATAGCCTAAAATGTTGGAGATAATATCAAAGATCATGGCAATAATCTCTATTGTAGCATATGTTTTCATATCCCCTTTGGCAGGGAAAATAAATCCTGCCGGCCAAACCAATCCTTTTAGTACGATGCCTAGTACAGTCCAGTTTGCAAAAGCAATTACTCCGAAAAATTCAGATGTATAAAGAATTTGAACTATTATGGGCATTGCACCAATTAACAATATTAATATTGGTGTCAATATTAGTAATACCATTTCAGCTTGTTGATTGACTAAATTGTTAACAATTGAGTCCTGCTGGTTTACTGC
>CAYMTR010000047.1:0-23675 GCA_964393405.1 uncultured Prolixibacteraceae bacterium
TTTTTTTTATCCAAAACCCTCTTCTTCGTGAATTATTCAACTATTTTTACTGGATGATAAAAATATTTTTATATCCGCTTTCTTTTATATACGGACTGACAGTTTCTATCCGGAACTTTTTATTTGACACCGGAATACTAAAGCACCATAATTATGACATTCCCGTTATCTCTGTAGGGAATTTAACAGTAGGTGGCACAGGGAAAACACCTCACGCAGAATATCTGATCAACCTTCTAAGAAAAGAATTTAAAGTAGCTTTTATAAGCCGGGGTTATAAACGGAAAACCAAAGGATTCATTCTGGCTACCACCCAATCAACTGCAGAAGAAATTGGAGATGAGCCTGTTCAGATAAAGCAGAAATATCCGGAAATAATAGTAGCCGTAAGTAAGAAAAGAAATGTTGCAATCAGAAATATTATATCTGATAAAGATTTGAACATTGATGTTATTATACTTGACGATGCTTTTCAGCACAGAAGGGTTGAGCCCAATATCAATATTCTTCTTTTCGATTTTACGCAGCCCGTTTACGACGATATGCTTCTACCTGCGGGACGCTTGAGGGAGTCTATAAAATCAAGCTTCAGGGCTAACTTTATTATTTTCACAAAATGTCCAAGCCAGCTTACACCTATTGATCAACGAATCATTAAAAACAAACTTGATATCAGACCTTATCAAAATCTTTTCTTTACAAGCATAGTTTACGGTGAAATTTCGCCTGCCGAACAAGGGAAGAACCTTTTCAGTGACGACATGCTAAGATATACAGTTCTGCTAGTAACAGGCATAGCAAATCCGGCACCTTTAATTGATTATCTGAAAAATCAGGTAGGAAATATTGTTCATAAAAATTACCCGGACCATTATTCGTTTGAAACAAAAGATCTCAATGATCTGTTTAATTCATATAACGAAATAGATACGAGAAGGAAACTTATTATTACAACAGAAAAAGATTTAGTAAGGCTTAAATCTGTTAAAAATGCACCCGAAGGATTTTTCGATTTGATATATTATATTCCCATAGAAATTAGATTCCTTGATAGGACAAAAGATTTATTCAATAAAAGAATTTTGACATATGTTAGAGAGAATAAAAGCAACAACAGCCTTCATAAAAGATAAGACATCTTTTAGTGGGAAAATAGCAGTAATCTTAGGCTCTGGTCTTGGTGATTTTGCTAAAAAAGTATCTGTTGAATCTAGTCTTGATTATTCTGAAATACCAGGGTTTCCTGTTTCCACTGTTGAAGGTCATGAAGGCAAACTGATATTCGGTCGATACATGGACAAAGAGATTGTAGTTATGCAAGGGCGTTTTCACTTTTACGAAGGTTACCCTATGGATGTCGTAACTTTTCCAATAAGGGTTTTCAAACTTTTGGGGATAGAATATCTGCTGGTGTCAAATGCCGCAGGCGGAATTAATTATAGCTTTGAGATTGGTGATCTTATGATGATTACAGACCATATTAATTGGTTCGGCACTAACCCTCTTATTGGAAAGAATATTGATGAACTTGGCCCCCGTTTCCCGGATATGTCAAGGACCTATGATCCTGAGTTATGTCAATTGGCTCATCAAATTGCAAATAAGCACTTTATAAATCTACACGAAGGGACATATGTTGGAGGTACAGGACCAAGTTTTGAAACGCCTGCCGAATACAGATATCTACATACAATTGGAGGCGATGCTGTTGGAATGTCAACTGTACCTGAAGTGATTGTAGCCCGCCACATGGGAATTAAAGTATTTGCTATTTCAGTAATTACAAACAACGGACTGATACCTTCAGATTTGGGCAACAAACACACTGAAGTTTTAGACGTAGCAGCATTAGCAGGCCCTAAACTTGAAATAATATTTAGCGAAATAATTGCGTCGATAAAATGAACGGTCTAATAATACTGGCTTTAGCTCCGGTCTTTATTATTGCATTTTATATATATTTCAGGGATAAATACGAAAAAGAACCTTTGTCCATCCTATTGATTACCCTTTTTTCGGGAGCCATCATTTCTGTTCCCGTTGTATTAATCGAGAAAATAATGTCTCTCCCTTCTCCATGGCTGACAGGCATTTTCAACTCTGCTTGGCATGCTTTTATGGTTGCTTCCTTATGTGAAGAAGGCTTTAAATTAATAGTACTTTTCTTACTTGTATGGAAAAGTAAGGAGTTTAATGAGAAATTTGACGGAATAGTATACTCTTGCTTTATTTCATTAGGATTCGCAGGTGTAGAGAATCTTCTTTATGTATTAAATTCAGGCGTTACAACCGGACTTGCCAGGGCTTTGACAGCTGTGCCGGCACACGCTATTTTTGGAGTTACAATGGGATATTTCTTTGCAATCGCTAAGTTCTACCCAAAAAAGAAAAAGAAATACCTATGGATGTCTTTTCTGATTCCTTTCATTCTACATGGTTTTTATGATTTTATACTGATGTCGGGCATCAACTATTTATTATTAATCTTTGTCCCCTTCGTAATCTATATGTGGATTTCAGGCTTTAACAGGATGAAAACATTCAACTTATCATCTGTTTACAGAAACGACCTTGACATAGGAATTGATTTCAGCAAGGTAAATGAGTATAAAAAAGGTTCTGCTTCCAAAAAATAATAAAGGTTAGTAGTTCATGTCTTTAAAATCGCTAAAGTGCTTTTTATTGTTTGTAAAGAATTGCCATACAATACTTGAGTTAAGAACCTCTTTGTGAAATTCAGTGATTGTTTTAGACATAACAGCATCCCTCTTTAATTTCAGACTCTTTTTCGTCTTGTAGAATTCAATATGTGCTTTTATTATTGCCGAAGTATTCTTAAAATTGAAGCTTACCAGATATTTAATTACTGCCAGCGTATCAATAAGCATCCTTTTAAAAATAATCCACTTAAGATTGTCGCCTGAATAATTTTTATACAAAGTCCATAAGCTATTCCTAAAATTCAAAAACAATTTATGTGGATTGTTATAATCTAATGTAGCGCCACCCCAATGATAAACAGTGCTTTTGGGAGTGAAAACAATGCGTGATCCCTGATTCTTCAATCTCCAGCAAAGATCAATTTCTTCCATATGTGCAAAGTAATCAGGATCAAAACCACCGTTTCTTTTAAAAAGTTCAGCTCTGATAAACAAACAAGCTCCAGAAGCCCAGAAGATATCAACCTGACTATCATATTGGCCATTATCCTGCTCTATGACATCCATTATCCTTCCCCGGCAAAAGGGATAACCGTATTTATCGATAAACCCTCCGGCAGCACCAGCATGCTCAAACTTTGATGTATCGCGATCGGACAATATTTTTGGTTGAATTGCCCCAATTCCTGAATCTGATTCAAATATCTTTAAAACAGGTTCAATCCACCCTTCAGAAACCCTTACATCACTATTCAGCAAGCAAAAAACATCTGCATCAACGTGTTCCAGAGCTTTATTATAACCTCCTGCAAATCCGTAATTACTGTCAAGTGTTATTAATCTTATTTCGGGGTATTTATTCTTAATAAAAGAAACAGAATCATCAGTTGAACCATTATCAGCAACAATAATTTGAGCATTCTGCCTATCAGTATTATTCATTACCGAAGGCAAATACTTTTCCAAATGCCCCTTCCCGTTCCAGTTTAGTATAACGACTGCTGCTTTCAACATCACTGCTAATTCTTTGTTTCAAACTCCTCTTTAGAATATTTCCACCTATTATGTGTCCAAAAGTACTGCTCAGGACTTGATTTAATTGATTGTTCCAATTTTTTAAAGAAAATATTGGTAATACCATTCTCCTCAATCTGATCAGGCTTATCTGCTATAAGCTCAAATTTAAGCTTATGGTAGCCCCTCTTTACCTTAGAAATTTCAAGGTAAAAAACAGATGAGTTAGTTTTCCTTGCTATTTTTTCCGTTCCCAACATTACAGGAGTATCCTGATTCATAAATGTTAACCAGTAATTAATTTCAGACTTTAGCGGACGCTGGTCACTAATGCAGAATATACCAAATGGTTTATTCTCAGACTGGTCTTTCATCAATCTCCTATATGTTTCTTTCATTTCCAAAGGTTCAGCAGCTCTTCCTCTTAAATCTTTATAAAATTGATTAAAAGCTTTGTTGTTCAATTTCTTATAAATGAAATATTTTTTTACAGTAAGGTGCTTTTCATATAACTGAAAAAACTCCCAGTTGCCAAAATGCCCAGATATTAAAACTACATTCTTACCGCTATCAAAATATTCCTTTACCTGTTCGTAGTTTTCCAGAGCTAACCTTTTTTGCTGTTTGGGAATGTTAATATGGGTAAAATATAATGTTTCAACAAACATGTCGGCAAAGCCTTTATAGAATCTCTTTTCAATTATTTTTCTTTCTTCGGTGCTTTTCTCAGGGAACGATTTCAAAAGGTTTTCTCGAACAATCTTTTTCCGGTAGCCTGCAATACTATACATGAAAAAATAAATAATCTCAGACAAGAAATAGTGAAACTCCAGCGGGAAAAGTTGCATCGGCCAGGTCACTGCCATCAATATGTAATAACCAATGCTTCGTTTCATTTTGTTGAATAGCTCAAAATCAATTGGTCTAAAATTGCATCTTTTGTTGGATCTGCCAGTTCTGAAGCAAATTTCTTCAGCTCAGGTACTATATTTTTAGAATTCAGCAGATAATGCTTTAATACCTGTTTCCTGATGTTTTCCATACTATTCCTTTAAATTTCTATGTACAATATCGTAAAATTTATCGAAATATTGATTATTAGTTGCGATTATCTCTCCTCCAAACAAATAGCCTTCACCACCTGAGAAATCACAAATCCTGCCACCAGCTTGCTTTACAATAAACGAACCGGCTGCAACATCCCAAGGGTTTAGTGCATATTCCCAGAACGCTTCAAAACGACCACAAGCAACATAGCACAGATCAACAGCAGCAGAACCAAGCCTCCTTATACCACTGGCTTTCTCCATAACCTCCCTCATGGTGTTAAAATAACTGTCAATATGGCTGAAATTACAATATGGAAAACCTGTTACTACCAAGGCCTGCTGATGCTCTCTATTGTTTGAAACAGATATCTTATTGCCATTCAGATATGCGTCACCACCAGCCCAAGCATAAAACATTTCTCCATGAGAAACTTCTAAGACAACACCCATAACTATTTCATTATTCTCCATAAGCCCAACGCTGATGGAATAGGGTGATAATCCATGAATAAAGTTGGTCGTACCATCTATCGGATCTATTACCCAGTTGTAGACATCTCCCTTTTTAGTTGAAGTACCTTCTTCTGCAATAAAACCTGAACCCGGAATCAATTCTCCAAGTTCTTTAACGAGCCTCTCCTCAGAAGCTTTATCAATATATGTCACATAATTGCTATGTCCTTTTATTTCAACATCCTCCGACATTGAAAAATTATTTCTCTCTTCCTTGATGAAAACCCCTGTAGCATTAACTATATCTATAACCTTGAAACACAAATCTTTTAAATCCATAACTGAAATAAATTGTAAATAATTGAAAAACTATTTCTTTGTCACTTTTATTATATCTGAACCGGCATTTGTTGTCACCCTGACCATATATATCCCTTTCTTGTAATTCGCTTGATTGCTCAACAATTCAATACTGACTAATTCATCGCTGCCCGATTTGCCTTTCATCTCGTTAATCAACCTTCCCTGCATATCAATGACCTGCACCAAATAAGGACTTCCATGACCGTTGTAAAACTGCAAAGTAGTATATTCATTGAACACTGTAGGAAAACAAACTGCCATCATTTCATTTTTAACTAATATTTCACCAACGGAAGTTGTAACACTATTCCTCTTTCCGGGTGTTCCACCTTCTACTCCGGCTTTCCAGTTTCCACCCACATCGTTATTTTCAAAAGGATCGACAAGCTCAAGTGTAGCAGCTATTCCCGAAGGATCCATAGGCCATGGTGCAGATGTTCCGTACAAAACCTTATCAACTTCATTCCCCTCCTTGTCGTACAGGAAAATTGCATCTCCGCTACTGCTAAGCCCAAAAAGGAAATTACCATAAACATTGTCTACTGTAGGATATACCGACTTGAATTTTTCACTATCCTGAATTATCACTAAATATTCTCCCGGATAAATGACTTTCCCATTGGGAAATATGTAGCTGTTATCAGAATCATAATCCTGAATAAACCAAGCACTTAAATCAACCGCCTGATTCCCCGGATTATGAATTTCTATCCAGTCGCCTGAATTTTTCCCTATAGGTGAATTATAGTTGATTTCATTTATTACAATAAATTTTCCCGGCACAGCTGCAGGCTCGAATACTGCAGTATACTTTTCGTTGAAATTCAAACTTCTTGTTATCTTAATATCAGGTGAATCGGAGCTTCCTTCCCATCTGACAAACTTATATCCGGGTTCAGGAATTGCAGTAAGCGTTATAGGTAAATTCATAAAATATTTACCGCTGAAAGGATAGCTTGAAGGTATTACAGTGTTAACTTTAACATTGCCGGCTTCTTTGTCGCTAACATTTATAGTCACTGAAACAGCATCTCCAAGCGAAAAAAAACTTTTGATATAATCCCTCATCCTTGAGTTTCGCAAAATGACAAAAGACTTTATCCTCTCTACTTCTGAAATCCACCCACTGTATGATATATTACCCCAACGTTCTGTATGATCAAGCATTTCAACATTCAGCATGCTTCTTATTGAATCAACCTTTTCGTTTATTTCGTAAGCAGAGAGATTCGTATTCAGACAATCCATAAACCTGTTAATAAAATTAGTCCTGAATTCTTTGTTATCAAGCAGCTTTCTTAGAAAAAGTGTTGACCATGGCGGATTTGGCCAATCTGGACCATATTCTGTAGCAGCAAATTCCATCGAGTTTATATCTGATGAGTAATAAAGATCTAATCCAAAGTCTGTATCAAATATCAGCCACCTGAACTTACTGTAAGCGTTTGCAGTATTCCAGAACTTGATATTGTTCCCCGGCCAATCGCCATTATGGATAAATATCTCAAGAATTTGATAATCAATAAAACAGTCAATATCAATTAATCCTGAAACATATTTATAATTGTCTTCCCTAGTTAAATCATTTGTCCCAATAAAACTTTTAAGATCAGAATATTCCTTGGCATTTCCCTCAATCAGGTTACCGTTATTTTCAAGAAGATTAACATTTTCCACTGCTACTCCATAGTTGTCGGCAAAATAGTGTTCACTAGGTTTTTCTCTTAAATTTAGAATTCCCCAATATTCACCGTTCAGGTAAATAATCGATGGCTGGTAAGCAAGTCTATCGATATTCATATCTTTTGCAATTTCAGACACAAGTCCATCTCTGAATAATACAGAGCTCCAGTCGTTACCTGAATTTCTGAGGTTAATTGATTCAAAAGAGTCGTTTGTCCGGTCATGAAAGAACTTACAATCAAAATCCCCTTTACCATATTTGCTTCTAGCATAAAGGGCCATTGATTTTTGGGGCCTTGCTCTCGACCAGTTGCCCGATATTTTAATTCCGGCACCCTGGTTTAACTGCTGTTTGCCCAAGTTATCAAGGAACTCAAAATTAACAGGCTTTTCCCAGTCCATCCAATAATTAGCCCCGTGATGTGGGTCAGCGATTTCAGCATTTGGACCATCAACATAAATTCCTTCATCCCAATCAAACAAGTCGTGTGGATTCATTGCCAGCGAAATGACAGGTATGGAATTATTTTGTTCGAAAATATAAGTACAGGTTGTAACAGGGTTAACCTTGTTTTCATCTTTAAAAAAAGAAGCCCTGACAACTGTTGTCTTGTCTATATTCAAAGGTGCAAGATAAACACTACTGTTCCAACCGGGTATTGAACCATCGTTTGTATAGCGAATAACTCCACCTGTTGCCTTTACATCCATTTTTAAAGAAATTGCAGTATCATATATCCCACTTGTGCTTGAAAATATAACACTATCAACAGTATAGTCCTTAATTGGGTTAATATTTTTGTTGCCGGGAGTTGTTGATGTAAAATAAAACCATTCGTGAGCACCGTCAGGAAAACGCCCGTAGGAAATATCTTTAACAAGAGGTACTGCGACAAGAGAATCAATTAACTTTTTATTCTTGTCGAAAAGGTAAATCGCCTCACCTTCGTTAGAAATCTTAAAATCAGTGTGCAATACCTTCTCTCCTATTTTTATAAAAGAAGAAGTTTCATTGACAGTAAAGGCTAAAGATCCGATAGTAAGAAACGGAATCAAGGTAAAATCAGAAGAATTTGTACTAACATTCAATCCCATTATTGCCAGAACGTTTTTCCCTTTTTGAAGAAAGTTATAAGGAGGTTCAATTTTAAACAATTCAGGGTCGCCTCCCTTATACATTTGGGCTTCATGATCTCCATTAATGGAAACGAGATCTACTTCTTCGTTGTAAGAAACATTTTCACTTGAAGTAAGGATTTTCCCGTTAATAAAAGCAACAAACCCATCGTCGTAATCAACATGAAGTAATATTTCTTTAACCGACTCTATGTCATCAATATAGAATTCTTTTCTAATACATAATTTCGCCACTCCAGTTAGAACAGTGTTGTCATCCTGGTCTCCAAAACCGAAACCACTGCTCCCCGATTTCCATGCAGAATCATTAAAATCAACATTCTTCCATTCAGGTTGAACTGAAGAAACTATGATGCTGTATTTCCATGAATCACCCTGATTAATAAGTGTCTTGTATTTATAAGAAATATCATTTCTGTTCTTTCCTGAAGCAAAAACTAACAAGAAAGACTCAGGATTCATTTTTACAGAAGGAAACTCCCACCCACCAAGTGCAATTGTATCCTCAGATAAAACATAACCATCAATATCAACAACCTGTTTTGAGCTGTTAAAAATCTCTATCCAATCACTTTTTTCATAATCTTCATCAACAATACCTGTTGCATTTGAAGAAAGATATTCATTGATTTTAACCTGTCCCGAAAGAAACAACGGTGAGTAAAAACATAAAAATATCAAAATAAACAAAACCTGTTTAAACATATAAATCCTCCCAAAATTCCCCATTCTTAAAAATAGGCCTAATATCTTTATAATAAAACCTGTCCTTCAACATGACCATCTTGATTTATCTTTTCAAGATGAAAAAGCACCACCAAGTTTCTTAGATTCTTATTCCATTCTGTTTCAATCCTTATATAGTTGTCTGTCCATCCAAGAATTCTGTTATTTTTCTTATCTTCTTCAAAAAGCACTTTTCTTACCTGTCCGAGGTGGTCCTTATAAAACTTTGAATGTTTTTCTTCTGAAAGTGAAATAAGCTTTTGCACCCTCATTTTTCTTTCATGAACATCAACAGTGTGAGGTATTTCAAGAGCTTTAGTCCCCGCCCTTTCAGAATAAGGGAAAGCGTGAAGCTGAGATACGTCCAATCCCTTTAAGAAATTAAACGAATCAAAAAAGAACTCTTCTGTTTCACCGTTTGTGCCGGCAATAATGTCAACTCCAATAAAAGCATCAGGAATCAACTCTTTAATTTTCGCTACCCTGCTTGCAAAGACTTCTCTTTTATATTTCCTTTTCATCAAAGTCAACACATCATCAGAGCCACTTTGAATGGGTATATGGAAATGAGGAGCAAATCTTTTTGAGGTTGCGACAAATTCAATTATATCATCAGTAAGAAGATTAGGCTCAATCGAAGAAATGCGATATCTTTCAATCCCTTCAACCTCATCAAGAGAACGAAGTAAGTCGATGAACTTCTCGTCAGTTGAATTACCGAAGTCGCCAATATTAACACCGGTAAGAATAATCTCCTTTATTCCCTTTCCTGCTATTTCTATCGCTTTATTAGTTGTTTCACTTACAGACGCATTTCTGCTCCTGCCCCGGGCCATGGGAATAGTACAATAAGTACAAAAATAATTGCACCCATCTTGCACTTTCAGAAAACTACGGGTTCTGTCGCCATATGAATAAGCAGAAAAGAAGTTTTTTATATCCCTAAATTCTGAAACCGCAACAATCACTTTATCATTTTTACCCGGTACGGCAATATAATCTGTGATATTAAATTTTTCACCGTTGCCTAAAACCACGTCAACACCTTCTATTCTGGCAATCTCTTCACTTTTTAACTGAGCATAACATCCTGTAACAATAACTTTCGAATCAGGGTTCCTTTTAACTGCTGAACGAATGATGTTTCTACTCTTCTTATCACTTTCTGCAGTAACTGAGCATGAATTTATGACATACACATCTGCCACATCTTTGAAACTTACTCTTTCAAATCCTAGTTCCTCAAACTTTCTCGCAAGGGTAGAAGTTTCTGAGTAGTTAAGTTTGCAACCCAGCGTTGAAAAAGCAACCTTTTTCCCTTTATATTTTCCTTCTGCCATAAGTTGTAAATAAGCCGGTAAAAGTAATGTTTTTAGACCTTTGAACTATGACTTTTCCCCTTTAAAAAGTTTAGCACGGTTATTGATAGATTATGATCAAAGCAAGTAAAAAAAAAAGATTTAAACTTGACTTATTTGGTTAATTTTTGAATATTTGTAAAACATTTTACTATTTCAAACGTAATTATATATCTGAAGCAATTTTTAAAACTACTTATATATTTTAATTTAATGAACATAAAAAGAAAAATTAGGTTTATGAAAAAGGCAATTAAATTTTTACCTGTAATAGCAATTGCACTTACAGGTTTATTTACAGCTTGTGATGGTGGATTAATTGAAGACACACCTCCAACAGTTTCTGTTAACTCTCCTAGTACAGATACAACTGAAGTTTTTATTGGTGATTCTATTGACTTCACAGTATCACTATCTTCAGCCAACGGACTTGCTTCATTGAGTACAGTAACTTCAAGTTCTAGCGTTTCTCTTTCTAACGGATCACATACTTTTGCAGGTACTGCAAATGAAACTGTAACTGTTACAGCTACTGTTGGAAGCGACGCTAACGACGGAGATATCATCACAGTTACTTTCACAGTAACTGATGAAGTTAAACAAGCAAGCGAACAAAAATACATTAAAGCTGTTCGCAAGGATACTCCACTTTCTGAAGCTAAAGCTTTTGAATGGAAACGTGTAGGTGGTGCAGATGCAACTGGTCTAGCAACATTTGGCTTAACTTGGACAAGCAACTCTGCCGAGTATGCCATCATCAAAAAAGGTTCTGACAAATTCGTTGAACTTGATGCTGCCACTTGGGCTTCATTAACATCACTCGAAGCAATGAAAGCTGCTGTTGATGCTGCAAATGATATGGAACGTTGGGAAAAAGTTTCAGCTCAAGCTTCAAAAACATACGATTATGTTCTTGCCACTATCGTAAGCGGCAAATACTTCTTGATCCACGTTACCAACTCAACTATTTCTGTTTCTGATGTTGGTTCAACAATTACAGTATCAGGTCAGTATAAAGAATAAAACAAAAAGATTGAAATCAAGATAAAGGCTATTCATTACGAATAGCCTTTATTTTTTTTAATAAGTTGTTAAAATCTTTCGGTTAAAAAGGTGTCAATATCTTAGGACTTCACATATGTTTTTACCTATTTTTGCTTCAGTAACAACATTTAGTTTATGGGTGACTGGTCTGCCAAATTAGAACAGATAAAGAGAAAATTATTCAAATACAGATTAAAGCCTCAATACCGAAAGAAATTCAGGATTGGGGCAATTATTATAACATGCTTGTTATTAATATTAATGCTGTGGTCACCGGTTTCAAATAAAATACATTCACTCTGCAGACCTGAATCATATGGAAGGATTAAAGTTGATAAATATCGCGATTACAACTCCCTACATCTAAAATATGCTCGTCGAAACGGAATCACTGCTTTCAAGAATTCAGCGGCAATGCATAAAGCCCTTCCACATCTTTTAAAAGAAAAGAAGCTTGTAAAAATTAAAAAGACAAAATATTACGTTATTCAACATCTCAGCCATTCACACCCTTATCTTACTCCCAGGGCAGAAAACTTGCTTAATGAAATTGGCAAAAGATTTCATAAAAAACTTAAAGAAAACGGGATGGGCAATTACAAATATCAGATTAGTTCACTCCTGCGTACTAAGGAAAGCCAGAAAAGTTTGAGTCGATCAAATGTCAATGCATCTTCCAATACTTCACATCTTTACGGCACTACTTTCGATATAAATTATAGCAGTATTGTAAAAAGGCCACTTCCATTCATGAATGTAAGAGTTCAGGATCCAAAAGCCATAAAACTTCTATCTGAAGCAATTGGGGAACTTCGAAGAGAAGGAAAATGTGTTGTAGTAACCGAACGTATTGAAAAATGCTTTCATATTACTGTTCGCTAACTTGCCCTCATAAGCTTCATACCGGCATTCTCAACTTTCTCCCTCGCATATTTTTCTGTCACTTTAAAACTCTTGCTGTTGTTAGAGGGCATTTCAAACATCGCGTCAGTCATGATTGTTTCACAAATTGACCTGAGACCTCTGGCACCAAGTTTAAACTCAACCGCTACACCTACAATATAGTCGAGTGCTTTCTCGTCAAAAGTGAGTTTTATATTATCTAGCTCAAACAACTTTAAGTACTGCTTCACAATTGCGTTCTTCGGCTCAGTCAATATCCTCCTTAAAGCAGCAGGATCAAGCGTATCAAGATAAGTAAGTACAGGAAGTCTTCCAATTATTTCAGGAATAAGTCCAAAAGCCTTAAGGTCCATAGGAGCTATATACTGCATAAGGTTTTCCCTGTCGATATGGGCCGAACCCTCAATGGCAGAGTAACCAACAACCTTGGTATTCATTCTCTGAGCTATCTTTCTTTCAATTCCGTCGAAAGCACCTCCGCAAATAAATAATATATTCTTTGTATTGACAGGTATCATCTTTTGTTCGGGATGTTTACGACCTCCCTGTGGTGGCACATTTACTATTGATCCTTCAAGCAATTTCAACAAGCCCTGTTGAACTCCTTCTCCTGAAACATCTCTTGTTATTGATGGGTTATCCCCCTTACGTGCAATTTTGTCTATCTCATCAATAAAAACAATGCCTTTTTCAGCAGCTTCAACGTTATAATCGGCAGCCTGTAACAAACGAGTAAGAAGACTTTCAATATCCTCACCTACATATCCTGCTTCAGTAAGAACAGTTGCATCGACAATAGTAAATGGCACATGAAGCATCTTGGCAATTGTTCTTGCCAGCAATGTTTTCCCGGTACCGGTAGGTCCTACCAGAATAATATTTGATTTCTCGATTTCTGTTTCATCGTTGCCAACCTTCTGCCCAAGCCTTTTATAATGGTTGTAAACAGCTACGGATAAAATCTTTTTAGCATGCTCCTGACCAATCACATATTGATCAAGGAATTCTTTTATCTGAATTGGTTTTTTAAGTTCAATCTTTGATAGATCAAATGTACCCTTGCCCCTGAACTCCTCCTCAACGATAGCATAAGCCTGCTCGATACAACGGTCACATATATGACCTTCCATACCGGCAATCAGAAGTTCTACTTCATCTTTACTTCTCCCACAAAAAGAGCACTTGTCAATCGTTTTTCCCATTATTTATTTTTTTTCCCTTACCAGAACCTGGTCAATCATTCCATATTCAACAGCCTCCTTAGCTGTCATCCAATAATCTCTATCTGAGTCTTTTTCAACCCTATCGTAAGGGTTTCCTGAATGTTTAGCAATTATTTCGTATAACTCCTTCTTCATTTTCATAATTTCACGGGCAGTAATTTCAATATCGGAAGCCTGTCCCTGAGCACCACCCATTGGTTGATGTATCATTATCCTTGAATGAGTAAGGGCTGAGCGTTTACCTTTCGAACCAGCTGTGAGGAGTACAGCTCCCATTGAAGCTGCCATTCCGGTACATATAGTAGCTACAGGCGATGAGATAAACTGTATAGTGTCGTAAATGCCTAATCCTGCATGTACAGCACCACCGGGAGTGTTAAAATAAATCTGAATATCTTTCCCGGGATCAGTAGAATCAAGAAAAAGCAACTGTGCTTGGATAATATTTGCCACATAATCGTCAATAGGAACGCCCAGGAAAATTATCCTGTCCATCATTAACCTTGAGAACACATCCATAGTAGCTATGTTCATCTGACGTTCTTCAATGATTGTTGGTGATATGTAATTTGCATAAGCTGACGAGATGTACTTGTCGAGCGAAATACTACTTATCCCCATATGCCCTGTTGCATATTTATTGAATTCTTTTTTCTGATCCATCATTCTTAATAATAAGAGGTTTTACCTGAGTTTTTTATATCGTTTGAAATAAGAATACAAATTTAATAAAAAAGCCGGACTATAGATTTCCGGCTTTTGCTTTTATTGTTTCTCAAATAACTTTTCAAATTCTTCCTTCGTAACTTCTTTATCTTCCGGACTTATCTTCGACTTAACTACTTCCATAACCTTGTCGTCGAGCTTTTTGATGTAAAGCCTGCTACGGTCTTCTTTCTTTTCAAGCATCTGTTTAGCAAAACCATCGAGATGTTCAACCGGAACATCAAACATTCCATATTGACGGAACTGAGCAGCAGCTACTTCCCTTGCAAGGGCAATAACTTCCTGTTCCTCTACTTTGATTTCATTCTCCTTAACAATTTTCTCTTTGATAATCTGCCATTTCAGGTCGACAAGGAAATGTGGAAATTCAGCATCAAGATCAGCTTGCGAAAGCTCTTTATTAGTTGCTACTAACCACCTTTTCAGAAAATCTTCAGGAAAATCAGTTTTTATCTTGCCCATAATTACTTCACGAGCATCAATTGAGAATTTATAATCGCTTGATGATTCGTAAGCAAGTGCTATTTCTTCAGAAATTTTATTTCTGAAAGCTATAACATCAGTTATTTCTGTTTCTTCACCATAAACCTTTTTGAAAAGGTCCTGATCTACAACAGCAGCCACGAACTTGTTAATTTCTTTTACCGCAACCTTGAAATTACCTTCAATATTTTCAGCATCTTTTTTATCGATATTCAAAAGATACGAAAGCTCAGTATTGTTTGGATAAGCTTTTCTGATATCGAAAACAATCTCGTCGCCAATTTTCTTACCAACAAAACTTTTCTTAATTTCTGAATCTTTAATTATATCAACAGAAATAAGAGCCATTTCAGCAGAAGCTCCGTCTTCTTTAACATTACCATCAGCATCGAGCTGAACGATATCTCCCCTAAGTGTTTCCTTTTCTTCGATAACATCAGCAGGCTCATTTCCACCAAAACGCATAGCATAAGCTTCGGATTGCTGGTCAATAAGGTCTTCAGTTACTTTAATTTTATAGAAAGGTACTTTTGTTCTCTTGTCGAGGGTGAGCTTAACCTCAGGAGCATAGCCTATATCGAATAGAAATTCAAAATCTGTGTCATTATCAAAATCAATACTTTTCTGTTGATCTTCATTTGGAAGAGGTTCACCAAGAATGTCGAGCTTTTCTTCTACAATAAATTTTGAAAGGCTTTCGCTGAGGATTTTGTTAATTTCTTCTGCCATAGCTGCTTTGCCATACATTTTTTTAACCAAACCCATAGGCACCATACCCGGACGGAAGCCCGGCATGTTTACTTTTTTCTTATAATCTTTCAACGCTCCTTCAACAGTAGCTTCATAATCTGCTTTCTCGATCGACACACGGATAAGACCATTTAATTCGTCGATATTTTCCCTGGTAATTTTCATTTTACTGAAAAGTTAATTTTGCTTTAAATTTTTAAACTTTTTCCTGATATGATAAATTAAAACCGTTTGGTCCTTGAAAATTTCCAAACGGTTTTAGTTCTTTGTGCGGGCAAAGGGACTCGAACCCCCACGCCGTAAGGCACCAGATCCTAAGTCTGGCACGTCTACCAATTCCGCCATGCCCGCATTTTGGAGGCGCAAATATAAATCTTTTTTTTAAAAATTCACAATAAGAAACTGATAATGACTCTTTAGTTTACAGGATGTTCGAATTTTTCCCTTTTCTTCCTCAATTCAAAGTTCTGACCAAGATAAACCTTGCGCACCATTTCATCGTTAGCAAGATCTTCTGCACTTCCTGCCTTCAAGATTGAACCTTCAAAAAGCAAATACGATCTATCAGTAATTGCCAGTGTTTCATGCACATTATGATCTGTTATCAAAATACCTATATTTTTATCTTTAAGGTGATATACTATATTTTGTATGTCTTCAACAGCAATGGGATCAACTCCTGCAAAAGGCTCGTCAAGCAGCATAAATTTTGGACTGATAGCAAGTGCTCTGGCAATTTCCGTTCTTCTCCTCTCGCCTCCCGAAAGCTGAATTCCCTTGCTCTTTCTGATTTTCTGAAGTCCAAATTCACCCAACAAAGTTTCAAGCTTTTCTTTCTGATCGTGCTTCGACATTTTTGTCATTTCAAGTACCGACAAAATATTGTCTTCAACACTCATTTGCCTGAAAACAGAAGCCTCCTGAGCCAGATAACCAATACCTCTTTGTGCTCTTTTATAAATTGGGAGACTTGTAATGTCTTCATCATCAATAAATATTCTTCCTTCATTTGGCCTTATCAGACCTGTTATCATGTAGAATGAAGTAGTTTTCCCTGCTCCGTTAGGACCAAGCAAACCAACAATTTCTCCTTGGTTAACCTCAATGGAAACGTTTTTTACAACAGTACGCTTCCTGTACCTCTTTTCAATATTATCGGTGCTCAATTTCATAGTTTGCCAATTTTTCAGTATTTCATTGTGAGGTATAACCTTCTTCAATTTCTCTTCTCTTTTTTTTCCTGACAACAAAACGCGAAATAAAAATACTTATTTCATACAAGATTATAAGAGGTATGCATACCAATATCTGACTAAACACATCAGGTGGAGTTATTATTGCTGAAAGTATAAGCAAAATAAGGTACGCCTGTTTTCTATATTTTCTCAAAAACTCAGGTGTCACTATCCCTATCATGCTCAGAAAATAAGCAATCACCGGCAGCTCAAAAACAAGTCCGGTAGCAAAAGTAACTGTTGTTACAGTGCTTATGTATGAATTCAGTTTTATTGTATTAACTACATCCTTGCTTACAATGTATGTACTTAAGAAATCTATTGACAGCGGAGTGAGGATAAAATAACCGAACAGAATACCAATAATAAAAAGTGTTGATATAGAAAATACAGCTACTCCGGCATGTTTCTTTTCATTTTTATGTAGTGCAGGTTCAATGAACTTCCAAAGCTCCCATACAATATAAGGACTTGAAAGTATTATCCCGGCTATAAGTGAAATTTTCATGTGCGACATGAACTGACCAGCCATTTCAATATTGACAAGACTCAAGGGCTCACTATTTAAAGACATAGGTACATCCCCTTTGCCTAATACACTGCTTATCCAAATCCCAAACTGATTGAACATTCGGTTTGAAATAAAATCAGGGTTGCGAGGATTAAGAATAATACCATTAAAAATAGCATCACGAAAAATAAAAGCAACTACCATCATTAATACAGCAGCAACAGAAGCTCTGATAAGATGCCATCTTAAAACTTCAAGATGTCCAAGAAAAGACATATCTTCACTAGCTATTTTAGTTTTTCTCATCATTTTTATGCTGAAACCAACAAATATACATACTTAATCAAGCCAAAATAGTAGGGCTATAAAACTAATCGTATATTAAAATTTAAAATGTAATATTAATATTTCAGTTAATAATTTTCACGAAGATATTTATTTATTATCTTAGTAATCCTTTGAAAAAAAAAATTAGAAAAAGCACACAAAATATTTTACAATGGCAGACAGTCATTATTTATTAGAACAACTGCAAAAACATTTCGGCTTCGACCGTTTTAAGGGTGATCAGGAAAAAGTTATCAAAAGTGTTATGGAAGGCGAAGACACATTCGTGTTGATGCCTACAGGAGGGGGTAAATCACTTTGCTATCAATTACCGGCCTTAATATTAGAAGGCACAGCAATAATAATTTCACCGCTTATTGCACTGATGAAGAATCAGGTTGATTCAATCCGTAGTTTTGGTACTGAAGATGGTATAGCCCATTTTCTCAACTCTTCTCTAACAAAAAACGCTATTCAGGAAGTTAAGGATTCGGTTATATCTGGAAAGACAAAACTATTATATGTTGCTCCTGAATCGCTTACAAAAGAAGATAACATAGAATTTCTCAAGCAGATAAAAATTTCTTTTTATGCTGTTGATGAAGCACATTGTATATCAGAATGGGGTCACGACTTCAGACCTGAATACCGAAGAATAAGACCAATAATTCAGGAGATTGGTCCGGCACCTGTTATGGCACTAACTGCTACTGCTACTGCTAAGGTCCAGCACGATATACAGAAAAACCTTGGTATGATGGATGCTAAAGTTTACAAATCATCGTTCAATAGGCCAAATCTGTATTATGAAATAAGACCAAAATATAAATCTACTTCTGAAATAATAAAATTTATACATGCCAATTCAGGAAAATCGGGAATCATTTATTGTCTGAGCCGTAAAAAGGTAGAACTCCTTGCCGAAAACCTTCAGGTCAATGGTATTAAAGCACTGCCTTATCATGCAGGAATGGATGCAGCCACAAGATCGAAACATCAGGATATGTTTTTAATGGAAGATGTTGATATAATTGTTGCTACCATAGCCTTTGGAATGGGTATCGACAAACCCGATGTTAGATATGTAATCCACTACGATATACCTAAGAGCCTTGAAGGCTACTATCAGGAAACGGGACGCGCAGGTCGCGATGGAGGTGAAGGTAAGTGCATTACATTCTATAGTTATAAGGATATTCAGAAACTTGAAAAATTCATGCAGGGAAAACCTGTTGCAGAACAGGAAATTGGCAAACAGCTACTTCTAGACACAGTTTCTTATGCCGAATCATCATTATGCCGTAGAAAAATACTTCTCCATTATTTTGGAGAAACTTATCCGGAAGAAAACTGCGGTGCTTGCGACAACTGTCTTAACCCAAGGGAAAGAATTGAAGCTGGTGAAGAACTAGCCCTTGCGCTTGAAGCCATTGTTGCTGTAAACCAGAAATATAAGATGGAGCACATAGGCGCTATACTGACAGGTAACAGAACTGCTGCTGTAAAATCTTTCAAGCACGATGAACTCGACATTTTCGGAATGGGCAAAGACCACGACCATCATTTCTGGCACGCAATATTCCGCCAGTCAATGATAGCCGGATATATTAATAAGGAAATAGAAAATTACGGCATCCTGAAATTAACGGATAAAGGGCAGGCTTTCCTTGAAAATCCGGGGTCATTCATTATGACTAAAAATCATGATTATGATGCTGACATCGAAGAAGCTGCTGCAGCACAGGGTGGTGGCAGTGCCGGCGACCCCGAATTGTTTGCTATGCTTAAGGACCTCAGGAAGAAAGTTGCAAAACGCCTCGACCTGCCTCCTTTTGTAATCTTTCAAGATCCGTCGCTTGCCGATATGTCAATACAATACCCTATTACAATTAACGAGCTTCAAAACATCCAGGGCGTAGGCCAGGGAAAGGCTTCCCGCTACGGTAAGGAGTTTGTAGAACTTATTAGCAAATACGTTAAAGAAAACGAAATTGACAGACCTCAGGATATTGTTGTCAAATCGGTAGCCCAAAAGTCGAAAAACAAAGTAACGATTATTCAAAACATCGACAGAAAGGTATCACTCGATATTATTGCCGAATCGCTTGGAATAGGCATGGAAGACCTGCTTTCTGAAATTGAAGCTATTGTAAATTCCGGAACTAAAATCAATATCGATTATTATATCAACGAAGTAATTGATGAAGACTACCGCGACGACATCTTTGATTATTTCAGGCAGGAATCAAAAGACGGCTCAATAGAAGATGCTATTAAAGAACTTGGTGAAGAAGACTATAATGTAGCTGACATAAGGATGGTGAGGATAAAATTCTTATCTGAATTAGGTAATTAATCACATTCCCCAAATTGCTTTCATATGATTGAAAGGAAGGTGACTACTTGTCGAGTATAACCTTCTTTGTTGAAATAGTGTCCGTATTCGACATATAAATAAAATAACCCCCACTCTTTTTAGGCGAAAATAAATATCTATTCCCTTCCTTGATAATTTTATCCTTCTTTCCCGAAAACCTATATACATCAACAGTATCCGGTTTAAAATCTGCTTCAAGAATATATTTATTCCCATCATCAGAAACATAAATACAACTTCCAGGCAAGTCTATATATTTCTTTTCAGGAAGCATAACCCCTGCCTTGTGAAGAATATATGCAAAACCCCCTCTGGCAACCTTCAATGCAAAGTCAATATCAACATTATCGGAATTCAATAAGTGATCCTTTTTAGTATGATAGAAAGGATCTTTTTCATATTCTGATTCAAGGTTAAGAACAGCAGGCACCCCCCTGGATGCAAAGGAATAGTGGTCGGAATAAATCATAACACCTCTGTGCGTCAAACTTATATCGGAAACGTATTTGCTAAAAACATCAATATATTCCTTTGCAAATTTGTTGTGGGCATAACTACCTGTACAGACCCAAAGCAGAGGTTTGCCTGAAACTGTATCCTGTGGGTTACCAAACATGTCGAAATTTACGTTTGCAGTAATATCTTTTTTAATAATTGTACCCCCTTTACCAATGTTCATCCAATCGGTAGCCGTTGCAGAAGCAACATATTCAGTGTACCATTCGTTTGATCCGGCAGGATAACCATTATACATCAACTCTTCGATATCCCAAGCGGTAAAAAGAATTGACCTTTCGGTACTCACAGATGATAGGATGCGGGCAATCTCTAACATAGCAGACAATCCGGTGCCATTGTCGTTTGCCCCGGGTGATGGGTCATCATCGTCATTGGGCTCACCCATACTGTTGTTTGAATCGTAATGGGCACTTACAACTATAATCCCTTTCCAAGGACAGCGACCTTCCTTATAAGCAATCACATTTGAAAGCCAACCATGTTCGTCAATGCTGAAGTTATGAATGTATGTATTATCGCAACCGAAGTAATTTTCAAAATTTCTTAATATATAGTTGCGGCAGCCATCATGGTCATTGCTCTGAATCAGCTTCTTGATAACCTTTCTGGAAGAAGTTGAATCGGTGCGGAAATGTTTAAAATGAGAAGAATATGATTCAGGAGTGATAAGATGAATCAGACTGTCGATGGTGCTGTTGGCAGGCTGAGCAGCAAGAAAGACAGTTGGAGCAATCAGCATAAAAAGAAAAAAAGAAAGTTTTCTAAATAAACACATAAGACAAAATTTTATCATAAAAATAAAACAATTTTATTTACATGCCATTTTATTATTTTTGCCAAAAAAAGAAATGAATTCAGAACAATTATTTCAACAGATAAAGAAAAAGCGGAGTTTCCTCTGCATAGGACTTGACACTGACATACAGAAGATCCCTTCTTTCCTGAAGGATACTTCAGACCCGATATTTGCATTCAACAAAGAGATTATAGATTATACTCATGACTTGGCCGTAGCCTATAAGCCAAACCTTGCCTTTTATGAATCGCTGGGAGCGGAAGGGCTGGTGAGCCTAGACAAAACAGTAAAGTACATCCGCGAAAAAGACCCTGATATTTTCATAATTGCAGATGCCAAGAGAGGAGATATTGGAAACACTTCAAACTTATACGCACGTGCGTTTTTCGATCATTTTAACTTTGATGCTGTGACTGTGGCTCCATACATGGGTGAAGACTCAGTTAAACCGTTCATGACCTACCTCGACAAGTGGGTAATAATACTTGCACTTACATCAAATAAAGGAGCTTTCGATTTTCAGTTTATTAAAGACAGTGAAAGTGGCGATATGATGTTTGAATCTGTTTTAAAGAAATCGCAAAACTGGGGAACTACCGACAATATCATGTATGTTGTAGGAGCTACCAAAGCTGAAAAACTTGCCGATATCAGGAAGATAGTTCCTGAACATTTTTTGCTTGTGCCTGGAGTAGGAGCGCAGGGTGGCAGTCTACAGGAAGTTGCTGAATATGGAATGAACGACAAGTGCGGTTTGCTGGTTAACTCTTCGAGGGCAATAATCTATGCATCAGACAACGAAGACTTTGCAAAAGAAGCACGGGTGCAAGCAGAAATAGTTCAGGTTGAAATGGAAGAACTTTTGCTGGAGGCCGATCTGCTTTAAGAAAATCTTTGTAGATTTATCCCTAATAAAATATACCCCCAAATGAATGAAAAATTCTTACAATACGTATGGAAGCATTCTCTGTATGCCACTGACTCAATGGCAACTACTGATGGAGAGAAGCTCGAAGTTATAAATCCTGGACAATGGAACACAGATGCAGGTCCCGATTTCTTCAATGCAACAGTGAAAATTGGAGAAACGGTATGGGCAGGAAACATTGAGGTACATATTAAGTCGTCAGACTGGAACCTGCACGGTCACGGGAGCGATAAATCTTACAAAAATGTAATACTGCATGTTGTATCAGAAAACGATCAGGAGATAAAACCTGAAGGCAGGGAGAAAATAGCAGTTTTCATTCTAAAGATACCGGAAGAAACTACGAAAAGATATGATTTTCTCATTAACAGGGAAACCTGGCCTGCATGCAGTGAGAGCTTAGACAACATAGAAAAGATATATCTGTACAGTGAGTTTGATTCGCTTGTAGTTGATAGGCTTGAATATAAGACGGAACAGATTGCAGGACTTCTGAAAGAAAACAAGAACAACTGGGAAGAAGCGCTGTATCGGCACCTTGCAAGAAGTTTCGGGTTTCAGGCAAATGCCCTACCGTTTGAGATGCTTGCACGGTCGTTGCCTTTGAATATCATTGCAAAGCACAGGGGGAACCTGTTTCAGGTAGAAGCGCTGCTTTTCGGACAGTCGGGATTGCTCAATAACCAACTTTTGGGCGACGACTATTTCTTAAAACTGAGGGAAGAATATTCATACCTCTATTCAAAATACGGGTTAAAAGGGATGGAAGGACACCTGTGGAAGTTTCTAAGGATGAGACCGGTGAACTTTCCGACGGTCAGGCTTGCACAATTTGCTTCATTACTTAACAGCAGGGAGTTATTACTGTCTGGAATCACAGAACAAAAAGATATCAGAGACATAAGACAATTGTTTGATGTAAGTGCATCAGAATACTGGGACACCCACTATCACTTCAACAATACATCAAAGAAAGCGGTGAAGCACATTGGTGATTCGGCCATCAACATGCTGCTGATTAACACGGTCGTTCCGTTTCTGTTTTTGTACGGCAAGATCAATGGTAAGAGCCATCTTATGCAGAGGGCACTTGATTTGCTTGAATCGCTGCCGCCTGAAGTCAACGGTATCATAAACAGGTGGAAAGAAGCGGGGATAACAGCACAGCATGCTTTTGACACACAAGCGCTGATACATCTGAAAACCAACTACTGCGACAAGAAGAGGTGTTTGTATTGTCAGATTGGGATGAAAGTCATCTGCAGCTGAAAATAAAACTTACATTTTCAGAACCAATTTCACGATTCACCTTCTCAAAACTGTGTACCAATTTTAGTATAGAACAGTAAAGGACCAATAGGGAATTGAGCAATACCACATTCGTACCACATTCGTCCTTTCTCCCTTAAT
>CAYMTR010000048.1:0-23268 GCA_964393405.1 uncultured Prolixibacteraceae bacterium
TTTATGATGACGTTTATCATGAAAAAAGGGGGGGGGGTATTTGTCCACCCCTAGAATATTGTCCCTTTATTTAAACAAAAGTGGAGCGAAATTGTAAAGATTATTTCTCCATACAGGCCATGTATGCCCTCCGGGATATTCGCTATAAGTATATTTAATTTTATTCTTATCAAATTCTGAGAGCATCTTCTGACAATTTTCCCATGCAATATCATTTTTTCCGCCCATTGAGATCCAAAACTGTTTTAAGTTATTATTTAATAGGTCAGCATTGTTTTTCATGTACTCATATTGCTTAGTTGCCAAATCAGACTGCATCTGTTGTATCCAACCTGAACTAAATACTCCCAAATAATTAAAAATATCAGAATTGTATACTCCTGCATAAAGAGTTTGAAGTCCCCCCATCGACAGCCCTGCAAGAGCCCTGCTTCCCGGGTCTGTTTTTACCCTATAATTCTTTTCAACAAAAGGTATTATTGATTGTTTTAGTTCAGATTCAAACAACTGCAATACTTCCTCTCCAAATGAGCCTAAGGGCATATTTCCATCAGGCATTATTACTATCATTGGAACAGCTTTTTTATCAGCAATAAGATTGTCGAGTATCACTCCTGTTTTACCCTGGCTTGCCCATCCTCTTTCATCCTCTCCACCGCCGTGAAGAATATAAAGTACAGGATATTTCTCATCAATGTTTACATCATATCCTGGAGGAGTATACATATAGAACTGTCTCCATGAATTAGTAACCTCAGAATAATATTGTTTTATTCTTATGTCTCCGTGAGGAACATTTCTGTTCTGATAATATGCATCTCCATTAAACGGCACTTCAATTCCACTTGCCATGCGCCCCATTCCATAAAACGTTTCACTGGCAGGATCTGCAACAGCTATTCCATCAATTACCAGAGAATAATAATGAAACCCTTCACTCAATGAGTCAGTTATAACTTCCCAGAAGCCTTCATTATCTTTTACCATCTCATATTTCTTGCCAAGGTCAATCTGTACTTTCTGTGCTTCAGGTGCTTTTATGCGGAATTTGGCTCTACTATCAGCCAAAATCTGAGGATATGAAGCTGAACGTATATTTGTTGTGGCTCTTCTTCCAAATTCGTTATATTTCTTATACGTAGATTGATCAACCGTTTTGAATAGTAATTGTGAAAATTTATAAAGTCCGCTTTTCCACACTTTAAAATCGTGATATCCGGTTTCAATTTGATATATGTGTGGAACTCCGTTAACTTTTAGGTAATCATGTGTTCTGCTACTAAACATTAAAAGATTGTCTTTATCACCGCACGATATCCAGAGTAGTTTCAATTTATCCTTAGCCAACTCTACATCTGGCACAAGCTGCTCAGGGACTTTCGTATTTGGCGCTGATGAGAATCCTCCTACCCAAGCAAACTTGTCAAGATTTCCAAGTCCGAAGTTCAGTGATTGTCCACCACCCATCGACAAACCTGCTATTGCTCTTGACTCACGATCTTTGATTACAGGATATTCTTTTTCAATATATGGGATTAAGTCGTTTAATAAATCTTTCTCAAAAGTAGCAAATGCCTGTACTTTTAGATTATCGAAAATATTACCTGTTGCACTGTCATCTTTCATTGCCCTTCCATTAGGCATAACAACTATCATTGGAGCAATTTTATTTTCAGAATATAGATTGTCGAGAATGATATCAGGTTGCCCATTATTAAGCCACTCCTTTTCATCACCACCTATCCCATGCAGTAAATACAAAACCGGATATTGCTTATCTTTAGAATAACCGGGAGGTGTGTACACTAAAGCTTTTCTTTTGGAACCAACAGTTTTTGACTTATAAATAACCGTGTCTATCTTTCCTTTAGGAGTATTTATCCGGTTAATATCAAAGCCCGGTGTGACCTCAACCGGGCTTTGAGCATAAGAAACCAAACTAAGTAAATAAACTGTAATAAACAAAAATATCTGTTTTTTCATGGCTATATTTCTTTTTCGCATTAGCACAAAAGTAAGCTGATCATTATGATGAATTTTAAAATTTTGAATACTCTTTTTATAAAATCAGATAAAATTCTATTGAAGAATATGATCGTTAAATAAATTCTATGTTTCAGTATTCAAAAATTTGTTCTGTCCAGGTAGGCCCTTTAATAAAAAATCTTCCGCCTTCAAAGTAAACTGGCTCTATACCCATTTGAGGGGTTTTTTCCCAATCATGTAAACTTGATTTATGTGGAAATTGCCTTTTTTCATACATCGTATAATGACATGAATTCCATAAATTACCGTCAGGTCCTATAAATAATGCATTATGTCCTGTCTCACAGTAAGGATCTTCAGTGTCTTGAAATTTAAGATGGGAATATCCTCCTTCTACTGCGAGCTCAGGACGATATCCTTTTTTACGAGTCCCAAAAATTGTTTCCTTTGATACTAGTTCCCATGGCCCCAATGGATTTTTGGATTTTAATAATCCTACTTCATAACCTCTTGTCCAAGTTGAGAAAAACATAAAATAAGTTCCATCTCTTTTTACAACAAAAGGACCTTCTATTCCACCTACCATCCAATCAGGATAACCAGCTTCTTTTTTATCGAGAAATTTCTCAATCGAACCAATTAACTTTCCTGAGTTAAGATCAATCTTAGCTTGAAAAAGTCCGTTACCGCTGCAATACAAATAAGTTTGTCCATCTTCATCCTCAAAGAGGGTCGCATCATTGTTATACTGGGGGGTCAATGGGCCATTTACTAATTTATAGGGACCTATCACCTCGTCAGAAACAAATAACCACACACTATGTGTCTTCATTCCTTTTGGATCATCAGCAGTAACCCTTCCACTATTCACAGTAAGCCAGAACTTGTTTTTAATATAATGAATTTCTGGTGCCCAAAACCTACCTTTATAAGGACAATCATCTGCTAATTTTGTAGCATCAATTAACCATGAGTGTTGTTCCCAATTAATCAAATCACTTGAAACCAACAGTCTAACTCCAGGGTTAAACCCTGTCCATACAGGATTTGAAGTACCTGTACAATACCATAAGTCACCAACTTTGATAATATAATGGTCCCTCATCGAGATTGTTGTATCTCTGGTGATGGGATTAGTGTACTTAAAAACTTTCTTTTTTTTTATCCTCAATACAGTTACAGACATTCCCGATGCCGAATATTCAAATTTCTTGCTTATACTAATTACTGACTTTACCGGCTCAATCGCATGAGGTTTTTCAAATGTATTTTCATCTTCAGCCCCTCCTGATATAACAGTTTGTTCAGCGCTCATTTTAATATTTTTGAACTTTGATAAATCAATCTTAAATGTTCCGGAACTATTTCCTGAATTAACCATTTTAATTATTACATCATCAGTCTTACTATCCATTACACACGATGAAAAAAGGGTCGAGTCTGTTAATCCTGTTTTAATTACTTTATCAAAATAAATATCACCCTGATTAGTCATAAACATTTTTTGCACGTGATAATTAACTGTAGGAACGATATTTACGTTATCAAAGAATATCATATCAGTTTTCCATTGAATGAAATCTTTTTTTGCTAACAGAGGTGCATACGAAGCCATTTTTACAACATCGCCGTTACGCTCAAGAGATGTCATGTATGCTGCTTCAGCAATAGCATTGATCACTTTATTTCCCCATGAGGCATATTCACCTAAATAAACCTGAGTCTTTCCTCTTTCATAGGAATCATATCTATGCGTATTTGAAAGAAACCACTCTGGCCCGCAGTAATAATGTTCATCAACAATAGGTAGATTCAATTCTTTGGCAATTTTCCATCCCTTTTCAAAGTCTTCACCTTCATAAAAAGGTCCAACCGTTCCAATAATTGTTATTTCAGGGTGTCTTGCTTTTACTGCATTATTAATCATTTTAAAACGCTCTTCAAACTCAGTAGTTATCTTATCTTCATTTCCAATTCCTATGTACTCAAGGTTAAATGGAGCTGAATGTCCGGCTGCAGCTCGTTTAGCTCCCCATTCAGAGTCAGCAGGACCGTTTGCCCATTCAATCAGATCTAAAACTTCTTGTATGTACTCTTCCATTTCTTCAATAGGAAGAGCTTTTTGTCCTGTTCCTCCAATTCTCCATGTTCCTCCTGAATTTTGGCAACTTACAGCAGCTGGCAGCACAGGCAATGGTTTCGCACCTATATCCTCACAAAACTGGAAGTATTCAAAATATCCCAATCCGGCAGTTTGGTGATAACCCCATAAATTTCTTTGCTCTTTACGCTCTTCTATCGGACCAATTGTATTCTTCCAACGGTACATATTTGCAAGTCCATCTCCATGTACAAGACATCCACCCGGAAATCTCACGAAACGGGGTGTCATATCAGCAAGTTTTTGAGCAAGATCTGCTCGCAAACCATTAGTTCTGTTTTTAAATGTTTTTTCAGGAAAAAGCGATACTACATCAATTGCCATTTTACCTATTGTCGTAGCTAAAACAACTAGTCTAGCGCTATCATTGCTTTCTTTGGCCATTATGCTTGTTGAATATTTCTCCCAATTTTCTGAAGTGACAGAAAATTTACTTTCTCCTAAAAGTTTTCCGTCAGGTGACTGTAAACTTGCTGTTATTGAAATTGGATTTTTTGAAAGTCGCTTCGCAAAAATTGATAAGCTGTATCTTTCTCCAGATTTTATAAGCATCCCCTCAAAACCTGAATTCTTTATTCCAACTCCTGAATCTCCTTTATGCTGTGCTTCCTTTCCAACATGCTCAATTGTTAAAACAATATAATGGGTGTTATTTGGGTGTATTGGTGAAGTAGTTTCAACACTTATTGCTCCAAATGAAAATCCTGGTGTTATATATTCCCAATACGAAAATGGGGTCCATTCTTTTCTTTCTGTGGGATTGTATTCAAAAGACCGGTTCTGAACCATCTCTGCATACAAACCTCCATCAGCGGAATAATTGATGTCTTCAAAAAATAATCCGAATAGATCACTGCTTATTTTCTTGCCACTATCTGGTGTTTGGGCAGTTGATTTTACATTCAATTGTAAAAATAAGCACACTAAAAAAACTGCAATCAGACGTACTTTGTTAAACCATCTAAAATGCACATTTAATACTTCTCCCATGATAATATGTTTAGATTTCTAAATATAAAATAAGTATATAAATGTAGTTTTTGAATTTCTGCAATTCTTACAAAATCAGATATTACATTTTTAAAATTAAGTATAAAAAATTTAAATTAACATGGGCAGGTAATCAATATTTATGTCACAAATGTTTTGTATTTATTGGAAAGGTATCAGAAGAGAGATTAATCTGTAAAATCTGTTGGTGACTTCCCAAAATGTTTTTTAAAGACAGTACTAAAATACCCAATACTACCAAATCCCGATAACTCACTAACCTCAGTCACAGAATATTTATGATTTGTTAGGAGTTCTTTTGAATAATTGAGACGCATAATCCTTATCAAATCATTAGGCGATTGCCCTGTAAGTGATTTTATCTTTTTATAAAGGAGAGAAGGACTGACATTCATTTCACGTGCAAATTCATCTTTCAGGAAACCTGTGTTTGATATATTTTTACGTATTATTTCAATTGCTTTTTTTGTAAAACTGTCGTTTAATTCGTTTGTAAAAATTGGCTCATTATTGTCTCCACTGAAATATTTTAACGCTCTATCCCTTACAAATTCTCGATTCCGGATAATCGTTTTTATTCTTTGACGAAGTAAAGACATATCAAAGGGTTTTGTAAGATAATCATCAGCTCCAAGCCCAAGTCCCTTTAGTTGCTCTTCCCTTTCAGATAATGCAGTTAGCAGTATTAATGGTATATGTGATGTCTCGAATGTTGATTTTAACCTTTCACAAAGCTCGAAACCATCCATATTTGGCATCATTACATCTGAAATTATCAAATCAGGAAGCTGACTTTGTACAAAATCCCACGCTAATGCTCCATCTGTAGCAACTTCAACCTGAAATTCATCAGACAGGGAGTACTTCATAAATTTTCCCAGATCGTCGTTGTCTTCAACTATTAGTATTTTTGTATCATTTCGAGGTGCAGATACTCCATTGCCAACATCCGGGATTCTGTCAAAATTGTCAACTGCTTTTCGATCTAAGCCATCATTTATTGATTTGCTCTCTATTTTTTTATAAGGGATTATCACCCTGAATGTAGTGCCTTTGTTTTCCTGACTATTATATGTTATTTCACCTCCATGCATGGTCACGTAGTTTTTCACTAACATTAAGCCAATGCCTGAGCCAACAATTTTTGAATTAACAGCATTCTCAGCTCGATAAAATTCTTTAAAAAGTTGCCGTTGCGCTTTGCTGTTTATTCCTATTCCCTGGTCTTTAACCTCAAGAATCCAGTTTTTCTTGTTGCACTCGAGTCTCAAATAAACAGGATACTTTGGATTTGAATATTTTATCGCATTTGATATCAGGTTGTCAACTATTTTCTCGATTAATGTTTCATCAACTGCTGTTATAAGTGACTCTATGTCAGATGTAAAAACAAGTTCAACATCCTTACTTTTGGCATATGATTCAAACATTATTATCCTGAGAGAAATAAGTTTTACTATATCAACTGAACTCAATGATAATTGACCTTTCCCAGAATCAGTTTTCTGAAAATCAAGCAACTGAGTTGAAATAGATGACAATCTGCGAGTTTGCTCTATAGCTAGATTCAAAAAATAGTGAACTTTATCTGATAAATTTGGTTCCTTATTAATTTCTTCAATAGGTGCATTTATTAAAGTCAGTGAAGTACGGATATCATGGGCAGTATTTGCAAAGAATCTTATCTTTTCTTCAGAGTGCAGCCGCTTAATATTGTTAATATAGTACCACAAATACATATAAAAAATTGAGGAAAACGCAACAAATAATAATGTCAGGAACCACCATGTCTTCCAAAAAGGAGGTATCATGTTTAGTTTTATTGTTCGTTCATCAATTATTTCTGAAAGGGAGCTATTATACATCCTGATCTTCAAATCCAAATCTTTAGCGGGAATATTAGTATAAGTTATAATTCTATATGTTGAAGGTTGATTCCATTCTTTATCTAAGCCTTCCATTTTCCATGAAAACTTAGAATCTGAAGCTACTCCTATTGGTAACAGCTCCATAGAAATTGTGTTTTGATTATGCTTTAGTGTAACTTCACTAATGCTATCAAGAGGCGTAGTAAGTTTAAAGCCCTGGAAATTTCGGATAGAACGACCTGAAATTGTCATATCCTGAATAAATATTTTCCCTTCGTTATCAATTTTCTTCAGTGCATTCGGATTAAAAATTATAGCCCCATTATTCGTTCCCCAGGCAAGTTGTCCGTTCTTAAGCCTGAAATTTGAATTTCGGTTAAAAGAGAAATTTGATAATGCGGGAACAGATGTATAAGTCAGAACACTATTGTCTTCCAGGCTAAACCTGCAAAGTCCGCTTTCAGTTCCCAACCATAAAAACCCATCGTAATGTATGATGCTATTAACAAAATTAGATGGAAGTCCTGATTCTGTAGTGTAATTCTTTCTTTCTCCGCTTGTTGTGTTATAGCATATTAAACCATTGCCACCGGTACAAACCCAAATAATATCGTCAATTACATGTACATCCTGAACAAGACATCCGTCAATTAATTGAGTAAGCTCGCCCGTTTTTTTATCAGTAAGTAAAAGGCCATAAGTACAACCTAAAACCATCTTCCCGGGACTAAGCTCTGCAAAAGCGTTTAATGGTAGTCTTGAATATTTACGAAAAACATCTTCAACCGGATTGTAACAAATCACTTCTGTATTGATTCCTCCTATCCATATATCGCCTTGACTATCTTCGTATATGTCAAATATATAATCAGTTGAGAACAATGAACCGGAGTTTTCGTGTGAATAATGCGCCAATTGATTACCACTTATACCATCAATTAAATAAACACCCGAAGAATAAGTACCCGCCCAAATCCTTCCCATATTATCTTCACATAAAGAAAGAAATACCTGTGCCTGCTCTTGTTTGTTCTGATAAAAGTTCCTCCAGTTATTTTTTTCCACTTCCCAACAACTTATCCCATTATCTGTACCAAACCACAACTTTCCTCTGCTATCTTCAAATATGCAATTTACATAGTTATTAATCAACGAATTTGTATTGTTGATACCATGAGTAATTTGCCTAACCATGGGAGTTTCCTGATCAAAATAAGACACTCCTCCGCTATATGTACTAATCCACACACGGTTGTTCTTATCACAATAGATATCGTAAACTCCATTACCCTTTAAGGAGTTAGGATTGTCACTGCTTTCTTTATAAACATTCAGAACACGGTCACCATTTCTACTTACTTCCCATACTCCCTGTCCGTCAATCCCAACATAAATCGAATTTTCATTGCTTAATTCCAATGCAAGTATTGGCTGTTTTGGAATATTCTTAATCTTGGGGATATTAAATGACTTAGAATCTAAATCTAAATAGAATAATCCAATAGAATACGTCCCAATCCAAATCCTGTTAAGTGCTTCGTCGTATAGAAATTTTGAAACAACAAAACCTTCTTTTACTGGTTCAGTGCATAATGTTTCAAACTGAAGAGTGATTAAATCAAGTAGACAAACGCTTCTCCCCCTAGCAACAATCAACTGATGGTCATTATACCTTTCAATTTGAGAAAAGTCAGACTTATCGTTTCCTACAAGCGAAAGTTTATTGTTTTGGCAATAATAAATGCCTGTTGTTGTGCCAATCCATATTGTATTATTATCCCCAATAAAAACCGAAGTAACACTCATACGTTTCTCATTCAGCTCCTTAACAACATTAATCAATAATATAAACCTGTCGCTAACGGCATCATATTTAAATATCTGCCCGTTGTTGGTAAAAGCTAGAAGGGCCGAATTTCCATAAACAAGCCCAACTGATACAACGTTAGCAGTTTCGTATGGCAAGTTATAAATGTGGTAGTCATCTTCAGTTAGCCTTATTATGCTTGTCTTTGATGATGACCAAATAAATCCGTAATTATCTTTACAAATAGAATTTGATTCCCGATGAGATATTCCATACTTAGTATTGATACTATAAAACTTTGTCTCAGAAGAAAATGAATTTAAAAAAGCAAACAATAAAATCAACAGACAATAGATTTTTACATCTTTTATCCTTATAATATTTTGTCTATCAATTAAATTATTTCTCCTGAAAGCTTTTCCCATCCAAGTAAATTTTCATATAAAGGAAATCAAAATTAATTAATAATTCCGAAATCACTTTCTTAAAAAATATTGAACACAAATTAGAAATGTTGAATTTAGTCAACTAATGAATTATTCATTCGCCGCGAGGGGTATTGTAAAACAAAAGCAGCTACCGGGTCCTTCACTAATCGGATTGTTTTCAGCTTTAATTTTTCCCCCATGACTTTCAACGAATTCTTTACAAAGAAGTAATCCTAATCCTGTGCCTTTCTCACGGTCTGTACCGGGTGTAGACTTTATCCCGGGCCTAAAAATATTAGAAAGTGTTTCCTCATCCATTCCTACCCCAGTGTCTTTAACCATCACTGTTACCATGCCATCTGATGAAATAGAATTTATTTCTATCAGACCCCTCCACAAAGTATATTTTATCGCGTTTGAAACAAGATTCCTTATCACTGTCGTCAACATATTAGGATCTGCTTTAACTTTAAATCCTTTTTCAATCTTGCTTATTATTTTAATCTCTTTTTTTTCTGCTGCCCCCAACAGAAGATCCCGTACATTGTTTACAATCGAGCTTAAATCACATATCTCAGGATTACAGGAAATGCCTTTCTGTTGCAATCTCGCCCATTCCAAAAGATTTTGAAAAAGATCCAATGTATATACTGCAGAAGAATTCACCAGATTAGCATAATTCCTAAGCGTATCCTTATCAAGCGAATCTATTTCATCTCTGATGATTTCACTAAAACCAACAATTGATGAAAACGGACTTCTAAGGTCATGGCCTATAATTGAAAAAAGTTTGTCTTTTGTATCGTTCGCCTTTTCGAGCTCAGAAGCGTATCGTTTTAATTGTTCCTCAGCTTTTTTTCTTTCAGAAATATCAGCAATAACTGAAATGGCATAAAGAAGCTTATCAATAATTAATATCTCAGATGAAATTGTTCCTTCGAATAAATTACCCGATTTCTTTCTAAATATGAACTCATATTCTTTAAGACTTCCCTCTTTACTCAATTTCTCTACATATCCCTTTCTGTCTGATTCGTTTTTCCATAAAAGTATATCTGAAGTTGTCAGATTTGTCACTTCGTCAATATTAAAACCAGTAAGATTAAAAAAACCATCATTAACTTCAAATATCTTTCCGTCTGACAAGCGAGTAAGTATAACTGCAAGAGGAGTGGCAAAAAACGACTTCGAATACTTTTCTTTCTGAAATGCATTGTCATTTATCAATATTCTGTTTATTAACAAAACAAGGAAAAAAGTAAATAACAGAAATAAAATCTGATAAGATAAGACTATTAAAATCTCAAATATTCTGGAATCAAAATAATCTACCTGGTTAACCTTTTCAATTAAAAAATCAAAAATCCTTATGAAATTAACTAATAAAAATCCAATGTAAACAAATCCTATTGAACCGGTACCGTGCTTCCTGAATTTTGGTGCCCTGACAAACATTAGCAATACATATTGTATGCTAATGAAAATAAAGAATATTGCAGAATTTAGATTTCGAATACTAACATCCGGCTTAACCGAAGTAAAGTAAAAATGTATACCTAAATATAAAGTCAAAGCAATAAAATTGTGATAATGCTTTCCTTTAATGCCGATTAAACGCTCAAGCCCGAGCAATCCCAATAAAAGACCTGCCATATTCAACAGGTTCGATAATATAACTGATAAAATATCCGGCACATGCTTCCTTAAAAGAATAAGCAGCAAGCCTACAGTAAGAAAAATAAAACCAATTAAAATATATTCTAACCCCTCAAATCTCTTACGGTTCTGATACCACAAGAAAAATACCACCAACATGCAAACCATGGTGGTAACAAAGTATCCAAAAAATATTGTTGTAAAATCCAGTGCCATAAAGCAAAAAAGATTTTTTACATAAATACACGAAACTAATATTCATGTAATTTATGAAAAAAATCTTTTATCTCAAGTAGACTACAGATAATTTAGTCTTCTATATAATATGCTCCAACAAACGCTGCTTCTTTATTGTTCAAACTCATGGCATTAGCAATGTTTTCCGGAATTAATGACCCTTTGAAAATATTTTCGCCTTCAGTTTTCAAATTGAAATCATTTACACTGAAGTTATTAAATATCATTTTTGAATATCCCTTGAGGTTTTTGCTTTCAGTTGAGAAATCAGGATAAAGAGCTGTCATCTCTTCAGGTGAAGTAAGTTTTATTGTGCATTTTTCATTGTCAGCAGGACTCCAAACAACCAGTGTATCAACGTTTTCTTTTGTCTCATCGATATAATAATTGTTGTTCAATCTGGATAGTGTTGACTTATTGAGCCTTGCACACATATCAGCAGGTTGCCAAGCTGTAAGACGCGGACGATCAAATCGTTGTTCAGTATAAAATAAGTTGTTTATGAATTCGTGGTCTTCTCGTGAATCAACTCCCGGACCTGTAAGTATGTGCCATCCGAAATGGTCTGAATCGTCTCCCCTATTATTCCTTCCAAAACTTGCTGTACTATTGATGTAAGTATTGTTGTAGACTTTTACGTTCGCACTGTTTAGCACAAATGTTCCTTGCTCACAATTCAGAAAAACATTGCCTGCGCAAATAGCATCAGCTGAGATCTCGTAGAAAAAGCCACTGAAGTTTGACCAAATAAATTCCTTTTTAGTGAATTTTTCTACATTACCAATATTTTCTACCCAGTTGTTCACAAATACTCCGTCTTTATTGCCTACATCGTACCATAAGCCATTTGAATTTGGCTGATCGATAATTAGATTGTTGCGACAAACAACCCTGTGAGTCTGATTAAATATTTTTACTGAAGATGGGTAGAATCCTGTCCACTTTTCAATATTATTGTTGGCAAAAATATTCCTTTCGAGCAATACATCGTTGGAAGCAACAAGGTATAATCCTTCGGTATTTGAATCAATGATTTTGCAGTTACGCATTACCATGCTGTCACCTATGGCAAAAACACCAATCCTGAAACATTTTGAGAATGTACAGTTTTCGAAAACAGTCCCGATCACATCTTTTCCGTTTTTACTTTCTTCAGAAAATCCCTGAGGATAATAACCTTCAATATGAACCATTGTATCAGGATATTGAGTGACAGTTAAACCTTTGATAACAGGACCTCTGCCATCCGACTTCTTGCCATGTATTTCACTTATCGTACGAACTATCGCCTTGCGAAAAGCTGTTATTTCAACTAGTTTTCCTGTTGGGTCAGATCCTATGATAATTTCTCCTGCTTCATAATCAACGAAAACTTTTCCCGGCTGGACATCATTTTTACTTCCAACCGACTCCTGAAATTGTCCGTCAATAAATATCCCGTCGTTATTAAAACGGTGCAGCGGTGTAAACTTTTCCTCCCATCTCTTATTCCACCAGCTCTCAGGTGCCCCCGGAAAAAGTCTGTCCCATTTTGTAACCCAAGCCCCATCAGCATTTTGGCTCCAGTTTTGAGCAATGAAAGTTCCGTTTAATACAGGTTGTTCATCAAGATAGGGTTGAATTATAATACTCTGATTAAAAATAAGGTTACCTGTCCTGTAAATTCCTCCTCTCATAACAATTGCATCTCCGGTTACTACTTTTGAAATTGCTGTTTCAATAGTTGTTGGACTTTCAAGATTTAAACCTTCAGAATTAGGGTCTCCTTCAGGAGAAACATATAAGATTGTCCCTTTTACTTTTGGCAATTCATAGACCTGAGCTTGTGGCCCGTAAATACTCTTATCAAATTCAGGTCCTTTGTAGCTTTCTACTTCAGAAGTGCACGCTAAAGCAAATAAAGCCAACAGGATCAATACTCCTGTTCGGAAAATAAAATTCAATTTAATCATCTTTGTTTGTGTTTGTTATTATTTTATTGGCTTAAAAATGTAATTCCTAAATTTTACTTCTTGCTTTCCTGCTAAACAAAGTCCTAAACGTAATAATTAATTCATGACTTTTATTCTGTACCTTTTAAATACCGAACTAAAATACAAAAATTATGAAACTATCACAGTCACCTTTTTATCTCTTTACAATTCTATAAGGCTCACTCCATTCTCTACCACAAACCTGAACTATATATAAATCAGGCCTTAATGAAGCACCAAAATTCATATCGCTCTTAATATTTGATTTAATAAATTTTTCAACTTGTTTCCCCATTGTATCAAAAACCGAAATACTTACAATATCGGCAGGCTTTTTAATCTTTATATTTATTGAAGACTCAAAGGGATTTGGATAAAGCTCCAGCTTACTATCGAACAATGGAACATAGGAAGTTCCGGCATCTTCTGCCCCTTCCATTATGGCATTTAAAATCATTTTATCAAGAACCTGTCCTGTACTTCGTTCAAAAATCTGCTTGTTAAGGTCCCAGCAGAAAGGTATAATTCCCTTATCAAGAGCCGATTTTACAATGTATTTATAGAAATATTCCACAGAAGCAAGGTGAAGTTCCTGATCAGACGGAGAACTCAGTTTTCGTTTTATAGCCATAAACTCACCGATAATAACCGGAATGTCTTTATCAACAAACTTAGTCTTCATCATATTGAATAATTTCTCTACATCTTTTTCTTCTCCCCAGGTAGCATTACGGCTTATATCTGTTTGAGAATGGAAGTCCTTCCCCCAGTAATAAAAAGCCTTCCCCCAGCTTTCGTCTCCTTCCATTCCGCAAAATTGCCATGGCGTATAATAATGCACTTCGACCATCAATCTGTCTTCCACAATATCAGTTGGCATCATGCTCATCAGCTTGTATGTCTTTTCAACATCAGTTGTAGGTCCCTGAACAACAAGCGTACGAGTCAGGTTATTCCCCCCGGTTTCTCTTACTACATCGATAAAAGTCTGGTGATAAGACATTAGAACATTCATTTCTGCGGCATTGTTTACATTTGGTTCGTTGGAACCAGCAAAAAGCAAATGCTCATCGTAGTCGATGAATGTTTCAGCAATCTGTTCCCAATATTTTTGCTGCCGTTCGTTTACCTTAGCCTGATTGGCAGCATTCACCCTATTTTCGAGCCATCCTGTATCCCAGTGAATATTAAGAATTACGTACAAACTATCATCTATACAATAATCGACTACTTCCTGAACCCGTGACATCCAATCTTCATCAATCTCTCCTGTAATGGTATCGGAATGACAAAACCAGGCACAAGGAAGACGAATTGCATTAAATCCGGCTGCCTTAACCGAATCGATAAGTTTTTGAGTGGCAACAGCGCCGCCCCAAACAGTTTCACTGCAAATAGCCTCCAGGGTATTCCCCATGTTCCACCCAACTTTCATTTTACCGGCTATTTCTTTTGCCGTTGGCAGTTCACTATAAGCCGGCATTGCCAAACAGATAATCAGGGCAATAAAAGCCGCAATCTTCTTAAATGAGTTTCTAATCAGTATTAAGTTCATTATTATATAATTAAGAAATGAATTTTGTAAATAATTACCCGACAATCAACTATCATTCCTGCTACTATTAAGCAGAAATTAAGATCTTTTTGCAAAAATCGAAAAGTAGATATTTCAATTTATACTAAAGGGGCTCATTTGTCAAATAGTAGTGCTACAAATCAAAGAGGGTAATTCATTTTTTTTGTCTAATCGCCTATAGCTGCAATAAAGCCATATCTTCATTATCCTTTGGATTTACAAGAATCGTTGCAAGCAAATCATACCCGGCCTTTTCAGCCAATTCAGGTTGTATCAGGTGAACTGAATTTCTTTTTTCTTTAACAAATTTTGCTAATTCCATATATTATACCTTTTCGGGTACAAATTTAGTAGATATTTTTAGCATACACCCTTTAGGGTATAATACTACTATCAAAGGGATTTTTATATCCGATCAGGTATCGTTATTATTTTGATTTATTCAAAATCATTTAATTTTCTTTTAAACAAAAAGACCCCAACCATTAGGTTAGAGTCTTTTGTGGAGCTGCAGGGATTCGAACCCTGGTCCAAACAGTGAAGCCATACGCTTTCTACATGCTTAGCCTGACTTATTTTTCGAACAACAGCTGGATCAGAGCCACCGACTGTTGCCTTATCTTCTTATCTTCGCATTAAGTCCGAAGCCCCCTTAATGCTAACCCCTGATTGCGAGCGCTTCCGAATCGAGTTGGGGAGAGGTGAAACCGCCCGGGAAACGTCTTGTTGCAACATCTAATGCCGCAAACCCTCCGAAGAGAGGCCTTGATCTACTATAATTCGATTAGGCAGCAAGAGCAAAGTTATCTTCGCCAATTATTGTTTTGACCATTTTTAAAAGGGAGAACGGACAAATCCCTGCATGCTTACATACCACAACGAACTGCTGTCAAAACCAGTCAGCCCCAAGTGGGATTGCAAAATTACTAATATTTATCAATTCTTGCTGATATCGCTTATCTGAAAGTTGAAAAAGTTAACAACCTTATCAAATACTACAGTAAAACATCTGTCGACCAAGCCCTGAATTTTGTCATCTCCCATTGGGAAAGGCTGTTCGTGAGTGTACTGGAACGGAAAATCTATAACTTCGACTGAAATACTCCCATTATTCCATCTCCCCCTAAGCGTTTGAAGTATTCCTTTTACCGGCATTACCTTGTCTTTTTCAAGAGCTACAGCTTTTATCCTCCCTCCAATCTCGCTGAACAAAGCTTCCCTTTGTCGGCGCCATCTGCTTTTCGACATCATCAACTCAAGCCCGTACCAAGTTTCTTCAAGTGTTTTATCTCCAGCAGAAAGGATATTGTTTTTTATCATCTTGAACAATTTTCGCTTTTTAAGGTTTAGCAAACTCTTAAAAGCCATCAGATCCATGATATATTTTGAGCTTCCATACATCCTGTCGAAAGTAGTACCCCCGCAAAAAATAAACAGCCGTGTCTTGGTAAAAAGTTTTCCGGGATTGGCAAGCAATAATATCTGCGAAAGGAAAGCACCTATTGAATACGCAAAAATGTCGAATTGCGCTTCCGGGGTAAAAATCCCATTCTCCCCACTTTTAACTTCATACATCAGTTGCTGAATATCGCAGCAAGTCTGAAGTCCAGAATATATAAAAATCTCAGGATGAGACTCAAGTCGGGTACTTAACGCAGCATTAGCAAACGTAGAGTTGTCCTGCTTGCCTATTTTCTTCCGAAAGTTCGAAACTTCGGTCATTAGCCTGCGGTCGCTCCAACTTTTAGGAGCCCTGTTCATGTGAAAAGCTATCGGGAACATTATTACAGGACGCTTGGTGTTTTCGGCAAGGTACTTTGCCCACACAAAATATTTATCCCAGCTTTTTTCATTCAGCCCGTGAAACAAAATTATCCCCTTGTCATACTTCTTTGATTTATCAGGAACAACAACAGGATAACTGAAACGGCAATTTTCTTCTACCTTACCCTTTACCAGTTCGTGGTAAAACAAATCGCCTTTAACAAATCCATTATCAACGAAATCGAAAGAATATTGCGAGTTAAAATTGCAGTTAATTATTTCGAGTCCTGCCTTCTGATTATTAACATCAGGCTCTTGTTTGAAAACTTTTGACAGTTCAATAAACTGTTCTTTAAATCCAATCATTGACATCTATTTTAACTGAATTGATTATAAACCTGAGACAAAATAATATCAGATATTTCTTACTTGAAAATTTATGTTGTGAAGAGCTCAATTCTGGGACAAACAGAAGAAGCTCCGGGGTAAATTTTTTTATTTTGGGGTGAATAAATTGCTATTGGCATCGCAACATATTAGGACCACATTCGTACCACATTCGTCCTTTCTCCCTTAATAAAGGGAGAAAGGACGAATGTGGTATTAATATGGTAGGGGTTTGGTAGGGGTTTGATTTATCCGTTGCATAAATGCAACGGCAAAGGATAAATGCAACGGCAAAGGATAAATGCAACGGCAAAGGATAAATATCCTATTTGTTCGAAGACTTATCCTTAGCCGGGGCATTTATACCCCGGAACAATTGTGGTGAGCAAAAAAAAACCTCCGGTTCTGGAAAAACCGAAGGTTACTGGAAATTTTGAATTGGTTATGGAAATCTCTAATTCAAATTATACTTAATCCATATTTAAATATTTAACCCAAAAAGAAGGACTAAGTCTAAATTTCTCTCAAATGAAATCCTTTTCAATTAGATTTGAAAATTTATGTAGTAAAGACGGGCATTCCGGGGTGAATGACAAAAGCTGTGGGGTGAAATTTTAAATTATGGGGTAAAATATTTATAAAAATTTACTTTCCCGATTTTGATGAATTAATTGTTTACTTTTACTTTTTTAAAAATCATGCAATGAATCTCAGACAATCTGTACCTGATTATTTGACCAACAGAAAAAACAATATCATACAGATAGTTTTTACTGCTGTTTTTGCATTCGTTTTTATAATTGCATACCGTCCATTTGGATACGAAAACTGGTATGGCAACATCGGAGACCTTGAACTATACGCAGGAACCGTTGTGGTTGTGGTACTTGGAATGGTTACTATTATTCTTACCCGAATTCTGATGTTCTTTTTCAACAAAACCCATGAAATTACTTTTGCTGTATACATTTGGATGATAATTGTTGAGGTCATCTTATTAGGAGCATTTTACACTGCACTTGAAAAAATAATTCTTGGCGATAAACGGTCTGCCATAAGCCTAATGGCCAATGCCATACAAAACACTGCACTCATTATTCTGATACCTTATACGCTAAGCATCTTGTTTTTTGCATGGAGCGATATTAAAAAGAAGTTTGAACAGGTTGTACATCAATTTCGCGACCCGTCTCAAGAGTTCATCCCTTTTAAGGATGAAAACGGGGTGCTAAGGCTTTCATTAAAAAGCAACAACATATTATTCCTCGAGGCTAACGATAATTATGTGGATATTCATTTCACAGACAACGATAAGCAGAAAAAACTTCTAATAAGGAATAATTTAAAAAATCTGGAGAAAAATCTGAAGGACTTCCCTATTTACCGCTGCCATCGTTCATATTCGGTGAACATTAGCAACGTTAAGATGACCCGAAAAATAAAGGGGGGTTATGAGCTTGTTCTCAACACAATAACAGAAGAATGCATTCCGGTATCTAAAAGCTACGAAAAAAAGATACTTGAACTCATGAATGTAAAATAATCGTTTGTTTGAAGATGGAACGGAAGATTATTATCACCGAAGACGGCTCACACTCATTATATATACCTGAAATGGACGAAAACTATCATTCCGTTCATGGAGCTATTCAAGAGTCGGTACATGTTTTCATTAAAGCAGGTCTCAGAAATTGTGATAAAGAAAATATCAATATACTCGAAATAGGATTTGGCACTGGGCTCAATGCTCTTTTGACTCTTCAGGAAGCAATTGGTTCAGAGAAAAAGATACACTACACCGGAATTGAGAAATATCCTCTTGAAAAAAAGGAATACGAAATGTTGAATTATAGCGAAATTCTTGGTGGAGAGATGACCCAATATTTCTTAAAGATGCATGAAAGTGATTGGGATGTTGATATAGATATTTCTAACAACTTCGCTTTAAGGAAGATAAAAACAGACCTCACGACATATAATTTTGAAAAAGAAGCATGTTTTGACTTGGTTTATTTCGATGCATTTGCTCCAAACAAGCAGCCGGGGATGTGGAATACCGATATATACAGCAAGATATTTGAAACATGCACCCAGGGAGCAATATTTGTAACTTATTGTGCTAAAGGAATAGTAAGGAGAGAATTGCAATCTGTGGGGTTTAAGGTAGAGCGGATGGAAGGTCCTCCGGGCAAATTTGAGATGATACGGGCAATAAAGCCATGAAAATGTTTTATGTTGATCTTTTTTAATTATTTTCGCAGGGTTAAAAAAAAAATTTATGCCATTCAAAGACAAGAAGGAAAGATTCAGTTACGCGATAGGGTTAAGTCTGGCCAGCAATCTGTTACAGTCTCAGATTAAAAAAGTTGATTACGATTCAATGTTTTCTGCCATCAGGGACGTGATGGATGGAAATGAGTTGAAAATATCGACTTCGGAATCAAATATTATAATTGAAGAATATTTCAGCGAGCACCAAGCGCTTCAGGGGGAACAAAACCAGATAATCGGTGAGGAATTCCTGAAAAATAACAGTGCTGAAGAAGGTGTGGTAGTGCTAAAGAGCGGTTTGCAGTATAAAGTTCTGACAGAGGGCAAAGGAGCAAAACCAAAAATTACAGACAAAGTAAAATGCCATTACCATGGAACATTGATTGATGGAGTAGTGTTTGACAGTTCGGTTAAACGGGGTCAGCCGGCAGTATTTCCTGTCAACGGTGTGATAAAGGGATGGATAGAAGCATTGAAGATGATGAACACAGGTTCGAAGTGGCGTTTGTTTATTCCACCGCACCTTGCTTATGGCGACCATGGTACAGGAGCAGTGATAGGACCGAAATCGACATTGATATTTGATGTTGAATTAATAGAAATAATGTAATAATAAAGATTATAAATTTTAATAAAATGAAGAATAAGAATTTAATTATCACTTTAGTAGCAATATTTGCACTCGGACTTTCAGCCTGCAACGGTGGATCTGTTTCAGGACAAGACGTAAAAATTGAAAATCAGACTGACTCAGTGTCTTACGCTTTAGGACATTCAGTAGGAACAAACCTTAAAGGACAGTTTCCTGATGTTGACCCACAGATTATAGCACAGGCACTTGCTGAAGCTTTTGAAGGAAAAGAAAACAAAATCTTTGAAAATGCACAGGCAGCTGATAATTATATCAGGACATATATGCGTGTAGCTTCAGAAAAGAAAGCTAATGAAAACCAGGCCAAGGGAGTTGCTTTCCTTGCTGAAAATGCAAAGAAATCGGGTGTAATGACTACAGCCAGCGGACTTCAGTATGAAGTTATTAAAGAAGGAGCCGGTGAAAAACCAGTAGCTGAAAGCATGGTGAAAGTACACTATCACGGAACAACAATTGAAGGTGAAGTATTCGACAGTTCAGTTGACCGCGGCGAACCTGCACAGTTCCCATTAAACGGAGTTATCAAAGGATGGACAGAAGGATTGCAGCTTATGACTGTAGGATCAAAATATAAATTCTACATCCCTTCAGAACTTGCATACGGTCCAAGAGGCGCAGGAGCAAAAATTGGTCCTAACTCAGCTTTAGTGTTTGAAGTAGAATTACTTGAGATTGTTAAACAAGAACCTGCAAAATAATAATGGCAGTAGAAGTAAAAGGTACGTTATCAGATATTTTGCCACTCCAGAAGGGGGTAAGTAAAGCAGGCAAAGATTGGGAGAAGCTTGAGTTTGTGATAGAAACAGACGATCAGTTTCCCAAGAAAATATGTTTTACACTTTTTGGAGATAAGGTTTCACTTCTTAACGGGATAAAAAAAGGCGATGAGGTTGAAGTATCTTTCAATGTTGAATCGCGTGAATTTAATGGTAAATGGTATCACACCATAAATGCATGGAAGGTCATTGCTGTAAAAGCACAGCAGGCCCCGCAGGACGAATATCCGTTCGACATGCCACCACCACCTGATAATGAAGGATATGAACCACCAATGGACGATTTACCTTTTTAAATATAAAACAATGGGATGCGAAAATACGCATCCCATTGTTTTTTAAATGATTTTTATATTTTTGCAAAGTTTTTACTAAAATTAATTCTTTATGGCAACTACTGCAGATATAAAAAATGGGATGTGCATAGAATATAATGATCAGTTATTTTCGATAGTATCATTTCAGCATGTTAAACCAGGCAAGGGACCGGCATTTGTCCGCACAAAACTAAAAAACATTAAGACAGGTAAAGTTATCGACAATACATTCAATTCGGGCGTGAAGATAAACGTTGTACGCATTGAAAGAAGAGCATACCAGTATCTATATAAAGATGAAATGGGGTATAACTTTATGCATCAAGAAACTTTCGAGCAGATATCTATTCTTCCTGAAATGTTGGACAATGCAGGATTGCTTAAAGAAGGCAATGTTGTTGAAATCAACTTTCATGCAGAAACAGAAACACCATTGACAGTTGAGATGCCTCCGTTTGTAGAGCTTGAAATTGTATATACCGAGCCGGGAGAAAAAGGCAATACAGCAACATCGACTGCACAAAAACCTGCTACATTGGAAACAGGGGCTGAAATAATGGTTCCTATTTTTATCAACACGGGAGATATCGTCAAGGTAGACACTCGTGACAACTCTTATTCAGAAAGAGTAAAACGATAAAAAAATTTATTAAATTAGCCATTAATTTAAACTTATAACCTATAACCAATGGGAGCACTCGAAAACGGGGCCAATAAAAAAGACCTGAACAGGGAGACTATTCTTCAGATTGCGCAGGAAATTTTCAGCAAATTCGGCTATAAGAAAACTACTCTGGATGACATTGCCAATGCAGTAAGAAAAGGGAAAAGCTCACTGTATTACTACTTCAGCAGCAAGGAAGATCTTTTTCAGGCTGTGATAGCAAAAGAAGTAGATGTATTAAAGGCAGCTCTTGAGAAAGTGGTTTTCCGCTCCATGGATCCTGAAGAAAAGCTCAGGGAATACATATTGACAAAGCTCACTACATTCCGCGAACTTGCAAATTTATACAATGCCCTTGAGAACGATGTAATAGCAATAGGGTTCATTGATGAGATAAAGGTAAAGAATGAGAAAGAGGAGATAAGGATGATCAAGAGGATACTGATAGAAGGAGTTCGCCGCGATAAATTTCACATCGACGACCTTAATCTGACAGCAATTGCAATAACAACAGCAGTTAAGGGACTTGAGATGCCATTATCGGCCGGGAACCGCGGTACTGTTGATCTTGAAACCTCGGTCGACAATATTGTGAGGATACTCTGTTACGGAATAATGAGAAGAGATTAATCAATCAAGTATTATATACTTCAAAATATAGGTGGTTCCTTAGGGGATCACCTTTTTTTTTAATCGTAATGCATTGAAATCTTAAACGATAGTTAATTGCGGGGACTTATCTTGCAGAAAAAAAGAATATGCACACAGTATTTTTAAAAGTCAGGGAAGATTCTTACGAAAAGCTGATAAGAATAATCAGTGCGTTTGAAGATAAAGAGATAGAGATAGGTGATGAAATGCGCGATGAGACAGCTATTAAGCAAGATTTTGAAGAATCGTTGAAGCTACATGCAAAGTATATTGAGATTGGCGAAATGGAAAGACGGTTGCAGAACATAATAATGCGAGGCGATTTCTGAATAATATTTTCTCGTTTCAAAAAAACTTCCTATTTTTGAATAGATTAAGCTAAATTTAACTATTGGGGAAGGAACAGGTTATGAGAAAAATCGATATAAGGAATTTTCTTCAATTTATAATAAAAAGAAAAATTGTACTGCAAGCGTTATTGGTTGTGGTGATGGTTTCTTTCCTGCCGGGAATGGTGAGTGGGCAGACATTAGAAATAAGTTGTACAAATACAACTTGTTATGATGATGGAAATAATGACGGGTCGATTTTAGTAACTATAACTTCTGCAACTACAGGTCATTATAGGTATAGCATAAGTGGACCAGAAAACATCTCATATCCAAATGAAACTGAATATGTTCCAGATTTGAGTTATGAATTTTCTGATCTACCTCCAGGCGATTATACTATAACAGTGATAGATAACGCACTAACATTTGATTCTGATGTTTGTGGTCTGATAACTATCACTCAACCAACTGAGTTTACTGGCATAACTGTTTCAGGCTGGTCTTGTGCTTCTTCACAAGGCCATTTAAGTATAACCATGACTGGTGGAAGTCCTAATTACCAAGTTGAAATAACAGGAACATATGGGTTCAGCGGAACAACAAGTAATAACAGTTATTTATTGGATAATGCTAACTTAACCACAGGACCATACACCATAACAGTAACAGACCGTTGTGGAGACCCCCAAAGCAGTAATTATACTTTAAATCTGGATAATATAAAACCGGAATGTACAACTCACCCTGAAAA
>CAYMTR010000049.1:0-23225 GCA_964393405.1 uncultured Prolixibacteraceae bacterium
GATCATCCTCAATCATATTTTGAGATTGCAGAATTTAATTTTTAATTTTTCATATAAACAAGATAAGCGAAGGTGTCAGATAATGACACCTTTTTTTGTTAATTTCGTCGTGAATAAACCGTAATAGTATGCTTAAAAAGATTTCCTTTTTCATTTTAATGATTGTAACAACACTAACAAGTTTTTCAAAAGTTGCTACCCTCACTAATGAATCTAAAATATTGATGTTCACTTGTGGCCCGGGAGAAGAGCTATATGCAGGATTTGGACATAGTGCTATATGGATTTCTGACCCTTCCATTGGAGTTGATCGCTTATTCAATTATGGAACATTTGATTTCGACACACCAAATTTTTATGCCAAATTCACAAGGGGCAAATTAAATTACATGCTAACTGTTGTTACGGGTAAAAGATTTATCGCCGAATATGAATACCGAAAAATTGCAGTGTATGGGCAGAAACTCGATTTGGATCTTGGTGAAAGGCAAAAAGTATATGAATTTTTAGAAAACAACTTATTACCAGAGAATTGCTTTTACAAGTACGATTTTTTTTATGATAATTGTGCAACAAGAATAAGAGATGTTGTTAAATATTCTATTGACAGTGAATTGAAATTCGATACTCCTGATCAGAACATTTCATTCCGAAAAATGCTTTTCCCATATTTAAAACACTCACCATGGACAAAATTTGGCATAAATATGATTCTTGGATTATCATCAGACAAAAAAGCTTCACCATGGGATTATATGTTTCTGCCCGAATATATGCAAGCCGGGTTCAGAAATGCTACAATTGAAAAAAATGGAGTATCAAAGCAATTGGTTAAAGCTGAAAGCCAATATGTTAAAAGCAGATTATCCTTCAAGAATAACAAATGGGATGATCCAATAGTTATATTTAGTAGTCTATTGATTCTATCTGTTTTAGTATCAATCATTGAGAAAAGGAAAAAGGAATATTTCAAATTATTAGATATAATAATCTTTTCAATATCAGTAGTAGCCGGATTATTTTTATTTTTCATGTGGGTTGGGACAGACCACTCTGCCACGAAATACAATATGAACATTTTATGGCTATTACCGGGACAAGCAGCATTTTTAATAGCCTTGTTCATAAAAGGGAAGGCAAAAGAGAGAATACTTATTTCGGCATTTATATATCAGATAATTGTATCATTTGCTATGTTTTTCTGGCCTCAAGAATCAGAAATTTCTTTCTTGTTAATATCGTTAATATTTGCAGTAAGAATACTATTTAGGGTACAAAAATTAAACCTAAGTATGGTTACAAAAAAAGCCACCCGGGAAAGGTGGCTATCAACTTAATCGACTATAAAAAACTATAATGTAGGGAACACTATAGAGGAGTATTAATAAAAATTTCTTCATCACTGACTTTTTCGTAATTAAGTCCAAGTGAAATACAAATAATATCTATAACCTCAGAAATCTCCTGTGTTTTGATTGATCCAGAAAAACTCTTTTCAACTGGGATATCGGTATAAATTTTAACACCAAAATGCTTTTCAATAATTGGCCAAATGGAATTAAGGTTTACATTGTCAAATGAATGATTGAAGAAAACAAAATCAGGATATCTGATACCCTCGAAAGTAGAAAGTCGTGAAGAGTTGTTATCGTTAGAAAATTTATATCCTTCAAACAACTGCTGCTCCTCTTCTCCGTATTTTACTTCTACTTTTCCTTCGAAACAATAAACCAAAAAACCTTTGTCAGAATCGGATACACTAAACCGTGTTCCAAGTACACCAACTTCACCATTTGGGGATTTAACAGAAAAAGAGCTTCCCTTTTGAACTTCGAAGTAAGCTTCCCCTGTCAGGGAAACAGTTCTGTTAAAAAATAACTTTGAAAATTTTACTGTTGAATTTGTGTTTAAAATGACCTTTGATGAATCGGGCATGAAATAAATATTGTTCTCACCTTGAATTCCCTCATACGTTTCAAAGGAAAAAGTAAAATACAAAAGAAAGAGGAGTAAACATGCAGCAGATGTTAAAGAACCAATCGCTATATAAAGCCTTCTTGCTCTATTTTTTTCCGGCTTTACTATCTTAAATTCGTTTATCTCTGACAACAAATAGTTCAGGACATCCGATTTATCTTTTCCTGCAGGAATTAGAAAATACCGAATTGATTGATTGATTCTATCTTCTGTCATAAAATCTTTGAAATTTTCTTGCTGTCTATTTAAATCAGGACGCCTGAACATATTCTTATATTTTGCAACCGTTCATAGTACAAGTTGTACAATAAAAACCCTACCAATAGCCTTAAAAAATTACGTTATGTATAAATTTCATCATAATATTTTTGTTTTAAATATTAATTACAGCGTTTGATTCAATCTTTTTATATTTGTAAAAAAATAAATTAACCTTATCATGACTCAAAAAGTAGCCTTAATTACCGGAATTACAGGGCAAGATGGTGCCTACCTCGCAGAATACCTTTTAAAAAAGAATTATATTGTTCACGGTATGAAACGGAGGTCTTCTCTTTTCAATACAGACAGGATTGACCATTTATATCAGGATCCCCATTCTGAGAATAGGAATTTAATACTCCATTATGGAGATCTTACTGATAGTTTAAATATTACCAGAATAATTCAGGAAATTCAACCTGATGAAATATATAATCTGGCAGCAATGAGCCATGTCCAGGTAAGTTTTGAAACAGCAGAATATACTGCAAATGCTGATGGAATAGGGACTTTACGAATTCTTGAAGCGGTACGTCTTTTAGGACTGACAAAAAAAACAAGGATATATCAGGCAAGTACATCAGAGTTATATGGCTTAGTACAACAAGTACCTCAAAGCGAAACGACTCCTTTTTATCCACGTTCACCATATGCAGTTGCAAAGTTATATGGGTACTGGATTACGGTTAATTACAGGGAGGCATACAATATGCATGCAAGCAACGGTATACTTTTCAACCATGAATCGCCGATCAGAGGTGAGACCTTTGTGACCAGAAAAGTAACAAGGGCTTTATCAAAAATTGCCTTAGGGCTACAGGAATCGCTCTTTATGGGAAACCTAAACAGCAAACGAGACTGGGGGCATGCTAAAGATTATATCAGGGCTATGTATCTTATACTTCAGCAAGACAAACCAAGTGATTATGTTATTGCTACAGGAATAACCACTACTATCAGGGATTTTATCAAAATGGCATCTGAAGAAATTGGGCTTGAAATTGAATTCAGAGGACATGGAGCAGAAGAGTTGGGAGTTCTGGTAAATGTTGACCAAGAAAAGTTTATTGAAAAAGTTGGAGATAAGTACCTTGACCAGATAATATCAAGGGCAGCTGTTAAAGATGTTATCATTGGAGTAGATAAAAGATATTTCAGGCCTACTGAAGTAGATCTTCTAATTGGTGATCCTACAAAATCAAAAACAATTCTTGGGTGGGAACCTAAATATGATTTACCAGCCTTAGTTGCCGACATGATGTCGTCTGACATAAAGCTTATGAAAAAAGAAAGTTATCTCAGGGAGGGTGGATATGAGATAATGAATTATTTCGAATGACACATGAAAGTATTTGTCTCAGGTTGTTATGACTTACTTCACAGCGGCCACATAGCTTTTTTTAAAGAAGCATCAAAATACGGAGACCTATATGTAGGTATAGGTTCAGATTCAACGATTGAAGATCTCAAGGGAAGAAAAACTATCAATAGTGAACTTGAGCGTCTTTATATGGTAAAATCTATCAGGTATGTAAAAGATGCGTTCATAAATTCAGGAAGTGGAATTATAGACTTTGAGAACGAATTAAAACTTTTAAAACCAGACTATTTTATAGTAAACGAAGATGGTTTTTCTCCTGCCAAGCAAGAATTATGTGATCATTTAGGAATTATTTTAAAGGTTCTAGAAAGAATTCCGGATGCAGGTTTGCCTCCACGTTCAACAACTTCAATAAGAGCAGAGAACAATTGCACTTTACCTTATCGCATTGATTTGGCGGGTACTTGGATAGATCAGCCGTATGTTTCAAAATTTCATCCCGGATGGGCTATTACCCTCTCACTTGAGCCAATAATTGAGTACAACGAAAGATGCGGAATGAGTACTTCAACAAGAAATGCAGCAAAAAAAATATGGCCATACCATTTACCAATGGATAAACCTGAAATGATAGCTGAAATATTGTTTAAGTTCGAAAATACACCAGGGTCGACATTAATCTCGGGAGCTCAGGACTCAATTGGAATTTGTATGCCGGGATTAGTAAGGCACTATTACGACAATGCATATTGGCCGTTAAAATTTGAATCCGTTCATGATGAAGAAATTCTAAACTGGTTGGAAGATCATTTATACATGGTTCTGCTGTGGCCACGAGAAAAAGATTTAGATTTATTAAAGGAAACACATATAAATACTGAGAATGTAAAAAGTCTTGCAGAAGCAGCTGAAGATTGCTGGAAGGCAATAAAAATGATGGACCTTGATAAATTTGGGGAAGCTTTTCTGGACTCATTCCATTCTCAGATAAGAATGTTTCCGGCGATGATAAACAATGAAGTTCAAAAAGCCATAGATAAATATAAAGAAGATGCAATAGCATGGAAGCTTGCTGGAGCTGGGGGAGGTGGATACCTAATCCTTGTCTCAGAAAAGCCAATAAAGGATGCTATGAAAATAAAAATCAGAAGAAAAGACTTAGGAATATGAAAAAAGATAGTAAAATATATGTTGCAGGACACATGGGGCTTGTTGGATCTGCATTATGGAAAACATTACAGAACAAAGGATACACTAATCTCATTGGCAAATCGATAGATGAGCTTGATCTCATGAACAGCAATGAAGTTGCGGAGTTTTTCCAACGAGAAAAACCAGAATATGTCATACTTGCTGCTGCTAAGGTTGGGGGAATAATTGCTAACAATAAATACAGAGGTCAATTTATATATGAAAACCTGATGATACAGAACAACGTCATACATCAGGCATATCTGAATGGAGTGAAGAAGCTTCTATTTCTTGGAAGCACTTGCATATATCCTGCCAAAGCGCCTCAACCAATGCCTGAAGATTGTTTGTTGACTTCTCCGTTAGAATATACCAATGAGCCATATGCAATTGCTAAAATTGCTGGAATAAAGATGTGTGAAAGTTACAATCTCCAATACGGAACTAATTTTTTGGCAGTAATGCCAACAAATCTATATGGCCCAAATGATAATTTCAACTTAGAGACTTCTCATGTTCTACCGGCTTTGATTAGAAAAATACATCTTGGAAAGTGCCTTGAAGATGGTAATATGGAGGCCATCAGAAAAGATTTCAATAAAAGACCAGTTGAAGGTATTAATGGTAGTGGTGATGAAAAACAAATAAGGGAAATTCTCGACAAATACGGAATAAAAAATAATCCAGTAAAAGTAGAAATTTGGGGAACTGGAACTCCTATGAGGGAATTCTTATGGAGTGAAGAAATGGCTGAAGCATGTGTATACGTAATTGAGAACATTGATTTCAAAGATGTAAGACCTGATAATAAAGAAGTTAGGAATACACATATCAATATAGGAACCGGGAAAGAAGTCAGCATTAAACAAGTTGCAGAATTAATAAAAAACAAGGTTGGGTTTAACGGAGAATTATTTTTTGATTCAAGCAAACCTGACGGGACAATGAAAAAGCTTACAGATACTACGAAAATACACATTCTTGGTTGGCACCACAAAATAGAAATTGAAGAAGGAATAAAAAAACTCTACAATTGGTATCTTCAATAAAATAATTGAGGTTTTAAATGAGTTTTAAGAGAAGAATTTGAGACTTTCGATTAAAAAAATGGGACTCTGCAAAGGAATTTTTCAAATTCTAAATGCACGTTTTGACCATTAAATGACACAAAAATGGCATTAAAGGACATGATTTTGCCATTAAAGCAAATATGAAGGTTCTAAAATGAACAAATTAACAGAATCGTTGTATTTATATATGAAATCATGTCGTTTGTTAACAAAATGTGAAAATTTATAGAAAATTTGGTTAAACTTAGATTAACCCCCTTTACTTTAAAAAACAAATGACATAACTTTGCGGTAGTTTAGTCCCTGATCATAACTATGGATAACCTGATCTATTTTATTTTAGTTGCAATAATAGCGTTTGTCTTTACTGCAGTAAGCATTCCTCAGATTGTAGGTCTTGCTCACGCCAAAGGTTTATACGATACTCCAAATTCACGAAGTGCTGCAAAGAAAATAGTACCCACACTTGGAGGTATAGCAATATTTATTGGATTAACATTAGGAATAACCTTGGGCGGTGATGGATTTCCATTCTTCGATCTTAAGTTTATATTTGCAAGTTTACTGGTGACCTTTTTTACAGGCATTAAAGATGATTTAGTTGGTGTATCTCCAAAGACAAAAATATTCGCATTAGCCTTCAGTATTATTATAATTGCATTTTTTGCTAAATTAAGAATTACTCAATTTTATGGTTTACTTGGGTTGGAACAGGTTGGATTAATACCAAGTATTATAATTACTTTCTTCCTTGGTATTGTTGTAATTAACTCAATAAACCTCATAGATGGTATTGACGGACTTGCAGCAGCCATTTCAGTTGAAATTTCCACAGTACTTGGAATTTGGTTTGCATTGATTGGACTACCGGAATATGCACTGATGGCCTTTTCGCTAGCAGGAAGTTGTTTGGCTTTTTTCATGTTCAATGTTTTTGGAAATAAGAACAAGATTTTCATGGGCGATACAGGCTCTTTATTGCTTGGCACTATGATATTTGTTCTTGCTGTCAAGTTCAACGAATTTAATGCTACATACACAGGAGTATTCATGATAAAGTCTGTACCTGCTGTTCTGTTTGCATTCATGGCTTACCCATTATTTGATGTTACAAGAGTATTCTTTTTGCGTGTATTCATATTGAAGAGATCTCCATTCAAACCGGATAAAAATCACATCCATCACCGTTTATTAGCATTAGGTTTTAGTCATTTAAGCGCTACAGCTATAATATTTCTTTTTAATGCCCTCTTTATTGTTGCCGGCCTGATACTCCAAAAATATTTTGGTGTATTAATAATCGCTGTAATTATTTTTAGTGCGGCCCTAGTAATATCTACAATACTTGAACTTATCCTTTTATCAAAAAAGAGGATTAAACCCGGAGATGAAAATCAAAGGTTATTCCTTCCTGAAATTGTCATTCAAGGCTTAAGTAAATAACCACCACTTCGTATTATAAATTAAGTCTCTGCTCAATAATAATTAGTTTTATTAAGGTGTAAATAAGTGTCTTCAAAATTCATTTTGGTCGAATTAAATAATTGACAAATAACCCACATATTATATACAAATTGATTACAACTGAAAATTGATTTTTAAGTAATTATGCATAAAAAACAATCTGTATGTAAACAATATTGATTGTTTTATTAAAACTGATTTTTATTTTTTAGAGAACCTATTTTTAAAACTCAATAATCTTATTATTAATCTAATGGAACATAAATTAAACCTAAAATGGCTAAGACTAGTGCTTTCAAAGCGAGTTTTAGCATTACTTTTTGCCACTTTCTTCGCATGCATAACTTTGACTGCACAAGAAAGAGCAATTACCGGAACCGTAAGGGATATATCTGGCGAAACCTTAGTAGGAGTAAATATCGTAATTAAAGGGACGACTATTGGGACAGCTTCAGGCATAGATGGAAATTTCTCTCTAAAAGTGCCTGGCAACAACGCTGTATTAATAATCAACTACATCGGCTACAAATCGCAAGAAGTACCAGTAGGAGGACAATCCTCAATAAACATTACATTGGATAAAGATGTATTGGGTATTGATGAAGTAGTTGTAGTAGGTTATGGCGTCCAGAAAAAGAAACTAGTAACAGGGGCAACAGTTCAAGTTAAGAACGAAGAATTTACTAAGAATAATTCAGTACGAATTGAGAGTGCATTGCAGGGATTAACGCCAGGAATGTCAATTGTCAAGCAGTCAGGACAACCCGGTTCTGATTATAACATCACTATTCGCGGATTATCATCTATTAACGGGAACACACCTCTTATACTTATTGATGGAGTACCTGGCAGCTTGAATATGCTGAATCCATCAGATATTGAAAGCATAGATGTTTTGAAGGATGCAGCTTCAGCAGCTATTTACGGGTCAAGGGCTGCAAACGGAGTTATACTTGTTACAACCAAAAAAGGCAAAGCAGGTGAAGCACAAATTACATATGATGCTTATTATGGAGTATCCAATGTTGCAAAGAAAATTGATCTCCTCAATGCTGAACAGTATATGACAATTATGAACGAAGCTTCATATAATTCAAAACCAAAAAGATTAGTTCCTTATACAGACGATTACATAAACCAATTTGTAGACAAATATGGAGAAGGGACAGATTGGCTTGAAGCCGGTATTAATGAAAATGCACCATCCATGAGTCATTATCTTGGAATAACCGGAGGTAACGACAAATCAACATACTCTGTTTCCCTTTCATATAACAACGAAGAAGGAGTTTATAATTTTGAAGACAAATCAAAATATCAAAGGCTAGGATTCAGAGTTAACTCAGAACATAAAGTAAAAGATTACCTTACTATTGGAGAAAATATAACATATACAAATCGAAGGAGTACTGCAATGTCTACCGGAAATATGTACAGTAATTTCTTACATGATATGATGTCTGCAAGTCCACTTATACCAGTGTATGATGAAAATATATATGACGGATTCGGTCGAGGAAAAGCAGTTGATGAAAACGGACAAAACGGAGATGTAGATGCACAAGGCAACCCAATTGCTTCTCTACATTACAAATATAATGGGGTAAGCAGTTACGATGATGTTATTGGAAATCTTTATGCTGAAATAACCATCCTCCCCGGATTGAAATTCAGAACAGACTTTGGGGCGACCCTAGGATTTAGCAACTTTACTGATTTTAGAGACACGTTCAATATAACAGTTTATGATTTCAATATAAAACCAGATTACGAACAAAAAATGACAAGAACTTTCAATTACAACTTCGATAATATTTTGTCATTTGAAAAAGAATTTGGTAAGCACCATCTGTTGGCAATATTAGGAATGAATGCCCAAGATGGAACATATTTTAATATGAGATCGAAAAGAGAAGGTTTCCTTATGAACAACGCACCTGTACTTTCAAATGTAATGGCTGACTCTCTTACAACCAGCTATGTAATAGAAGGTGATTTTGGAGAGGGTGATAGTCGTTTTTCATACTTTGGACGAGTAAGCTGGGATATGGATGAAAAATACATGGCAACTGTTTCTTTACGAAGAGATGGCTCATCGAGATTTGGAAAAAATAACAGATATGGATATTTCCCATCTATATCTGCAGGTTGGGTTATTTCTAATGAAGATTTCATGAAATCAGCTACATGGGTTGACTTTTTAAAAATTAGAGCAAGTTGGGGACAAAATGGTAAAGAGCCTGCTGAAAGATTCGTATATATGGCAAGAGTAGGAACTTTAGACCGCACCTACCCTATTGGAGGTGTCCTTTTAACAGGAGTATCTCCAATTATCTTTGCTAATCCTGATTTGAAATGGGAAGCTTCAACTCAGACTAACGTTGGATTTGACGCAAGGTTTTTTGAGAATTTCAGATTCGCATTTGACTGGTACGAGAAGTATAGTAAAGACTGGATAATGCAATCACCTGTTGCAGGGGTTTCTGGAATTGCAGGAATAAGTCAATCAAATCCATTTATAAATGGAGGAAATGTAAAAAACAGTGGAGTAGAATTTGATCTTGGATACTCTAAAAATTTTGGAGGACTTTTAATAGATGTTGGAGCAAATCTTTCATACAACAAAAACATAGTAACCGAAGTACCTGACAGCATCATACATGGTTCATCAAGTGTTCTTTACAACGGCTGTAGTGAATTTTATCAAATAAGTGAAGGAATGCCAATGGGTTATTTCTTTGGTTTCAGAACAGCCGGAATATTCCAAACTCAGGAAGAGATTGAGTCATACGTAAATTCAGTTGGGACTCCATATCATAGTGTTAAAGCAACCAAACCCGGAGATATAAAACGTATTGACGAAAATAAAGATGATAAAATTACAGATGTTGATAAAGTCATGCTTGGGGATCCAAATCCTGATTTTATTTTTGGATTCAGATTTAATGCTGCATACAAAGGTTTTGATATATCAGTAAATCTTCAGGGAGTAGCAGGAAATCAGATAGTACAGTCATACAGAGCTCAAGAACAATATTATTATAATTACACAACAGACATCTTAGACCGCTGGCAGTGGAAAGATGCAAACAGCAACGGAATCATAGATGCCGGAGAAGGAACGTCAAACTCGATGCCTCGTGTTACTTTAAGTGATGAATCGAACCAAAACTGGCGTAAATTTGGAGATCTATACGTACACAATGGTGATTATCTGAAAATTAAGAGCGTAAACATAGGATATGATTTTAAAAGCTCATTACTAAAGAAAACACCTATTCAGAAATTCAGAATTTATGTTTCGGCAACTAATCTTTTCACATTCACTAATTATAGTGGCATGGATCCGGAAATTGGTTACGGAGCATATAATGATTCTGAAGGTAAACTTACTGATGCATATGCTTCAGGAATTGACGTAGGTTTTTATCCTTCTGCAAGAACTTATCTCTTTGGAGTTAATGTTACATTTTAATACTTGAAATCATGAAAAGAATAGCAATACTATCGATATTATTTTTATCGTTGATCGGATGTGGAGAAGAGTTTCTCGATAAAACACCGACAACATCATCTGTTGTAGAAAACTTCTACAAGACTCCCAATGATGCAACCCAAGCCTTAACATCTGTATACAATATGATTACAAGAGATGACTGGTGGTGTAAATTTATTATGTCTGAACAAGCATCTGACAATTGTACAGGAGGTGGCGGTTCTGGTGACGGAGGTGGATACCAGAGATGGGACAGAGGATTACAGCAACCTGAAGCAACTGCAAACCAGGATTTATGGAGATTTTATTATGGAGGTCTGAAACGAGCCAACACATACATTGAAAATGAATCTCTAATTGACTGGGCAGGAAAAGAAAACCTACAACAACAATACTTGTCAGAAGCAAAATTCTTAAGAGCATATTTTCATTTTTACCTTGCCCAAGTATTTGGCGAAGTTCCCGCAGTGACAAAATCCATGTCACCTGATATAATTCCAGCAAGAACTCCGGCAGAAGAACTTTACACAATTATTTTAGATGACCTTAAATTCTGCGCAGAAAATGGACTTTCTTCACCTTATACTTCAATGGATTTCGGAAATTGGGGACGTGCTACAAAGTGGGCTGCAGAAGCTATGATTGGAAGAGTATTTCTCTACTATACAGGCTACTACAATAAAGAATCGATTGGTGAATACACAAGAGAAGAAGTTTTAGGCTATGTCGAAGATGTTATTAACAATAGTGGACACGACCTTGTTCCTCAATTCGCAAGTCTTTGGAGGGTTTCTTCCATGTCGGAGCTTGGTGGTATTCAAAACTACGCCGGAGAAATGAATCGAGAAGCTGTTTGGTCTATAACATACAATATTGAAACACCTACAAATTGGAGTACTTTTCATCGAATGATTGGACCAAGGAATTATAATCAAGAACCTTATGGCCAAGGTTGGGGCGCAATACCTGTATTACCTACACTTTGGAATCAGTTTGAGAATGGAGACACCCGCAAAAAGTCAACAATACTATCATGGGATGACGAAGGCATAGTTTACGATTATACAACTCAACAACAAGCACAATACACAGGATATAATTCAAAAAAATACATGTTAGCTGCGGTTGAGTCTGCTAACGAAATTATTGCTCTCGGAGGGACTGACTGGCAAACAAAAGGATTTGAAGATTATATGGTAATACGTTTTGCTGATGTTCTTCTCTTGGGTGCAGAATTAAGATCCTCAATCTATGGGGCTGGAGATGGAAATGCTTTAGCATATCTCAACATAGTAAGACAACGTGCTTTTGGAGATGGCTCACATAACTACACATCAGCGTCAATAGAAAACATCATGCTTGAAAGAAAACTTGAACTTGCTTGTGAAGGTCATAGATATTGGGATATTCTTCGTTCATGTAAGGGAGATTTTTCAAAACTAGTTGGAATATTAACCTATGTTGATGAAAATGACGGAGGGGATTTTTCTAACTCAAGTGATGCAATGAGCCTTGATGTTGATGGTAACAATTTTGCCAATACTAAGGGATTATTTCAGGTTCCCCAGAACGAACTTGATTTAATGAAAGGAATAATTGAACAAAATCCGGGTTTTAATTAAAATTTTTATACTTTAGATTTAGTTAGTATTTTTAATCATTCATTAGTTAGATTATTTTTTAAATATCCCGGTGATTTTTTTACCGGGATATTTTTTCATTAGAGTTTCTAGAGCAGTTAATTGTCTATTAAAAAATAACAGTAATGAAAAATGAAATAAACAGGCGAAGATTTGTCAAAACAGCAGGCTTTACTGGCTGTGCTCTTTTCCTTACATCAGTATTTAATCCTCTTAATGCTTTAAATATAAATCCAAATAAATCAGAAATACCTGACCCTTATAAACTTAATTATTGTGGATATAAATGTCCTGGTGACTGCCAGATGCTTAAAAGCACACAGGATAATGACATCAAGTTAAAATCAGAAGCTTATAAAAGTTTTAAGATAAAAGAAACATACGGAGAAGAATTTAATGAAAAAAATATATTTTGCTGGGGATGTAAAACACCTGGGAAACCTGAGGGAATAATTGTATCGAACTGTGAAGTAAAAAAATGTGTATTAGGAAAAGGACTAAACTGCTGCATTGAATGCAATGCTTTGGACAATTGCGAAAAAGAAATATGGAAAAAATTTCCAGGACATTATAAACAAGTTTTAGAGATGCAAAAAATCCTTATGAAAAGTAAGAAATAGGTTGGAAATTTTATTTTATTTCAACAAAAGTACTGCTCATTGATCCAAAAACCCCATAGCCCCCATCAACAGTAGAAAAGCCAGGGCGATAAGCATTAGGCTTAAAAAAAATATTTGAAGTCGTTTTATATTTTTCAAGATTTTTATCGTAAGCAAAAACGAACAGTGAAATGCTTTTACCATCAATTAGCCAATCAGGATTTAAACTAAATTTTGTATTTCCTTTTTTGTTAGAAATCTCTTCTTTGAAAAAGAATTCTTCACCAGATAACAAGCAAGAATAATACAAACAAGCAGTTGAATCTTTCATTATTGAAAAGGAAATTTGATTAGCTCCTTCGTCAATATTTATGTCTGTCACTTTGGGTTCATTTGGAATCAAACAATTAGCTCTGACAATAAAAGTATCATATTCACATGTGAACTCCCATGAATCACCAGGTTCTGCAATAATATCATCGTTGAAATAATTACAATTTCCATTCGATTTTAAGGTAAAATTTGATATTTGTCCGTCTTCCGATTTTCTTGAAAGTGAAATGTCGGCTTCACTTACGCAAATAGAATCATAATTACCAAAAACATAAATCAATTGTTGAACTTCAAAAAAGTAGTTTAGAGAATCAATAGAAGGACCAGCCTTCAAAATGCCAAAAACATTTAAGCCTCTTTCCGAATCTCCCTCATTCATTTCAGGTTGCATGCTTATCCCTGAATAGAACTCAGCAAACTTTACGCATCCTGATAAAAAGATAAACAACATAAAAAAGATAAAAATTCTCATAGCTTAAAACTTAATTGTATAACCTGCTGAAATAATAGGGAAATAATTGTCCCCGACAGGAATCATAGTATTTATTCCCCCTGCAGGAATAAAGTATAGAACATTCCTTCTAAAAAACAAAGCATTATAAATATTAACAGTTAAGTATGATTCATCAGCATTAAAAAAATCTGCTAGATCTCTACCAAACCCTGAAACGATTTCTTTTCGTAACCCGAAGTCAAGATATATAAGCCAAGGCATTCTGACACCATTCTTTATGTTATTGGTATATTGGGGACTATAAATCATTGTTCCAGTCAATGGTTCATACATATAAAACATTTGCAATGTATTTTCAATTGAGCGGGGAACGCCACTTTGAGCAATAAAAGAACCACTATAAGAGATCCTTTTATTGGCTTGGTAATTCAATACAAACTTAATAGAATGTCTCCTGTCATAATCATAATCATATTCTTTACCATCCATAAAATGAGGGAACGACCTTGTTGATCTGGATAATGTATAACTTGCCCATCCTGATAAATTATTAAAACTGCCATTCCACAATAATTCAATTCCATAAGAACGACCTTTGCCCTCAACAATTTTGTCAGATAATTGGAAAGCATAATATTGATCTTGCATTAGATCAAAAGAATAAGTACGTGCAATGTCTTTATAGTAAATATCAACAGATACCGTATTATTCTTATTTATCTTCTTTTCTGCACCAAAAATATAATGATAAGAAATGCTCGGTTCTTTACCATTTAAGGGATAGTAATAATCTAAAAATTGATTAAACTCAAATTCCTGAGTGTTCATACTAACAATATGCTGAATATATTTACCCCAAGCAGCCTGAAGTTTGAATCCCCCTTCAAGATATAAATTTGCATTAATTCTTGGTTCAAATCTAAGGTTTTTGCCATCGAATCTTGATCCCCTCAATCCGGGTCTAATTTGAAAATTTCCAAAAGTTAGTTTATCTTCTAAAAAAAAGGAAAGCAATTGAGGTGACTTCTCAGCAATACCGTTATCAACACTATTAATTTCAGAACCGTTCTCAAAAAAGTAAAAATTATATTCGGCACCGGCTTTTATATTACTCCAAAAAAAAGGTGAATAATCAAGTGTAAATTTTGCACACCAGTCATTTACTTTACTCTTAAACCGAGTTGAGGTATCAAAAACCATGTCTTCAACATTCATAACCATTTCAGAAAAATTATCAGCGTAATGAAGTGATCCATAAATCTGAGCTTTCAAAAACAAATTTGATGTCAAAACTGATTTCCAATGAGCAGTAACAATATTATTATTCCAGCGATTAATCCATTTTAAACTCATATCGTTGAAATATTCTTCCATGCCTATTGAATTGCCCATGTATTTATAGATATAATTGAAATCCATGTTTGTTTTATCTTTTGATCCAAAATACTTTACAGTCAACCAGTTTCTGGAGTTTATCCTATGAGTAAAAGATAAATTCATGTCGTAGAAATAATTATTGCTATAAAAAAGAAAATTACCCAACAAATCATAATTTATCCGCCCGGCAATCATCATGGTTGATTTTTCCCCAACAGGAAATTCAAGGAATAATTTAGTTTCTGAAGTTGTTGGATGCACTTCACCATGAACTCCACTTTTATCTCCATCCTTAGTTGAAATATTAATTACAGATGAATTACGACCACCAAATTCTGCACCAAATCCTCCAACCATCATTTCAACATTCTTCACAGTCTGCATATTGAATATTCCAGAAGAAGACATAAAATGGTAAGGGTTATAAATAGTTACGCCATCAAGCATAATAAGGTTTTCACCCGGATCGCTTCCTCGAACAGAAACAAGGGGAGATAATGGTTCGGTTGGTTCAACCCCCGGCATATATCTAATTGCTTTAAAAACATCGTTCCTAGCAGTAGGTATAATTTGAATATTTTTAGGAGTTAGATTGTATTGACTGATTTCAATGTCCACATCTCCCATCTTTTCATAACCAGATTCAACAACATTAACCTGATCAATTAATACATCAGATTGCTCAAGTTGTATTTCTAAAAAAGAATTATTTGGGCTTTTTATATTAATAATTTTATAAATTGTCAAATAACCTATAAAAGAAAATTCTACATTTAACACTTCAGTAGACAAGCCCGAAAAACTAAAGAACCCATTAGCATCAGTCGTTGTACCTTTTTGGACATCTCCCTTTAAAAACACGGTTGCGCCAACCAAGGTTTCTCCGCTAATCTTATCAGTTATAATACCTGACAATTTATACTTTTGAGCAAAAGTCGGGAAGACACCCATTAATAATATTACAAAGACTAAGTACTTCATTTAAAACTTATATGCACAACATAAAGAAAGTCCGACATTAAATTTGAGCCTATGATAAATAACATAACTTAAATCTTCCATAATCCCAAGTCCAAAAACAATACCTTTATTATCGAGTTTGTTGTAAAATATTTTTTGTGACATTGAAACATTGAAACTAAAAATTTCTTCAAACTTATGAGGAACAGTTTTTATATCTTTCCAATTATTGACACCTAAAAGCATTGCCATTTTATTCTCAAACATCATCAAATTATTTATTCTATAATACAAATGCTTAATATTACCCCCCACAGCAATAGACTGATATTCTGCATGATTGACATATCTAATTACACCTGAATTGCGATTAAATAACCTACTTCCTTCAGGATTAGAAAACCATAACTCAGCATCTACACCCCAGAATCTTAAACCAGCAAACAAATCAATAGAAGCATAAAGGTTTTTAGAGACTGCACTTTGATTCCTTCTGAAGTAATAGTATTTATCAGGCATGACAAAATCAAGTCCTTTTTCAACAGCAATAATATCTGTCGAATATTTTTCTGACCAATCCTGAAGAAGAAATTCATAACCCTTCTTTATATCATCTTTGGTCTTCTGTTTAAAAGTCCCATCATAGTAAAATGTGCCAATTAGTGATGTATCATTCAGATTATTCAATCTAAAAAGTTCAATGGTCGAGAACAAAGAAAGATAACGTTTGTCAAAAGCCCTTGAATTTTTAATATTAAAATCATGTATAACAGCAATGTAATTATAAACATTTAAAGAATCAGAGTGAAATTTTTGTTTAAGATTATCGGAAAGAGAATTCTTTGTTTTAACAATTTGATCGACAGGAAATATTAGCAATTTTTTTTTCTCAAACACAGATAAAAATTCAGGGAAAGTTTTTCTTTTATCTTTTACATCTATTAGATTAAAATCTAACTTCATGTTCGCATCGGAATTTCCAAATTCTGCAACAATTGTATCAGCAACCCATTTATGACAAAACCCGGGAAACGAGAAAAAAAGGAACAAGAAAATTGATAATAAAAAAATAATTGGCTTCAATTTATAATATCTTTTCAAATTTAAATTCAAGATTCATCAAATTCAGGCATTCAACATTTTACTTACTTTCTCAATTATTTTAATAATAACTTCAACAGCTTTATACATTGAATTTACCGGTATAAACTCGTAAGGTCCATGAGGATTCATACCTCCGGTAAAAATATTTGGACAAGGAAGACCCATATATGAAAGACGAGCACCGTCAGTTCCTCCTCTTATGGCTTTAACTATAGGAACAATACCGCATTCAATCATTGACTCTGTTGCAATATCTACTATGTATTTAACAGGTTCAATTTTTTCAAGCATATTATAATACTGGTCTTTTATTTTTATTTCAACTATATCACCATAAACGTTATTAATTTTATCAACTATATCCAACATTAAAATTTTCCTTTTTTCAAAAATTTCATGATTATGATCCCTTATAATAAAACTCATTTCAGTTTTATCAATATTACCTGACAATCCTGTTAAATGAAAAAAACCTTCGTACCCTTCTGTTCGCTCAGGAACTTCTTTTTCAGGAAGCATATCGATAAATTTTTTAGCAACCAATAACGAATTGATCATCTTATTTTTGGCATATCCAGGGTGTACGCTTTTACCTTTAATACAAATCTTTGCTGAGGCGGCGTTGAAATTCTCATACTCAATCATACCAAGATCTCCACCATCAATAGTGTATGCAAAATCAGCATTAAAATGCTCAACATTGAAGAAATCGGCGCCCTCCCCTATTTCTTCATCGGGAGTAAACCCTACCCTGACTTCTCCATGCTTAACTTCAGGATGCTTAATAAGATAATCAATTGCAGTAATAATTTCAGACAAACCTGCTTTATCATCAGCACTCAAAAGAGTTTTTCCATCAGTTGTAATAAGTGTTTGTCCTTTATAGCTTAAAAGTTCCGGAAAATCCTTGATAGACATTACAATGTTTTCATCCTCATTAAGAATTATATCTCTACCATCATAATTTTCAATGAATTTTGGGTTAATTGACTTAGAAGAATAATCAGGACTGGAATCCATATGAGCAATAAAACCCACGATAGGCACTTTACTTTCAATATTCGAAGGCAAAGTAGCCATAACATAAGCCTTTTCATCCACAACAACATCGGTCATACCCATGTTTTTCAACTCTTTAGCAATTTTATGTGAAAAATCTAGCTGAGAAAGAGTACTCGGATGTTTCCCGCTTTCCGGATCTGAATGAGTATCGTAACTTATATAATCCAAAAATCTTTTTATCACACTTTCCATATCAATAATTCAAAAAAGTTAATCAATGGTAAAAATTTAAAATAAATGAAATTCTGAATATGTTTTTAATTACTTCTTAAAAGTATATCTTGTAGTTCAATTTTTTTAAATAAAATAATATCTTATTTCATTGAACATCAATCTATTAGATAAATTGCTATATTTTAAATAATTCACTAAACACAACTTTTAAGATGAAAACAATTAAAACATCAGCAGTACATGTATTGTTAAAGTTTTTAAAAAACAAAATTTCAACTAAGGTAATATTCTTTTTTATCGGTGTAGCTTCAACTGTTTGGTTTCTTGTACGAGTTATACCTAAACCTTCGAGGGCAACATATCCATGTATGCAGGCTACTGCTCCATGGGCCTCCGGATTTGTGTTATACCTACTAGCAATTTTTGGTTCAGCATTTGCATTTAAAAATTTCAGAAACAGCATTAAATCTTCGAGATATCTTTCAGCTTCAGCTTTTTTTATCGGAGCTATGGTAATGATTTTTATTGCCAATATCAATAACAGAAGTGAATTGCAAGCTTCAAATCTTGTAAGCCAAAGTTTCTTTGCAGCTAATGAACCAATAGGGTCAGCAAGTGGATTGAAACCTGGTCGAGTAGTTTGGGTCTGGAATAAAAATGCCACAGATGAAAATTTTGTTCCAAAAAACAGCCAAAGCAGTTGGTGGGCAAATTACACTAACGGAGCTGAGGTAGAAAGAATGCTTAATCAAGCAGTTAAATCTTACACTGATCAAAAAAGTGTTTCTGCTTCATGGGATCAGATGTTTAAGTTTTTTAACGAACAACATGGAAAGGCATCAAAAGGATACACAGAAGGTGAAAAAATATATATCAAATTAAATATTACTAACTCCGCAACAGGAATTAAGAAGACGGCAAACTTCGACAGAATGGATTCGACTCCAGAGTTAGTATTAGCCCTTTTAAGACACCTGATTGAAGAAGTTGGTGTATCACAGGAGAACATATATGTAGGCGATCCGTTCAGAACTTTTCATGACTTATATTGGAATGTTTGCCATTCTGTTTATCCAAATGTTGTATACTGCCACGGAAGAAAAGAAAGCACCAGTGAAGGAAGACATCAGACTGTTCCTTCAGAAGAAGCTTTAATGGTTTTTAGTGACAAAAAATTAAAATATAAAATCCCTCAAGAATACGTTGATGCTGAATATATTATTAACATGCCTTGTCTTAAGACTCATAATGAAGGCGCGATAACATTAGGAGCTAAAAATCACCAAGGCTCTATTTTAAAACTCGATCAGGATCCTGATGAGCAATATGCTATCGATATGCATTATTCACTTCCGGAAAACAGTAAAGGAAACGGCAAATATCGTCACTTGGTAGATTATCTTGGTCACGAACAATTAGGAGGTAAAACGCTCTTAACAATTATTGACGGAATTTGGGCAGGAAGAAGTTGGGAAGGATATGTTGAAAAATGGAAAATGCAACCTTTCAATAATGATTACCCATCTTCTTTATTTATTTCTCAGGATTTAGTTGCAGTAGATGCTGTTGGTTTTGATTTCCTTTTGGAAGAGTATAAAAACAAGCCAACCACACAAAAATATCCTTATATATCAGGAGTTGATGATTATCTCTATCAAGCTGCAGATCCATCATATTGGGCTGAAGGAATTACTTATGATCCTGAAGGTGATGGTACTCCTTTAAAAAGTCTTGGAGTATATGAACATTGGAATAACCCTATTGATAAACAATACTCACGAAACCTGAAAACAGGAAATGGTATAGAACTAGTTAAGGTTGATTTATTGAATATTAGTCCTGACAATAGTGGACTTGTTAGTGGAAAAGTAACTGACATACTTGTTGATCAGTATGACGTTAAATGGTTTGGAACAGATAAAGGTATTTCAAGATTTAATGGTACCGACTGGACAACTATTGATGAAAGCAACTTTTTGAGGGACAACTATATTAACGACATGTCATATTCAAATGACAATTCAATTATGGTAGCAACAAATAAAGGGTTGACTATTTTGAATATAGATCAGGATGGAGTGAAATCTTCTGATAATTACTATAAAGGAAGCGCAGGCTCCGGACTTATTTCAGATACAATTAATGCTGTAGGTACAGATGCCATAGGAACTAAATGGATTGCCACCCCTAAGGGCATTAATCTCAAGAAGGATGATAAATGGGATACTATTACTACTTTCATGAACGAGGACCATATAACTAAAGAATGGGGCGGCTTCACTGTCAATAAAATAAAAAGTTTTGAACCCGATAGCTCTGCATACCTTGCAACTTCTGGAGCAGGCGTTATCAGATATAAATACAGTCCTGTTGATGGTTATTCCGGAGCTTCTGCTTTAGGTAAAACATGGTCAGGAGTCAGAACAGACTCAGTAAATTCTTTAGCTATAAATGGAGAAGTCCAATGGTATGCAACAATTCTTGGTGCATATTACCACTGGGGAAGTTCAACTAAATCATACTGGGATTACTATCTGAACGATGAAAATGGAATTGTAAGTATGATTGTAACTGATGTAGAATTTGATGATTCAAACAACATTTGGGTAGGAACAAAGAATGGTATTAATGTTATAACAGAAAACGGAACATATAAATACAGTTCACCTATCCAGACTTCCGGTATATATATTTTACGTAATACCGACAGTACTGCTATGGTGTGGACAAATGGGAATGGTTTTTCTGAAACATTATTCAGCGAAAAGGTTAACGACTTACAGAAAGATAAATCGGGCAATATATGGGTTGCTTCTGACAACGGAGTTGAAAAATTCTCCAAGATACCTGGAGTATTAGTTGATGAACCTGCTAAAAGAGTTGTTTTCATAACTAAAGACGACCAAGGCTCTGTAGCTCCTGTTAACAACACTACTTACAATGCAAATCCGGAATTTGGAAAAGGATCAGCTATTGGCCAATGGTATTGTGTTTATAACGGAGATGGAAATTATACAAAACTATCAGGTTTGCAAGCCTATACTACATATAGGGCTATGGCTTTTGAATACTTTGGCAACAAAGGAGAAGAAAAATACAATATCTCTATAGCAGAAAACAATCCATTGAACTTTTCTTTATTTCCTGTTAGCTCCAAGGAAATTAGTAAAATAAACGCAAGCGTTTATCCTGTACCATTCAATGATTACATTATAGTTAGACTAAATGATACCAATAAGATTTACGATGCTACTTTATTAACCTTAGATGGTAAAATATGCAAAAAGATTCCTTTGGTAACTAATAACCAAAAGATTAATACTTCAGATTTAAGTAAAGGAGTATACTTTTTAAAGATATCTAATGGAGAAAAAGAATCAGTTCAAAAAATTATAAAATAAAAAAAAGAGGCTAATGCCTCTTTTTTTTTAATATGCTATTGCAAAAAGCACTCTGTTTTTTGAAGGATTTCCGGTGTAAATACATTTCCCTTCTTCTTCTTCAATGTCAAATGGAATACATCTGATCGTCGCCTTAGTTTCATCCTTAATTTTTTGCTCTGTTTCAGCAGTACCGTCCCAATGAGCTAATAAGAACCCTCCCTTATTGACTAAAACATCCTTAAATTCTTCCCAAGTATCAACTTTCGTTATTTTTTCTTCTCTGAATTTAAAAGCCTTATTGAAAATATTTTCTTGAATATCTTCAAGCAAATCGGCAACATACTGATCAATATTTTGAATCTGAACAACTTCTTTGGAAAGAGTATCCCTCCTTGCTACTTCAACTGTTCCATTTTCTAAATCACGAGGACCAATGCCAAGACGGACCGGGACTCCCTTTAACTCATACTCAGCAAATTTCCAACCTGGTTTTTTTGCATCATTATCATCGAACTTAACTGAAATGCCCTTATCACGAAGCTTTTGCATTATGTCTTGCACTTTTTCCGTGATAGAAGCCAGCTGTTCCATTTCCTTATATATAGGAACTATTACAACCTGAAAAGGAGCAAGCTTCGGAGGAAGGACTAATCCGTTATCGTCAGAATGAGCCATTACAAGAGCCCCCATTAAGCGGGTTGAAACTCCCCAAGATGTTGCCCAAACATAATCGAGTTTACCTTCCTTATCAGCAAATTTCACATCAAAAGCTTTAGCAAAATTCTGTCCAAGAAAATGAGAAGTACCAGCCTGTAATGCTTTTCCATCCTGCATTAAAGCTTCAATACACAAGGTATCAAGAGCCCCGGCAAAACGTTCATTTTCAGACTTGTGTCCCTTAATAACAGGCAATGCCATAAATTTCTCAGCAAATTCAGCATAGACATTTACCATTTTCATTGTTTCCACCTCTGCCTCCTGTCGGGTAGCATGAGCAGTATGACCCTCCTGCCAAAGAAATTCAGCAGTACGCAGAAAAAGTCTAGTACGCATTTCCCATCTAACAACATTCGCCCATTGATTACATAAAATTGGAAGATCTCTCCATGACTGTATCCAGTTTTTGTATGTACTCCAGATTATCGTTTCTGATGTAGGTCTTACTATCAATTCTTCTTCCAACTTAGCTTCAGGATCAACAATAACACCTTTCCCATTTGGATCATTTTTCAATCTGTAATGTGTTACTACAGCACATTCTTTTGCAAAGCCCTCAACGTGGCTAGCTTCTTTACTAAAAAATGATTTTGGTATAAACAAAGGAAAATAAGCATTAACATGACCTGTTTCTTTGAACAT
>CAYMTR010000050.1:0-22811 GCA_964393405.1 uncultured Prolixibacteraceae bacterium
AAATACTTCTAAGACCGTGGGTGAAACTGATTTATAGTATCTTTAAGAAAGCTACGATCTAAATGAGTATAAATTTCAGTAGTCAGTATTGACTCATGACCCAGCATCTCTTGCACAGCTCTTAAGTCAGCTCCTCCATCAATAAGGTGAGTAGCAAATGAGTGCCTGAATGTGTGAGGGCTAATCTTCTTTTTAAGATTAACTTTTTCAGCAAGGTTCTTAATTATGGTAAAAATCATTACCCTGCTTAATATTTGTCCTCTTCTGTTCACAAACAAAATATCTTTGGCGCTAGGAGTAATCCTGAGATTTTTCCTATACCCTTCAACATACTTGTTTATTTCATCAACAGCACGGGTGCTAATAGGAACTAATCTTTCCTTATTTGCTTTCCCTTCAACCTTCACATAACCTTGATCAAAGTATAGATTACTGATTTTCAGGTTAACCAATTCGGATACCCTTAGACCACAACTATACAAAGTTTCAAGAATTGCTTTGTTCCTTTGTCCTTCCGGCTTTTCAACATCAATTGCATTGATCAAAGTGTCGATTTCTTCTAGACTTAAAATATCCGGCAACTTTCTTCCTATTCTAGGTGATTCCAAAAGCGACGTTGGGTCGCTAATAATTCTCTCTTCAATAAGCAGAAATTTGTAGAAAGATTTTATTCCAGAAATAGTTCTTGCCTGAGTGCGCGGACTAACTCCTCTTTCATTTAACCATTCGATAAAACTTTTCAAATGGTTTAATTTTACTTTTTGAGGTGTGATCCCTTTAAAAGCGTTCTTCAGAAAATCCATTAACTTGTTTATATCATTGATATACGCGTTAATAGAATTCTGAGAGAGGGCCTTTTCTAATCTCAAATAATCTTCAAACCCTTTAATGCTATCATCCCATTTCATAATTTATTAATTTTAGTCTATAAGATAAACAATTATCAATAATTTCGGTTCTGATAAGTCTATCTTTTTTTTTTAACAATTTACTTTTTTATTTTTGAATACAAATATAATTTTAATGAAAAATGAAAATAATTATAATCAACGGTCCAAATTTAAACTTATTAGGCCTTCGTGAAAAGGGCATATATGGTGATAAAAGCTTTGATTCATACATAGTTGAGCTTAAAAACATCTATCCTGAGGTTAATTTTGAATATTTTCAGTCAAACGTCGAAGGAGAGATAGTAAATTTATTACATAATTTCGGATATAATAGCGATGGAATCATTTTAAATGCTGGTGCATATACTCATACTTCGATAGCTATAAGGGATGCTATAGCAGGGATTAATACACCAGTAGTAGAAGTTCATATCTCTAATATACTTACAAGAGAAAACTTCAGACATGAATCTGTAATTGGACCTGTTTGCAAAGGCAGCATAATGGGCTTTGGCTTAAATTCGTACAGATTAGCTACTGAAAGTTTTCTTAGACAATAAATTATCTCATATCAATTACCTGGACTTTTGGATTCTTTTTAGAGTCAAACATAAAAGTTGATGCAGGATAATTGTTATTTGTTGACATCGATTTAACCTTAATGATAAAGTTATTACCGTCGTTGCTAATCATATTGGCACTTAATATCTGATTTGTTGCCTGATCTATTTCAATAATGATTTTAGTAAAATCCATTTTACTGGTGGGAACAAGCTCAATCTTATGAGTTTTCTTTGTGCCGTTACTGAATTCTCCAAGGTATGTGTTTTTGAATCCTTTTTCATAAATAGTAAAAATAGAAGCAGGATTAAGGGCATCTACGTCATTTGATGATGCATCACTTAAGTTTACTTCACCGGCATCTTTCATAAAGGTCCACTGTGATGTTCCATCACAATAAATTTCGATTCCGTCCATTGATAATTTGTATTTATTTTTTTGGAGTATCAAATTACCTTCTTTAACTTCTTTTAAACCAGCAGCATCGTTCTGCATGATAAATTCAAATGCAGCATTAATACTGGGATAATTTTTGGTCTTTTCTGAAACCTTGTCAAGAATAGATTTTGCTTTTAAATCTACCTGTGAGAACACCTGACAAGAAATAAAACTGATTATAAATAAGAATAAAAACTTTTTCATCATTTAAGTTTTGATTAATTTAAAATTTGTTTGAATTAATAATTGCTATAATGAATTCAATTTCTGTTCCAAACTATACTCATCTTGGAAAAAAACTTTTCTGGGTTTACTTCCTTCACTTTGTCCGACGATACCAGCTGCTTCAAGTTGATCCATTATTCGACCGGCCCTGTTGTATCCGATAGAAAATCTTCTTTGAATCATTGACGTTGATCCTTGCTGATTCAGAACAACTAATCTGGCAGCGTCATCAAAGAATTCGTCTCTTTGATTCAAATCAACAGCTCCCGGTATGTCCGATTCTTCGCCGTAGTATTCAGGTAAGTAATAAGCAGTAGGATATGATTGTTGAGCAGCTATATGTTCACATACTCTTTCAACCTCAGGGGTGTCAACAAGAGCGCATTGTAGCCTTACAAGTTCGCTTCCTGATGAAAAAAGCATGTCTCCTTTGCCAATTAATTGATTAGCTCCGGGTTGGTCGAGGATTGTCCTTGAGTCGATCATTGAAGCAACTTTAAAGGCAATTCTGGAAGGGAAGTTAGCTTTGATAACCCCCGTAATTATGTTAGTAGATGGTCTTTGAGTTGCAATTACCATATGAATTCCAATTGCTCTGGCCATTTGTGCTATTCTTGCTATAGGAAATTCTATTTCCTTTCCTGCGGTCATTATAAGATCAGCAAATTCATCGATTACAACAACGATATACGGCAAAAAGCGGTGTCCTTTTTCAGGATTTAGTTTTCTTTGGATAAACTTCTTGTTGTATTCTTTCAAATTACGGGTATGAGAGCTTTTTAGTAATTCATACCTATTATCCATTTCAATACCAATTGAGTTTAATGTTGCTTTAACTTTTTCAACATCAGTTATAATTGGTTCTTCTGCGTCGGGTAAAGATGCCAGAAAATGCTTTTCAAGCGAGGCATATAAGTTTAGTTCAACTTTTTTAGGATCGACAAATACAAATTTTATTTGAGATGGATGTTTTTTATAAAGAAGAGAAGTTATAATAGCATTTAATCCAACCGATTTTCCCTGACCTGTTGCACCGGCAACTAAAATATGAGGCATTTTGGTGAGGTCAAAAACAAATATTTCATTCGAAATAGTACGGCCCATTGCAATTGGCAGTTCGGCAGTAGTTTCTTGGAATTTTTTAGAAGCCAGAATAGAGCGCATTGAAACAACTTGAGGTTGGCGGTTAGGAACTTCAATACCAATGGTTCCTCTACCTGGTATTGGTGCAATTATCCTGATTCCAAGAGCTGAAAGGCTTAAGGCTATGTCATCTTCAAGATTTTTAATTTTGGATATACGTATGCCTTGAGCAGGGATTATTTCGTAAAGCGTAACAGTTGGTCCAATAGTAGCTTTAATCTTTACAATTTCAATTTTAAAGTTCTTTAGGGTTTCAACTATTTTGTTTTTATTTTCAATTAGTTCTTCATCGCTTACTTCTGACTTGAGGTGAGAATAATCTTCAAGCAGGTCAATAGGAGGAAAATTATAATTAGAAAGATCTAGTGTGGGATCATATTCTTCAGTTGAATTGCTGCTCCATTCTTCATCTGTTTCATCAATTTCGGCATTCAGATTATCAATTTTTGGCAATTTTTCAGCAGTAAAAGGAATATTGTTTTTTTCCTGAGCAACATTAGAATCTGATTTTTTAGTGACCGGTATTTCTCTTTCAAGAAGGTCGTCATCATCATCATCATCATCGAAGTCTAAATTTCTTTCAACTTTATCTTCTTTTGTTAATATATTGTCATCAAAAGAATCATAAATGATGTTTTCGATTTTTCTGTCTTTTTCTTTTTTGGTCTTGGGAGAATCTTTGAATTCTTCATCTTCCTTTTTACGAAATACGTTCCTGTCAGGAGTTATCTTATCCAAAAATGGTTTCTTAAAATAATTTACAAATCCTTCGACAACAAAAACAAGATATACCAGAAGAGAAAGGAACAATATAAAAAATGTTCCAACCTTACCAATAATTGAATTCATCCATATTGCCACGAAATAACCAAACGTGCCTCCAAGGTATAAACTTGAAGAATGGTATTTACTTTCAAATGCATAACCTAATGCAACTGATAGCCATACGATAAGAATTAAAGTTTTGATGGATTTTGAAAGCAGTCCGGGAACTTTTTGACTTAAAAGTTTTAAACTGTAGATTAACAAGAGGTAAATCAATAAAAAGGATGAAACTCCAAACCAGCTATTTATAAAGGTGTTGGCTATCCAGGCTCCAGTTTTTCCTGTTATATTCTGAACTTTTATTTCAGGGTCTTTTATCATTTGAATCCAACCCATTTTCAGAATACTTTGGTCTTCTCCTGAATTGAACAAGAAACTGAAGAATGCCAGAAAAAGATATATAGATAAAGCAATTAAGAATAAACCAAATATTACATTGATTTTATCTTTGTTTCCTTGCTTAGATACAGATGAACCGGTTTTGTTATCCGGTTTCTTATTAATAGTCTTATTCCTTGCGGTCATAAGGGATTATAGGTTGTTAAATTACAAATGCAAATTTATCAAAATTGGCGATAATGATACAATATTTTATCTTTTTGATTAAACGTCATTATTTTTTTAAAAGTATTTTTGTAATATGTGATTCTTAAATCTGAATTAAAAGTTGTAGGTATGAAACTTAAGAATAAGCATTTCCTCAAATTATTAGATTACAGTAGGGAAGAGATTGAATATCTTATTGATCTTTCCCAAAAACTTAAAAGAGAAAAGATGACAGGAGTTGAAGAGATGAGACTTCAGGGTAAGAATATTGCTTTAATTTTTGAGAAAACCTCTACACGTACAAGATGTGCTTTTGAAGTAGCTTCATACGATCAGGGAGCTCATGTCACTTATCTTGGGCCTTCCGGATCTCAAATTGGTTATAAAGAAAGCATGAAAGATACAGCAAGAGTCCTTGGAAGAATGTTTGATGCAATCGAATATCGAGGTTATGGACAAGATATAGTTGAAGAACTTGCTAAATATTCAGGAGTGCCTGTCATTAACGGACTGACTGATGAATTTCATCCAACACAGATTCTTGCCGACTTTCTTACAATGAAGGAAAATATTAAAAAACCATTGGGGCAGGTAAAATTCTGTTATTTGGGTGATGCCAGGAATAATACAGGCAACTCATTAATGGTAGGAGCTGCGATAATGGGAATGGACTTCAGAGCAGTAGCTCCAAAGGAATGTCAGCCGGAAAGTGAACTTGTTGATAGATGTGTTCAAATTGCCAATGTAAATGGAGGTAAAATACTTATTACGGATAATATTGATGAAGGAGTTTTAGGTTGTGATTTCATTTACACCGATGTTTGGGTTTCGATGGGAGAGCCGGAAGAAATTTGGGAAAACAGGATTCAATTATTAAGACCTTTTCAGGTAAACAATTCGACTTTTTTAAAAACAGGAAATCCGGAAGTAAAGTTTCTACATTGTTTGCCTGCCTACCATGATTTGAATACTCAAATAGGGAAAAGAATATTTGAAAAATTTGGTATGGACGCCCTTGAGGTTACAGATGACGTTTTTGAAAGCGAACATTCGCTAGTGTTTGATCAGGCCGAGAACAGATTACACACTATTAAAGCTGTTTTGGTTGCTTTAGTACAATAAATTTGGTGCTTATCTTTTATATACAGCGCCAATGCCATTAACCTTTTTGGTAACTTCAGGATCTCCTCTGTATCCAATTTTGCCTACTCCCTCAATTGATGCATCCAAATTTTTAAGTGCATATACTGAAGCATTTCCAACGCCTGTTACCTTGCAGACAACATCTTGCGACTCCAGGTGATCAGCATCTATGTTTGCTGCACCTTCTGATATTGCTGAAAAAAGATTTGCTGTTCCGGAAAATTCCATGCTTACACCTCCGGCTGCTTTTGCATTAAAGGTATCAGCTACCAATTGCATTTCAATATGCGCTCCTCCTTCGACATTGAGAGAAACATTTCTTAGATTTAATGTTTCAGGAGTAGTCAGTAGTACACCACCTTCAATTTTTATGGATTCGATATCTTTAAAGTAGATAAGAACTTTAACTTCTTCAGTACCAATGTTCTTTGATCTTGTGTATATTCGAAGAACATCATTTTCAACGTCTACTGTTATCTTTTTCTGAAAATCTTCAGATGTGATTATACTAACCTTGCAGCTGTCACCCTGTAGAAGTTTAACGCTGTATCCACCTTCAAGTTTGATTTTATTGAAATCGTCGAAATGATATTTTTTATCAACAAATCCTATTTGACTTCTGTTGATATCTGAACTACAAGATGTTAGCAATGATGCTAAAAGAATTCCCAGCCAGATAAAAATTGAACTTATTTTAAAACCTTTCATTTTGATATCTTTAATATTTTCCATTCAAAAATAGATTCAATTTTTATTTTAAAGAATCTCAAATCGATTAACGGATAGTTACTATCGGTAAACAATGATTTTTAATTACCTACTCACAGATTTATTAATATGAGTAGTAATTTTATTAAGATATAAAGAGATGTATAAGAGGACTAAAACAATAATTATTATTGCTGCATAATCCAGTTTAGTAAAGTCGGTACTATTTGTTATTGTATATATTGCAAAAATAATAGCCGGAATATTAAGAATCATTATCAACTGTGTAAGCCAAATGAGTTTAGTTTTTTCTATTTTAAAAATTATGAATAGGACTGACAAACTTATTATAACAGAGGTAATTGCCTGTATAATCATTTTATCTCGAAAAAGGAAATATGAAAATATTAAGGGAAGAATACCGATTATATAAAATGTTCTGCATAAGCTTTTAAAAATTGCAATGTTTTGAGCTTCAGTATAACCGATAGGGAAAAGGCTTTTAGCAGGAAGAGCTTGAGGTTTAAATTCATCTTTATCGAGGTCTTCAATAGAAGAAATGATGCCCCTTTTAAGTGCCTCTTTTATGGCATCTTTAACAGCCTGAGGCTGATAGTGCTCCCTGAACTTAAGAATAATAATAATTTCCTCATCTGACATCTCCTTCAATCTGTATTCAAATGATTTTCCTTGGTCATTACTATTTGAATCCTTTTTCATTTTTTTATTTTTGTTTTAAAATAATAAATTTAATACAAAAGTAAGAATACTTATGAACAACTTTGTTTTTTATAATCGCACAAAAATTTTATTTGGTAAAGGTCAAATAGCATCGATTGCCGATGAAATACCTGAAGGGTCAAAAGTGTTATTAATCTATGGAGCAGGAAGCATAAAAAATAATGGAGTTTATGACCAGATTGTTGAAGCTTTGGGCGAAATAGAATTTATTGAGTTTTCAGGTATAGAGCCAAATCCGACATACGAAAAATGTATGAAGGCAATTGAAATAATAGAAGAAAATGAAATTGATTTTTTATTGGCTGTTGGTGGAGGTTCTGTGGTAGATGCCGCAAAATTTATTGCTGCAGCTTATTATTATCAGGGAGATGATCCATGGGAAATTCTTTCACATAACGAAGAAGTTTTAGAAGCTTTGCCAATAGGGGTGGTTTTGACTTTACCGGCTACCGGTTCTGAAATGAATGGTAATTCTGTAATTACAAGAGCAGAATTTAAACAAAAACTTTCTTTCGGCACTCCTGAGGTATTGCCAATTTTCTCTGTTCTTGACCCTGAGGTAGTTTCAAGTTTGCCACAGAGGCAGTTGGGGAACGGAATTGTTGATACCTTTGTGCATGTTCTTGAACAATATCTTACATATCCAGTTAATGCGAAGTTGCAGGACCGTATTGCTGAAAGTATTTTGATTACATTGGTAGAAGAAGGGCCGAAAGTATATTCTAACCCGGATGATTATGATGCCAGTGCAAATTTTATGTGGTGTGCTGCTATGGCTTTGAATGGAATAATTAAATGTGGTGTGCCTGAAGATTGGACATCCCATATGATAGGGCATGAGATAACAGCTCTACATGGTATTGATCACGCAAGAACTTTAGCAATAGTTCTTCCGGGGGTAATGAATATTATTAGAGATTCCAAAAAAGATAAAATAATTCAATTTGCGAATAGGGTATGGGGAATATACGGCACTGATGATGAATTAATTATAAATCAAGCAATTGATAAAACTGTCAGTTTCTTTGAATCCCTTGGCCTTAAAACCCGTTTACGTGATTATAAGTTGCCAATAACCACAATAGATGAGATTGTAGAAAGGATGGAAGAAAGAGGGGATATTAACATTGGTGAAAACAAATTGATTGGAATTTTTGAAATTAAAAAGATATTGGAAGACAGGTTTTAACAGTTCCATGCTTTATTAATATTTTTTCCGTAATGAGCGAAAATAGAAGGTTTGAAGATGTTTTGGTTGAGACGCTATCACTTTTTGAGAAATCAAACTCAAACGTTGATATAAAAAAAGTAGAATCTGCAGCAAAAGTAGCATATGAAATCCTCGGAAACATATCTTGGGAATCAGGTGCACCAATAATTTTTCACTCTCTTTCTGTAGCCAAAATTGTTGCACTGGAGATAGGATTAGGAACAGACCCGGTTATTGCAGCTTTGCTGCACAACGTGTTTGAAAGTACCCATGAAAAAGATGAATTAATATCTAAATTACCTCAACTTTTTGGGGAGCATGTGATGCAGCTTCTTGATGGGCTTTTTAAAATTAATTCTATTGATACTGTTACAATATCAGTACATTCAGAAAACTTTAGGCGCCTATTATTAGCTCTTTCTGGAGATTTCAGGGTAGTACTTATTAAAATTGCTGATAGGTTGGAAGATATGAGGCATCTGGATAATCTTCCAAAAGAACTTCAGGAAAAGTATGCCAATGAATCGTCATTTCTGTATGCACCTCTTGCTCACAGAATGGGTATATACAATATTAAATCAGAACTTGAAGATTTATCTCTTAAATATACAAAGTCTGAAGATTATAACAGTATCGTAAAGAAACTCGAAGATACTGTTGAGGAAAGGAAGAATTTTGTTTCAGCATTTGTTAAACCGATTGAGCAGAAATTACAAACTAAAGGATTCAATTTCGAAATTAAAGCCAGAACAAAATCAGTTTATTCTATATGGAATAAAATGAAAAAGCAGAAGGTGAGTTTTGAAGAGGTTTATGATTTATTTGCCATTAGAATTATTCTTGAATCAGAGCTTGAATCGGAAAAGTCGGATTGTTGGCAGGTATATTCAATTGTAACAGAAGAATACCAGCCTAACCCTGAAAGAATGAGGGATTGGATTTCCATTCCAAAATCTAACGGCTATGAATCCTTACATACAACAGTAATGGGGCCCCAGGGGAAATGGGTTGAAATACAGATAAGAACACGAAGGATGGATGAAGTTGCTGAAAAAGGATTAGCGGCTCATTGGAAGTATAAGGGCGGAAAAAGTAATGATGATATTGACTATTGGTTGAAGGGCATAAGAGAAATGCTTGAAAATTCATCGGGTGAAGCAAGTGAAGTTTTTGAAGAGTTTAAGTCAAATATTTATGAAGACGAGATTTTTATTTTCACACCAAAGGGTGATTTAAAAAAGCTACAAGCCGGATCTACAATATTGGATTTTGCATATGAAATTCATACCGATCTAGGGGATAAGTGTGTTGGAGGAAAAGTAAATCAAAAGAAAGTTTCAATTAAATATAAATTAAAGAATGGAGACCAGGTTGCTATTGAAACTTCGACGAATCAGAGACCTAAGCTTGATTGGCTTGATTTTGTTGTTACTTCCAAGGCTAAGAGCAAGATTAAGTCAAGCTTGAATGAGGAGAAAAAGAAAGAGGCAGATAACGGTAAGGAAATTGTAAAAAGGAAATTTAAAAATTGGAAGATAGATTTAAACGATGAGACGCTTAGGACACTAATGGCTCATTTTAAGATGAAATCTTCACAAGATTTGTACTATAATATTTCAAAAGGCATCATTGAAGCTTTAGAATTAAAAAACGTTCTACGTGGCACAGAAGATCCGGAAGCAAAAGCAAAAGATGTTTTAGGAGAATTATTGCCTAAAAAGGTTGTTGAAAATCTTTCTTTTGATTCAAATAACGAATTTCTTGTTATAGATAAAGATCTTAAAAACGTTGTTTATAAGCTTGCACAATGTTGTAACCCAATATTTGGAGATGATATATTTGGATTTATAACAATCAGGGAGGGAATTAAAATACATAGGGTAAATTGCCCTAATGCTAAGCAAATGTTTGAAAGATATCCGTATAGGTTTATTAAAGCTATGTGGCGACTGACAAAACAGTTTAATTCTTTTCAGGCAACGATACATTTATCAGGCTCTGCCAGGGATGGCATTATGGGTGATATTTCATATATTATATCAAAAGATGTTGGAGTTCAAATGCGTTCAATAAATGTTGATTCAAAGAATGGAATTTTTGATGGCACCCTGCGGGTTTTTGTTAATAATGTGGAGCATCTTGAATTCTTGATTCATAAACTGAAGAATATAAAAGGAATGCAACAGGTTTCAAGAGGAGATTTCTAATGAAAGTACTTGTTGCACCCAATTCCATGAAAGGGTCTCTTTCTTGTTTTGAATTTGCAGAAGCAATATATGATGGTTTGATTTCTTCTGGATTATCAGATATTGTAAAAATTCCTGTAGCCGATGGGGGAGATGGTACTTCTAAGGTAATTGCTCATTATTTAAATGCTAATTTTCATCCCTGCGTTGTTAAAGATCCTCTAGGGAGAAGCGTTGAAAGTGGTTTTTATCTCAATGAAGATAAAGTGGCATTTATTGAGATGGCTTCATCTTCAGGGTTAAAGCTTTTAAAACCTGAAGAGTATTCAGTATTTACGACTTCAAGTTTTGGAGTTGGTCAATTAATTAATTTTTCAATTGAAGCAGGAGCAAAGAAAATTTTGCTGGGAGTTGGTGGTAGTGCGACTGTAGATGGAGGTATGGGAGCAATGATCGCTTTGGGAGTTAAATTTTATAATCGGGGAGAAGAGATCACATTAGGGAATGGAAAGACTATAGGTTCAGTTACTATGATTGATTATAGCAATGCTGAAAATCTTCTTAAAGGGATAACGATTTCAATACTTTCTGATGTAAAAAACCCTTTATTAGGTGAAAACGGAGCTTCACATGTATTTGCTCGTCAAAAAGGAGCATCAAAAAATGATGTTTTGATATTAGAAAAGAATCTTTCCTTGTTTTCAGGCGCAATTTTTCAAGCATCAGGTAGAGATATTTCGGGTGTTAAAGGGGGAGGAGCAGCTGGAGGGATAGCCGCGTCATTTAATGCATTTTTTGGAGCTGAAATAGTTGATGGGGCTGAATTTATATTGAATTTGTCGGGTTTTTATAAAGAAGCAGAGAAAAGTGATTTAATTATTACAGGGGAAGGTATATTTGATGAAACTTCATTTTCCGGAAAAGTTACAGGAGAAATAGTAAAATTTGGAATGGAAATTGATAAAGAAGTAATTGTGATTTGCGGACGATGTAATTTAAACGGCAAATCATTTAAAATGAAAGCTTTTGAGATTGTTAATGATAAGGTAAGTTTAAATGAATCAATAAGAATGGCAAACGATTACATTTACAGAATTGCAAAAGAATTAGGAGAAAGAATTAAGGATTCAAAAGATATATAAATGATTGTTAGAAATTGTAATGATAATTAGCATGATTGAATTATTAAAGAAAGCGAACGAATTATTTGAATTGGGAAACATTGACGAGTCTTTATTTTTGACAGAGGAGGTGTTGAAAATGAATGATAAAGATGTTGAAGCTCTAATTTTGTTGTCCAAAATTTTTTACAAAAATCAAGAGTGGGGTAAATCGTTAAATTGTTTGAATAAGATTCTTGATATTCAACCTGGTAATAATATTGCATTAAATTATAAACAGATGGTTTTAAATATTTTAACATTTTGGAATAAGGATAATTATAACCCATGATTAAATTTCAACAGAATAAAGTTTTATGTGTAAAAAGAAGTTAAAATTTTATAAAATATTCTGATAAAAAATCATTTTAATTATCTTTGAAAAATCGGGAATAATTAATAATCAAATTTTTAATACATAACAGATATGAAAAATTTTTTAGTAGTAGTATTATTTTTATTTTCCTTGTCAACTTTTGGGCAGGATCTTAGTGAAGGATTACAGGCAAAGAACAATGGAAATGAAGCATTTCGCAACAAAAATTATGTAGAAGCTATCAGCCAGTGGGAGAAATACTTTAATTCAAATGAAGAAGGTGTTGCCAGTGATGAAAACACAAAAAATCTGTATAACAGCAGTTTTAAATATGCTGCTTCTGATTTTTTGAAAAATAAAGATTACGAATCTGCTTTTTCATACTTGCAAAAATATCTTGAAAAGGGAGGTGAAGAAGCTGCCAATGATGGTTCTACAGCTTTCAATATGGCGCTTGCTGCAAATAAAATGGATAAAGATGATGTAGCACTTAGCTTTTTTCAAAAGTCAATTGATTTAAAATACAAGGAAGATATTTGTGCTATTTATATCGCTAACATATATAAAGGGGCAGGAAAAGATGTAAAAATGGAAGAGGTTTTAAAAGCTGCGATTGAAAAATATCCTGACAGCAATAATCTTCCAAAAATGAAAAAGATGCTTGTAACACCAATGTTGAATGAAGCTTCTGTACCTTTCAATCAGGCAAACGAACTTGCAAAAACTGCATCTACAAGTAGCCCTGATGATTATTTGAAAAATATGGAACTTGCAGTTTTAAAATTTACTGAGTCTATTCCATTGTTTGAATCAGTATTGAAGTATGATGAAACAAATGAAATAGCAAACTCTTACTTAAAAGTTTGCAGAGACAATATTCAATCATTTTATGAGTATAAGTCAAGCATAAAAAAATAAAATTCTAAAAGAAAGTAAAGGCCGGTAAAAATACCGGCCTTTTTTTTACCTGTTTATAAGGCATATTTCCAACACAATTATGAAATTATTTTAGTAATTATTCTTCTTTTTCGAAATAAGTCAAGTTGTCGAAACAAAAGTAACATGGAGTGTTGATTCCCCAGTCACCTTTGTCAGACGAATCAAAAGTAAAACTAATCTTATTTACTGCTCCAAGAGAAGAGATATCATAGCTTTTCCAAGAGTCAACTATGAAATCTTCAGCATTGTTTATAAAGCGGAAATCAGCAAGATAAATATCGACAGATGATACTACATTACTTGATGCATCCAATCCGTTAACTGTTATTTTAAAGAAGTCGTTGTCTGATCCTGAGTCACCTCCGAATTTTTTAGTAAACATATCACCGTTCTTCATAGAAAGAGCAGTATATGTAGTATTGCATATGTCTAATGTTTGAACTTCAAACACTTCATTATTAGTAAATTCTATTGCGGGATTGTTTTGCATTACACTATAAAACACAGTAAATTTGTTATCTCCGTTTTCATTACTATAAACACTGTATTGGTTTCCGTATCCGGCAGTTTCGGTATCATGCATATTCGAATAACTGCAATTTTCCCAGTACATGTATTCAGCATCGTAGAAATTATTGAATTTAGCCATACCCGACATATATCCTCCTGAACCATCTGATCCGTTCCAATAATTGTTAGAACCTAACTGAAGGTCTTCAAAATCTATTTTAAGAATTCTTGGTAGAACTTTAATTATTGATTCAATACTATCTTTTCCGAATTTATTTCCAACAATTACTTTTATCTTATATTCTCCTGAATTTTCTGGAGTGAATATATAAACAGCTTCTGAGCTCTTTAATTCATTGTTTAATATCCATTGATATTCAAAAACAAGATCAGATTTAATCTTAGCTTCAAGCAATAATTGACTACCAACATGAATTGTAGTGTCTGTTAAATTATTCGAAAGAATTTCAGGGGAAGTGTTTTCATCTGTGCACGATGCAAAAGCGATAACAGCTAAAATTAAAGCTGTAAGAAAATAAAAAAGATTTTTCATTTTAAAGTTGTTAAAGGTTAATAAAACACTTTTTGGAAATAGGATTGAATGATGTTTACAGCTGTATACATTATTGCCTTTTTTCCCGAAAGCATAAACAAATAAATTAATGGCAGGTCTTCTGACTTATCCCTTTTTACAACGCCTTCCCATCCTTTTATCGGAAAGTGGCTTAAGAAATGTTGTAAAAATTAGCAGGACTCACAGCAGCGGGTACTGTTGCCGGGTTACACGGCATTCCCTATTAAAGACCAATTGCGATGTTGAATTGGTCAACCATTGCTTTTGCAATATTACTTTTTTTTAAAATATTATTAATGATAATAAAGATTCTTTTTTTAATTTTTGAAGATACTTAAGGAAAAGTTTTTTAATATAGTACAATACTGAGGATTATAAATTATATATCAGTCCCGCTCTTAAACTTAGAGTATTAATAAGAACTGAAAAAGAATTTTTATTAATTTCATGCAATTCGGTAGAACCTTCATTTCTCATATAGCTGATATGAGTATAATTAGCTCGAGAATTAAAGTATTCAGCAGAAATCTTAAACTGTATCCTCTCATTAATTTTATATCTTAAACAACCATCTAAAACAAGAGGTATTGAAATGTCTTTCTGTTCAATATTTTGAGATAAAATTTCATGTTTATCTGTTATATTATGATAGTATAAATTCTGATCTGGAATTTGATTGAAACTAACACCTGTATATGCTCCGATTTCAAAATAGAATTTATTGATTATTATTGGATAATTGTACTTAATTCCTAAAAGCGGTGCGGCCCATAACCAATCGTTTATAATAAACTTTACGTCTTCAGAACTTTCAATAGGAGGTAAATTGTTCGAGAGTTCGTTATAAAGCCTTGAACTGAATTTAGAACCATCAATTGTAGTTGTTCCAAAAAGAAAACGACCTGTTATGCTTACTCGGTTATGAAGGTAATAATCTCCATCAATACTCAAGGAAAATCCATTTTTTGAATATCCGGAATTTAAAGATGAATTATCTGTGCTTTTGAATTTTCCTAAAGGAAAAACAGGTCCCATCGAAATATCTACTTTAAATTTAGATTGAGGGAAGCAGGGGAAGACTGTTATTAAAAACAATATTATAAAGCCAATATGTTTTGTGTGAAATCTCATTTTTTTATATTGTTTGTTTTTAAATATTTAATGAATTTAAGTTTTTTTAAATTAGAAATTAGAAATACAGTAAAAAAACTTTAACATTTAATTTAATAAAGTTTTATCTGTACTTTATTTAATTTGTTAGTTTTATAAAAAAATTTAAACATAAAGCTATTTAATCTTATAAAATGGCACTCAACTACATTTGGATTTTTTTCTTTTTGATAGCATTTATAATAGCCTTGATAAAATTAATTTTTTTTCAGGATTACATCATTTTTACAACTCTAATAAATTCAACTTTTGAATCTGCGAAGTCAGGGTTCGAGATTTCTCTTGGAATGACAGGAGTACTTACTCTTTGGATGGGGATTATGAAGATAGGAGAGAACGGCGGTGTTGTGAGCATCATTTCAAAAATTATCGGACCTTTTTTCCAAAAACTTTTTCCTGAATTAGGGAAGGGGCATCCGGCTTATGGTGCAATTTCGTTAAACGTTGCAGCAAACATGCTTGGACTTGACAATGCAGCTACTCCAATGGGATTGAAAGCAATGAAAGAAATGCAGGAAACAAATATCAACAAGGATACAGCATCAAACGCCCAAATAATGTTCATGGTATTGAATGCATCCGGTTTGACGATAATCCCGGTTTCTGTGATGGTTTATAGAGCTCAATTAGGCGCAGTAAATCCGACTGATATTTTCATTCCTATTTTAATTGCGACTTTTTTTTCTACTCTTGCAGGTTTGATTACAGTTTCAATATATCAGAAAATTAACTTGTTTAATAAAGTAGTGCTTTTATGGTTAGGAGGACTTACTGCCTTTGTTTTAGGAATTATGTTTTATTTTTCTTCATTAGAGCAATCTCAGATTAACAATATTTCTAACGTTGCTAGTGGAGTTACTATTTTTTCAATAATTGTAGGTTTTATTCTTCTCGCAATGAGGAAAAGGGTAAATGTATATGAGTCATTTATTGAGGGCGCAACAGATGGATTTAAAACGGCAGTAAAAATAATACCCTATTTAATAGCAATACTTGTTGCTATTGGCGTTTTTAGGGCTTCAGGAGCACTTGATTTCTTAATTGCAGGGATTAAATGGAGTGTTGAATCTATGGGATTTAATACTGATTTTGTAGATGCCCTTCCAACTGCTTTTATGAAACCATTAAGTGGTAGTGGAGCAAGAGGTATGATGATTGACACAATGAGAACTTTTGGGGCTGATTCTTTTGCCGGTCGTCTTGCTTCCGCTTTTCAAGGTTCAACTGATACAACATTTTATATAATTGCTGTTTATTTTGGTTCAGTAGGAATTAAAAAAACCCGTCATGCTTTAACATGCGGGTTAATTGCTGATTTATTCGGATTTTTAGCAGCTATATTTATTGCATATCTATTTTTCCATTGAGTTAATGGCAAGCTTTCAACTCTTTCAACATTCTATCTCCGAGTGCTGATTTTCTTTTAATATGTGAAAGGATTTCGTTAACAAGACTATTGCTTTCAAAACTTCCTCTGACCATTTCAAAATCAGCTTGTTTTACAGCTTGATCACCATCCATTCCAAAGCCTGTCATAGCAGTTAATTCAAATTCTTTTTTAGCATCGTCATATAACATTTGATCCAGTTCTATTACGCTCTTTTTCCATTTGTCGACAAGTCTTTCAATATCGCTGACTTCAATTTCATCAATTGATTTTCCTAATCTCCATTCTAATAATCCCGCTGTCCAGTTCCATTCAATTTCATAGTATGACTCATGTAATGATCTCATCTTATTTTGAATTTCCTTTAGACTCATTATTTCTCCCGACTCAATGTCATCAAGTATTTTTTCAATCTCATTTTTTGGAGCGATTAATCCGGATAAATCAATCCAATCTCCTTTACCTGCATCAGAATCTGGTTTTAGTCTTTTTCTTAAGTCATCAAGACAGTTTAAATTTGCTTTATATAGTCTGGTTATAATAGAATTCCCTAAAAACTTATCGATACCAATGTTATACAAATAAATCCCTCTTGTTAATGAATTACGAGATATAATTGCATTATGATATATATATTCATCGCAAGTTGCACCGGAAACATCTAATATGTTTTGAAGCAATTTAACTGCTTTGACCATTTTCTGGATTGTATAAGGACTAAGTAGATTAAAGTTAATACAATCAATTTTATTTGGGTCTTTACGTTTGTCCCTTCTCGGCCATTTCATTGCATCACGTATTGTTCCTATGCTTCGTAAATTAACTGCAGGAGCCAGCCATGATTTATCATCACGTTCAATAAGATATGAGAATGGTAAATCAGAACTATCAGGATTTTTGTAATGCCTTCCCATAACAAGTGTAAACGGTCCTATTTTAGCAGGCCAAAGTATATATGAATCAGAAGTTGTTTTAGAACCTCTTTCAACAATGCCTTGATGAATTGGACCTAATTTGTACATGTGATTACTTTGATTTGAACCCGAGCCGGCATTTAGAAAAGAAAACATGCCTGCAATCAACAATGTTGATTTGTGATGAGTGACAGTGAAAGGACCTGCAAATATTGAACAAGCTTCACCATGAAATCCTTGGCAGTTTGAGAAGAAAGTAGAGTTTTCAGCAGAGTAATTCTTCCCTAATTCACAACCTTGTCCGATAAGACATTTATGTACAATTACTCCATCTGTTATACTTGTTCCCGACTGAACAATAAATTCTTTTAGAATTACATTATTGCCAATATAAACGGGAGCTGAAGAATTACTCATTATAGATCCATCTTCAATATCTCTACATCCACTTAATTCAGTGTTTTCACCGATCCAAACATTTTTAATAGATCCTGTATTGTTTATCAAGCAATTTTTACCAATGAAACCCCTTGAAAATGATTTATTTTCTGAATATTCAGTAATTATTTTTTCTAGCTGAGCAATTAAATTAGGTCTGTGTCGATACAAGGTCATTATATAAGCAATCTGAGCAGAGCACTCATCGTAAATCATTACTTCACGACCTCCGGATTCGTCAAGTACAGCAATCTTTTGTCCATTGCCAAATTTACTTTTACCTTCATTGGCAATTAGCTGTACATCATTAATTATTACGTTGTCATCAATGTTGTAGTTTGATATGTGATTTTTTACAAAATTGATGTAGCAATTACTACCTATACTACAGTTGTGTATAGTTGCATTATATATTCCGGCATGTCTCTTTATACCACCGAATAATTTTACGATCTCATTTTGGTCGCCAATTTGTACGATTCCAGAAAAGTGAGAATTTATAGTAAATTCAGGATTATAACTCTGAGTGACAAAAATATTACTCCACTCATCGCAAGTACACATTTGGTTTTTAAGTTGATTGATTTCCTTGTCTGTTAAGTTTCTAAATTTCATATTCCGTTAGTTTTTTATTGAATAGTAAGTCGGGCTAAAAAATCGTAATGAGGTCCGTACTCTATTATTTCTGTTTTAAATCCATTTATTGAGGCTATATCTTCCAGAATGACACTATCAGTAAATATCCACGAAAAGGGTTCGCCGATAATTTCTTTGTATTTGATTTGGTAGTCAATTTCACCGTAATATTTTTTTGAATTCAAATCAAAAACAACTGAGCCATCATCCTCTTGATATAAATAAATTAGATCAGAAGAGTCAAGTAAAATTATTCCATCAGGATTCAATAAGGATTTTAAGTGTTTTAGTAATGAAGATAATTGATCTAAACTACCAGAAATACCTATTCCATTCATTAATAAAATTATTGAATCAAATTTCTCACTATCATAAGAATGAATATTGGAATTGATAACTTTTTTAATCCCCCTTTTTTTCATTACCTCGCAACATAAGCTGGATATTTCAATTGCAGTAACATCAAATCCCTTATTCTGAAGATACAACGAATGGCACCCGGCACCTGCTCCTACATCAAGAACTTTACCTTTGCATTTTTTTAGGGCAACCTTTTCGAGCAAAGGCATGTCATTATAGCCCCTGAAAAAATAATCAGGAGGCAAATGTTCATCATCAACAACATTTGAAGAGACTAAAACCGGCGTATTATCATTATAATACGAATAGTTATATATGGCTTGGCCTAAAGGGTCTGATGTGGGATTAAGAGTCATTCTTATTCTAGAAATTTCCTCAAATATAATAATAGAAGAAATTAGATTTTTATTAATAATAAAAAATTCTAATTTCATTAATATATAATTTCATAAGAGAAAAGAATACAAAAAAAAGGAAGGCTATTATACCTTCCTTTTTGGTTTAACTATTTTGATGTGTATTAAAATCTAAAACCTAAAGTTAAAGTAGCTTGATTATTGTTCCCAATCAACTGTGCGATATTTAATCCATAAGCAGGATCACTTGTAATCATTTCATGCACACTGTAGGCTTGTTTGCTATCAATCATCCTATAAGCAAAATCTAAGAAGAAGCTTTGTTGACGATAACCAAATCCGGCAGAATAAGTTCTTAAATGATCTTTACTATTATTAAGATCGAAATTATTTCCGTCAATAGTAATCGATTTTTTATATGGGTTTCCGTATAATTCAAATCCACCTCTAAGACTGAAATTTTCAGTTAATCTAAACTCTCCTCCTAAATGCAGATTTCCACTTGAATTAAACATGTTTTTCATTGTCTGATTATTATCAGAATAATCCCAGTTGTCACCTGCCACTGCACGGAATTTATTAGATGAGTAATTTATTAGCTCATAGTCAATGCTAATCAGACCTCTTTCTCCAAAAGTGTAAGCAGCACTAAAAATAGCTTTTAAAGGAGTTTCAAACTTATAGCGATATGATTCAGCATTGTCTTTGCTTTGCCAATTTGTATGATATCCATCTGTATCATTACCTAACGGTAAATCATAATTTGCCTCCATATCTTTTTCCTGATAATTAGATATTGTATAAAAATTAGGAGTATGAATAGCTGCTCCAATTCTTAACGATTTGAATGGGCGGTATATAAGTCCAGCTTTAAAGTTGATTCCGAAACCGGAATGATTTATTTCTGAGTTTTGTGTGTAATCCTTGAAATACTCACAAAGATTTTCATTATCGGTTTCTGAGAAAATTGTATTTTCACTATATTCCAGATCTAATAGCCCGAATGAAGCACCAAGATACAATTTGTAATCGATATTGAATCCTGTTGTAATAAGGTATTCATCAATTCTTCCAGATTGTTCAACTATACTTTTTTGTGAATGTGATTTAACACCTGCATTTTTATAGCCGTAACCTAGAAAGTTATTGTTATTATCATTTATTTCATACTTATCGTAATTGGCAAGTTCATTGTAAAATATGCCTTCAATAACTTCCGGATCCGGGTCAGCATCAACTAAATAAGTTTTCCAGGCCATTCCTTCATAAAAGTCGTCGAAATATTCAGAATCTCCAATTGAATTGGCATAGTGTGTATAATAATCAAGGAGTGTAGTTTTAGCCCCATTCCCTGATACAAGAATGTTTGAGTGAAAATTTTTCAATCTGTTATAACCTATACCAAAAGTAATACCAACAATTCCTGTTTCGACACCTGTTTTAATAGTCGTAACATAGCTTACATTGTTGAAGTTGAAATTGTATTTAGTGTCACTTGCTTTATTATTTAAGTATTCAGATTCAACGTTGTTGATATTTAATGTTGGAGATACAGTAAATTCTCCATTGCGATAGAACCCCATGCCAGCAGGATTGATACTGGCAGATGAAAAATCAGCACCAAGTGCTCCAAATGCACTTCCCATAGATATAGATCTGGCAGTACCACCATAAGAAGTTTGAGAATATCTGAGGGCATCTATAAAATCCTGGCTAAATCCTGTAAGAGCAGTTATAATTATCACTGCAGTTAAAATATATCGTTTCATAGTATTTCTTTTTTATTTGATAAGCTTTTATTTTTATTATCACCTTCTACTTGGAGATGAGCTATGGCTGCTTCCAGAGCTGCTACTTCCTCCTGAACTACTATGGCTGCTTCCTCCAGAGCTGCTTCCTCCAGAGCTCCTGACTGAACTTCCTGATGAGCTACCTGATGAGTAACTTCTTGAAGGAGAGCTGCTACCTGAAGAATAACTTCTTGAAGGACTTGAGCTTTGAGTTGAGTTTGATTTATAGCTACTTCCAGAACTTCCGGAATTACCGTAAGATTTTGATCTTGAGGAACTGGAAGGAATCTGGTAACTCGATTTTGAACTACTCTGAGATGATTTATTATAAGTACTATTTCTTTCTGAAGGAGCCCTATATGTACTTCTGCTTTCGCTAGGTCTACTTATTCTACTGTCATCATTATTTGTACGGTTCGAATTGTAAGTAGCTCTTGTGTTTGTTCTTGGCTTGTTATAACTAGGGGTATAACTACTTCTGCCCGAAGAGCTTTTCACGCTTTCGTTTGTATTGCCGGTTAATCTTCTTTCAGAGCTTGAAGGTGCACGATAACTTGGTGTTGAGTTTGTTCCATGCGACCTGTTGGTGGAAACATTACTTCTGTTATCAGGTCTTTCAGCGCTATTGCTGTTTAAAGAACTTCTTCTTTTTTCAGTAAGAACTCTTCCCTGATTGCTCTGTGATCTTAAATCAGTACTGGCAGATTTTTGAGATGTTGTTACCCTGTCTGTTTCGTTTATAACAGTTCTCCTGCTTTGAGGAGCAGTTGACTTGTTAGTTGATTCACCAACATATTCATTTTCTCCAATTCTTGATGTCGTTGCTATATTGCTAGTGCCACCATAAGTTGCAATCGGATTTCTTGAACGTCTACTGCTTTCGTTATAATTTTTATTATCAGAACGCCAATTGTAATTATTATATCCATATTGATTATGATGATTATAGTATGGATAATTCCATCCATAATATCCGTGTCCATACCACGAATTGTAATGCCAAGGATTGTAACCCCATCCTCCTGAATAATACCATGGGTCGTAACCCCAACCCCAAGAATTATACCAAGGATCCCAATACCATGAGTTATAGCTGCGGAAGGGAGAGTAATACGAACCCCAACCCCAGTTGTAAGTAAAATTCCAGTAGGGATCGTAATAATAGGGATCGTGGAATAAACGAAGTCTATTTGAATAATAATAATCATCATCATCCAGATAATAATTATTTACAATATAGGTACCTTCTTCATCTGATTGATAAATTAAGGTATCTTGATCCATTCTGTTTATATTCTCGGCGTTACGTGATTGTAAGTCTGAATACCAATCAGGTTCATCATCAGCATAAATGTAATTGTTTAGTGTGTTAGCACCATTCTCATTTTTACCAACTTCGCTGATAATGAGCATGTCGTTATCGACAGTCTTTGTTCCTGTACCTATGTCCGGCAATTCTTCACTAGCGTAAACAGGTGGATTATCCCCCGGCCAATAATAAAGATCGTCGACTTTTCCTCCGGAAACCTGAAAACTTGAGCTACATGCTGATGTAATCAGGCCGAATAATGTTAATATGATTAGATTACCTTTCATAACTTGTCCTCCTTAGACTTTATGATTTAATTTTTTTGTGCTTTCTTTG
>CAYMTR010000051.1:0-22607 GCA_964393405.1 uncultured Prolixibacteraceae bacterium
ATCTCAGCCACTGGGATAGTAGCAATTTGAATGACTGCTGTCACAAAACAATATCCTTTGCCGTTGCCTTTAGGCAACGGTTAATAGATAAAAATTAAATTATAGATTTAAAAAAAAATGAATTGAAACATTTATACAGACATATCACAATTTTAATTTTTGCTCTACTGGCAACAATATTGTCATGGGGGCAAAATGTCCGTTATGTCCAGTATAATACAATCCACGCATTATCGGTACCACCGAATCCTGCATATTCCTTTAAATGGAGCATGACATGGGGGGCAACAGACAAGCCCATCAACATAAATTCTACTACTAACCAGACAGAAAATATACGCTGGGACAGGCCAAATACTGAGTATAATATTACGGTGTACCCGATACTCGACTCTGTGGGCTGTTTTGGTGAACGAATTTACATGACTGTTCACACAGTCGACTATCTATCGCTTCATGCCTTCGACGATGTATATTTTATTGGTATGGACGAGCCCCTTAAAGGAGATGTAAGCAAGAATGATTTTGACGAACTGGGTTACGATTTGATATATACTCCGATACCGGTGTCTCCGCCTGCGCATGGCACCTTGGAGATGACAGTTTGGGGAGAATTTGACTACACCCCTGAGCCAGGATTTATAGGTGTTGACCATTTTATTTATGAAGTAAGGAACGATACCGATCCGGCCATGGTAGTTAATGCCACAGTAACAATTGTTATTACCGACAATTCAAAAGAATCAGATTTATACATATCGAAAGTTGGTCCTGCCAAGGCACTCTTTGGCGATAGGATAACATACGACATAGTAATCAGGAATGACGGTCCTGACGTAGCAGAAAACGTGACGGTAAAAGATACTATACCATTCGGGCTGTTCAGTACACAATACTCTGTAGGTGGTCCATTTGAAGAGTGGAATGATATAATAAATATTGGCAGAATGATGCCGGGCGACTCTGTTATTCTGAACATCATGGGAGATATAAGTCCCAATTCGCCCCTTGATTTGTGGAACCAGGCGATTGTATGGTCCGACAGTCACGATCCTAATTTCCTTGATAACGATTCTATTTGGCACACAGAGATATCAGCATTATATGCCGACCTTAGCGACTGGATGTTTTTATCGGCTTGCGATACAACAAAAATACAAGCAAGGAGTGCAAGTAATGTTGACATAAAAAGTTTCAAATGGACACCCGGTACATGTTTGGATGACCCTACTGTTCTGAATCCGATATTCACGCCTGATGAAAGAACAATAGGAAAAGTTACTCAGTACGTACTTGAAGTGACCGATGTGAATGGAAGGATTGACAGAGATACAACATTGATTTCAGTAGCCGAACTTCCGATAGCAAAAATAGAAAGCGACACCATGTTTATCGACATAGGAGAGAGCATGTCAATAAAAGGCACAGAGAGTAGTGGTGACAGGATAGATTTCAACTGGTACACTAAAACCGGGAATATTGTAGGCTTCAGAACGAGAGATAGTATAACAGTTGACACAACTGGGTGGTATTACTTAACAGTGACAGACAGAATGTTGTGTGAGGCAACCGATTCAGTTTTGGTGCTGCTTGAGTCGCATCCGCCGGTAGTAATGGATGATTATGTAGAGATAGTTGCCGGAACGGATTCAACAATAAACGTACTTGCCAACGATTACGACATCAACGGATTCGACCTGAGGGTGACGAGGATAGTAACACCTCCGGGAAATGGAGAATACAGCTGGGACAGTCTGGGCAATATAACCTTTACACCAATCAAGTATTCAGTGTTCGACAGTTTGGAATACGAAGTATGCAACAACGGTTATCCTGAAATGTGCAGCACCGGGTGGATGGTGATAAATTGTATAAGGCCGCCGTTAAATGCAGATGTAGTGATAGTGAAGAGTGTAGACCCGATAGCCTTCTGGGGCGATTCGATAGAATACATAATGGCAATAACAAGTAATGGTCCTGATACCGCAACTGTAGTAACACTTGAAGACAAAATAGATCCGACGCTTATAAATCCGGTATTCACGCTTGACGACTGGAAGACATGGGATGTTTGGAGAGGCAAATACGAATTCAGGGACAGTCTCATACCCGGAACAGACATGTATGCCATCAGGATAAAAGCATTTGTACACCCCAATGCGCCGAGGAATGTAATAAACAAAGCGTGGATATCGACAGATATATTAGAAAACGACCTAACGAGTGACACCTCGATTGTATCAACCAAGATAAAGAATGAGGTAATAGCGAGGGCAGGAGAGGACAGAATAATTGGAGAATGTCAGACCTACATAGAGCTTGATGCGACGTTCAGTAAAGGAGAGAACCTTACTTATAGTTGGAGTCCTGCACTATACCTTGATAATCCTACGAGTGCAGAGCCACAATTCAGGGCAGGGGAGACAACGACATATGTTTTAACAGTAACAGATGATGACGGGATAACAGATACCGATACCGTAACCGTAACGGTATTGCCGCCTCCTCTTGCTAATGCGGGAGCTGATAAGTTCCTGATGGTAGATGGAAGTGTAGCTTTGGATGGAAGGTTAACAACACCCACAACTGGGCTTGATTATCTGTGGGAGACAGAAGACGGGCATATAGTTGCCGGAACACAGATAGGTAGAATTGCTAGTGCCGATTCACTGGGAACATACACGCTGACCGTTACAGACAAGGCAAATTGTATCAGCAAAGACACAGTAGTAGTTTACAGATTTTATTATCTACCGTTTGCAATACCTGATTACTACAGCACAAAGATAAATACACAGATTACCGGTGAGAATGTACTTGACAACGACTTTGATCCCAATGGATTATTTAGTTTGGCAGTAACACCTGCCAATAAGATAACTAAGAACGGAGGGACAGTTCAGATACTTGACAACGGGAATTTTGTTTATACACCAAAGACAGGCTTCTCGGGCATTGACGGGTTTACATACGAATTGTGTAACGATGCTGTGCCACCAAGGTGTTCGAGCGGATATGTGCAGATAACTGTAAACAACGATATAAGGATTGCCAACCTGAACATTAGAAAAGATGTTATAGACCGCGAGGCCAAGATAGGCGAGCCTCAAGGGGTTAAGTTCAATATTACAGTAATTAACAGAGGAGACGAAGAAGCTCAGAATGTAGAATTAATAGATACATTGTCGAGGTACATTGTCGACTGGCGGTATTCGCGTAATAATTGGCAGACAAACGCTGCGTGGACTGGATATTTAATGTTGGGTAATTTAAGTCCGGGCGACTCAATTGTAGTTCAGATCAGAGGTAAGCTTACCAACGATGCCCCGGATATAGTATATAACGCGGCCACAGTTGCATCGCGGACATTTGACCCGTATTTCGACTGGGATGAACCTTACAACAGGAATGTGGATACTGCACATGTAGTAGTAGTGAGCGACCTGCTTGCTAAGGCAGAGCTTATAGAAAAGTGGGATAAAAACAAATTCGATAATACGATTGGTTTCTGTGATGTTGGGTCGGTTCTTAGTGCAGCGAAGAGTTTAAGCGTGAACCCGATTGATTATTATCAGTGGGTTCCGGCTAATTACCTGAAATCGCCGAATGATTCGGTTACATCATTTACACCTGTTAGAGGAGATACTACGATGACTTTTACATTGATAGTTACTTCGGGTGATAGAGTTTCGGTGGCAAGTATTGATGTTAACATCTCGCCTGAGGTTATTGCAGATGCTGGTCCGCCGTACAGAAAATATAACGAAGGAATACCATTAGTGCTTGATGCATCTGCCAGTTCTGCAGCACCGGGTTCAACATTCGATTGGTTTGTACTTGATGGAATGCCGATAGGGGGATATCAGGGTGGAAACAGTATGCGTCCGATAATTAATGGAGCAGGAATATATATGCTCATAGTTGAGGATAAGCATGGATGTCATGATTTTGATACCATAACGGTTAGGGAAAATCAGTTGTATGCAATGAACGACATATTGGTAATGATTGTCAACGATACAGTTATGGCTAATGTGATGACCAATGATTACGACCCTGATGGAGATTCACTTTATTTTACGGGAGTAACTGAAGGGCCATTCCATGGGAAACTGCTACCGGCTCCTCCGGGATCAGAAGGTGACAGTCCGGCGAATGTATATATTTCAGATATAGGTAATTTCATATACACTCCAAACAAAGATTATATTGGAGACGATCGTTTTGTATACAGAATATGTGATGACAACAATCCTGACCTGTGCAGGAATGGCATAGTGTATATAACAGTGATAGATGTAAGCAGGATAAATAGCAAGCCGGTGGCAAATGCCGACTATCTGTTTGTCAACAAAAATGATACGCTAACCAATAATCTGATGCTTAACGACTTTGATTACGATGGAGATTATACGGTAATGAATGCTGCACCTATTTCTGTCCCTAAGAAAGGAAAAGTAACTCTATTGGTAGACGGAGAAATGACATATATACCATATTCGGGAGAAACAGGAATAGATTCTTTTCAGTACAAGATATGTGACCATGGCAAGCCATCGTTGTGCGATACGGCATGGGTATATGTCAATATTTTCAAGCTCTCGCAGGAGAACCACAAGCCTGTAGCTGTTGACGATGCGTATTATGCAGTAGAAAAAGCAATAACAGGAAACATACTAGCAAACGACTATGACCCTGATGGCAGTGCAATATCGCTTGATATGATGAGTTATACGCTGCCACCAAACGGATCGTTGTTCCTAAGGGCAGATGGAAGTTTTGATTATACCCCTAATCCGGGCTTTGAGGGGACAGACTTTTTCACATATAAAATATATGAGGTAGGTACGGCCGACATGTTTAATTCGACGGCTACGGTATATATAACTTCAATATCAGAAGGAAGATATGCAACAGACGTTGAAATTGTAAAAAGAGGTCCTGCCAACATACTATCAGGAGACACGCTAGTATATACATTGGATGTAAATATATTGGGGTCGACCTTGGCAAATGACATAGTAATAACGGATACACTCTATTCAGAATTAACTGAAGCGCAGTTCTCTATCGACGATGGAGCAAACTGGGAAGTATGGAGGGGAACGTATACTATTCCACAGATGATGTTGTATGATGATATCCAATTACTTATAAGGGCAATGCTACCTGATGTATATTCAGGAAAATTGTACAACACAGCATGGGTAGATCATGATATGGAAGAAACTAAGCCGGAGAACAACGATTCAACCTTCATTGTGGATGTTTACCAGCGGGTAATAGCCATTGCAGGTAACGATACAATAATCGGGTCGTGTTACGGGACACAAAAAGACGGTTTTAAGCTTGACGGATCGAAGAGTTTAGGGATGAGCACCCTGACGTATAAGTGGAGTCCGGCCAATAAATTGGAAGATTCAGATAAAGCAATTACAGATATAACCCTTGATGAGCAAGAAGTTCAGAAATACACACTTGTTGTAACAAGCAGTTTTAATGGTTATTTCGACAGTGATACTGCAGAGATATGGGTTGAAGTAGCAGAAAAGGCAATAGCCGATGCAGGGTCAGACATATTACCACAAGGGAAAGATTCAGTGATGATTGATGGAAGTTACAGTAACGGAGCAGGACCATTAGAATACACATGGTGGTACTACGACCTTAACAATCAAGAGAAAGTCATAGGTAAAGAAGAGACTGTTATGGTTGGAAAGACCGGGGAGTACTATCTTACAATAACTGATATATATGGTTGTCCGGTAACCGATAGGGTGAATGTTATTTATCCGATAGACCCATTCATCGCTGTTGATGATGTGGTTCAGACTCCGCAGCAGGAAGAAATAAAGATACCGGTGTTGGTGAACGACATTAAAGATCCGGATGATGAATATGATTTCGACATGTTTATTGTTATTCAGCAGCCATCGCATGGAACAATTATTGAGGTAGTACAAGAAATTGGCGACAGCATATATGCATATATCCTATACACACCTGACCCGTACTTTGTAGGCATCGATACATTTGCATATATTATTTCGACTAAATATTCAAACCCTGATGAGGCGATAGTGATAGTAAAAGTGTTAGAAAGGCCACCGATAGTTCCGGGCGGTTTCTCACCAAATGGAGATGGAATTAATGATTTTCTTATAATTGAGAATATTGAGAAGTATATTTATAACGAATTTACCATTTTCAACAGGTGGGGTAATGTAGTGTATAAAAAAGAAAATTACACAAACAATGAGCCTTGGGACGGGGTAGCAAATAAGGGTGTAAGGATAGGCCGGGGGGTAGTGCCCGGAGGAGCTTACATGTTTTTGCTCGATTTGGGAGATGACGAAAGGATACCTAAAGAGAAAAATCCTGTTAAGGGTAATGTTTATATAGCCACAGAGTAAAACAAGAATTTTTGAGCAAGATAAAATACATATTACTATTTCTAATTCTGACAGCTATCGGATTAGTTTCAAGGGCTCAGCAGGATCCGTTGTACACGCAGTACATGAACCAGCTGCTGTCAATTAATCCGGCATATGCAGGTTCGAAAGGAGTTACCAGTGCTGCCGCAATTGTGAGGGAGCAGTATACAACGTGGCCTGAGAATCCGAAGACACAGACGTTTTTTATACATTCACCCTTAACTAACGAGATGGGTTTGGGGGGATCGATAGTCAACGACAAGATATATAAAGTAAACAATCTTGGGATATTTCTTGATTATTCCTATTCGATAATATACACAGACGACAGGTTTCTATCATTTGGCTTAAAAGCAGGCGCAAGTTTTTACAGTGTGGCTTTAACCGAGATAGATTTGGGAAATACCGACCCCAACGATCCTGCCTTCCAGCAAGACTTAGGGTATTTATTCCTGCCTAATGCAGGAGTTGGAGTATATTATTCGACACCCAACTATTATTTGGGATTTTCGATACCGAAATTGATTTCAAACACCATAAAGAACAAGAATATTGAGACCGGATCGGTAACGAAGGAACAATTACATGCATTTTTTATGGGTGGTTATGTTTTTGATATTACAAGAATTATTAAATTTAAACCCTATTTCATGGTGAGATTTGCTCCTAACGCGCCAATGTCGGCAGATATAACAGCGCAGGGTGTTTTTTACGATAGGTTATGGTTAGGTGTAACTTACAGAATAGGAAATTCGTTTGGTTTTATGGCGCAGGTACAAGCGACAAAGCAGTTAAAGGTTGGATATGCATACGATTTGACGACAAATGATTTAGGGCCCTATAATTCGGGTACTCACGAAATATTCATTAACTTTGACTTTAGCTTTGGTCGTGGACGTGTAAGATCACCGAGGTATTTCTAATATGGCGAAGAGTATGTGGAAAAAGATTAAGATAATTTCTGGTATGGTCATGATACTAATATTCATGGCTAACTTATCATGGGGTCAGCAAAAGATAACAATCAGGCTTGCAGACCAAGCATTCTCAGATTTCTCATGGAATGAGGCAATTGATTTATATTCCTATGCACATGAGAGGGATAAAAACAATGCTTATGTAGTGAGGAGGCTGGCAGATTGTTACAGAAATATTGGTAAGACTGAAGAGGTTGAGAAATGGCTCAACACCCTTATACAGATGAACGAGCAGACACCTGAGGATATTTTCCACTATTCGATGGCGTTAAAAAGTAACGGTAAATATACTGATTCAGAAGCTGCACTGAAAGAATACGCTCAATTGAGGCCGGAAGACGGCAGGGTTAACCTTGAACAATCCTTGCTCGATTATATAGATTTTCTGTTAGGTGATTCTTCAAGATATGAAATAGAATCAGTTCCTTTCAATACACCCGGTTCAGACTGGGGACCTGTACTTTATGACAATAAAGTGGTATATGTTTCGACCGGTGACCCTGAAGACAACAGAGATCCGAAGTATGTGTGGGATAACCTGCCATTCCTTGATCTTTACTATGTTGACATTGATGAGTACGGTAACTATACTGAACCTTCAATTTATGCTAAAAACATAATGACCCCTTTCCACGACGGACCTGCTACATTTGATGTAAAGGGGAAAAGAATGTACCTCAACAGTAATAGGGGTTCTAAAGGTACAAGTTTAAAGAATGAAGAAAACAATCTCCAGATATATTACGCCGATTTTGAAAATAATACATGGCAATTAAGGGGAGAATTCAAATACAACAACAAACAGTATAACCTACGTCATCCGGCTGTTGATAAAACAGGCGACTTACTATATTTTTCATCCGACATGCCGGGAGGAAAAGGTGGGAATGATATATACTGGTGTCGTAAGGAAAATGGTGTTTGGGGTGCTCCGATAAATCTGGAAGAAATAAATACTGAAGGTGAAGAAATGTTCCCATTCATAGCAGCTGATGGAGTTTTATATTTTGCTTCGAACGGCTTAGGTGGAATGGGTGGATTAGATATATATATGGCTTTGCCCGATAGGGGAGTCTTCAAAGTTATTGAGAATATGGGATACCCTGTAAACAGCTCACGCGATGACTTTGGGCTTTGTCTTGATGATGATGGATTCAATGGATATTTCTCATCAGACCGAATTGGCGGAAAAGGATATGACGATATTTATAAAGTAAAAATACTTTATATACCTGTACAGATAAGAGGTACTGTCAGGGATAGGATAAACACATACGAAATTGCAGGAGCAAAGGTTGCTTTGCTTGATGAAAATCAGGATACGCTTGAAATTACATATTCCAAAGAAGATGGAGAATTTATCTTTAGTGCTTTCAAGCAAAGAAATTACCGTATAGGAGTGTCAAAAGAAGGTTATGTACCTGCTGAAAAAGATGTTTCAACATACAATAAGCTTCCAAATGAGAAGATTGAAGTTGAGATATTTATTGAAATGAGTTTCGATATGCTTGAAGAACCTGATCAGTTTGAACCACTAAGTATGGAAATGGTTGATGGTGATGAGCTGCAGATAATACAAATAGAGCATATCAATTATGAATACGACAGCGATAAGATTACTTCTTCAGCTGCATCAATACTTGACAGGGTAACGGAAATGTTGAAGCAGAACCCGGGACTTGAAGTTAGGATTGAATCGCATACAGACTCAAAGGGAAGTGATGAATATAACCTCAGGCTTTCAAAGATGAGGGCAACTTCAGCATATAATTACTTTGTTAAAAAAGGTGTAGACAAGCTGACGATTGAATATTCAGGATTTGGAGAGACTCAGTTGCTTAACCATTGCGAAGATGACGAAGAATGTTCAGAACAAGAACACTCAATCAACAGGAGATCTATAATCAAAGTAGTTAAGAGAGGTAAGTACCAATCGAAGCGGGGGTCAAGGAGTATATTCTATTTCTAGAAATGTAGTTAAACTAAAGATATAGCAAGGAGGCAAGTTGATATTTGCCTCCTTTTTCTTTTTAAAAAAGATTACCTGGATAGTTATATTTATTTTTTATTGTAGTTGGTTTATATCTGATTTTTTTACTTTTATGGCATTAAAAATTTTAAGCCATGAAAAGAATATTGTACTTAAGTTTACTATGTTTTCTATTTTTTACAGCCTGTACATACAATAATGAAGAAGACTATTACGCGTCAGGTAATCAGTCAGATACACTTGTTGTGATAAAGGATGTTTCATTAATTGCTGATTTTCAGTTTGAGAGCACACTGATTGATTCCTCTTCGAACGATTTGAAGTTGAATTTTGAAGGTACTCCATTATTCAATACATCGGGATATAAACCATTCTCAAAGGGATCGCTCGAATTGGATGGGAACAGCTCTTTCAGCTTCTTTACGGGTGTATACGACACAATCTCCATTTGTTTTCACATGAAGAGCACCAAGCAGCTTACCTTCCTTACAGAGGGCAACAATACGCCTACGTTGATTGATTACGGAAGGGGAGCAATGAAATTTGAGGTTGACGGAATTTCGGGACAGACATTTATCACACTGACATCGGGAGTAGATAAAATAAGTTTTGAAAAAGAAGAAATGATAATTGACACATGGGCAGAGTGGAATTTTGTTTTTGCAGAGATAACAAAAGGTAAAGTAACATTAAGTTATATCAATCCGGCCTATGGGAAAATGGAATTTGAAAGCGCAGAGAAAGCTATTACCTTCAGTAATGGCAATCTGGTGATAGGGAAAAGTTCATCAGAACCGAACAATTACTTTAAGGGCAGCATCGATGATTTGAAAGTCTTTAAAAGAGGATTGAGTGAAGCTGAAATAAATTCATTGAAGTAAAATAATCTAAATAAACCAAGCACAACACTATGAAACGATACATAATAATCATATTAGTCTTATTTGTATTTCAGGGCTACGCGCAGGATGATATGGATGCCTTGCTCGATGCTGAATTATCGAATACAACTGAATATGCAATGGGTACATTTTACTCAACAAGGATACTCAACAGCCATTCAGTACAGATGATGCCAAAAGGAGGACTAGACTTCAGGGTACATCACAGATTTGATAACTTCAATACCGGGTTCAACAGATTCTGGGGAATTGACGGGTCTTATTCATATATGAGTCTTGAATATGGGGTTACAGATAAGTTGATGGTGGGAATTGGCCGTCAGAATAACGCATTTTTCAATTCATACATAAAGTATTCGATACTACAGCAATGCAAAGGTATCAAGAATATGCCTGTTACCTTAGTATGGGTTACAACAGCAGGAATTGATGGTTACGACTACAAAGGAGATCCTGAGAGGAACAAGAATTTTTCAGGGAGGTTCAATTATACGCATCAATTGCTTATAGGAAGGATGTTTTCGCCTAAGTTATCCCTACAGTTGGCTCCAACCTATATTCATCGTAATATGGTCCCAAACAGCAATCACAAGAATGATTTATGGGCAATTGGAATTGGGGGCAGATATAAACTAACAAATACCTTCTCCTTAAATGCTGAATATTATTATGTGAGTGGTAATAAAAATCTTCCTGTGGGAGAGAAGGAATACTTTGATCCTATAAGTGTTGGATTTGATATACAGGTTTCAGGACACGTATTTCAGATAATGGTGACCAACTGTCAGAACATGATAGAACATTCGATGATAGGTGAAACAACGGGTAATATTGCCAAAGGTGATTTGAGGCTTGGATTTAATATTTCACAAGTATTCACGATTGGAAAGAAATAGGCATGGAAATTGTTTTAGTAAAGAAAAAATATAAGATGAAAAATATATTATTTATTGCTTTATGCATGTTAGCTATTAATGGATTTTCTCAGGAGAAGTATTATACAAAGACCGGTAAGGCCTACTTTAAGTCGCATACAGACGTTATTGATATTGACGGGACAAACAAGCAGGCGATAAGTTTTTTTGATGTTAAGAACGGAGAGATAGTTTGTGCAATGCTGATTAAGGGATTTGAATTTACCCTTGCAACAGCAGCAGAGCACTTTAATGAGACATATATGGAGTCGCATTTGCACCCTAAAGCCAATTTTAAAGGTAAGATTGTTGATTATGCAAATATTGACATTTCCAAAAAGGGATTGTTGAACATTACGGTAACAGGAGACCTCACAATACACGGTATTACAAAAACAGTAACTGTACCGGCGACTGTTGATATTAAGGAAGGTTCAGCTTTAGGGAAATGCAGCTTTGAAGTATCGATAAACGATTATGGAATAAAAGTACCTGCGGTTGTACAAGACAGAGTTGCAAAAGTTGTTGAAGTACAGGTAGAGCTTGATTACAAACCTTATCAAAAAAACTGATATGAAGAAGAGTTGGAAAATATTAATTGGGTTGGCTATAGTAGGAGTAATAGTTGCTGTTATTGTCAGTTTATATGTTTTCAGGAAAACTGATGACAGTGTAGCAGGAAAGAAGGCAGATTATAAGGTAGCATGTTCTGAAATAGTTAGTGAGTTTGAATCTGACGAACAACAGGCAGGGCAGAAGTATATTGACAAAGTTGTTGAGGTAGAGGGGGTAATTGCGGAAATAAATACAGGAGAAGAAAGTGTTATCATTCTGTTGCGCGACGAAGATTCTTTTTCCGGAGTCAGTTGTTCGATAGGAGATTCGCAGGTAAAAGGAGAATTACCCTACAATGTTGGAGACAGAATAAAAGTAAAAGGAATTTGTACCGGATATTTGTTGGATGTTACTTTGAATCGAGGGGCAATAGTGAAATAGGAGAGTTGTCCTGAAAGGGCTCGAACCTTTAGTCTTCTGATCCAGAGTCAGACGTGTTGCCAATTACACTACAGGACAATGATAAGATATTAAAAGAACAATTCTCTTGTTGTCCTACTAAGGCTCGAACTTAGACTCTTCTGAACCAAAATCAGACGTGTTGCCAATTACACCATAGGACAATGCTTTTGTCAAAGACGGGTGCAAATTTATAAAAAAAATTAAATTAGCAACTTAAAAGACGATTAAAACGACCAATTTAAAAATATTTAATAAGAGGATATTAAAATTTGGTATTTCAGAAAAATGGGTTATTTTTGACGCCACAAAAAAAGGTGCCATAGCTCAGTAGGTAGAGCAACGGACTGAAAATCCGTGTGTCCCCGGTTCGATTCCTGGTGGCACCACAAAAAGAGGGAAGTTTAATGCTTCCCTTTTTTCATTTCCCTGATAAACGAATGATTTAGTATTTCCAAAATTCATTATATTTGTAGAGTAATGGAAATAAAAAGACATGAATTTTTTGGAATTTAAGAGCAAGATGTTTGATCTGGCGTGCTTTAATATCAATCAGATATATACATGGCAACCTGATTTTGGCCAAAATAACATTACAAGATGGATAAAGAAAGGGTACCTTATCAGGTTAAGGCAAGGGTTTTATACTTTCCCTGAATATAAAGGTAAGCCTGATTATTCGTTCTATTTTGCAAATCGCATATATAAGCCTTCTTATATTAGTCTTCACACGGCTTTGTCTTTTTATGGCATGATACCAGAATCTGTAATACAAATTAACAGTGTGACTTCCTTAAAAACGATTTCTTTTGCCAACGATTTTGGGGAATACTCTTATAATTCAATAAAGGATAATCTAATGTTTGGTTATGATTTAAAGCCTATGGCTGAAGGTCGAACAATTCAGTTTGCCAAACCAGAGAAAGCATTACTTGATTTACTTTACTTCTATTCTTTTTATGACAGTGAGAATGAGATGGTAGAATTGCGATTCGATGAAGGATATTTGAATGAAGATTTGGATGTTGAATTACTGAAAGAATATGTTTCAAGATTCCAAAATAAAGCACTTGAGCAAAGGGTAAAGTTGTTTTTTAAAGCGTACCGATTATGATACAGGTAGATCAGATAAAGAATTTCTTTCCGGCGCAGATAAGGGATGTGTCTGTCTTTGAAAAGTATATACTGAAAGAGTATCTACAGTTAATGATTCTTGATTACCTTTCCTCGACGCCATATATACAAAAAATAACCTTTATAGGAGGGACATGCTTGCGTTTAGTAAAGGGGATAGACCGCTTCTCCGAAGATCTGGACTTTGATTGCAAAGAACTGACTGAAGAAGAGTTCATCGAAATGACTAAAGGGATAGTTCAATTTCTTGAACGTTCAGGATTTAGGGTTGAAACAAGGGACAAGGACAATTCGAAATTGACAACATTCAGGAAGAGCATTTATTTTCCGGAGTTATTGTTTGACTTAGGATTGAGCGGGCATAAAGATGAGAGGTTTCTAATAAAAGTTGAGAGTCAGGATCAGGGAGTAGATTATGAGAGATATATAGTTAACATTAAAGGATGTAGTTTCTTTTTCCCATTCCCTGTTCCTCCAGATAGTGTGCTATGCAGCATGAAAATAGCAGCAATGCTGTCGCGGGCAAAGGGTCGGGACTTTTATGATTTGATTTTCTTATTATCACAAACAAAGCCAGATTATGGTTTTCTTTTTAAAAGATGCGGGATAACAAACATTGAGGAATTTAAAGTTGCTACCAACCGACTCCTTGAAACTGTTGATTTGAATAAGAAGCAAAAAGATTTTGAACATCTTCTTTTCAACAAAAATAATAGTGGGAAGATTTTAAGGTTTGGGGACTTCGTACAGTCGTTATAAATCATGTTTAATTTCCTACATTTGTTTTATGATAGATCAGGGTACAGTTGAAAGAATAATAGAAGCAGCCGACATTGTTGAAGTTGTTCAGGATTTTGTATCTCTTAAAAAAAGGGGAGTCAACTACATAGGTAATTGTCCCTTTCATAATGAGAAAACACCTTCATTTACGGTATCTCCGTCAAAACAAATATATAAATGCTTTGGATGCGGCAAGGGTGGAAGCTCTGTCAATTTCATTATGGAGCATGAGCACTTATCGTATTTTGAGTCTTTAAAGTTCCTTGCCCGGAAATATCATATTGAAGTCACAGAAGAAGAAGAAACCCCTGAAAGTATTGCACAGAGAAACAGGCATGAAAGCTTGATGATTGTTTCAAACTATGCGAGTGAATATTTTTCCAATTTTCTTTATAATGAAAATGAAGGAAGGAATATTGGATTAAGCTATTTTAAAGAAAGAGGAATCAGGGATGATATAATAAAGAAATTTAAGCTAGGTTACTGTCCTGATCAAAAAGATCTTTTCACACAGTCGGCTCAACGACAAGGATATAAAATGGAATTTCTGGAAGAAACAGGTCTCTCGATTAAAAAGGAAGACTGGGTAAGAGACCGTTTTGCCGGCAGAGTAATTTTTCCTTTTCATAATCTTGCAGGCAGGGTAATTGCTTTCGGTGGGAGAGTTTTAAAGACAGATCCGAAGGTTGCAAAATATCTAAATTCGCCAGAATCAGAGATATACCATAAAAGCAAAGTCCTTTACGGAATATACTTTGCCAAGAACAGTATTTCGAGAAGTGATAAATGCTATTTGGTTGAAGGATATACTGATGTATTGTCATTTCACCAGTCGGGAATTGAAAATGTTGTTGCTTCTTCCGGAACCTCATTAACTTCCGACCAAATAAGGATGATCAAGAGGTTTACATCGAATATTACTATTATTTATGATGGAGATCAGGCAGGGATAAAAGCATCAATACGTGGGATTGACATGGTTCTTGAAGAGGGTATAAATGTAAAAGTGGTACCACTTCCTGATGGAGAGGATCCTGATTCTTTTGCCCGTTCGATGAATTCGTCGTCACTTCTTGAGTATATTTCGAAGAATGAGACCGATTTCATAAGGTTTAAGACACAATTACTGATATCGGATACCGTTAATGACCCTGTAGCCAGAGCAAGGCTTATTACTGATATTATTAAGTCGATATCAGTAATACCTGATACAATAACCCGGAGTGTTTATATTAAGGAATGCAGTAACATGCTCGACGTTTCTGAAGACATACTATATTCTGAAGTAAGGAAACTAAAATTCAAACTGTCGGAAGAGGAATTGTTGAAGGAAAAGAGAGAGTCGATAAGAAGCATATCGCCATCAAAAAGGCAGGTTGTTGAAAAAGAGAAGGGTAATCTTTGTGAGATTGAAGAAAAGGCTTTGTTGAGGGTGTTAATAAGGTATTTCAACAATGATTTGTTCTCGATAGAAAATGAAGAAACCAATGTTGTCGAAGTGATCAAGACCGGTGATTATATTCTATCAGAGATAGAGAAGGATAACCTTGTGTCGTCGGATCCTGTTATAAGAAAGATAATAGAAGAGTTTAAACAATTTTATAAAGAGGAGTATTTTAATCCCGAGAGGTATTTTACTCAGCACAGCGACAGAGAAATCAGCTATTTAGTAAGTGGATTACTGGTTGATAAGTATTTGGAAAGTGTGATATGGAAAAGGAAGGGGGCATTTGTTGAGGATGAGAATGAAATTTTACACATTATTGTTCCGCGGCTTATTGAGGAGTATAAACTCAGGCATGTCAAAATAATGATAAACGATTTGATGAAAGAAATAGGAAGCTTAAATTCTGTAGAAGATATTGATAGAATCATGGAAATTCAGACGACAATAACTAATCTTAATAAGGTTGAGAAAGAGCTATCAAAAAATCTTGGAAAGAGGGCAATAACATCATAATAAAGAAGATGAGGACATTATACATAGAAGACAGGGAAAGAATAGAAAAGATTATCAAGTCGTGCAGAACTTGCTACCTTGGATTATGCGATACTGATTTACAACCATATGTAGTGCCAATGAACTTCGGTCTGGACGGTGAGTTTATATATCTGCATTCCGGGCAGATGGGAAGAAAGTGGGAAATAATGAAAAGGAATCCCAAAGTGTGTATAACTTTTTGTTCCGGAGATACTATTGTTCATCAGAATGAAGAAGTTGCATGCAGTTGGAGAGTAAGGTCAAAATCAGTAATAGCTGAAGGGGTGTTAGAATTTATCGAAGATTTTGAAGAGAAAGAAAAAGCACTAAGAATATTCATGCTTCAGTATAGCGACAAGGAGTTTAAGTTTAATGCACCGGCAGTTAAGAACGTTGGGGTTTTCAGAATGAGAATTGAAAAAATACAAGCTAAGGAGTTTGGTGCTAAAGCTGTTACTCCGTGGAATAGTTAATATATCGATTTTGAAAGATAAGGGCAAGAGGGTATTGGTAACAGGTGCGACAGGGATGGTAGGGTCAAGATTGGCTCTCGATTTAATTCTCAGAGGCAATAAGGTAAGGGCAATTTTCAGGAGCAAAGAAAGCATTAGGAATTTCATTTCAAATATTGGTTTCTATAATTCAGATTCTCAGAAAATAGTTGACGAAATAGAATGGGTAGAAGGTGATATGACTGATTATTCTTCCATATTAAAAGCTGTGGAAGATATTGACATCGTTTATCACTGTGCTGCTCTGGTGTCTTTTAATCCTGATGATTTTATTTCTTTAAAAGAAATAAACATTGCAGGCACTTCAAATATTATTGATGCTTGTCTTTTACAAGGTGTGAAAAGAGTTTGTCATGTAAGTTCCATTGCGGCTTTAGGGAGGTATGAAGCAGGGATAACTGTTAATGAGGAAAGTTCTTTTATTCCCGGCAAGAGACATTCGGGCTACAGTTTAAGTAAGTTTCACTCTGAAATGGAGGTGTGGAGAGGGATATACGAAGGATTGGAGGCAGTAATTGTGAATCCGTCAGTTGTTTTATCTCCCGGGAGCTGGGGAAAGGGAAATGCTGACTTTTTCGACAGCATCAAAAAAGGATTTAAGTTTTATCCTCCCGGCAGTACAGGATTTGTTGATGTTAGGGATGTTTCCGAGGCAATTGTTATGATGACAGATGATGATAATTGGCAGAAGTGTATGTATCAGCGGTTTTTACTTAGCAGTCAGAACCTGAGTTACAGGGATTTTTTTAGTAAAGTAGCGAAATCAATAAATGTAAAAGCTCCGAATATTAAAGTTTCAAAAAATATATTAGAAATTTTCTGGAGGGTTGTATGGTTATTTAGTAAGATATCGGGCAGAAAACCGGTTATAACTAAGGAGAATGCTCAAACTTCAGTCAGGAAGTCAATTTATGATGGCACAAAGATTACCCGTATTATAGGGTTTGAATACAGAAATATTGATGATACAATCGCTGAAATTGGGGAGTTGTATCTTAAGTCAAACAGAAAATTAAAAAGAGGCACCGATTAGATGCCTCTTGTGTTTTATTTCAGATTGAAAGCTGATTTGACTTTATCAACATAGTCGAGCTTTTCCCAAGTAAAAAGCTCTACTTCTTTTTCATAGGTCTTATGGTATGGAGACTTAAAACTCTTAAAAATAATTTTTGGTTCACGTCCCATATGTCCGTAAGCTGCTGTTTCTTCATAAATAGGATTTCTGAGTTTTAATCTTTCTTCAATAGCCTTAGGCCTCATGTCAAAAATCTCGGAAACCTTATCAGCAATCTGGCTGTCGCTTAATTTGACATTTGATTTACCATAAGTATTGATGAAAATATTCATTGGTTTAGCCACTCCAATTGCGTATGCGACCTGAACCAGGAGTTCATCTGCTATTCCTGCAGCTACTAAATTCTTCGCAATATGACGGCTGGCATAAGCAGCAGAACGGTCAACCTTTGAAGGATCTTTACCTGAGAAAGCACCGCCACCATGAGCACCCTTACCACCATAAGTGTCAACAATAATTTTGCGACCTGTAAGTCCGGTGTCTCCGTGAGGACCACCAATAACAAATTTGCCGGTTGGATTTACATGGTAGATAATCTTTTCATCGAACAAAGACTTAATCCTATCAGGCAATGTGTTTAAAACCCTTGGAATAAGAATGTTGATCACATCTTCTTTGATTTTCTTAATCATAAGTTCATCAGCCTTTAATTGTGATTTTGCTGATGTATCAGAAGGATCAATAAATTCATCGTGTTGGGTAGAAACCACAATAGTGTCGACTCTTTCAGGTTCTCCATTTTCATTATAGCTGATTGTTACCTGCGATTTGGAGTCAGGACGGAGATATGTCATTTCCTTACCCTCGCGGCGTATAGCTGCCAGTTCGATTAGGAGCTTATGAGAAAGTTCAAGCGAAAGAGGCATGTAATTATCAGTTTCCTTGCAAGCATATCCAAACATCATTCCCTGATCGCCAGCACCTTGTTCCATAGGATCTTGGCGGACTACACCACGGTTTATGTCCGGGCTTTGTTCATGTATTGAAGAAAAGACACCACAAGAATCACCATCGAATCTGTATTCGGCTTTAGTATAACCAATACGATTGATTACTTCGCGTGCAATCTCCTGTACATCGATGTAGGTTTTTGTTTTAACTTCTCCTGCAAGTACTACCTGACCGGTAGTTACAAGAGTTTCGCATGCCACCTTTGATTCAGGGTCAAAAGCAAGAAATTTATCAAGAATGGCATCGGAAATTTGATCAGCTACTTTGTCGGGATGACCCTCAGAAACTGATTCAGATGTAAATAAATAACTCATAATACAATTTTTTTGACGTTGTCAATTATAAATGTTTATATATGAGTGGAAGAAGTGAAAAAGATGTGCAATCGTTTTTAAGTACGAATGCTTTAGCATTTTTTTCTGTGGTTGCAATCATTCACAAATCTTTCCACAATAATGTACAAAATTATAAAATATTTATTACCCCTACAATTTTTAGGAATAAAAAACCAAAATGTCTTTATATTAATTAATCAATAGAGATATTGATATTTGTTGATCTGCTGAATTTAGTGCAAGATCTGACATCTTCGATTTTAATATCTCCGTAAAAAGAAAAGATTACACATCCATCTTCATCAGAAGCAATTATATGCAATTCGTTCATTTTACTTTTTTCGCCTCTGCCGAGCATTTTAACTTCATCCCATTCTTTATCTTGGTTATTGTTTTTGAAGTCAAATTCATTAGGATCTAAGGTGAAGTATTCAGGATCATCAAACACTCTGACTATTCTTTCTGTAACTTCAGAAATCTTCAGTTTTCCCTTTTCTTTATTGTAGTGCATAAACCGAACTTTTTCCATCTTGTAGATCACTTTTTTTGACTCTTCATCAAAAAAAACTTCAAAAGGTTTTATTACAGACTTAGAAAAACTTATGTAGGTAACACCTTCTTTTCCCGAGAATAAGTTGTAAACTTTATCTGATTTGCTTTCGGCATGAGCAACAAGAGAAGCAAGAAAAGTTGCAATTACGATTCCAAGTTTAAGTATTGTATTCATTGTTTATGTGTTTTGTATTGTGAATTAAAGCTGTTTCTTAGTTGTTGAAGTCAAACCCTGGGGTTTCATTTCCCAATACGAATTCACCATGTCGCCTACCCAAGTATCAGTTGTATTTTCAATATCGTCAACTATTGGTAAGATGCTTTCATCTAAGTAAATTACTTTGCCATCAGGAATTTTCAATATGAGGGTGCATTTTTGAGATCTCCATTTATCATTTTTATTCAGCAGGAAATATGGATCAAAAATTATCTTTGAATCCTCAACATTGAAGTCATAATTGACATTCATTGCATTTTTTTCTGCTGATTTTAAATTATTGCCTTTCGACGATTTTTTGATAATTAATTCAAGGTTGCTGTTTCCACTTTTTTCTATTCTTAAGACCGGATTTGCTGCGAGAACTTCTTTACCTTGAACGTTAATGACCTTCATTTTATTTATTTCGTATGTAGGGTCGCTTAAATTTTTGTTTGAATAGCTGGCTGCAGATAAATACAAAGTATCACTTGTGGTGTTAATGAGCTTATTTTCTTCAACAGAAGTGTTTGTACTGAATACGTTTACTGCTCCCACAATTGAAGCTACAGCAATAATAACTCCAATAAGCCATATCCCCAGAGAAGATAGGATAACTGAACGGTTGTTAGAATTGTAGTTGAAGATTAGTTTTGTACCTGCATATATAAACAACAGAATAGGTATTCCAACAATTATCAGCATCGATAACATTAGCGTTGTAATAGTGCTGTTTGTAAAGAAATGACCTACAAACGAAGAGCTTCCGTATTCATGGAAAAACCCTGGGAACATTCCGATCATTTGAGATGAAGCAAATATGCTTATAATTAACCCGGCGAGTGAAATAAACCCTATGAATACCAGAATGATTCCGATTATTTTTCCAATAACCGACGGTGCTGTGCTTTCGGAATTGCGGGTTGAATTACTCGTTCTGTATAAATTCCTTGAGTCTTTTACTGAACCGTTTTTATTAGTAGTTTGGTCAGTCATTTCTTCCTTAACCTTGCGCCCGATATTTTCAATATTTATTGGCTCTCCCTTCATTTCTAAACGTTGTGACGTAGTCCTTGCTTTTGGAACAGCTATCCAAAGGATTAAATAAGCAGGGAGGGCAACACCGGAAGTGACGAAAAATAGAATCACAAATATTATTCTCATAAAGATTCTATCCATATTAAAATAATAAGCAAGTCCGCTACAAACGCCGCCAATTATTCTTGATTCAGGATCGCGGTAAAGTTTTTTGGATTTTTTATATACAATTCCATTTGGTTGATTTGACTTTTGTTGATCATTGTCTTTTGGAGTTTCTTCAGTAGAAGTCTGAAAATCTTCAGGTAGTCCCATGATAGCAATTATTTCATCGACCATAGGTTCTGTAATGACATTTTGTGATTCTGATATTCTCTCATTGAATAGTTCAGCAATTCTTGATTCAATGTCAAAAATGATTTCATGCCCTCCGTCTTCTCTGTTAAAATGGGCTCCAACTTTTGACAAGTAATTTTTCAGTTTTTCGTAAGCATCCTCATCAATATTGAAAACGAGTCCGCTAATATTAATTGTAATTGTACGTTTCATATTATTTTGAATTTTTAATTGTTTCAACTGAATTCAATATCTCGCTCCATGATTCTTCAAGCTCTACAAGAGCTTTTTGCCCTTCTTCAGTGAGCTCATAATATTTTCTGGGAGGTCCCTGGACCGATTCTTCCCAGCGGTAGTTTAAGAGGCCAAGGTTCTTCAATCTTGTCAGAAGAGGGTAGAGGGTGCCTTCAACAACAATCATTCTGGCTTTCTTCATCTCATTTATAATATCGGGTGCATATGAATGCTTCTTGGACAATATTTCAAGAATGCAATAATCCAGTATCCCCTTTCTCATTTGTGCTTTTGTGTTTTCAATATTCATTTTGACTATTATTAAAATATGAAACGAAGTTAGTTAATAGGATAGTACTTGGCAATGCAAAGTAGTATGTATGATATAAAAATATCGGCGAATTGAATTAATCTATGGGTAAATAGTCGTTTATTTATTAACTTGATGAAATATACTATTATACAGTATTATTTTCGATAGTGTTATGATAACGAATCTTGAAGTATTTTATATTACTTTACAATATTATGCTTTGATAATTGAAAATTTTCTTAATTTAGATTGGCAGTTGAAATTTTTAATGTAATTTCGGAGTAAATAAGTTGTAATTATTTTTAATCCGAACTTAACGGAATATTATGCAAGACACAAATGATTCATTAATTTTTGTTGTTGAGGATAACAGGGTATACAATAAGCTTATTGTAAGTTATTTAAAAACTAATAAATTTACTAACGTAATGCCCTTTTATTCCGGGGAGGATGCTATTAATAACCTTTATCGCAATCCTGACATAATAATTCAAGACTTCTTACTTGACGGGATGAATGGGATAGATGTATTAAAAAAGGCAAAAGAACAAAACGCAAATATTGAATTTATTTTCTTATCAGGGCAAGATAATATCGATGTCGCGATTAATACAATGAAATATGGGGCATACGATTATATTGTGAAGGATCAGATGGCCCTTAAAAAAATGGTCAATAAAATCAACAAAATTCAATCAGTTAACAAGCTTGTAAAATCAAATAAGCGCTACCGTTCGGGAGTAATTATTTTCTTCATTGCAATTGTAGTGATTATTGTTTTAGTTCTTGCTTTCACTTTTCTTTTTACTGGAAATTCTTAGTTAAATAAATAGATATACAAAACAAAAAAGGTTATGAAATCATCATAACCTTTTTTGTTTTTAATTTGTCTAGTCCTGAAATAGCGATACACAAAAAGTAATGCTATGGAAGAAAATA